>JBQCHG010000043.1:0-11972 GCA_051954935.1 Rhodanobacteraceae bacterium
TGGCGGGCGAACAGCCAGTCCAATACGTTGTCGTCGATCTCCAGCCCGCGCTGCTGCGCGCGCGAACGCAGCACGGCGCGACGACCGGACTCGTCCAATGCCTGCAAGCCCAACTGCGTACACGCGGACAGGCGCGAAACCAGATCCGGCAATTGCACGCCCAGTTGATTCGGCGAAGCGCTCGCCGCGAACAACAAGGTTGCACGCGATTCGCGGGCACGGTTGTAGAGGTCAAACAGCGCGCGTTCGGCGCCTTGATCACCCGCGATCGCCTGCACGTCGTCGATGGCGAGCAGCTCGCCCTCCTCCGCTCCGAAGCTGGCGATCGCTTCCGCGCGCGGCTCGCCGAGCGACGCCAGCGGCAGGTAACGTGCGTTGCGTTCCTTCTCCAAGGCAAGACGGCAGGCGCCGATCAGCAGGTGCGTCTTGCCGCTGCCGCGCGCGCCCCGCAGGTAAAGCCATGCATTGCTTTCGCCCAGTGCCACGGCGCGCACGCTTCCCAGCGCGGCGCCATTGGCGCCGGCGAGATACGTGTCGAGGCGCTGGTGCGAAGGCCAGCGCAGGCCGAGCGGCAACTGCGGAAAAGGGGTCAGGTTCATTTTCAACGCACGGAGTCGTCCGGGTTATCGGAACCGTTGCCCTGCTCAGACTCGGAAAATGAACCTGACCCTTTTTCCGGCGGCTCGATTTCCAGCGTCGCGGGCGCATGTTCGGCCGCGGCCGCGGCGCGCGAATCGTACAAGGCGCTCGCGGTGTACCGCTCATGCGCGTAGCGCAGCAGCACCATCAATACCGAAGCCATCGGCAACGCCAGCAGCACGCCCAGGAAGCCGAACAACTGCCCGAAGGCGAGGATCGCGAAGATCACCGCCACCGGATGCAGGCCGATCTTGCCGCCGACCAGCTTCGGGACCAGCACGTAGCCTTCCAGCACCTGGCCGATGCCGAACACGACCAGCACCATCGCCAGGTGTTGCCAGTCGTGGTACTGCACCAGCGCGGCGATCAGGCTGGCGAACAGGCCGGTGATGAAACCCAGGTACGGTACGAAGCTCACCAGCCCCGCGATCATGCCGATCAGCGGGCCGACCTCCAGCCCGATCGCCCACAGCGCCACGCCATAGAACAGGCCCAGCGCGATCATCACCAGCAACTGTCCGCGGACGAAAGCGCCGAGCACCGCATCCGATTCGCGCGCCAGCCGCGCGATGGTCGGCTGGTACGTGCGCGGCAGCAGTTGGTCGATCTTCGCGATCATCACGTCCCAGTCGCGCAACAGGTAGAACGTGACCACCGGGATCAGCACCAGGGATGTGATCCAGCCGATCACGGTGAGGCTGGAGCGCGTGGCGTAGCCGAGCACCGCCGCAGCGAGATTGCCCACAGTGCCGATGTGCGCGCGGATATTGGCGAGGATGCTTTGAACGTCGAAGAAGTTCTTCGGCAGGTTCAGATGCTGCTGCAACCACGGGAACAGCCCGGTGCGCACCCATTCGGCATAGGCGGGCATTGCCGCGATCAGCTTCACCACCTGGCGCTGGATCAGCGGCACCAGCAGCACCATCGCGCCGACCAGCACCAGCACGATCACCACGAATACGATGCTGGTCGCCAGCGTGCGGTTGCAGCGCAGGCGCTCGAGACGGTCGGCGAGTGGATCGCCCAGGTACGCCAGCATCGCCGCGATCGCGAATGGCGTGAGTACCGGACGCAGGATCCACAGCAACCCGCCGATCACCAGGATGATCGCGAGCCACTGCCAGCGGCGGGCGATGTCGCTGTTCATTGCGGCGTTCTCCTCGCGCGTAGCGCATTGCGTGCACGCAGGCTCCAGCGCACGATGTAGTCGACGCCGCTGATCACCGTCAGCGCGGCGACGATCCACGCGTAACCGCGCTGCTGCCAGTGGAAGGCGAACGCGTGGGACGCCAGCACCAGCAGCACGAACAGGATCTGTCCGAGCGTGGTGGCCTTCGACCACAGGCTGGGCTGGGCCTCGAACTCGCCGACCACGCCGCGATACGCAAGCGCGCCCAGCACGATCACGACATCGCGCGCCAGCACCAATGACGCGAGCGCCCACGCAATGTGGCCGATCTGCGCGAGACACAGGTATGCCGCGACCAGCAACAGCTTGTCGGCTGTGGGATCGAGCAGCGAACCAAGCCGGCTGCGCCAGCCGAAATGGCGCGCGAGAAAGCCATCCAGCGCGTCGGAAATGCCGGCCGCCACGCCAATCCATAGCGCGGCTTCGAAGTCCCCTTGCAGCAGCAACGCGACCAGCGGCGCCACCAGCGCGATGCGCAGGCAGGAAATCAGGTTGGGCAACTGGCGCATCATTTCCGCATTCGGCATGGGGCGAATCACCGGTTCACGCCAGAACGGATCGTAAGGTGTAACGAGCGCAGCAGCTTGGCGATCGCTCACCGAACCCAATGCAGCGAGGCATCCGCGCCTGGGTGCGCCGGCCCGGCCTGCAGGTGCCCCCCGGCGACCAGGGCGTTGAGCACCTCCGGCAACGGCGCGTCGTAATCCAGTTGCAGCAGCACGCCGTCGTTCTGCGCGGCCACCGGCATCACGTTGTGCAGTTGCGGCGAAGCGCGCAGGGTCGAGAGCATCGAGGCGAAATCGGCCGCGCTGTTCAATCCGTCCACCCACACGGTGCCGCTGCCGCCCGCGCCTGCAATCGGCGCCGCGGAGCTGGACGCCGCCGCGGGCGCCGAGCCAGCCGCGGCGCTGGTGTCGAGCTGCTTGATCAGGTGCTGGACCGAACCCGGATCGAAGTCCACTTGCACCTGCAGGCCGTTGCCGCCGGGCGCGCGCTGGTATTTGTAGTTGCGCACCAGGCCCGATGCTTGGGCGAGCACGTCCGCGCCGGGCACCGCCTGCGGCGCGAGCCGCTGCAGTACCTGCGTCAGCGCGGTGGAAAACGCGGTGTCGCGCGCGGCATCGCTGGTATCCGCAACCGGTACAACGGCGGAATACGTGCCGCCTCCGGCGGTCGTGTCCTGCGCGTGCGCGCCTGCCGCGAACAACAGCGAGAGCGCCAGCAGCGCAGCCATCAGGGATCGCATGTCATGCTCCGATTGGCTTCGTTTGAGCGGAATTGAAAGCGTCGCGAGCGAAGGCAGATTGCGCGTCGCCGGAGCGCAGGAAGCGGAGTGTACACGTCAGTACATGAGCATTCCTTGGGCCCAAAGCGGTACATCCATGTACCGGCCCTGATCCGAGCACCGCCGGCGCGCAGCATGTTGTCTTGAATCGGGCCGAGCGCAGTAGCTTTCAAGCCGCTCATGGCAAGTCTGCCCAATCGGTCCCGCCCCGTCTATCATTTACGACCCTTCCGTGTCACGGCGATCGCCCATGCCCGAGAAAAAGCCGCTCACCTACCGCGCCGCGGGCGTTGACATCGACGCCGGCAATGCCGTGGTCGAGGGCATCAAGCCATTGGTGAAGCGTACCTTCCGGCCCGAGGTGATGGGCGGATTGGGCGGCTTCGGCGCGCTGTTCGACCTTTCGAACAAGTACCGCGAGCCGGTGCTGGTCTCCGGCACCGACGGCGTGGGCACCAAGCTGAAGTTGGCGCAGCAGTTGAACCGCCACGACACGATCGGCATCGATCTGGTCGGCATGTGCGTCAACGACGTGCTGGTACAGGGCGCGGAATCCTTGTTCTTCCTCGACTACTTCGCGACCGGCAAGCTGGATGTCGCGACCACCGTGAGCGTTGTCGGCGGCATCGCCAGGGGTTGCGAGCTGGCCGGGTGCGCGCTGATCGGCGGGGAAACCGCCGAGATGCCGGACATGTATCCGCCGGGCGAATACGATCTCGCCGGCTTCTGCGTTGGTGCGGTCGAGAAATCGAAACTGATTGACGGCTCGGCGGTGCGCCCGGGCGACGTGATCCTCGGAGTAGTTTCCAGCGGACCGCACTCGAACGGCTATTCGCTGATCCGCAAGATCGTCGAGCGCGCGGGCTCGCCTTTCGACCTCGACGTTGGCGGCGTCAAGCTCGCCGACGCGCTGATGGCGCCCACCACGATCTACGTGAAACCGATGCTGGAGTTGATGCGCGGTGTGCCGGTGCACGGCATGGCCCACATCACCGGCGGCGGACTGACCGAGAACATCATCCGTGTGGTGCCGGACGGATTGGGCATTGCGCTCGACAGTTCGGCCTGGAAATTGCCGCCGGTATTCGACTGGCTGCAACGCGAAGGCAACGTGCCGCGCGAGGAGATGTGGCGCACCTTCAACTGCGGCATCGGCTTCACGGTGATCCTCTCGCGCGATGACGCGGACGCGGCGGGCGCCATCCTGGCGAAGCACGGACTCGCTTCACAGGTGATCGGGGAAGTGGTCGCCGCGCACGAAGATGCGCGCGTGCGCATCGCATGACATACCCTGTCGCCGTCCTCGCCTCCGGCCGCGGCAGCAATCTCGGCGCCCTGTTGGATGCGCGCGAGGCCGGAAAGCTGCCGGTCGAGTTCAAGCTGGTGGCCAGCGACAAGGCGGATGCACCGGCACTGCGCAACGCCGAGGCGCACGGTATTCCCACGCTGGCGCTGGATCCGAAGGGCTACCCGAGCCGCCTGGCATTCGACGAAGCACTGTTCGCGCGCGTGGCGGAAAGCGGAGCGGAACTGATCGTGCTGGCCGGCTTCATGCGCGTGATCGACGGCGCGGTGGTGGATGCGTGGCAGGGCCGCATCATCAACATCCACCCTTCGCTGCTGCCGAAATACCGCGGTCTGCACACGCACCGGCGCGCGATTGCCGCGCGCGATGCCGAGCACGGCGCCAGCGTACATTTCGTCACTCCCGAGCTGGACGGCGGCCCGGTGATCGCGCAGGCACGCATCCCCATTCATGCCGGCGACGACGAGGAAGCCCTGGCCGCGCGATTGCTGGGCCAGGAGCATCGCCTGATCGTGGCCTGCGTGGAAGCGATCGCGCACGGACGCGTGGCGCTGCGCGCGGGCGCGGTGCACTGGAACGGCGGCGCAATCAGCGAGCCGCTCCGACTGACTGCCGACGGGAACCTGCGCACCGCGTGAGGCGAGCGTTCAGCGGCGCGGCGCCACAGTCACGCCAGTCAAACTCGCTCTCCAAGGTACTGCAATGATCCGGAATCCATTGCGCGCGCTCGTCGCCTTCGCCACGCTGCTGCTCGCCGCGAGCGCGTTCGCCGCGCCGCTGTCCGCGTTCACCGCACGCTATCAACTTCTGAAAGATGGTTCCCCGATCGGCGAGGCCACCCTGACCTTGTCGTCGTCCGGCGACAACACCTGGACCTTCGTCACCGACAGCAAGGGCACCTCGGGTCTCGCCGCGATGCTCGGCATCAACGCCCGCGAGACGTCCACCTTCCGCTGGAAAGGCGACCTGCCCGAAGGCCTGAACTACGACTATTCGATGGACGCCGCGTTCAAGCACAAGCAGCGCAACGTGCGCTTCGACTGGCCAAGCAACACCATCGTGGTGAACGACAAGGGCGAGCACCGCTTCGCCGCGCAACCCGGCGCGATCGAGCGCCACACCGTCGTGCTAGCGATCGCGGCCGGACTGAAGGCCGGCAAGCACGGATTCGCACTGCCGGTCGCGGTGCGCGACCGCATCCAGACCCAGCAATTCGCGCTGAAGGGATCAGGCGCGATCAGCGTGCCGGCGGGGAATTATCCGGACGCGGTGCATGTGGTGCGCACCGACAGCGGCGGTTTCGACGGCTGGTTCGTACCAGGCAAGCTGCCGGTGCCCGTGGAAGTGTCGCAGCACGACAACGGCGATTTCACGATGAAGCTGGAGAGCTACGAAGCACGCTGAGGTCTCGGTGTCATGATGAGCGCTTGCAAAGCGTCGCGAGCGAAGCTGCCATCCATGGCAAAAAGGCTCCGTGCTGAGGGTGAGGCAAGGATGCCGATCGGAAAGCACACCAGGGATGGTTTCTGCCAAAAGCTGCACCGCCGGCGCGCGATTGAAGTTGCCACACATGGCCAAGAGCTCCGTGGCCGAGCGCAGCAGCGTTGCAACCCTCAACCCGGTAGCCTGCGGATCTGCGCCCCGAGCATCCCCAGCTTCTCCTCGATGCACTCGTAGCCGCGGTCTATGTGATAGATGCGGTCCACGACGGTGTCGCCTTGGGCGACGAGGCCGGCCAGCACGAGCGAAGCCGAAGCGCGCAGGTCGGTCGCCATCAGCGGCGCGCCGGACATGCCGTCCACCCCGCGGATAACCGCGGTGTTGCCTTCCAGCTTGATGTCCGCGCCGAGACGATGGAGCTCATGCACGTGCATGAAGCGGTTCTCGAACACCGTCTCGGTGATCACGCCGGTACCTTCGGCCACGCAATTGAGCGCCGTGAACTGCGCCTGCATGTCGGTCGGGAAGGCCGGATAGGGCGCGGTGGTGATGTCCACCGCCTTTGGGCGATTCCCGCGCATGTCCAGCTCGATGGATTCGCCATTCGTGTTGATGTGCGCGCCGGCTTCCTCTA
This sequence comes from Rhodanobacteraceae bacterium, assembly GCA_051954935.1. Lineage (GTDB taxonomy): Bacteria > Pseudomonadota > Gammaproteobacteria > Xanthomonadales > Rhodanobacteraceae > 66-474. The sequence continues at coordinate 6,494 of JBQCHG010000043.1, forward strand.
GCTTGGACAACACTGCCTCCAGCGTGTCCGGGCGCGCGCGCTTGGCCAGCACACGGCCGCCGGTGATCGCGCCGGCCACGAGGAAGGTGCCGGTCTCGATGCGATCCGGCAGCACTTCGTAGTGCGCGCCATGCAGCCGCTCCACGCCTTCGATCACCAGCGTCGCCGTGCCGGCGCCTTCGATCTTCGCGCCCATCGCGATCAGGCAATTGGCCAGGTCCACCACTTCCGGCTCCTGCGCGGCGTTCTCGATGATCGTGGTCCCACAAGCCAGGGCGGCGGCCATCATGATGTTCTCGGTACCGGTGACGGTAACCACGTCCATCGTGATGTGCGTGCCCTTCAGCCGCTTCGCGCGCGCCTTGATGTAGCCGTTTTCGACCGTGATGTCCGCGCCGAGCGCCTGCAGTCCCTTGATGTGCTGGTCCACCGGCCGCGAGCCGATCGCGCACCCGCCGGGCAGTGAAACCTCGGCCTGGCCATAGCGCGCCACCAGCGGACCCAGCACCACGATGGACGCACGCATCGTCTTGACCAGGTCGTAGGGCGCGAAGAAGCGCTCGGTCGGACGCGGATCCACGTGGATCTTCATGCGCTCGTCCACGACCAACTGCGCGCCCATCTGGCCGAGCAGTTCCATCGTGGTGGTCACGTCGTGCAGATGCGGTACGTTGCCGATCGTCACCGGCTCGTCTGCAAGCAGGCAGGCGGCCAGGATCGGCAGCACCGCGTTCTTGGCACCGGAAATCCAGACTTCGCCGTTGAGGGGGGTTCCACCAGATATGACGATCTTGGCCATTAGTAGCTCCGATCCATCCCTGGAGCATTCGCCGATCGCCGTCCGTGGCTCACCGATGCGCGGTGCGGGGTGCGATTCGACACGACCCGCAAGGTTAGAAAAATTCGACAGGAAGCACTCGGCAAGCCATCACGACCCAAGAATGTCGGAGCAAAACACCCCGCTGCCTGCACCCCATGTCCCATCAGTGGGCCCCGCCAGCCGGGCCCTCCCCTGTTTCCTCCGGCGTCAGCGTCTTCAGCGCCAACGCGTGGATCTCGTTGCCCATCAGCCCGCCCAGGGTGGCGTAGACCATGCGGTGGCGCGCCAGCGTGGGCTTGCCGGCGAAGGCCTCGGCCACCACCCGCGCCTCGAAATGCACGCCATCGGCTCCCAAGACCTGCGCACTCGCGCCGGGCAATCCCTGTTCGATCAATTGCTTGATTGCGCTCGGGTTCATGATCGGGAAGGGATCCTCGCCGCACCGGCGCCGTCAACGAAAAGTTTCGGACACGCGGTACAACACGATAGAATAGGAATCGGGCAGTTTAACGGAAACCGCATGGCACAGAAACGACATCCGCGCCGTGCAAACCTCCTCGCCACGGAACGACAGCCATGAGCGCCTTGAGTGCCGAAGCCGGCAGCCCCGACGTGCACCCGCATCCAGCCAGCGACGCTCTCGCGCGCAGCGCGCATACGGTAATTGCCACCGAAGCCAATGCAATCCGTGCGCTGGAATCGCGCGTGGATGGCGAATTCGTGCGTGCCTGCCGACTGATGCTGGCCTGCACCGGCCGCGTGGTGGTCACCGGCATGGGCAAGTCCGGCCACATCGCGCGCAAGATCGCCGCCACGCTGGCCTCCACCGGCACGCCGGCGTTCTTCGTGCACCCGGGCGAAGCCAGCCATGGCGACCTGGGCATGATCACCCGCGATGACGTGGTGCTGGCGCTCTCCTACTCCGGCGAGACCGACGAACTGCTGACCATCCTTCCCCTGATCAAGCGCCAGGGCAATCCGCTGATCGCGATGACCGGCCGGCCGAATTCCTCGCTGGCGCGCGCGGCGAATGCGCACCTGGACGTCGGCGTATCGGCGGAAGCCTGCCCGCTGGGCCTGGCGCCCACCGCCAGCACCACCGCGGCGCTGGTGATGGGCGATGCGCTGGCGATCGCGCTGCTGGAAGCACACGGCTTCACCGCCGAGGATTTCGCGATGTCGCATCCGGCCGGGTCGCTCGGCCGCCGGCTGCTGCTGAAGATCGAGGACCTGATGCACACCGGCTCCATGATCCCGCAGGTGCCGGAAAGCGCCTCGTTGACCGAGGCGCTGATGGAGATGTCGCGCAAGGGTCTGGGCATGACCGCGATCGTCGATGCGGAACACCGGCTGCTGGGCGTGTTCACCGACGGCGACTTGCGGCGCGCGCTGGACGACGATGGCGTGGACATGCGCGGCGCCCCGGTCTCGCAATTGATGACGCGCACGCCCAAGACGATCAGCCCGGACAAACTCGCCGCCGAAGCCGCGCAACTGATGGATGCGCACAAGATCCACGCGCTGATCGTGGTGGACGCAGACAATCACGTCGTAGGCGCGCTGAACATCCATGATCTGATGCGCTCGAGAGTGGTTTGAGCGGAAAAGCGGGGATGGAGGATTGGTGGCGGGGGCGCGCTGCTCAGGCATTCCCGCGAGCACCTGGCCCTGGCCAGTTGAAGCTGTCGAACCTTCTGCAATCTTGCTGACGGCCGATTTTCCCGCCCCGCTACCCGCCCCCGATCCCCCGCTACAATTTGCGATCCCGTCGCGACCCGCCGATCCGTGTCCTACCTTTCCGACATCCCGCAAGACGTGCTCGCCCGCGCGGCCAAGATCAAGCTGCTCGCGCTGGACGTGGACGGCACGCTGACCGATGGCAGGCTGCTGTATGGCGAAGACGGACATGAGTGGAAGGCCTTCAATGTGCAGGACGGCCATGGCCTGAAGCGCCTGATGGCGCACGGCGTGGATGTCGCCCTGGTCAGCGCCCGCATCAGCCACGTGGTCGCGCTGCGCGCCGAGGAACTGGGCATCGACCACGTGTACCAGGGCCAGGCCGACAAGCGCGCGTGCCTGGCCGACCTGACGCACGGCGCCAGTCTCTCCACCGAACAGGTCGCCTTCGCCGGGGACGATCTCGCCGATCTGCGTGCCATGGGCGCCGCCGGGTTCGCCGTCGCCCCGGCGAATGCGCATCCGTGGGTAATTGAGCGCGCGCACTGGTGCACGAACCTCGCGGGCGGGTGCGGCGCGGTCCGCGAGCTGTGCGACCTGATCCTGCTGGCGCAGGGCAAGTTGGACGCGGAAATCGGGTACTGGTCGTGATGGATCGCAGGAATCTTCTGCTCGGCCTCGCGTTGCTGATCGCCGCGGCAGGAACGCAACTGCTGGTCTGGTGGCTGAAGCCGCCGCCGAAGCCCAACGAAATGGTTGGGCCGCCGCGTTCCAGCTACACGCTCAACGATTTCACCCTCGATGCCCTGGGCGAGGACGGCGCACCCGCGTTCCGCCTGGTTGCCCCGTATCTGGCGCGTCGCGAGGGCGACGACTCGCTGTACGTCAACGCCCCGGTCTACACGATCTACGGCACCGACAACGCCGACTGGCACGGGACTTCGCAGTACGCCTGGGTCAGCGCCGACAATTCGCTGGTGAAGCTGATCGGAAAGGTGGACATGCGGCGACCGGCCGTCGGCAACGTAAGGGCCGCGCAAGTGCAAACGGCCGATGCCACGATCTGGACGAAGGACAAGCGGATGGCCTCCGCGGCGCCCAGCGTGATTCAGCAGACCGGTTCTATACTGCGCGGCGTCGGCATGAAAGCCGACATGAATACCCACTCGCTGGAGTTGCTCTCCGATGTCCACGCCACGCTCACCCCGCAAGCGCGGAAGCATTGAGATGCGCGCGATCACGTTCGCAATCGCGTCGGTCGTGCTGTTCGCTTGCTCGACCGCGCAGGCCACGCAGGCCGATCGCGACCAGCCGGTCAATGTCACGGCGAATTCCTTCTCCGGCAGCCAGGACAGCGGCAAGACCACCTTCACCGGCAACGTGAAGATCGACCAGGGCACGCTGCACGCGGACGGCAACAGCGCCGTCGGGTATTTCGACCAGAACAACCAGGTGCAGCGCGTGGTGCTGACGGGCAGCCCCGCGCACATGCAGCAGAAGCTCGACGACGGCACCATGGTGCACGGCCAGGCCAATACGATCGATTACACGGTTTCGCAGAACACCGTAGTGCTGACCGGCGATGCGAGCGTGGTGCAGGAAGGCAAGGGTTCCTTCCATGGCGCAAAGCTCACGTACAACACCGGCAGCGGCCAGATCAATGGCGAAGGTGGAACGGGAGGCCAGGTGCACATGACCCTGCAACCGCGCCCGAAGGCCTCGCCGCCGGCCAGGCCGGCACCGGCGACCAGCGGCGCGCCGCCCGCGTCGGCGTCATCTTCGGCACAACCGGCACCGGCTTCCTCCGCGCCGATGCAGACGCCCGCGCCCGCTTCCACGACCCACGGCTGATCCATGCTCGTCGCACGAGGTCTCCAGAAGCGCTTCCGCGCGCGTCAGGTGGTGCACGATTTCGCCTTCGAGATCAAACAGGGCGAAGTCGTCGGCCTGCTCGGCCCCAATGGCGCCGGCAAGACGACCTGCTTCTACATGGTGGTCGGCCTGATCGAACCGGACGGCGGACGCATCACACTGGATGGCCACGACATCACCGCCCTGCCCATGCACGCGCGCGCGCGCCTGGGCATCGGCTATCTGCCGCAGGAAGCGTCCGTGTTCCGCCGCCTGACCGTGGCGGAAAACGTCCTGGCGGTCCTGGAGCTGCGCACCGACCTCAACGCCGCGCAGCGCGAACGCGAACTGGAATCGCTGCTCGATGAATTGAAGGTCGCGCACATCGCCGGCCAGAGAGGCATCAGCCTCTCCGGCGGCGAACGTCGGCGCGTGGAGATCGCGCGAGCGCTGGCCGCCAATCCGCGCTTCATGCTGCTGGACGAGCCGTTCGCCGGCGTGGATCCGATTTCGGTCGGCGAAATCCAGCGCATCGTTCGCCACCTGCGCGACCGCGGCATCGGCGTGCTGATCACCGACCACAACGTGCGCGAGGCGCTCGGCATCTGCGAACACGCCTACATTCTCAACGAGGGCAAGGTGCTGGCGCGCGGCACGCCCGCGGAAATCCTCGCGCACGAGCAGGTGCGGGAAGTCTATCTGGGGCGCGAATTCCGGATGTGATCGCCGCAAAGCGCCGCGCTCGCAACGCTTTGCACTCCGCGCGATGACCCGTGGGCGGTCATTTATGACGCGACGAGAACTATCCGTTCACACCGTACGGGGTTAGGATGCAAAATCCGCACCGGGTCTCCAGGGCCTGTTAACGCTATCCCAAACGGTCGCGCCGCCGGCCCTTTGCCTGCAGGGCAAGGAAGAGCGAGGAAGGTGTATGTCGATACATAGACGAGCGATGACGCTGCCATGCGGGCAAAGGGCCACGGCCCTTCGGGTTGCACCGCAGCGGCCGCCATACGGCGGCGGGCCCCAGGGGCAGAGGAAGTAGAGGGCACAGCGGCGCGCCCCGGGTCGGGGAGCCGCGGCGGGACCAACCCGGCGCGCGGGGGGTAGCGGTAAAAGGGCCGGGGACGG
>JBQCHG010000044.1:0-32868 GCA_051954935.1 Rhodanobacteraceae bacterium
GGATGCCGGCCAGGTACGCCATCACCGAACCGCCGACCATCACGTAATGGAAATGCGCGATGACGAAGTAGGTGTCGGTGAGCGGAATGTCCAGCGCGGGTTCGGCGAGGAACAGCCCGGTCATCCCGCCGAGCATGAACAGGCCGACGAAGCCGAGCGCGTACAACATCGGCGCCTCGAAACTGATCGATCCGCGGTGCAGCGTCGCGGTCCAATTGAACACCTTGATCGCAGAAGGCACGGCGACCATGAAGCTCAGGATCGAGAAGATCAGGCTGGCGTACACCGACATGCCGGCCACGAACATGTGGTGTCCCCATACCAGGAAACCGATCACGGCGATGCCGATGATCGCGTACACCATGAAGCGGTAGCCGAAGATTTTTCGCCGCGCGAAGCAAGGGATGATCTCGCTGACCAGCCCCATCGCCGGGAGGATCATGATGTAGACCGCCGGATGCGAGTAGAACCAGAACAGGTGCTGGAACAGCAGCGGATCGCCGCCCAGCGCGGGGTCGAACACGCCCACGCCGAGGCCACGTTCCAGCCCGACCAGGGCCAGCGTCATCGCCAGCACCGGCGTCGCCAGCACCATCACCAGGCTCACTGCGTAGATCGCCCACACGAACAGCGGCAGCTTGAACCAGGTCATGCCGGGCATGCGCAGCGTGTGCGTGGTGACGATGAAGTTGACGCCAGTGAAGATCGTCGAAAAGCCGGTGACGAACACGCCGACGATCACCAGGAACACGTTGGTGTTGGAGAACATCGTCGAGAATGGCGTGTAGAACGTCCAGCCGGTGTCCACGCCGCCCTCGATCAGTGCGCAGATCGTGAACAGCCCGCCGATGATGTAGAGGTACCAGCTCGCGAGGTTCAGGCGCGGGAACGCCACGTCGCGCGCGCCGATCATCAGCGGCAGCAGGAAATTGCCGAGCGTGGTCGGGATGGACGGGATCAGGAAGAACCAGACCATCACCACGCCGTGGAAGGTGAAGGTCTTGTTGTAGGTCTCCGCGCTCATGATCGCGCCGTTCGGCGTGGCGAGATCCAGCCGGATCATGGTCGCAGCGATGCCGCCCAGGAAGAAGAAGAAGGTGATGCCGATCGCGTAGAGGATCGCGATGCGCTTGTGGTCGTGGGTGGTAAGCCATGCCCACAGGCCGTAATCGCGATCGAGGAAACTGCGCGGCGCTGGGCCAGCGTCAATGACGCTCATGACGTGTGCTCTCCGTGGCGGTGCCGGGCGGCGTTCCTGCCGCCGTGGTGGACTTCAGATACGCGACCAGCTCGATCAGCTCCTCTTCGCTCAACTGTCCCTGGAAGGAAGGCATGATCGGCGCGTAGCCGGCGACCACCTGCCTGTCCGGCAGCAGGATCGAATCTCGGATGTAGCGCGCGTCGGCCACCACCGTGCTGCCGTCGGACAGGTGCACCACGCGGCCATAGATGCCGTCCAGATCCGGCGCGTGCACCGACGCGTTCGTGCCGTGGCAACCGCTGCAACCCTTCGCGCGGAACAGCGCCTCGCCTTGCGACGCCAGCGAGAGCGGCCCGGCGTGGCCCTGCAGCCAGCGCGCGTAATCGGAAGGCCGCATCACCGTCACCAGCCCGCCCATCTTCGAGTGATCCAGCCCGCAGTACTCCGCGCATTCCAGATGGAACGTGCCCAGTTGTGTGGCCTTGAACCACAACTGCGTGTAGCGGCCTGGCAGGATGTCCTGCTTCACGCGGAACGCCGGCACGTAGAAATCGTGGATCACGTCCTGCGAGGTCATGGTCAGACGGATCGGCTGGCCCAGCGGCACGTGCAGCGCATTGATCTCGCGCTGACCGCCCGGATGCTGGACCTTCCACATCCACTGCTTGGCGACGACGTAGATCGTCTGCGAGTCGGCTGGTGGCGAATTGGCACGCACGAACAGGAACAGGCTCCACACGAACATCCCGAGGAACAGCGCGAACGGAACCAGGGTCCAGGTGAGTTCGATCGGCGTGGTGCCGTGGCTGAGCGTCCGATCGATGTTCTTGTTGCCGCGCCGGTAGCGGATGCAGAACGTCCACATCGCGACGAACACGCCGATCGAGACGATGCTGCAGATGCCCACCATCGCCCACCACAGCGCGTCCAGCGAATGCGCCAGGCTGGAAGCGGAAGGCAGGTACCACTGGAAGCCGCTGTTCATCGCGTGGCTCCCTGGTTGCGCGCGCGTCGCGACTCACCGCGACGGAGGACGAGGATCCACCCACACAAGGCGAGCGCGGTGGTGATGCCCAACCCTTGCATCACGCGATGGATCAGCAGCGTGTAGCGGCCGGTGCTGACGTCATAGGCGCAGCACAGCAGGACGAGGCGATCCACGATGTTGCCGATCTTGCCGCGCGAGGCATCCACCAGCGCAAGCCGCAACGTTTCCGGCGCGAACTGCACGCCGAAGAGATACTGTGTCACGCGGCCATCCGGCGTGAGCAGCACGATGCCCGTCGCGTGCGCGTACTGGCCATCGCGGCGGTCGAGGAAATAGCGGAAACCGATCGCGCGCATCAGCGGCGCGATGTCCGCCTGTGCGCCCGTCAGGTAATGCCAGTGCGCGACGCCGGCGCGTGGATGCGCCAGCACATCATTGCTCTGGGCGGTGTGCGCGTCGGCCGGCGTTTCCTCGGGGTCGATGCTGACCAGCACCACGTTGAACTGATCGCCGGGCTCCAGGCCGCTGCGCCGCACGGCATTGGCGACACCCGAACGCACCACGCCGCAAATATTCCTGCAATCGAAATAGCCAGGCACCAGCAACGTGGGCCTGTTGTGCAAGAGGTCGCGCAGCGACACGCTGGCGCCATTGGCCTCGCGGAAGCGCGCGTCCAGCGGCACCTGGCGCCCAAGGTTCTGGTCGAAACCCACGCGCTGCAACAGGTCCGGCGGCGCGCGCAGATGGGTTTGTGTCTGCGCGAAGCCGGCATTCGCGAAAAACGCCAGCACCCAGATCATGAGCCCCCGCCGCATGGCATTTCGCCGGCTCATGGCTGTGCTCCGCTCGAAGCTGCTGCAGGCGCACTGTTCGCTTCAGGGCGCGACGCATGCTGCTGCACGTAGATTTCCATCGCCCGCGAAAGCGGGATGTGTGCGTAGTGGTGGGCAGGGTCGGTCCACGCGTAATACGAAAGCAGCCGCACCTTTTGCGCGCGCAGCTGGGCGAGATCTTCCTCGGGCGAGGGCTGCAGGCGCGGCGGCGGCGGGATCGGCGCCGGCCGGATCGCGACGGCTGCATGGTTCGGCATCGCCGCGTTGCGCAGCGCGAAATGCAGCACGATCACCACGCCGATCACGATCAGCGCGAGCGCGCCGCCGGTCGCCAGCACGCGCCGGGTGGCAATCGCCGAAGGCTCGTGACCGAACGGATGTTCGTGCTCAGCCATGGCTGCGCTCCAGCGCGATGGCATCTTCGATCCGCGCCGGCGCGGCGGCGCGCGCGACACGCAATTGGCCCGCGTACACGCACCACCACAGCGCGCCCAGCCCCAGCGGCGCGAGGAGATCGCTCCAGCGCAACGCGAAACCGTGAGCGCGGAAACTCGGCACCACCAGCCAGAACGCGTCGGCGAGATTGGCGGCCACCAGCATCATCGCGATGTTGCGCATCCACAACCTGCGCCGTTTCGCGCCGCGCGAGAGCAACAGCACGAACGGGATCAGGAAATGGCAGGCGATCAGGAACCAGGCGAGATACCGCCACGTGGTCAGCGTGCGCGGGATGTACCAGGCGGTTTCGTCCGGCAGGTCGGCGATCCAGATCGTGAGGTACTGCATGAAGGCGAGATACGACCACGCGAGCACCAGCGCCATCAGCAGTCCGCCGAGATCGTGCAGCGCGGAGGTCGCGGTGTCGCCCGGATCATGGGCGCGCGCGGCGACCGCAATCCCCAGCGCCATCGCGGCCAATATCCACCCGGTGCCGACCATCATCCCGAACGTGGACGAGTGCCAGTGCGGAGTCAGCGACACGACCCAGTCCACCGATGCGGTCAGCGACGTCAGCGCGTACACGATCAAACCCGAGGCCGCCCAGCGCGGCGCGCGCTGAGGGTCGTCCATGTTGCGCGTGAACGCGAACGACCAGCCGATCCACAGGACGAAATACGCCACGCTGCGGATCACGAAAAACGCGATCGCCAAATACCAGCTCTGCCGGCGCAGAACGGAGTCGTGCGCCAATGCGACCGGCTGCGACCACATATATAAGGTGTGCAGGCAGACCAGGATAGGGATCAGCGCCACCGCCATCAGCGGCAGGATGCGCGCGGCCGCCAGCAGGGGCGCGCGGATGTACCAGCCCCACGCGCCGCCGGTGAGCGCGTGCACCATCAGCAATGCCAGGCTGCCGACGCTCAATCCGGTGAAGAAGAAGAACGCGAACAGGTACGACAGCAGCGTCTGCTGTGGATCGCGGAACAAGCCCAGCAGCAGGCAGGCGACCAGCGCCGGTACGCCAACCACAATCGCGAGCCATTGCCAGCGCGTGACTGGGAGCCAGGCGGTCATTGCGTGGCTCCCCGCAGCTTCTTCAAGTCGCCCGCTGTCAAGTCGGAAGCCGGTGCGTGCTGGCTCAATTGCAGCGCGCGGATATAGGCGACGATCGCCCAGCGATCGTGCGGGCTGATGCGGTCGGCGTACGGGAACATCGCCCCATAGCCGTTCGTGATCACGTCATAGAAATGACTGTCCGGCGCGTTGCGCAGCGCGTCGGTGTGGTAGCTCGGCGGATGCGGGAAGCCGCGCCGCGCGATCATGCCGTCGCCATCGCCTGCGCGGCTGTGGCACGGCGCGCAATAGATGTCGAAGCGTTGCTGCCCGCGTTCCAGCAACTGCGGCGTGATCGGCAATGGATTGGCATAACCCGGTTGCGCGGCTGGCCCGCTTTGCGCGAGTGGCTTGCCTCGCGCGTCCACGCCGGTCGCGGGTTCCGCCACGCGTGCGAGCGCGACGCGATCGAGTCTGCCGCTGCTGGCGCCGGCGAGCGCACCCGCCGAACGCGGCACGGTGCCGGGAACCTGCGGGCGCGAGGCATTGCCGTTGGCGAACAGCGGGCTCGGCACCAGCGGCTTGTATTTGGGCTGGTCGTACATCTCGTGCATGCCGCGCTCGCAGCCGGAGAGCGCCAGCGCGACCCACACAAGCAAGGTGATACGCGCCTTCATTCCCTCACCTCGCTGATCGTCAGCGGCGAAAGCGCGGACAGGAATGCGCGCGTGCGCTGAAGGTCGAACTGCGGATCTTCCGCGCGCAGCAACAGGAAAAAGCGGTCGCTGCTGGCGCGGTCGAATGCGCGGACGTCGAACAGCGGGTGATGCAGCATCGGCAGGCGGCTGCCGATCAGCAGCGCGGCCACGCCGAGCAGCACCGCCCACAGGATCGTCATTTCCAGTGCCGGCGGAATGAAAGCCGGCCACGAAAACGGCGGCCGTCCTCCGACATTGATCGGATAGTTCACTGCGGCCGAATACCATTCCAGCCAGTAGGTGAAGCCACCGCCGCCGATCGCGCCCAACAGCATCCATAGCGGTACGCGCGTCCCGCGCGTGTGCACGATTTCCGCAAGTCCTTCGACCGGCATCGGCGAATAGGCTTCCATCGCCGTGTAGCCCTGGTCGCGCGCGTGGCGCGCGCCGTCGCGCAACTGGTCCGCCTGCGCGAATTCCGCCAGCAAACCGAGCACGCCTGACCCGCTCACGGGGGCTCTCCTGCGCGCAACATTGCGACCCGCCCGGACTGGTGCGCAAGCTTGCGCAGCTCGAACATCGAGAGCACCGGCAGCAGGCGCACGAACAGCAGGAACATGAAATAGAACAGGCCGACGGAACCTGCGAGGAAGGCGAGATCCCAGAAGGTCGGCCAGAACATCCCCCAGACCGAAGGCACAAAATCCTCGTACAGGCTGGTGACGATCAGCATGAAGCGCTCCAGCCACATGCCGATCAGCACGCCCACCGCGATCACGAACACCGCCGCAGCGCTGCGGCGCACGCGCTTGAACCACAGCAACTGGATCTGCGCGACGTTGAACAGGATCGTTCCCCAGAACACCCACGCGTACGCCCCGAAGATGCGATGCCAGGTCATCGCCACGTCGTAGCGATCCATCGAGAAGAACGCGGTGAAGATTTCGGAGAAGTAGCTGTAGTCCACGAACAGCCCGGCGGCGAGCATCAGCTTGGCGATGTTCTCGATGTGGCGATCCGTCAGATAGGCGTGCAGGTGGAACCACTTGCGCAGCGGGATCGCCAGCGTCAGCACCATGCCGAATCCGGAGAACAGGGCGCCGGCGACGAAGAACGGCGGGAATATCGTCTCGTGCCAGCCGGGCACCAGGCCTTCGGAGAAGTCCAGCGCGACCATGCTGTGCACCGAGAACACCAGCACCACCGCGAGCGATGCGGTGACCAGGTTCAATTTCTCGAAACGCATCCAGTGGCGCGCTTCGCCGCGCCAACCCAGCGCCAGCAGGCCATAGAAGCGTGCACGCGCGATCGTCGGCGCGCGGTCGCGCAAGGTGGCGAGGTCCGGCAACATGCCGACGTACCACCACACGATCGAGACGATCAGGTAGGCGAGGATCGCCCAGAAGTCCCACTCCAGCGAACTGCGCCATTGCGGCCACAGGTTCATGATGTCCGGGTACGGGAACAGCCAGTAGAAGAACCATGGCCTTCCCAAGTGCAGGATCGGGAAGATGCCCGACACCGAGACCGCGAACACCGTCATCGCTTCGGCGAAGCGGTTGATCGAGTTGCGCCATTTCTGGCGTGCGATGTACATCGCGCCCGAAATGAAAGTGCCGCCCATGCCGATCGCGATCCACCAAACGTAATTGGCGATCGCGAAGCTCCACGCCACCGGGATGTTCAAGCCCCAGATGCCGACGCCCGCATACAGCAGCCAGCAGACGCCCACGGTCAGCAACCCCGAGAGCAGGAACGCCAGCGAAAATCCGGACAGCCACAGCAGGCCGAACGGACGTTGCAGCGTGATGTAGCTGATATTGGTGCTGATGCTGGTCGCGTCCTCGCCCGGCGCGATGACCGGCGGCAGCGGATCGGGCCGGATCGCCGCGCTCATGTCGCATCGTCCTTCAGCGCCGGATTCGGATTGCGGATGCGCGCGAGGTACGTCGTGCGCGGCCGGGTGCCGAGCTCGTTGAGCATCGCGTAATTGCGCGGCGATTGTTTTGCCTTGGCTACGCCGGATTGTTTGTCCGAAATATCGCCAAAGCGGATCGCCTGGGTCGGACACACCGCCTGGCATGCGGTCAGCACTTCGCCGTCCTGGATGCGGCGGCCGCTCTTGTCGGCTTCGATGTGCGCCGCTTCGATACGCTGGATGCAGTAGGTGCACTTCTCCATCACGCCGCGGCGGCGCACCGTCACTTCAGGATTGCGAACGCCCTTGAGCGATTCGGTTTCCTTGTCGGCGTACTGCATGAAGTTGAACCGACGTACCTTGTACGGACAGTTGTTGGAGCAGAAGCGCGTACCGACGCAGCGGTTGTAGACCTGCACGTTCAGGCCTTCGCTGTCGTGCACGGTCGCATCCACCGGACATACGAGTTCGCACGGTGCGTGCTCGCACATCATGCACGGCACCGGCTGGTTTAACGCGCGAGGATTGCCGGCCTCGCCTTCGTAATAGCGGTCCACCCGGATCCAGTGCATCTCGCGACCCCGTCGCACCTGCTCCTTGCCGACCACCGGGATGTTGTTCTCGGCCTGGCAGGCGATGGTGCACGCCTTGCAGCCGATGCAGGCGTTGAGGTCGATGCTCATGCCCCAGGCGTAATCACCGGGCGGGTAATCGGGATAGAGCGACGGTGGCTTCTCGCCGTACTCGTCGTGCGCGGTCGCGAAGTGCGGGTCATGCAAAAACTGCGCGAGCGTGCCGGTGCGCAGCAGGTCGCGGCCTTCCATGTTGAAGTGATGTTGCGTCGGCGCCAGCGCGTAGTGTTCGCCGGTCTTGCGCAACTGCAGGTCGTCGGTCTGCCAGGGCGCTCGCGAGGTGCGCAGCAGATGAGCATTGAAGCCCTGACCGTCACCGATGCGTCCGGCTCGCGTGCGGCCGTAACCGAGATACACGGTGACGCTGCGCGCCGCCTGCCCCGGCATGATCCACACCGGGATGCGCAGACTGCGTCCGTGGGAGCGCAGCTCGACCACGTCGCCATTGCCCAGTCCATATTGTTTCGCGAGCGCCGGCGAAATCAGCGCCGGGTTGTCCCAGGTGAGCTGCGTCAGCGGCTTCGGCAGTTCCTGCAGCCAGCCGTTGTTCGCCCATTCGCCGTTGCCGATCGTGGGATCGGGACGGAAGAGCAGTTCCACATCATTTCTGTCCGAAATCTCCTGTTCGCCATTCCGGGCACCGCGCGGTGGCGATCCGGAGTTCAGCGCCGTTGGCTTGGAATTTCCCGAACCGCCTGACTCCCGTTTTTGCGGGGAGGACGAAATAGCTGCTGCCGCGGTGTGCGCGATCACCCCCGCCTGCAGCGCCGCGTTCCATGCCGCTTCGTCTTTCAACTGCGAAGACCACTGCCTGCGCACCAGCGCGCGTCCGTCGGTGAGCTCGTCATCGAGCAGGATCGAAAGCACTTCGATGGCCGACTTGCTGTCGTACAGCGGTGCAATCAGCGGCTGCCCGATGCTGGCCGTGCCGTCGAAGGCGCGCGCATCCGCCCAGCATTCCAGCGCGTGCGACATCGGCAGATGCCACTCGGCGAGCGCGCCGGTTTCGTCGTGGTACAGCCCCGAGTGCAGCAGATGCGGCACGCGCCGCAGCGCCGCGGCGAATTCCAGGTCCGCGGGGGCGTCGTAGGCCGGATTGCCACCGAGCACCAGCAGCGTGTCCACCTTGCCTGCGCGCATCGCCTCCACAAGCGCCCGCAACGAGCCGTCGTCATGGCCATCCGGATTCGTTGCTTGCGGCGGCAATACCTCGACGGGTTCGACGTATTCCAGCGTGTTGCCGACATTGCCGAGTGACGCGTTCATCGCGTGCACCAGCATGTGCAGTTCGGGCGTCCGCGTATCGCCCGCGACGATCAACGAGCCGCCACGTGCACCGCTCAGGTCGTTGGCAATCGCTTGCAGGAGCGGGCTTGCCGGTGACATGTCGCGTGCAGGCGCGCTCCGACCAAAAACGTCGCGGCCGCCTGCAAGCGGGCCCTTATCGTGAGCAATGCCCAGCCTTTCCGCCAAGGTCTGCGCGAATGCCTCGATCTGCGCGCTTCCCAGCGGCAAACGGTGATCGGCCATCGCACCGGTGATGCTGGGCGTGGCCTCGACGGCGTACAGCCGCGACATCGCACCGCGTTCCGGATCGCGTGCGGCGATGAAGTCGCGCGAATAACGCACCCCGGCGGCCGGGTCGGAAAGAAAATCCGCGTCCAGCGCGAGGATCACCTTGGCGCGATCGAAGCGGTAACGCTTCGCGTACAGTTTGCCCAATGCGAGCCGCGTACCTCCACGCGCGTTCTCGCCGCAGGGTTCGTGCACGTGCCAGCGCGCGTTCGGATACTGCCTCTGCAGCGCATCCAGTTGCGCGGCCAGCGTCGGTGAGGTGATCGCACCCGTGAGCACGCGCAAGCCTGCACCACCGTCGCGCATCCAGCGCACGCGCGATTGCGACATCGCGGTCGCGAAGGCATCCCACGTCGTCGCCTCGTTCCGGTACAGCACCGATTGCGAGCGATCCGGATCCCACAGTTGCAACACGGAGGCCTGCGCGAAGATGTCGGTGCCGCCGAGACTGGCCGGATGCTGCGGATTGCCTTCGACCTTGGTGGGCCGGCCCATGTTGCTGCGAACCAGCACGCCTTGCGCGTAACCGGATCGTGTCAACACCGTGGCGAAGTAACGCGGCAGGCCATCCACCTGGCCGACTTGGCCGTGCACGTAAGGCACGATTTCGGTTTGCGGCGGGCGGCTGCACGCACTCAGGCCTGCGAGCGCCAGCGATGCGCCGATGAATTTCATGAAGCCGCGCCGATCGAGCGGCGCAGCATCCGCCAGTCGCGGATGCTCGCGCTGCAGCCAGGTGCGGAAGCCTTCGCTGTCGGCCAGCTCTTCCAGCGAGCGCCACAGTTTCGGGCCGCGCACGTCCTGCAACCGCGCGCGCTCGGTTTCCATGTCGAACGACGTGTTCAGCGATGACATACCGAGCAATCCGTCAGCCGCCGCTTGTCGATGTGGTACTCGCGCATCAGGCGCATCCCGAGCGCGTGCTGGTCCTTCGCGCGCCACGTCATGCTGAACACCTCGTTGCGCGGCCGCAGGTTAGGAACCGGGTCGCGATGGCAGTCCAGGCACCACTGCATCGTCAGCGGGGCAACCTGCGCGGTGAGCGGCATCTCGTCTATGCGGCCGTGGCAACTCTCGCAGCCGATGCCTTTCGCGATATGGATGGAGTGGTTGAAATAGACGAAGTCCGGCAGCTTGTGCAGCCGCTTCCAGTGGAACGGCACGCCGCTCTGGTACGCCGCGATCAACGGTGCAAGCACCGGCTGGTCGGTGAACAACCGCGAATGGCAGGTCATGCAGGTCGAGAGCGGCGGGATGCCCGCGAACGCGGACTGCTCGACCGAGCTGTGGCAATAACGGCAATCGATGCCGTCGTCGCCGACGTGGTGCTTGTGGCTGAAGGGAACCGGCTGTTCGAGCGGATCGTGCGGCGTGGTCGGTTCGGCGGTCGCCACGCGCCACAGCAGCAGCAGCGCGACCACGATCACGACCGCGGCCAGCACGCCGAGCCGGAACACGAATCCGAACCATCTTGGGAAGAGTTGCGCCACTGCCGTCCTTGGTCCCGCGCAACGCCGCGCCCGTCCTGGACGCCGCGACCTGATGCAGTTCTACACGTTACGCAAAGGGCGTGCGAAAAGCAAAGTAGAACGTACAAAGGACCGCATTCGCGCGAGGTTAACCTCGCAGTCCGCACACTTGGGTTGCTCGCGACGCGCAGGATGCGCGCGTCTTCCAGGGCTGCACCAACACGGAGGTTCCATGCCCACCGTCAGCGACTTCCTCATCAAGCGCCTGCACGAATGGGGCGTGCGCCGCATCTACGGTTATCCGGGCGACGGCATCAACGGCCTCATGGGTGCGATGAATCGCGCCGATGGGGAGATCGAGCTGGTGCGTGCGCGCCATGAGGAGATGTGCGCATTCATGGCCTGCGCGCACGCCAAGTTCACCGGCGACGTCGGCGTGTGCATGGCCACCTCGGGACCCGGCGCGATCCATTTGTTGAACGGCCTCTACGACGCCAAGCTCGATCACATGCCGGTGGTCGCGATCGTGGGCCAGCAGGCGCGGTCCGCGCTGGGCGGCCAGTACCAGCAGGAAGTGGATCTCACCACGCTGTTCAAGGATGTCGCTTCCGAATACGTCGAGCTGATCACCGTGCCCGCGCAGGTGCGGCACGTGGTGGACCGCGCGATGCGCATCGCGATTTCCAGGCGCACCGTCACCTGCATGATCGTTCCGAACGATCTGCAGGAACTCGATGCGGTGGAGGAACCGCCTCGCAAACATGGCACCGTGCATTCGGGCCTGGGCTATCGCGCGCCACAGATCGTCCCGACCAATCACGACCTGCAGCAGGCCGCCGACCTGCTCAATGCCGGCAAGAAGGTGGCGATACTGGCCGGCGCCGGCGCGCTCGGCGCACGCGAGGAAGTGATCGAAGTCGCCGAGCTGCTCGGCGCAGGTGTGGCGAAGGCGTTGCTCGGCAAGGCCGCGCTGCCCGACGACCTGCCCTTCGTCACCGGTTCCATCGGCCTGCTGGGCACCAAGCCGAGCTGGGAGCTGATGACCGGCTGCGACACGCTGCTGATGATCGGCTCGCGTTTCCCGTACTCCGAATTCCTGCCCAAGGAAGGCCAGGCGCGCGGCGTGCAGATCGACATCGACCCGGCGATGCTCTCGATCCGCTATCCGATGGAGATCAACCTCGTCGGCGATGCCAGAGCCACGCTGCAGGCGCTGATCCCCCGACTCAAACGCAAGACCGATCGCGAATGGCGCTCCACGGTCGAGAAGAACGTGCGCGAGTGGTGGCAGGTGCTGGAGTCGCGCGCGATGGTAGAAGCCGAACCGATCAATCCCGAGCGCGTGTTCTGGGAACTGTCGCCCAAGTTGCCGGACAACTGCATCCTCTCTTCCGATTCCGGTTCCGCCGCCAACTGGTATGCGCGCGACCTGAAGATCCGCGACGGCATGATGGCCTCGCTTTCCGGCGGGCTTGCGACGATGGGACCGGGCGTGCCGTACGTGATCGCGGCCAAGTTCGCGTTCCCCGATCGCGTGGCGATCGCGCTGGTCGGCGACGGCGCGATGCAGATGAACGGCAACGCCGAGCTGATCACGATCAAGGATTACTGGAAGGAATGGTCCGACCCGCGCCTGATCATCATGGTGCTGAACAATCGCGATTTGAACCAGGTGACCTGGGAGCAGCGCGTGATGGAAGGCGATCCGCGCTACGACGCCTCGCAACACGTAATCGATTTCCCATATGCGCGCTATGCCGAGCTGATCGGCCTGAAGGGCATCATGGTCAACCGGCCCGACCAGATCGGGCCGGCCTGGGACGAGGCGCTGAAAGCCGACCGCCCGTGCGTGATCGAAGCGATCACCGATCCGGAAGTGCCGCCGCTTCCGCCGCACATCACCTTCAAGCAGGCCAAGGCATTCGCCGAGTCCATGTTGAAAGGCGATACCGGCACCAACGCGATGCTGCGCGAAGCCACGCGCGAAACCTGGGCCAGTCTTTTCCCCGGCCACAAGAAGAGTTGACGTGCATGGAAGCCGTCGCACTCGGCAGGGCGAGGGCAAGCGCATACAAGGTGCCGACCGATGCGCCCGAATCCGACGGCACGCTGGAATGGGATTCGACGACCTTGGTGCTGGTGGAGATCGAAGCAGGTGGCAAGCGCGGCATCGGCTACAGCTACGCCGATGGGGCCACGGCCATGCTCGTCAATTCGCTGCTGGCAAAAGGGATCGAGGGGCGCGATGCGATGGATGTCGCCGGCGCGCGGGCGGCGATGCTGACTTCGATCCGCAACCTCGGCCACGGCGGCATCGCAGCGATGGCGGTCAGCGCGGTGGACAACGCGCTGTGGGACTTGAAGGCGAAGTTGCTGGAACTGCCACTGTTCAAATTGCTCGGTGCGGTGCGCGGAGCGGCGCCGGTGTACGGCAGCGGCGGCTTCTGCTCGTATTCGGACGCGCAATTGCGCGAGCAGCTCGGCGGCTGGGCCGATTCCGGCATCCGGATGGTCAAGATGAAGATCGGCCGCGAACCGCAACGCGACCAGGCGCGCGCCAAGGTCGCACGCAAGGCAATCGGCGACGAGGTGCAATTGTTCGTGGATGCCAACGGTGCGTATTCGCGCAAGCAGGCGTTGCACATGGCGGAACTGCTTGCGCACGAGCACGGCGTGAGCTGGTTCGAAGAACCGGTGAGCTCGGACGACCTGCGCGGACTGCGATTGTTGCGCGATCGCGCACCGGCGTCGATGGACATCGCCGCCGGCGAATACGGCTACACGCCGTGGTATTTCCGCCGGATGCTTTCGGCCGGCGCAGTGGACGTGCTGCAGGCAGACGGCACGCGTTGCGCCGGCATCAGCGGCTTCATGCAGGCGAGCGCCCTGTGCGAGGCGTTCAACCTGCCGTTGTCGGCGCACTGCGCGCCGGCGCTGCACGCGCATCCGGCATGCGCAGCACGGCCGCTGCGGCACATCGAATATTTCCATGACCACGTGCGCATCGAAAACATGCTGTTCGACGGCGTGTTGCAACCGATGCACGGCGCGCTGCATCCCGACCCCTCGCGCCCGGGCTTCGGACTGGAGTTCAGGCACGCGGACGCGGAGCGGTATCGGGTGTTGTAGTGAGCTTTTGGAAAGTGCGGGCAGGACAGCCCGCTTTCACGCGCAGGGATGCACACAGGAGCAGCCATGCAAATAGACCATCCACAAGGCAAGTGTCAGCACGAAGGCTGCGGCTGCATGGTCGAAGCCGGCAATCAGTATTGCAGCGAGTTCTGCCGACAGGCCGCGGAACAACCCGACGTGGACGAACTGGAAGTGCACGGCGGCAACTGCGGCTGCGGGCATCCGGAGTGCATCGAACAATGATGGCCATGTCCCTTGCCCGCAGGAGCGTTGGCGCGCGGTGGCACAAATCAACGCGAATGCAAGCGATCCGATCGAGCGATTTGCGCGCATCCGCATTCGTCGGATTGTTTTGTTTTTGATCCATGCTTGCGAAACGACAACTGGGCACCGCGGCACTCGGCGCACTGGCCGTCACGATCGGCGCGGCGGCGTTGAGCCGCAGCGCGTCGCGCGGGCGCGCGCGCAAATTCGCGCGTTCCGATCGCGCGCCAACGCAACAGCCGACCGTGGAAGCGGCGCGGCGCTTGAACCGTGCCGCCGGTTTGATCGCGACCTCCACGCTGCTGGACAGCAGCATCGAGCACTACCGCGGGTCGTTCATCAACAAGGCGATGATCACGCCGATCGTCGTCTCGGCAGCGAGCCTGGCCGTAAGCGCGCACGGCAGCAACGACCGCAGCGCCACCGCGCACGCGGTGCGCGATCCGATCTATCTCGCCGCAGCCGTCACCGGGCTGGTCGGCACCGGCTTCCACCTCTACAACGTCACCAAGCGTCCGGGCCGGTTCTCCTGGCAGAACCTTTTCTATGGCGCGCCGCTGGGTGCGCCTGCCGCCGTCGCGCTTTCGGGGTTGCTCGGCTATTACTCGGAACGATTGCGCGACAGCGATGCCTCACGTGGTACGCCGCGCGTATTCGGCATCCCCGCGGGACGCGCGCTCGCAAGTCTCACCGCGCTTGGTCTGCTGGCGACTTCTGCCGAAGCTGGCCTGCTGCATTTCCGCGGCGCCTACCACGACCCCTTCATGTATGTGCCGGTGACGGTGCCGCCGGTCGCAGCCGGATTGCTCGGCGAAACCGCGCTGAGCCGGCCGCGTGCACCGCGCCGCTTCACCCGCTGGTGGTTGCGGCTGACCGCACTCGTGGGGCTGGTCGGCCCGTGTTTCCACATCTTCGGCGTATCGCGGAACATGGGTGGCTGGAAGGACTGGCGGCAGAACGTGCTCAATGGCCCGCCGATTCCGGCGCCGCCCAGCTTCACAGGCCTCGCGCTCGCCGGGCTCGCCGCGCTCGATTTGCTGGAGGAGCACCCGAATGCGTGATCGCTATCCGGGTTACGACGTGCTGTCGAAACGCGACACGGCCTCGTGGAACGACGCAAGCCGGCAGGTGATCGCCGAGCGATTGGCATTGCTCGCCGTGCCGACGTTCTTCAACGAAGCGGAATGGCAGACCCTGCGCGCGATCTGCGACCGCATCATCCCGCAACCGGACCACGGCGCGGCCGTACCGCTGGCCGCGATGGTGGATCGCAAAGTGGCCGGGGATCAGCGCGACGGGTACCGACAGGCGAAGCTGCCGCCGCTGCGCGAAGCCTGGCGGCGCGGACTGATGGCGCTGGATGCCGAAGCCAATGCCAAACATGGCACGCGCTTCCACACGCTGACCTCTGACGCACAGGACGAACTGCTGACCGCAATGCAGCGCGGCCAGTTGAAGGGAAAGGAATGGGGCGACATGCCCGCACACCTGTTCTTCAAGGAGCGCGTCACCCACGACATCCTCGCCGCCTATTACTGCCATCCCAAGGCTTGGAACGAAATCGGCTTCGGCGGGCCGGCCAGTCCACGCGGCTACGTGCGCATGTATTTCAACCGGCGCGATCCGTGGGAGGCGGTCGAAGCCAAGCCCGGCCACGAAGACGAAGCGCGAAGGGCCAATGAGCGGATTGCATGACGCGCTGCACACCCCGCGCGGGAAGAACGGTCGCGCGCCCGATCCGCTGCGCGTGGGCGGCTGGATGCCGATGCGCGAATACGCGGAAGGCGAACCGGTCGATTTCGTGATCGTCGGTACCGGCGCGGGCGGCGGCACGCTCGCGTGCAAATTGGCAGAAGCGGGTTTCTCGGTGGTCGGCATGGATGCCGGCGCGTGGTGGCGGCCGCTGGAGGAATTCGCCTCCGACGAGGCGCACCAGGAAAAATTGTTCTGGACCGACGAGCGCATCTGCGACGGCGACAACCCGCTGAAGCTCGGCAGCAACAACAGCGGCAAATCCGTCGGCGGCTCGACGGTGCACTTCGCGATGGTCTCGCTGCGCTTCCGCCCCGAATGGTTCAAGTCGCGCAGCATGCTCGGCTACGGCGCCGACTGGCCGCTCGACTGGCGCGAGATGTGGCGCTACTACACCGAAGTCGAGCAGGCACTGAAGATTTCCGGACCGGTTACCTATCCTTGGGGACCGCCGCGACCGCGCTACCCGTATCGCGCGCACGAGATCAACGCGGCCGGCTGGGTGCTGGCGAAAGGTTGCGAGGCGCTCGGCATCGAATGGACGGAAACGCCGCTCGCCACGGTTTCCGCGCCGCGCGGCCAGGCGCATCCATGCGTCTATCGAGGCTTCTGCGTGACCGGCTGTGCGACGAACGCGAAACAAAGCGCGCTGGTGACCTGGATCCCGCGCGCGGTGAAAGCCGGCGCGGAGATCCGCGATCTCGCAATGGTCGGCCGCATCGAGACCGACGCTTCAACGGGGCTCGTCACCGGCGTGCACTACCATCGCGAAGGCGAGTGGCGCTTCCAGCGCGCTCGCAATGTCGTGGTCGCCGGTTATGCGATCGAGACGCCGCGGCTGCTCCTGAATTCCGCCAACGCGCGTTGGCCGGACGGCCTCGCCAACAGCTCCGGCCTGGTGGGAAAGAACCTGATGGTGCAGACCAACCAGGCCGTGTACGGGCTGATGGAGGACGAGATCCGCTGGTACAAGGGACCGCCCTCGCTCACGATCACCGAGCATTGGAACTACCACGATGCCGGCAAGGACTTCTTCGGCGGCTATGCCTACATGGCGCAAGGTCCGCTGCCGCAGGCCTGGGTGTCCTCGCAGGCCGGCAGCCGCGGATTGTGGGGCGAGGCACTCCTGCGCGAAATGGAGAAATACAACCATCAGGCCGGGCTGAAGATCGTGGGCGAAGTGCTGCCGCAGGAGCGCAATCGCGTCACGCTTGCGGACGAGAAGGACCAATACGGATTGCCGATCGCGCGCGTCACCTTCTCCTATTGCGACAACGACAAGGCGCTGGTGAAGCACGCGATCGGGTTCATGACGCAGGCGATGGAAGCGGTGGACGCGCGTGAGATCTGGAACGAACCGGACGACACCGCGCACCTCAACGGCACCGCACGCATGGGCGACGATCCGGCCACCAGCGTGGTGAACGCGGATTGCCGCAGTTGGGACATTCCCAACCTCTGGATCTGCGACGGCTCGGTATTTCCGACGGTGGGCGGCGTCAACCCATCGCTCACGATCCAGGCGATCGCCTGCCGCACCGGCGATCGGATCAACCGACTCGCCGCGCGCGGAGAACTTTGATTCGCATGGCTTTGACCGCGTGCCGTGCACACTGACTGCAAGGAAAAAAAGTGAACGCAATGACTGCAAGACACGAAACCACCGCAGTGACACCACGCCGCCGCGGCCGCTTCGCCGACCAGGTCGTGGTGATTACCGGCGCCTCCGCCGGCGTAGGACGCGCAACTGCGCGCGCATTCGCACGCGAAGGCGCAAAGGTCGCGCTGATCGCGCGCGGGCAATCCGGGCTGGATGCCGCGCGCAACGAAATCGAAAGCGGGGGCGGCCATGCGATCGCGATCGCGCTGGATGTCGCCGACCCGCAGGCGCTGGAAGACGCCGCCGAACGCGTCGAGCGGGAACTGGGTCCCATTGACATCTGGGTCAACAACGCGATGGTGACGGTGTTCGCCCCGGTGAACCAGATCGGGCCGGACGAATTCAAGCGCGTCACCGAAGTCACATATCTCGGTGGCGTGTACGGTGCGATGGCCGCGCTGAAGCGCATGCGCACGCGCAACCGCGGCACGATCGTGCAGGTGAGTTCGGCGCTCGCCTACCGCAGCATTCCGCTGCAGTCGGCGTACTGCGGCGCCAAGCACGCGCTCGCCGGCTTCGTGGATGCACTTCGCTGCGAGCTGGTGCATGAGAGGAGCAACATCCACGTCACTGCGGTGCAGATGCCGGCGCTGAATACGCCGCAGTTTTCCTGGGCGCGCAACAAGCTGCCGCATCGTCCGCAACCGGTGCCGCCGATCTTCCAGCCGGAAATCGCAGCCGATGCGATTCTTTACGCGGCGAGCCACAAGCGCCGCAACGTGCCGGTCGGGGCACCAACCTGGCTGGCCGAATGGGGCCAGCGCTTCGTGCCCGGATTGCTGGACAAGTATCTCGGCCGTACCGCCTGGGGCGGACAGCAGACGCCGGAACCCGACGACCACAAGCGTGCCGACAACCTGTTTTCGCCGGTGGACGTGGACGGCGACCCCGGCGCACACGGCGATTTCGACGCACGTGCGCGCCGATTCTCATGGGCGCTCTGGGTCGAGAAGCATCGCCGAGGGCTGGGCGTGGGCGCGCTCGCGGCCGGCGCGCTGGGAACAGGATTGTGGTTCGGCGCCAAGAACCTCAGGCGCCGCTACCGTTCGCCCTGAGGGTGGGCGCCGCGCATCAGGAGGATGCATGACCATCGGCAGGAAATTCTGGGCGATCGCGGAGGGCTACATCCCGCCTTCCAGCACCAACGGCGAGGATCGCCGTTTCCTGAGCCATGAAACCGCGTGCATGTTGAACGCGAACGATCGCGATGCGCAGGTGCGCATCACCCTGTATTTCTCCGATCGCGATCCGGTCGGGCCTTACGAGGTGACCGTTCCGGCGCGGCGTACCCTGCACCTGCGCTTCAACGACCTCACCGACCCCGCGCCCGTGCCGCGCGATACCGACTACTCCAGCGTATTCGAATCCGACCTGCCGATCGTGGTGCAGCACACGCGCCTGGATTCGCGGAAAGAGGCGCTGGCACTGCTCAGCACCGTCGCGTATTCCGGGGATTGAGCCACTCTGATCTCAACAAAGAGACAACATACCGTCACCTAATATTGACCGGATTGCGACGGAGGGAGTCGGGATGGCTCGCGGACCGGGCGCGCAGGCATGGATGGAGAGGCTCCGCGGTGCGCGTGGGCGCGCGGCGACGGCCCGGCCGATGCCGCCACCCGGCGAAGCGGTGGACCTGGAGACCTGCGCGCGCGAGCTGGCCAGGGTGCAGCACGCGGCGGCGACGCAACAGAACATCACCGACTTGAAGCACGCGCTGCTGGAACACGAGCGCAGCCTGCGCCGCGCCTATGCCGCGGCAAGACTGGCGGTCTCCGAACAGCGCCGGATCGAACCCGCGGCCGAATGGCTGCTGGACAACTTCTACCTCGTGCGCACGCAGTTGCGCGAACTGGCGGCCAACCTGCCGGTACGCGAACTGCGCAAGCTTCCGCGCATCACCGGTCCCGATGAAAACGTGCCGCGCATGCTGGCCATCGCGCGGGCGTGCGTGGCGCACCTGGATGGCCATGTCGAACCCGAGCACGCGCGCCGCTTCCTCGCCGCCTATCAGGACGAAACCACGCTGCGGGTAGCCGAACTGTGGGCCTGGCCGGGGCTGCTGCGGATGGCACTCATCGAACGCATCGCCGCGGGTGCACGCGTGATTGCGACGCGCCTGGAGGAGTACGCGCGCGCCGAATACTGGGCCGCTTACCTGATCGAAATGGCGGGCAAGGACGCACCCGGCATGTTGATGTACGTCGCCGACATGGCGCGGCTGGTGCCCGCCGTGACGCCGGCGTGGGCCGCGGAGTTTTACCGGCTGCTGGAAGGCAGGCACCCTTCGCTCGCGCTCGCGCTGACCTGGGCCGAGCAGCAGTTGCACCAGCGCGATCTCAGCGTGGCGGAAGTGATCGACGTGGAAAGCCGCGCGCAGGCCGCCGACCAGGTTTCCATCGCCAACTGCATCAACAGCCTGCGACTCGTCGCACGACACAACTGGTCGGACGTGATCGAGGCAGTCAGCGCGGTGGATCGCATCCTCGCCTCCGACCCCACCGGCACCTACACGCAGATGGATTTCACCACCCGCGGGCTGTACCGGCACGCGGTGGAAGTGCTGGCCCGGCGGGCGCAGGTCGGCGAAAGCAGGATCGCGCAGCGCGCGGTGGAGACGGCCTACGCGGCGACCAGCGCGACCGGCGACCCGCGCGTGCAGCATGTCGGCTATTACCTGGTCGGGAAGGGCCGCGCCGCCTTCGAAAGACAACTCAAGGTGACGCCACCGCCGGAAGCTCGCGTGGCGGCCACGTTGCGCACCTGGCCGGCCCTGTTTTACCTCGGTGCCATCGTTGTCGCCACCGCCGCGATCACCTTCGGCGCCGCGCACAACGGCCTGCACGGTTTGCCGCCGTCGCTGGATCTCACCCTGCTGGTGGCGGTGATCGTCGCGGCAAGCCACCCGGCCGTGGCGATCACCAACTGGCTGGTCAGCATGCTGGTGCCGCCGGAACTGCTGCCGCGCATGTCCTTCAGCGGGGGAATCCCGGACGACTGCCGCACGCTGGTGGTGGTGCCCTGGCTGCTCGGCAGCGAAAAGGGGCTGGACGAGCAGCTCGACCTGCTGGAGATCCGCTATCTCGGCAATCGCGATCGCAACCTGCACTTCGCGCTGCTCACCGACTTTCCCGATGCGCACGAACGCGAGATGCCGCAGGACGGCCCGCTGCTCGACGCCGCGGTGGCCGGCATCGAACGCCTGAACAGGAAATATCCGTTGCCGGGCAGCACGCGCTTCCATCTGTTCCATCGCCCGCGCGAATGGAACGAGCGCGAGCGCGCGTGGATGGGCTTCGAGCGCAAGCGCGGCAAGCTCGGCGAACTGAACCGCGTGTTGCGCGGCGCCGACCCGGATCGCTTCAGCGTGATCATCGGCGACCTCGCCGCGCTGCAAAGCGCGCGTTACGTCATCACGCTGGATGCGGACACCATGCTGCCGCCGCAGGCGGCGCGGCGGCTGATCGAAACGATGTCGCACCCGCTGAACCGGCCGTGGTTCCACAAGGGCTCGCGGCGCGTGATCGCCGGTTACGGCATCCTGCAGCCGCGCGTATCGGTGAACAGTTCGCCCGGCCGCGCCAGCCGCTTCTCGCGCCTGTTCGCGGACGACACCGGCCTGGATCCCTACACGCACGCGATCTCGGACGTGTACCAGGACCTGTTCGGCGAAGCCTCCTTCGTCGGCAAGGGTATTTACGACATCGACGCCTTCAGCCGCTCGGTCGGCACGCGTTTCCCGAACGACCTGATCCTGTCGCACGATCTGCTGGAAGGCTCCTACGCGCGCACGGGGCTCGTCAGCGACATCGAACTGATCGAGCACCAGCCGAATCGCTATTCGGTGGAAGCCCGGCGGCGGCACCGCTGGACGCGCGGCGACTGGCAGATCGTGCAATGGCTGCTGCCGATCGTGCCGGGCCCGCGCCGGCGCGGCCTGCGCAACATGCTGAAGGGCCATCATCGCTGGAAGATCCTGGACAACCTGCGGCGCGGACTGGTGCCGATCGCGATGCTGGTGCTGCTGCTGCGCGGCTGGACGGTTGCGCCACGGCCGCTGTACTGGACATTGCTGGTGATAGCGTTCCTGCTGGCACCACCGCTGCTCATCGCGCTGGTGCAGATGACGCGCAACCTGATCCATCGCGCGCACCCGCGCCACTGGCGCGATTCGCTGCGCAGCGCATGGGACCACCTGCTGCGCACCGGTTTCGCACTGGCGGTGATTCCTTTCGAGGCGTTCCTGAACCTCGATGCGATCCTGCGCAGCGCGGGCCGGTTGCTGTTCACGCGCCGCCGCCTGCTGGAATGGACCACGATGGAACACGCCGCGCATTCGGATGCGTCCGGGCTGTGGGAATTCGTGCGGCTGATGTGGATGGCGCCGGCGTGCGCGGGCGTGAGCACGCTGGTGCTGTGGACGCACGCGCCCGGTGCGCTCACCTCCGCCGCCCCGTTCCTGATCCTGTGGTTCTTCGCGCCGGCGATCGCCGCCGGATTGAGTCGCGTGCCACACGCACGCGGGCACGGCCTGGATGCGCACGAGCTGCATTTTCTCGGCGGGGTCGCGCGGCGCACTTGGCACTGGTTCGAGACCTTCGTCTGCGCGGACGAGAACTGGCTGCCGCCCGACAACTACCAGGAATACCCGGCCGCGCAGATCGCGCACCGCACCTCGCCCACCAACATCGGCATGGCGCTGCTTGCGAATCTCAGCGCGCACGACTTCGGTTATATCAGCGTGGGCGACCTGCTCGCGCGCACACGCAACACGCTCGCCACGCTGGAGAAGCTGGATCGCTACCGCGGCCACTTCTACAACTGGTATGACACGCAGAGCCTCGCCGCGCTGCCGCCGCACTACATCTCCACCGTGGACAGCGGGAATCTCATGGGCAGCCTCGCGGTGCTCGGTTGCGCCCTGCAGCATCTGCACGAGGAGCCGCTGGTGCCGCGCAGGCTATCGCGCGGGCTGGCCGACACCGCGCAAATCGTCGCCGACTGCGTGCGCGCGGCGGTGATCGGCGAGCCGCACGCGATGCTGGCGCTCACCGCTACATTGGCGGCGCTGGATACACTGGTCGAACACGCCTGCGCCAGCTGCGATGCGTTGCCGGTGCTGCACGGACTGCTGGCGCGCGTGGAGAACGAAGCCGCGAACCTGGCGCAACTGGCCGCGCCGCTCACCCAGATGGAGGAGCTGAAGAGCTGGACGGGGATCCTGCGCAAGCAATGCAGCGTGGCGCTGAACGAGCTGGAAGAACTCGCGCCGTGGCTGACGCTGGGCGACTCCGGCAGCGACGACCAGCGCGTGCGCCAGCTGCTGCGCGAGCTGGAATGCAATCCGTCACAGCGGCGCGCACTCGTGATCGCCGGCGAAATTCTGGCACGGCTGCATTCGCCCGAGAACGAATTCGCGCACGACAAGTCCTGCCTCGACCTGTGTGCCGCATTGGAGGAAATGTGCGCCACGTTGCGCGCGCGCCATGCACAGGGCAACGAGCTTTCCGCCCGTTGCCGCGAGTTGGGCGAGATGGATCTCACCTTCCTGTGGGATCGCTCGACACAGCAGTTCTCGATCGGCTACGACGTCGAACACAACAGGCTGGATACCGCCCGCTACGACCTGCTCGCTTCCGAAGCGCGGATGGCGAGCTACATCGCGATCGCGCAGGACCAGGTGCCGTCCTCGCACTGGTTCGCGCTGGGCCGCCTGCTGACCCGCGCGGTCGGCGGTCGCCCCGCGCTGGTCTCGTGGAGCGGCTCGATGTTCGAGTACCTGATGCCGCAATTGCTGATGCCCGGCTTCGCCGCCAGCCTGCTGGACGCGAGCTGCCGCGCGGCGGTAGCCGCCCAGATCGCCTACGGCGTGCGCCAGGACGTGCCGTGGGGCATTTCCGAATCGGCCTACAACGTCACGGACGCGCATCTGAATTACCAGTACCGCGCCTTCGGCGTGCCGGGCCTCGGTCTGAAGCAGGGCCTGGGCGATGACCTGGTGATCGCGCCGTACGCGTGCGCGATGGCGCTGATCCTGGAACCGGAAGCGGCGGTGCGCAACCTGCAGGCACTGCGCGCGCTCGGCGCATTGACGCGTTACGGCTTTTACGAAGCACTGGACTACACGGAAGGCCGGGTCGCGCCGGGCCAACCCTTCGCGATGGTGCGCTCGTTCATGGTGCATCACCACGGCATGAGCTTCCTCGCCATTTCCAATCTCCTGCACGACGCGCCGATGCAAAGGCGTTTCATGCGCGAGCCGATGTTCCGCGCCTACGAACTGCTGCTGCGCGAAAAGGTCCCGGCGGTCACGCCGGTGCGCACCGGCACGCTGGAAGGGGAGCCCGCGCAGCCGCGCGCCGGCGCGCAACCCGCGGTGGCGCTGATCACGCGCATGGATACCCCGACCCCGCGCGTGCATCTGCTTTCCAACGGCCGCTACCACGTGCTGTTGACCCAGACCGGCGCGGGCTACAGCGCCTGGCGCGACGTGTGCCTCACCCGCTGGTCGGGCGACGGCACGAGCGATGCCGACGGCCAGTTCTGCTATCTGCGCGACGTGGAATCCGGCCAGCGCTGGTCGGCGGCCTTCCAGCCCTGCCCGGCCGAGGGCACGGAATTCTCGGCGACGTTTTCGCAGGCGCGCGCCGAATTCCGCCGCGTGGACCACGGCATCGAATGCGAAATGCGCGTGGCTGTCTCGGCCGAGGACGATGTGGAACTGCGACGCGTGCGCCTCACCAACCGCTCGTCGCGCCCGCGCACGCTGGACGTCACCAGTTATGCGGAACTGGCGCTCAACACGCGCGCGGCCGACGCCGCGCATCCGGCCTTCAGCAAATTGTTCGTGCAGACCGAACTCGTGCCCGAGCTGGATGCGTTGCTCGCCTCGCGCAGGCCGCGGGGCGCGGACGAGTCCAATCCCTGGCTGCTACACCAGATGAACGTGCGCGGCGAGCCGCTCGGCAGCACCACGTTCGAAACCGATCGCGAGCGCTTCATCGGGCGGTTGCGCGAAGCCTCGCGCGCGCAGGCGATCGAAAACGAAGGAGCGCTTTCCAACAGCGCCGGTGCGGTGCTGGATCCGTGCATGGCCATCCGTCGGCGCGTACGGATCGCCCCGGGGCGCACCGTCAGGGTGGACTTGGTGACCGGCGTGGCGTCCACGCGGGAAGCCGCGCGTGCGCTGGCAAGCAAGTATCGCGAGAAGCACCTGCACGAGCGGGTGTTCGAGCTGGCCTGGACGCACGAACAGGTGGTGATGCAGCAGTTGAACGTCGGTGCGCGCGATGCGCAGTTGTACGAACGCATCGCCGCGCGGCTGCTGTACCCGGGCGACGTGCCGCGCGGCGGCGCGCCGATCGGCTTGCCCACCCAATCGGCGCTGTGGAAGCACGGCAGTTCCGGCGACCTGCCGATCGTGCTGGTGCGCATCGCCAACTCTTCGCAGCTCGATCTCGTGCGGCAACTGATCAAGGCCCATGGTTGGTGGCAGTCGCGCGGCCTGCAGGCGGACCTGCTGATCTGGAACGAAGAGCTGTCCGGCTACCGGCAGGAATTGCAGGACCACATCCTCTATCTGATCAACTCCAGTGTCGAGGTGCGCAACGGCGAAGGCCCCGGGCGCATGTACGCCTGGCGCGTCGAACACCTCTCCTCGGAAGACCGAGCGCTGATGCTGGCCGTGGCGCGCTGCGTGTTCAGCGGCAACGAAGGCCGCCTGCGCGACCAGGTGGAACGTGCAGCAGCCGAAGCCGGGCGCGGCGCCGCGCCGGTACCGCTGCCGGCACGTAAACCGCACGTCGGTTCGACGGTGCTGCAGCAACCGGGCGGTCTGCCCGGTTTCAACGGCCTGGGCGGGCATTCCGCGGACGGGCGCGAGTACCTGATCTGGCTGCCGGAAGGCGCGACCACACCCGCGCCCTGGTGCAACGTGCTGGCCAACGAGCACTTCGGCAGCGTGGTCTCGGAATCCGGCTCCGCCTACAGTTTCGCGGAAAACGCGCATGAATTCCGCTTGACACCCTGGCGCAATGATCCGGTGACCGACGCCACCGGCGAAGCGTTCTGGCTGCGCGACGAGGAAACCGGCGAGTTCTGGTCCCCGGCGCCACTGCCCACGCGCAGCGCCGATCCGTACCTGACCGCACACGGTTTCGGCTACACGCGTTACGAGCATGCGCACTCGGACATCGCGAGCGAGCTGACGGTTTTCGTGGCCGGCACCGCGCCGCTGAAGCTGAGCCTGCTGAAGCTGCGCAACGTCGGTCCGCGCGCGCGACGCATTTCCGTCACCGGCTACGTGGAATGGGTGCTGGGCGAACAGCGCGCGCGCAGTGCGCCGCAGGTATCCACGCGCGTGGACCCACTCTCCGGCGCGCTGCTGGCCGGCAATTTCTACGACGACGTGTTCTCCGATCGCATTGCCTTCCACGCGCTGTGCGCGCAGCCGCTGCAGCGCAGCGGCGACCGCCGCGCCTTCATCGGCCGCAATCGCAACCTGTCCGCGCCATTCGGCATGCTCACGCAGCAACTCGACGGCGGCATCGGCGCGGGGCTGGATCCGTGCTCGGTGCAGCGCGCCGAATTCGATCTGCAGCCGAACGAGGAAATCGAAATCGTGTTCGCGCTCGGGGCCTGCGGCGAGATCGAAGAGGCGCGTGCACTGATCCGCCGCTTCGGTCATCCGCAGGCGGCACGCGGGGAATTGCAGCGCGTGCGCGAGCACTGGCGCTCGCAACTGGAGCAGATCGTGGTGCGTACGCCGGAAGCGGAGGTCGACCTGCTCGCCAACGGCTGGCTGGTTTACCAGGCCATGGCCGCGCGGCTGCTCGCGCGCAGCGGTTATTACCAGTCCGGCGGCGCCTGGGGCTTTCGCGACCAGTTGCAGGATGCGATGGCGTTGCTGCACACGCGTGCCGACCTGGCACGCACGCAACTGCTGCGCTGCGCGCGTCGGCAATTTCGCGAGGGCGACGTGCAGCACTGGTGGCATCCGCCGTCCGGCCGCGGCGTGCGCACACGCATCAGTGACGATTATCTGTGGCTGCCGCGCGCGACCGCGAAATACGTCGAGACCACCGGCGATGCATCGGTGCTGGAGGAAGTCGCGCCGTTCATCGAAGGCCGGCCGCTGACCGAGGACGAGGAATCCTGTTACGACGTCGCGCAGGTGTCACTGGAGTCGGCCAGCCTGTACGAACATTGCGTGCGCGCGATCGAACACGGCCTGCGCTTCGGCGCGCATGGCCTGCCGCTGATCGGGAGCGGCGACTGGAACGACGGCATGAACCGGGTCGGGCACCTCGGCCGCGGCGAAAGCGTGTGGTTGGGGTTCTTCCTGCACGACGTGCTGGCGCGATTCATTCCGCTCGCCGGAGCGCGCGACGACCACGAACATGCACATCGCTGGCGCGACACGGCGGCGAAACTCGCGCGCGCGATCGAGCAGCACAGCTGGGATGGCGCCTGGTACCGGCGCGCGTATTTCGACAATGGCACGCCGCTGGGTTCCAGGTCCAACGACGAATGCTGCATCGATTCGCTGCCGCAAAGCTGGGCGGTGCTGTCGGGCGCCGCCGATCCGGTGCGCGCGACGCGCGGACTGGATGCCGCGCTGCGCATGCTGGTGCGCGACGAACTCGGCCTCGTGCAACTGTTCGATCCGCCGTTCGACACTTCGGCGCTGGATCCCGGTTACATCAAGGGCTACGTGCCGGGCGTACGCGAGAACGGCGGCCAGTACACGCACGCGGCGGTGTGGCTGGCGATGGCACTGGCGAAGCAGGGCCGCGTGGATGAAGCCTGGCGGATCGCGCGCCTGCTGAATCCGCTGAACCACGCGCGCACGCCCGAGCAGGTGGCGCGCTACAGGGTGGAACCGTACGTGCTCGCCGCGGACGTCTACATGGCGGCGGGCCACGGCGGACGCGGCGGCTGGACCTGGTACACCGGTTCGGCCGGCTGGATGTACCGCCTGCTCGTCGAATCGCTGCTCGGCCTGCAGCGGCGCGGCGACTGCTTGTCCTTCGCGCCGTGCGTGCCGGAGGACTGGCGAAGCTGGGAACTGGAATATCGCTTCGGGGAAACGCGCTATCGCATCATGTTCGAGCGCGTCGCCGCGGGCAACGTGGTCGCGCAGGTGTCGCTGGACGAAGCCCCGCTCGATGGCGGCATCGTGCCGTTGCGTGATGACGGACGCGAGCACCTGATCGAAGTGCGCGTGGGCCGGCTCGCCGCGACCACCGCGCATCTGCTCGAAAAGGGATCGGACGCATTTTCTTCGCTGCGGACCGGATGGTGCGCGCGCATGAACACCGAAAGCGGGTCCGGGCCGCTTTCCGAAGGCCGATCATGAATGTCGGCACGGAGACACAGCCCATGAGCAAAGGCGATATCGAGCAGGAAACCGAAGCCGGTGCGCGCGCCAGCCCCGGCTCGGTGGTGAGCGAACGCCAGGCGGCGCTGCGCGGCATCCGCACGCGCGGCGCGCAGGCGCAACCGCGCGAACGCATCGGCGGCCGGCAACACGTCCAGCGCGTCAGCGACACCGATGAAGCGGTGCTGGACGACCTGCAGAGGAAGGCGTTCCATTTCTTCGAGGTGCACGTCGACCCCGACACCGGCCTGGTGCTCGATTCCACGCAGCCGGATTCGCCGTGCAGCATCGCCGCGGTCGGCTTCGCGCTGTCGAGTTATCCGGTCGCAATCGAGCGCGGCTGGATGCCTCGCGAGCTCGGCCTGTCGCACGCGCTGCTGGCCGCGCGCTTCTTCCACGAAGCCGACCAGAGCGGCTCGCCCGATGGCGTCGGCTACAAGGGCTTCTTCTACCACTTCCTGCACGCCGACAGCGGCAGGCGCGCGTGGGAGAGCGAACTTTCGACCATCGACACCGCGCTGCTGATCGCGGGCCTGCTGCTGGCGGCGCGCTACTTCAATCGCGAAACCCCCGGGGAGCGCGAACTGCGCAAGCGCGTGGAGGCGATCTACGCGCGGGTGGACTGGCGCTGGGCGCAGAACGGGGAAGCCTCGATCACGATGGGCTGGAAGCCGGAATCCGGTTTCCTGCCGTGGCGCTGGCTCGGCTACAACGAAGCGCTGCTGCTGTACGTGCTCGCGCTGGCCGCGCCGCAGTTCAACGTGCAGCGCGACGCGTACGATGCGTGGACGTCCACCTTCCGCTGGCGGCGCATCTACGGGCGCGATGTCCTGTACGGCGGCCCGCTGTTCCTGCACCAGTTCTCGCACATCTGGCTGGACCTGCGCGGCGTGCGCGACGACTTCATGCGCGCGAAGGACAGCGATTATTTCCACAACAGCGTCGAGTCCACGCACATCCAGCGCGAATACGCCGCACGCAATCCGCACGAATTCCCCGGCTACGACAAGAATTGCTGGGGCTTCACCGCCAGCGACGGCCCGGGCGAGGAACACGGCATCACCATCACCGATGCGCGCGGTCATCACCACAGGCGCACGTTCTATGGTTACCTCGCGCGCGGCGCGCCGTTCGGCCCGGATGACGGCACGATCTCGCCGTGGGCGGCGATCGCATCACTGCCGTTCGCACCGGACATCGTGCTGCAGGCGGTGCGGCGCCTGGAAGACATGATCGGCCACAGCCCGAAGGGCTTCGGCTTCCATGCTTCGTTCAACCCGGCGTTTCCCGACGGCGCGGCGGATGGCGGCTGGATTTCGCCGTGGCATTACGCGCTGAACCAGGGCCCGATCGTGCTGATGATCGAGAACCATCGCACCGGCCTGATCTGGAAACTGATGCGCGAATGCAGCGCCATCCGCACCGGCCTGCAGCGCGCGGGGTTCGAGGGAGGCTGGCTGGACGAGAAATCGTAGGAGCCTGCGTGCAGGCGACCGTGCTTTTGTAGGAGCGCACCTGCGCGCGACCACGGCTGAATGCAGCCGTTCGCACTGAGCGCAGCTCGCGCCGGCGAGCGGAGTCGAAGTGCAATGTCCTTCGGCTTCGGCGGCGTCAAAGACGCCCCTACGCCCGGGACGAACGGAGATACACGAGTTTTTTGCAACAAGGAGCCCCACATGCCCGCACGGACCGACCCTTTCCTCAAAGGCCAGAACGCGCTGGTCACCGGCGCCAACTCCGGGATCGGCGAAGGCATGGCGCGCGAACTCGCCGCACGCGGCGCCAACGTCGTCGTCAACTACGTCGTGCAGCCGGAGGTCGCGCAGAAGATCGTGGACGAGATCAACGCATCGGGCGGCGGCAGGGCCGTCGCGATCAAGGCCGACGTGAGCAGGGAAGACGAGGTGCGCGGCATGTTCGCCGACGCGGTGAAGGCATTCGGCACGCTGGACATCGTGTGCAGCAACGCCGGCATCCAGCGCGATTCCGATTTCGTGGACATGACCCTGAAGGAGTGGGATCAGGTGATCGGCGTGAACCTCACCGGCGCGTTCCTCTGCGCGCGCGAAGCCGCGCGCGAATTCATCCGCCGCGGCATGCGCGACGTGTCCTGCGCACTCGGCAAGATCATCTTCACAAGCTCGGTGCACCAGGTGATCCCGTGGGCCGGCCACGCCAACTACGCCACCACCAAGGGCGGCATCATGCTGCTGATGAAATCCATCGCGCAGGAACTGGCGCCGAAGAAGATCCGCGTGAACTCCATCGCGCCCGGTGCGATCAAGACGCCCATCAACCACAACGCCTGGGCCACGCCCGACGCCGAAGCGAGCTTGCTGAAACTGATCCCCTGCGGCCGCGTCGGCGTACCCGAGGACATCGCGAAAGCCGCCGCCTGGCTCGCCTCCGACGACTCCGACTACCTCTATGGCACCACACTGTTCGTGGACGGGGGCATGACCCTGTATCCGGGCTTTGCCACCGGCGGGTGAGGTGTCGCGCGTTTCATGCGAAAATCCCGCTTACGCGCTCGTAGCTCAGCTGGTGTGTTCTGCGAGCGCTTGCGCGATGCGTCGATGCCGCGCGTCTGGAACGCGCGGAGGCATGGATGCCGACCGGACCAGCCCACCACGGACGGTTCATGCGATGATTTCTCAACGCGCTCGTAGCTCAGCTGGATAGAGTACCGCCCTCCGAAGGCGGTGGTCGGAGGTTCGAATCCTCTCGAGCGCGCCATTCCCTACGGATTCCGGCGGAATCGCTCCAGGCCCTCCGGCAGCTCGCCGGGCCGCTGCCGGAGCGGCACGCAGCACTCTTCCTCGCACGCGATGCCCGGCATTGGCCGGTCGCAGCCAGGGACGGACGCATTGTCCCGTTTACGTGCCGAACCCATGGTCCTAACATGCTCGCCGACGGGCGTGGACATTCCCACTTGGCTGAGTTGCACCCGCCTGAGCGAAGCCCTTCGATGAGCCCTCCGATACGCTCGAGTTGAAAATGCACACACTGCCTCCCCTGCGCATCCTGCTGTGCGAGGATGAGCAACTGATACGCATGCTGCTGGCCGATACGTTTTCGCAAAAAGGGCATTGCGTTGTCGAAGCCTCGTCCGCGAAGGCAGCACTGCAACACGATCTGGACAGCGTTGACGTACTGATCACCGATATCGGCTTGCCTGACGGCTCGGGGGTCGATCTGGTGCGCGAGGCGCGTATTCGCCGTCCCGACCTGCCGGTCATTTACGCCACCGGGCATGTGGACCATGGCCTGACGCTGGACGCGCACTCGGCGGCAGTGATCAAGCCCTACAGGGCCGAACAGCTTTTCGAAGCGATGGAACAGGTGATCGGCCTCGCCACACCTTCGTGATTCCACGCCCGCCCGAATTGATCAGGCGCGAACCGTTGGATCTGCATTCGGGCCGCTTGCGCGCCAGCAGGCTCCATGCGGGAACAATCGGCGGCCGTGTCCGCGACATCGTCATATACCTGCGCGACGGCCGGTTCGCGCTGGCCACAGGAGCTCGTGCGAGTGCCATCTGCTCCGTCGGGCGCACAACCCGTCGCGCAATTCACGTTACTTTCACGAGCCCGCCGGTTTCTTTGGCGGCTTGAAGCCGTGAAAGCGTCAAGCAAGCGTCATCCGTAGTGTGTGCCTCCGGCCGGTGTGCGGAGGCGTCGGCTCGCCTCGCCGTCCTGGGGAGTTGGACGCAGCAGGCAGTCTCTTCCTGTCGTCCCGGATCTGGCTTCGTACTTTTGACCGGCCGTTGTGACCGAGCACCATCTTGCGAGTCCTCCTATGTCGATAACGGAATCTGCCGTCAACAGCGACATTGCCTCCGAGTTCCTGGATCGTCGCGAGTTGATCACCGCGCTGCGGCGCCTGCGCCGCGGCGACTTCCACGTGCGTCTGCGCGACGACCTCACCGGAGAGGACGCGGAGCTTGCGCAGCTGTTCAACGACGTGGTCGGCCTGAATGAGCAGATGGCGCAGGAGTTCCAGCGCCTCTCGAGGGTGGTCGGCAAAGAGGGCAAGATCAACCAGCGTGGGCGCGTCAACCACGCCACCGGCGGATGGGAGAGCGCGATCCACGCCGTGAATGAACTGATCGACGACATGGTGCAGCCCACCGCCGAAGTGGCCCGCGTGATCGGCGCGGTGGCCAAGGGCGATCTGTCGCAGACCATGACGGTGGAAATTGACGGCCGTCCGCTGCGCGGCGAGTTCCTGCGCATCGGCAAGGTCGTCAACACCATGGTCGAACAGCTCGCCTCGTTCGCCGCGGAGGTGACGCGCGTGGCGCGCGAGGTCGGCACCGAGGGCAACCTCGGCGGTCAGGCGCAGGTGCCGGGCGTGGCCGGCACCTGGAAGGACCTCACCGACAACGTCAACCTGATGGCCGACAACCTCACCGGCCAGGTACGCAACATCGCGGAAGTCACCACCGCCGTGGCGCGCGGCGACCTCTCCAAGAAGATCACGGTGGAGGTGAAGGGCGAGATCCTCGAACTCAAGAACACCATCAACACGATGGTGGACCAGCTCACCTCCTTCGCCTCGGAAGTGACGCGCGTGGCGCGCGAGGTCGGCACCGAGGGCAACCTCGGCGGCCAGGCGCAGGTGCCGGGCGTCGCCGGCACCTGGAAGGACCTCACCGACAACGTGAACCTGATGGCCGACAACCTCACCGGCCAGGTGCGAAACATCGCGGAGGTCACCACCGCGGTCGCATCCGGCGATCTTTCCAAGAAGATCACGGTGGAGGTGAAGGGCGAGATCCTCGAGCTCAAGAACACCATCAACACGATGGTGGACCAGCTCAACTCCTTCGCCTCGGAAGTGACGCGCGTGGCGCGCGAGGTCGGCACCGA
>JBQCHG010000045.1:0-11240 GCA_051954935.1 Rhodanobacteraceae bacterium
GTGCGCCGAATTGTCGACAAGATATGTGTGAGCCACTTGCCTCGACAGGGATCGCAGTAATTCATCCAGCGCCGCAAAATCAGGTTGGTAAGTGACCACCACCGCCATGACTACTGGAGCGAGCGCCATCGATTCCACCAACGGTCAGTGCAAGGAAACGAACTGTCGATCGATATGCGGTCGAGATTGGGCCACCGACAAAAGCCTTTCGGGACCGCTCAATCACAGCTCTGGACTATAGTTGAAAGTGTTTTTCGACAACAGCCAAAAAGTGCCCGACGGAATCCAGGCTTTTGCTTTCCGCATCAGCCATGCGCTGCAGCAGAAGCGGGCGCGTCTCGATGGCGTATGGGATGTCGCCTTCTCCATATGCAATGCCCGGCTTCCTTCCACCGTTTGGCTCCCAGGCGCTTCTGTCCAGGCCAGGGACCGGAACGATAACCGGAATACACCCACATGCTGCAGCATATGCCGAATAGCCTGTATAGGCATCATAGAAATAACAGTATTTCTTCTCGTTGAAGACTTTTGCCAAGGATCGGTGATCCATGCCATCCACGACAGTTTTGCCGCGAAATGACGGGAGATCCGGCCGGGATTTTCCCTTCCGAATCATGTAGCACGCTCCCGATCGGTCTCCAAAGTTGGTTTGCTTGTATATGTCAAGCAGCCAATGCGAAACATGCAGGGTGCCGCCGTATTTCATCCCTCCGTAATCATGGTTGAAGGCCTCTTGGTAGCAGAAGTATAAATCTCCGTCTGTAGCCGTTTTTTTTGCCTCATTAATATTGACGTGATATAGAAACCAGCGAACGTAGCGTCGTGCCTCCAGCGGATTGCCTCTCACAATATCGGGATAAATGACGATGGAATCATTTATGTCTGATTTTGAAGCTATGCGAAGTATTGATCCGGGTATCGTGCTGTACCGTGGCCTGTATAGCCGCGTTGCGATATAGCTATATTTGCGCAACCATGCAGATGAGAGCGGCAGGGCGCGTAATTTGACGCGGTGCAACGGCCAGAACAGAGCCTCATACCCGAGAATGCCGAGAAGCTGCGCGAGTTTGTGCA
Organism: Rhodanobacteraceae bacterium; assembly: GCA_051954935.1. GTDB lineage: Bacteria > Pseudomonadota > Gammaproteobacteria > Xanthomonadales > Rhodanobacteraceae > 66-474. The sequence continues at coordinate 1,075 of JBQCHG010000045.1, forward strand.
GCGCGATCGAGCCACCCGACGTTTCGCTATAGCGTGGTGCGCACACGATGAACTTTGGCTTTGTGCCAGGGGCGCCTGATGGCTTGGTCTGCACGTTTGCTTGCAGTGTGTCGTTGCGCTCGATAGCCATCGGGTCATTTGTCAGTAGGCGCTGGGTCGCGATAGAGGGTGCGCATCAGTTCCATTAGCTCGAGCAGAGCCCTTTGGCGCGATACGACGGCTGCTGCAATATAGACGATCGCGGCTGCTGCGATCGCGAACAGGAACCCAGCCCTGGTGCCATGGGTCCAGTGCAAGACCAGCCATCCGGTCAGCGCGGCCGCCGCGGACAGCGCCAACGTGCCGAGCTGGTCCTTCAGCTGCGCGACGATGCCGTAGCCCAGCAGCCTTTTTGAATACCAGGTGTTGATGACTGCAGCGCACAGGCTGGATATCAGTACTGCCCAAGCGACTGCCAGTACGCTGTGGAAACTGGCGACTACGATCAGCCCGATGGAAATGGCGCGTTTGGCTAGCTCAAGCTTGAAAAACAAGTCGGATCGCCCACGTGCACCGATCGCCGCCAGGTTCAGCACGTGCAGTGGCCACAAGACCGCACTTGCGGCCAGGATGCTCAACAGTGGTGCCGCCAGCGCCCAGCGCGGGCCGTATAACATCAAGATCAGCGGTTTCGCAACCACGGCTATGCCCACCATGCACGGCACGAATACGAAGATCGCCACGCGCAGCGACAGCCGCAATGCACCGACCAGCTTGGCAGGCTGATCCGCAACCGTGGAAAATACCGGCAACCCGACACGGTTCAAAACGCCGCTCATGAACTGGGCGGGCGCCATTTGGGTGTTCTGCGCCAGCGTGTAATACCCCAGAGCGCGCGAATCGAACATCTTTCCGATCAGCAACGATTGCAGCCGCAGCGAGATCGTGTTGAGCAGGTTGGCCATCAGCATGTAACTGCCGAAACCCGCGAGACTTCGAAAGGCGTGTCGGCTAAATTGGCCGCGCGGGCGCCAGCGGGAGTACATCCACAGCAGCAGGGCGCGTACACCGATTGCGGACACGGCCTGCCAGGCGAGGCTCCACACGCCGAACCCGCGCCACGCCAGCACTATGGCGAGCACGCCTGAGCAGAGCGACGCGATGATCTCCGCCTTCGCGCGTGATTTGAAGTCCAGTCGCTGCGTCAATAAAGCGTCGGGCACCGCTGCCAGCGCACTGAGTGGGAGTACGAACAGCAGAAGCCGCGTCAGCGGCGTCAGCAGTGGTTGCGAATAGAACGAAGCGATGGCCGGTGCCGCAAGCCACAGGAAGGCAGCGACTATTGCGCTGGCACCAGTGGAAAACAGGAATACCGTGGTCTCCTCGTCATCACTGGTGGCTTGCTTCTGCACCAGTGCGGTGCCAAATCCGGAATCCACCAGCAGCGCGGCCACTGTCGTGAATACCAGTAACATCGCGATCAGGCCGAAATCCGCCGGCGTGAGCAGCCGCGCAAGTACCACCATGACGGCGAACTGGACGCCGTAGCGCGACGCGATCTCCAGCGCGCTCCACCAGGTGGCGTGAGCGGCGCGGTGTGTTAGGGACGGGTGGGGCATTCGTTGCGCAGCTTCTTTTTGGAACGGCGCTATCGGAATTTGAAGCTGCTCAGCCCAACTTGCGATCGAGCGTCAGACTCAGTTCCGCCGGAGTATTGATCGCCTCGGCCTCTGTCGCAGAGAATTTCACTCCGTGCGTCTCCTCGAGCGCCAGAAAAAGGCCCATGACATCGAGCGAATCAATGCCGTTGTCCCTGAAGCTCCGGTCCGGCGAGAAGCTCTCGGCGTCATGGTCGATGCCCGCGCGATTCAGCGCGTCAAGGATTCTCTGGTCAATGGTCGTCATTTGCGTCCGTCCTCCTGCACAGGCAGCTTCCCCAGGACAACCCCACGCCGAATCCGCTCAATACGACGTTTCGCACCGAGCGATTATGCAGCAGGCGTTCGGCGATGAGCGGTATGGTGGAAGATACGGTGTTGCCGCAACGTTCGATTTCGATCGGAAATTTCTCCGCGGGCTGCCGCAGGCGATCTGCAATCGTCTTGACGATGAAACGGCTGCCTTGATGAAGGACAAAGCGGTCCACGTCGTCGAGGCTCAGGCCGGCGCCCGCGAGCACTGCTTTCACGTCCTCGGGAATCGTGGTGGCGGCGAAGTTGAACACGCTGCGGCCGTCCATCTTGAATTTTCCGCTCTCGGTGCAGATAGCGGGCCAGTCCTTGCCGCGTGATTTCAGGCTGAAGGCTTCCATCGACCACACAGGATCAACGTCAATCAGCGTGGCGCTGGCCGCGTCGCCGAAAAGCAGCACCGTGTTGCGGTCATTCGGGTCGATGATCTTTGAATATGGATCGGCAGTGACGAGAACGCCGCGCTTCAAGCCTTGGGCTTGCATGAACGCCCGCACGATCGCCAGTCCATACACATAACCGGAGCAGCCGAGCGAGACATCGAATGCGGCGCAAGATTCATTCAGCCCGGCTCGGCCGTGCAGTTGCGCCGAGACGTGGGGAATGTTGCGATCAGGGTTCTGGGTGACTACTACAAGGACTTGGATCGATCCCACATCGAGCGCCTGCTGTTGCAGCAGGCGGTCCAGCGCTAGTTGCGCCAGATCGGAGGTGTCCTGGTCGGGAGACTTGATCGCGCGTTCGAGTACGCCAATCTTTTCGGCCAGAAAGGATTCGTCTATATCGAAACGCTCCGTAAGCGCGACATTGCTTGCGCGGCCTTCCGGGACGTACGAAGCAATAGCCTTGATTCCGAGCGTGTTCATGCCAATGCAAAAAAGATGTCGCCGATGTTGTTGCCGTTGACGGTCAGCGCGCTGCGTGTGAGCTTGCCTCCAAAGTCGGACTTGATGCTCACGCGATGTTCTGTCTGGTCCAGGTACGCGTCCCGATACGTGGCGAGCTTTGCGCGTGCAAACAGCCATTTCCCGGGTGCGTCGGGATACATCGCGTGATGCAGTGCCTTGACCATCGCGATCCAGCGTTCGATGTTGGTGAACGGCAGGCCCGCCGAGCTCGTTGCAGTCGCTGCGGTGGTATCAATGGCCGTGGCCGCGACGATCTGGTTTTCCGGGTATGGGCGCCGCTCCGTGATCGGGCGGCCATCTTCCACCAACAGGAATTTGTGCTGCTTCCCTTCGATGCTGCAGGCAAGTTGTACCTTGGGTTCACAACCCGAAGGCGTTTCGATGCAAAGCGTCAGGCCGGTGCGGGCGAGGGCATGAAAGGTGATCTCGATATTGCCGATCATGTCTAGCTTTCCGCCCGACAGGGTATCCAGTGCAATAGGCAGAATGTCGGTGCCATGCAGGTACTCGCGGTCGCCCTTGAACCGCAAACCTTCCAGCCGCAGTGGCAGGTGCGGAAAATTCATCGCGCTGGTCCGACGGTGAGCGAAGGATAGGCACGTGCCGGGTTGCCGAATACCGACGCGCTTGCGGCAACGTTCTTCGTCACTACGCTTCCCATGCCCAAGTTGGCGTGCGGTCCGATCCGGATGTTGTCACGAATCGTGCAGCCCATCGCAATGGTCGCCCCTGCGCCAATGCGGGCGTGTCCGCCGATCATCGTGCCAATCGAAATCCAGACGTTGTCGTCGATCTCGACGCCGTGCCCGATATTGCACAGATTGCCGATGATGCTGTTGTCGCCGATCCGAGTACTCGAGAGGATGCCGCGCACAACAACGCTTCCGGCGCCGAGACTGACACCCTCTCCGACAATCGCGGAGGCGAGGTGCGGAAAGCCGCGCCGCCGCCCATCCTGCCCCACATAAGCGTTGATGCCAATGCCGCCGATCACGCAGTTCTCGCCTATTGTGGCGCCACGCTTGAGCCAAGTCCCCGCCCGGACGATAGCTCCGCAGCCGATCTTCACGCCCGCCTCCACCTGTGCTCCCGGCTCGACGAGCGCGCCAGCGCCGATTTGTGCGTCAGACGAAACCGTGCGCGTGTCTGGAAGCAGTGAACTTGCCCCGAGCAGGTCGTTGCGCTGCAGGTATTCGAGCGTGTCAATGAAGACTGCACGAGGATCGTCAACGCGCAGCAACTTGGCTGCCGGCCACGAAGCTGCGAGCCGATCCGCAAGATCGTGCCGGACGAGGATGGTCGAGTTGTTGCTCGGATCGACCGCTTCGCCGGAAGGAATTCTTTCGCAGAAAGTCAGGCAACCGGAACGGGGATAGTCGACAAAGGTTACCCCGAGGAATTGCTGGCCTTGCGCATCGGGTAGCGTGGCCAAGCTCGGCAGGGAATGCAGCAGGCAAGGATGACGGGCCGGAAAGAATTCCATCCGCGGGTTCACCCGCGTTGTGCAGCGGCAAGGATACGCAAATGGTCCGCCATGAATTCGATGGCTCCATCGGGCAGGGTTGTCCCCGATGGCAGCACAATTACGCGTTCCGCCACCTCTTGGGTATGTTCAAGCATCAATCCCGAGTGCGGAAACAGATCCCGATACGGCTGCATGCGGTGCACGCCCGGCCAGAAATACTTGCGTACAAGGATGTTCTCCGCATGCAGCGCGGCAATGATGTCGTCGCGGGAAACGGGGCATCGCTCGTCCACTTCCGCAACGACATAGTGATAACTATTGCATTCGGCCGTATCGTAGGGGAGCACCGAGATGCCGGGGATATCACTCAGCGCCGCCGTGTAGTGGGCATGGTTGCGGCGGTTGATCGCGAAGACCTCCTCCAGCGCGTCGAGGTTGGCGAGCCCCATCGCCGCGCATACCTCGATCATCTTGCCGTTGGTACCGGGGTGGATCACGTTGTCGTAGCCCCTGAACCCGAAATTGCGCATCAGGCGCATGGTCTCGGCCAGTTCGTCGTCGTCGGTGACGACGGCGCCGCCTTCCATGGTGTTGAACGCCTTGGTTGCGTGAAAGCTCAGCACTTCGCACGCACCGAAACGGCCGATGGTCTGGCCCTTGTAGCTGCTGCCGAACGCGTGTGCTGCGTCGAACATCAATTTCAGGCCGTGCTCGTCGGCGATGGCCTGCAGCTCGTCAATCGGCGCGGCGCGGCCCCACAGGTGCACGCCGATGATGCCGGTGGTGCGTGGCGTGATCATGCGGCGCACGGCATCCGGGTCGAGATTGTGGGTGCACGGATCTATGTCTGCGAAGACCGGGGTGATGCCTTGCCAGTACAGCGAGTGCGCGGTGGCGACGAAGGTCCAGGAAGGCACGATCACCTCGCCTTCCAGCCCCAGCGCGCGGATCGCGATCTCCAGCGCGATCGTGCCGTTGCACATCGCCACGCAATGCTTCACGCCGAGGTATTCGGCGATGCGCCGCTCGAATTCCTGAAGCACCGGGCCGTTGTTGGTCAGCCAATCCCTATCGAGGATCTCGCCGACACTGCGCAGGAAGGCCTCGTGGTTGACGATGTTCGGCCGGCCGACGTGCAGCGGCTGGTCGAATGCTGGCGGCGCACCATGGATGGCCAGGTCGGCCTTGGTGCGGATGGTTTTTGACACGGTGGCGGAATTCGGTTGGTGAGGGGTGTCGGGCATGGCGCGAAGCGTACAGCAAGTCGATGCGGGGCACTGGTCATGGCCGCAAAAATCAGTGCTTCAATGGCGGCCCGCCACGTTCGGCTTGCTCTTCGAGGATCGCGATCTGCGAATCCAGCCTGCCCAGACTGTCCATGCGGCGAAGGGCATCAATCTGGCGGACAGCTTCCTCCGTCATCCCGTTGATCGCCAGCCAATGCGCGAGCTGGACGCGATAGGCCGGTTCACCGGGGGAGCCATTGACAGCCTTGCGCATGGCGTCGATGGCCAGCGCATCGTCATGCAACAGGTAATAGGCAAAATCGGCGTACGCCGAATAAAGCCGCGCGATCGGATGCGGGCGGTAAAGCGCAGCCTGGAAGGCGCGCTGCAGCGGTGCTACATCGAAGTGGCAATCGTTCTTGCGGCGGCAGTCGGTCAGTGAGATCAGCGCGGAAATGTCCTCTTGGGTGGTTGGCTGGTTCCGCAGCTTGTCGGTCATTTCCTTCCACACCACAGTGTCATCCGCCTTGCCCTCATGAGTGTCAATCATGATCAGCGCCTGTTCGGCCAGAGCCGAAGAACCCGGCAGCGCGCCGGCGCGATGCAGGTAGAACCTGGACTTGTCCAGCAACTTGCCGGGCGCGTAGTCCGAGGCGATGATCAGCAATCGGCCTGCCTCGTAGTTGGCGCGCGGCGAATCCGGGTGGCGGTTGGCTTCCGCAAGTGCCAAGCCCAGCGGGTTGGACCAGTCCTGTGCCCGCAGATAGGTCACCCCAGCGCACCACATCAGCAATACCGCAACCAGTGTGCCGCGCACGATCGGCAGCGCGATCGCCCGCCGCAACCCGAGCACGATGGAGAGCACCGCCAGCAGTACGCCGATGGACGCGAAATAGTTGCGGTGCTCGTAGACCAGTTCCAGCGGGATTACGGTGGCGGTCAGCAACTGCGCCGCGAAGAACCAGAGGATGCCGAGCGAGATCAGCGGTCGCCGCTTGCGCAGCCAGGTCGCGAGCCCAAGCAGCGCGGCGAGAAACAGAATGGCCGGCAGAGTCGTCCATGGCCTGAAAAGCCCGGTCGAGAGCGGCATCTCGTCGTGGTACAGGCTCAACGTGACCGGATCGGGGAACAGCGTCCAGCGCAGGTACTTCACCAGTACGCGCGCTTCGGTGAGCAGGCGCTCGCCGAGCGTGAAGCTGCGGCCGTCCCATGCCGAGGGCGAGAGCACCCCGGGCAGCAGCCATGCGAGCCCGAGCGTGGCAGGCAGGAACAGCACGAAAACATACAGCCCCAGCAGGCGCCGGTCGCGTTGCCTGCCGGAGGAAGCGAAGCCGAGCATGGTGCATTCGATCAGGAACGCATACACGGGCAACAGCACCGAAGATTCCTTGGAAAGCAGTCCGATGCCGGTGCCCAGCACGATTCCAAGGGTCGCCTGCACGAAACCGATGCGCTCGCCCGACTCATCGGTGGCGGTCAGCATCCGGCGTCGTCCGTGGAGATATCCCCAGAGCCCCGCCAGCACAAAAACCTGGCACAGGCTTTCCATGCGCTGCACCACGTACAGCACCGCCATCAGGTTGATCGGCAACAGCAGCCAGACTGCGGCAATCAGAAGCGCGAGTCGGTGCGCCGCGGTTCCATCAATCACTTCATCGCCGCGTCGCGCCCGCCAGGCGCGCAGCAATTCGCGCAACATGAAGTACAGCAGCACGCCATTGAGCAGATGGATGCCGATGTTCACCGCCTTCATCGGCATCGGATCGGCACCGCTGAAAAACCAGTTCACGGCGAAGGTCAGCGAAGCCAGCGGCCGATGAAGCGAACTTGCAGGCGAGGACCATGCCGCGTTGGCCCAGTTGGCCAGCGTGGAATGCGTGACGTGGATGCCCGCGTTGTCCACGATGTTGGGAAAGTCGTCGAATACATAGCCACCGAACAGGCCGGGCCAGTACACCAGCGCGGTGACGGCGAGCGCGACAGTCAGGACAAGCAGGGTGGTCGTTTTCGGTCTGATGCGCATCGGTCAATCCTGAAGGGCGGCCCCGGCGCCGGAATGGGCTGCCATATCGGCAGCGAGCGTCGTGCGCAATCGCGCGATTTCGTTTGCCCAGTAATGTTGATTGTGCAGCACCCACGCATGGATCCACGGCATCCCCCGAGCGGGCGGGGGTACCGGCGGCAGTGTGGTGTAGTAGTCCAGATGTGCAAGCCCGAGCTTCGGATAACCGTGCGAGCCCAGAATGGCGGCTTGCTTCAGCGCGGTGTCCGGGCGCGGCTTGATCGCCAGTGCGGCATTGAATTCGCGAAGTGCCTGCCGCGGACTGCCCTCCGCCAGTTCCAGCATGCCTTGCAGGTGCACAAAATCCTGTTGCTGACCCCGGAATTCGCGCCAATGCGGATTACTCCGCGCTGCATTCAGCAATGACTGCACCACGGCCAAATCGAGGCCGTGGCACGAGTGATTTTTCGCCAGCTCGATCGCGGAGTTGAACCAGTCGAAGCCGACCGTGCCTCCGACCCGGGCAGTGGCCAGGGCACGCTGTGCGGCTTGCAACGACTGCGGCCGCAAGGCATCCAGCCTGCACTCCGCGAAGATCAGATTGAGCGGAATCTGCACGTCGTGCGGATGTGCATCCAGTGCGTTGCGCATTCGCGCGGCAGCCAGCCGCGGACGCTGGTGCGCCATGTCATAGAGCGCGGCGTTGGTCTGCGCGCGCGCAGAATCCGGGTTGAGCGCCGCCCAGACCAGCGCCTGCCGGTAGCCGTCTCCCCAAAGTGAAGCGCGTTGCAGCGTGAGGCTGGCGAGCCATACGAGAAGGCCCGCCGCAACCAATCCGCGCAGCCAGCGGAGGGCGCCTGGTGCGCCCAGGCCGATTCCGATCGGCCAGAACAACAGCATGGAAGGCAGGTAGTTGCGATGCTCGTAGTAGAGCTCCAGCGGAATCCAGCCACTTTCCAGCAATTGCGCCGCGAAATAAAACAGCAGTGCCAGTGCAACGGCTGGCGCGCGCCTCCGCAGGGCGAAACCGGTGCCGATCAGCGCGAGCACGGCCAGCACGCAAGGCAGCGTGTTGCCGGGGTGCAGCCAGCCGGTGGAGACGGGGAAGGCGTCATTGAACAGCCCGCTGGAATGCGCGTGCGGAACGAACAGCAGGCGCAGGTAATCCACGATCACGCGCGGCTCGGTCAGCAGCCGCTGGCCCGTCGTCCAGCCGCGGATTTGTTCGGTTCCACGTATCTGGCCCGGCAGGCTGACCAGCAGCCACAGCGCGAGCGCCGCCAGCGGCAAGCCCAGCAGGATCCATGTCGCGCCGCGGAGGCGGCGACTGTCCGCGGGGGACGGTATGGTTTGCCTCGGCGCCAGCACAATCCACTCGATCAGTAGAAGCAGGAGCGGCAGCAACGCGCCATTGGCCTTGGACAGGGTCGCCAGCAGCGTGCATCCCCAGGCGGACAACAGCATTCCGGCCACGCCAAGGCGGACATCACCGCGCGCGAGCGCTTCGCGCGCTGCCATCCAGCCGTAGATGCCGATCAGCGTGAACGTCGCCGGCAGCATCGCCTCGCGCTGGACGATGTAGAGCGTGGTCGAGACCAGCAGCGGATGCAGCAGCCAGGCACCGGCACCGAACAGCGCAGCGATGCGCGCCTGGATCTCGTCCAGGCGAAGCGCGCGGCCGAGCCGCAGCAGCACCGCGGCCAGCAGCGCGCCGTTCACCAGATGCAGTGATACGTTGGTGATCTTGAACGGGAGTGGCGAAGCAGGCCAGTCGCGCGCATCCAGCAGGAACGAGAGCAGGGTGAGCGGCCGGCCGGTCGGGTCGGCCGTACCGGACGTGATGTAGCGCCAGAACGTCGCCCAGTGGTCAATGGGTCCGGTTGCGCCGAGCGCCGGCAGGTTGCCGAAATCGTCGAACAGGAAGTCGCCGGACAGGCCGGGATGGTAGGCGAACCAGCCGGCGACCAGCAGCAGTGCCAGCATCACGATGAAGGCGACAGCTGGGCGCGGGCGTGGCGTGGGCGCTTCGGGGCCTGCGCTCACGCGGGCGGTCCTTCTTCGTGAATCATGGCGCGCAAGCATACGGGAGATGTTGGCCGGAATCCCGGCGCGACGGCCGCGGACAAAAAGAAGGGCCGCTTGCGCGGCCCTTCGGATCCAACGGCTCGTGGAGCGTTATTACTGACGGCAGCTCGACGGCAGATAAGCCTGATCAACATTGGACCTGGTGCAGGTCCAGTGGATGTCTCCATTCGCGCTGGCGACTGGCGACATAACCAGGAATTTGCCGTCGATCTTTTTGTTGGCCTGCTGCGGTGAAGTCTGGCTGAACTTCGCATTGATAACACCGGGGTTAGTATCGGGGCCGCCGTTTGCGTCAGTACCGATGCCGACCGTTACGACATACTTGCCGTTGATGGACGTGGCGCCCGCGACCCCAGCGGAAGCATTGGTGCTCGGGTAGGTGCCATGATTAGAGTAGTACTCGGCAATGGCCGCCTGGACGCCGTCGGCCAGGGTCGCACCTTCCGACACCTGCGAACGGATCAGGTAGTTCTGGTAGGCCGGCACCGCGATCGCGGCCAGGATGGCGATGATCGCGACCACGATCATCAG
>JBQCHG010000046.1:0-34157 GCA_051954935.1 Rhodanobacteraceae bacterium
TCCGTGGCGAGGTCATTGAAGCTAGGCCGAGCAGGATGAATGCGAGCTTGCCGCGTGCTTCCTTGCTTCCTGAATCCCTGAAGAAGCGTCGCGAGCGAAGGCATGTTGCGCGTCGCCGGAGCGCAGGAACCGGAGTGTATATGTCAATACATGAGGATTCCGAGCACCGCCGGCGCGCAAGATGCCGAGCGCAGCAGCTTATTCAGGGATTCAGGGCCGAGCGCATGAACTCCGGTTCCGCCAACGCTGCGCGGTGGATGGCGGCGTTGTAATAGCGTGTGGGGAACGATCCGGTCGTGGCGTCGCGCTCGCGGAACGCCGTGAAATCGGCGCCCTTGCACGCCATGGTGCAGCTCCACCAGCCGGTGGGATAGCACGGCTGCGGAAACGGCAACGTGCGCACCGCGCCGAAACCGGCCTTGCGCATTTCACCACGCATGGACTTGATCAGTTCGAGGTGCGCGATCGGCGATTCGGATTGCTGCACGAGGATGCCGCCCTGTCCCAATGCGCGAAAACAGGACGCATAGAATGCGGCGTTGAACAGGCCTTCGGCCGGGCCGACCGGGTCGGTCGAATCCACGATCACCACGTCCACCGAACCCGGCGCGCAGTCGGCCATGTACTTGATACCGTCGTCGAACAGCAATTGCGCGCGAGGATCGTTGTTCGCTTCGCACAGCTCCGGAAAATACTGCTCCGCCAGCCGCGTCACGCGTTCGTCAATCTCCACCTGCACCGCCTGCTCGACTTCCTTGTGGCGCAACACCTCGCGCAATGTGCCGCAATCGCCGCCGCCGATCACCACCACGCGTTTCGGCTGCGCGTGCGTGAACAGCGCCGGGTGCGACATCATCTCGTGATAGAGGAAGTTGTCGCGGCTGGTCAGCATGATGCAGCCGTCGATCACCATCAGGTTGCCCCAATCGGTGGTCTGGTAGATCTCGATGCTCTGGAACTGCGTCTTTTCGGCGTGCAACTGCCGCTCGGTGCGGAACCCGATCGAAGAGCCGGAGGCGGCGTGCGCTTCGGTGAACCAGTTCAACTGCGGCATGGCGGCCCCGATCTGTGTGTTGGCGAACTCGTGATTGTAGCGGCCGCAGCACGCGTGGGCGCTACAATTCGCGCGAATCTCCAATTCCATTCGCGCTGGGCGTAACGAGCGTAGCGTTGGAGTCGGGTGCACTGCCCTTCGACTCCGGCCCTGGCGGGCCTGGGCTCAGGGCGAACGGTATTTCTCACACAGCTCAGGAATCGCAATGTCCGACTGGAGCCTGGACGACGTCCGCCGCATGTATTCCGTCGCGCACTGGAGCGACGGCTACGTCGGCATCGACGGGCAGGGCCGCGCCGTCATGTGTCCGCACGGGGCAAACGGTCCGGCGATCGCGCTGGACGAGGCTATCGCGCGCGCGAAGGCGATGGGCGGGCGGCTGCCGCTGCTGCTCCGTTTTCCGGACATCCTGCTGGACCGGCGCGCAAGGTTGCGCGCGGCCTTCGTGGAAGCGATGCGCGAGCGCGATTACCGCGGCGGTTACACCGCGCTGTATCCGATCAAGGTCAACCAGCAGCGCGCGGTGGCCGGCACGCTGGCCGGCGGCGAGGGATTCGGGCTGGAAGCGGGATCCAAACCGGAACTGCTGGCCGTGCTCGGACTGGCGCAACCCGGTTCGATGGTCGTCTGCAACGGCTACAAGGATGCCGACTACATCCGCCTTGCGCTGATCGGCCGCAAGCTCGGGCTGGACGTCGTGATCGTCATCGAGAAGCCGTCCGAGCTCGAACACGTGATCGAACAGTCGCGTGCGCTCGGCATCGAACCGAAGCTCGGCGTGCGCGTGCGGCTGGCATCCATCGGCGCCGGCAAGTGGCAGAACACCGGCGGCGACAAGGGCAAGTTCGGCCTGACGCCGAAGCAGTTGCTTGCGCTCGCGGAAAAATTGAAGGTGGCCAACCTCGCGCACACGCTGCGCCTGTTGCACTTCCACATGGGCTCGCAGATTTCCAATTTGCGCGACATCGCCAACGGCATGCGCGAGGCGGTGCGGCACTTCGCCGAACTGCGCGCGCTCGGGTTGCCGCTGGACCACGTGGACGTGGGCGGCGGCCTCGGCGTGGATTACGAAGGTACGCGCTCGCGCAGCGAATGCTCGATCAATTACGACCTCGACCAGTACGCACGGGCCATCGTCGAGCCGCTTGCCGCCGCCTGCGCGGAAATGGGCCTGGAACATCCGCACGTGCTGACCGAATCCGGCCGCGCCATGACCGCGCACCACGCAGTGCTGGTGGTGAACGTCAGCGAGGTCGAATCCGCGCCAACGGGCGAAATCGCACCCCCATCAAGCGACGAGCCGCAGGTCCTGCGCGCGTTGCGCGCGACGCACGCCGCACTCGACCGGCGGCCGGTGCTGGAGGTGTGGCACGAGGCGCAGCATTGGCTGGCCGAAGGGCAGGCGCTCTATGCGCAGGGCGCGCTGGATCTCGCGTACCGCGCGAAGCTGGACGATTTCCATTACGCCATCGCGCACGGGGTGCGGGCGCGGCTGAAGCCGGAGGAACGCGCGCATCGCGAAGTGCTGGACCAGCTCGATGCCAAGCTCGTGGACAAGGTGTTCTGCAATTTCTCGGTGTTCGAATCCATCCCGGACGTGTGGGCGATCGACCAGGTGTTCCCGATCATGCCGCTCACGCGGCTGGACGAGAAGCCCACGCGGCGTGGCACGCTGGCCGACCTCACCTGCGATTCGGACGGACGCGTGGACCAGTACGTCGATTCGGAAGGGCTGGACGTCAGCCTGCCCCTGCATGAGTTACGCAAGGACGAGCCGTATCGGCTCGGCATCTTCCTGGTCGGCGCGTATCAGGAAACGCTGGGTGACATCCACAACCTGTTCGGCGACACCGACGCGGTGAACGTGCGCATCGACGGCAACGGCTTCGCACTCGACGGCCTCCGCCGCGGCGATGGCTCCGACATGCTGCTCGATTACGTCGGTTACCGGCTCGACGACCTGCGCGCCGCCTATCGCGCCAAGATCACCGCCGCATGCGTCCCCTCCGACGAGGCGCAACGCCTGCAAGCCGCACTGGAGGCGGGATTGACGGGATACACGTATCTGCAGGAAGCGTGATCACCGCAACGTCGCGCGAAAGACGCGGTGCTTTGCGCCAGCGCGCTCCTACATGTCCCGCGCAACCTGCAGCCCCGCCGCCGACTGGCTGACCGGCATGACCTCGATGCGGTTGACGTTGAGATGCGGCGGAAGATTGGCAACCCACCAGACCGTCTGTGCGATGTCCTCGCCGGTGATCGGATGCGCGCCGCTGTAGAGCTTGTCGGATGCGGCCCGATCCCCACCTGTGCGCACCAGCGTGAATTCGGTTTCCGCCATGCCCGGTTCCACGGAAGTCACGCGCACGCCGCTGCCGTGAAGGTCGGTGCGTAGCCCCAGCGAGAACTGCGTGACGAAGGCCTTGGTGCCGCCGTACACGTTTCCGCCGAAGTACGGGTAAGTCCCCGAGATCGAGCTGATGTTGACGATCGCGCCGCGCCGCTCGATCAGCTTCGGCAACAACAGGCGCGTCAGCGTGACCAGCGCGGTGATGTTGGTGTCGATCATCTGCCGCCATTGCGCCAGGTCGCAGTCCTGCGCAGGCTTCGTGCCCAGCGCCAGCCCCGCGTTGTTCACCAGCAGGTCAATGCCGCGGAAGTCTTCCGGAAGCGCCGCCAGGGCGCTGCGCATCGCCGACTCGTCGCGAATGTCGAAGGCGGCCGTGTGCACGCGTTCGCTGCCGAAACGCTCGACCAGATGCTGCAAACGATCCGCACGGCGCGCGCAGGCGATCACGCGCCAGCCGTTCTGCGCGAAGATCGCGGCGATCGCGGCGCCGAAGCCGGACGAAGCGCCGGTGACAAGGACCGTCCTGTCCATCGCGCTTACTTCTCCTTCAACGCGATTGCATGGATGCCCGCGGTTGCGAGTCGCTGCTTTGCCGCTTCCAGGTCGGTCGCGGACGCGAACGGCCCCAGGCGGACGCGATGCCAAGTCTGGCCGTTGATGTTGACCGGCTGCACATTGGCGGAGAAGCCCTGCAACGCGAGCTTGGCTTTCATGCTGTCGGCATCGGCACTGCTCGGGAACGAGCCGACCTGCAGCAGATAGCCGCTGCCTGCGGCCGTATTGCCCGCCGTCGCGGCCCCGGCATTGTTCGCCGCGGCGGCTTTCTGCTGTTCCGCCTTCGCCTGCGCGGACAACTGCGCGTCCGGGATCACCACTTCCTTTTCCGGCAGCACCGAATAGAAGTCGAACGTCGGTTTGGACGCGTCTTTCGCCGCCTGATCGGCAATGCCCGGCGCGCTGGCCTGCGGCGCGGTAGCCTGCGGATTGGGCTGCGGCTGGTCGTGCCGGCGCAGGGACGGCGCATAACCGCCGAGCACCACGATCGCGCACAACACCGCACCGATCACCACGCCACTACCGAACAAGATCCAACCCGGCGCGCCGTTGCCGTTGCGCACCGCCTGCCTGCCGTTACCGCGTTTGCTTGCCATGTCTTCGCCAGAAAATGAATGTGTCATCCGTTCGTGCCGAGGTATCGAAGCACGGATGGATGCGGCATTGTCGCGGATTTTGGTTCGCCCTTCGATACCTCAGGGCGAACGGACCTGACTACATCGTCTCCGGAGCCGAAAGCCCCAACAGTCCCAGCCCGCTCGCCAGCACCTGCCGCGTGGCGAAGGCCAGCGCCAGCCGCGCGTCGCGAAGGCGCTCGTCCTCGACCAGGAATTGCTCGGCGTTGTACCAGGTGTGGAACGCCTGGGCGAGTTCGCGCAGGTATTGCGCCAGCAGATGGGGTTCCAGGCAATCGGCCGCGGTCTCGACGATCTCCGGATAACGCGACATTTCCACCATCAGGGTTTGCGCATGCGGGCTTTCCAGCCGGTCGAGGCTGGCGAGCGCCGGCTTGCGGTCGAACATGATGCTGCGCTCACGCATCTGGCGCTCCACACTGCAGATGCGCGCATGCGCGTACTGGATGTAGTAGACGGGGTTGTCCAGGCTCTGCGAGCGCGCGAGGTCAATATCGAAGACGAGTTGCGAATCGCTCTTGCGGCAGATCAGGAAATAGCGCGTGGCGTCGCGGCCCACTTCGTCGAGCAGGTCGCGCAGCGTGACGTAACCGCCGGCGCGCTTGGAGATCTTCACCTCCTCGCCGTGCCGCATCACCGTGACCATCTGGTGCAGCACGTACTCGGGCCAGCCTTTCGGGATGCCCAGGTCAAGCGCCTGCAGGCCCGCGCGCACACGCGCCAGCGAGCCGTGGTGGTCGGCGCCCAGTTCGGTGATCGCGCGCTTGTAGCCGCGTTGCCATTTGCTGAAGTGATAAGCCACGTCCGGCACGAAGTAGGTGTAGGTGCCGTCGGATTTGCGCATTACGCGATCCTTGTCGTCGCCGAAGTCGGTGGACTTCAGCCACAGCGCACCTTCGGCCTCGTAGGCATGGCCCTCGTCCATGATGCGCTGCACCGCCTGTTCCAGCTTGCCATTGGCGTACAGCGACGACTCCAGGAAATGCACGTCGAACTTCACGCCGAACGCCTGCAGGTCCATGTCCTGCTCGTTGCGCAACCACGCGACCGCGTAATGGCGGATCGCGTCCAGGTCGTTGGCATCGCCGCTGGCCACGCGCGCGCTGTCCCAGGCGCTCTCGTCGCGGCTGGCCGGCTCGCGCGCGATGTAGGCCTGCGCGATGTCGCGGATGTACTCGCCGCGGTAACCATCCTCCGGCCAGCGCGGATCATCCGGCTCGATGCCGAAGCAACGCGCCTGCACCGAGAGCGCGAGATTCTGGATCTGCGCGCCGGCGTCGTTGTAGTAGAACTCGCGCGTGACGTTCCAGCCGGTGGCCTCCAACAGGCGACAGATGGTGTCGCCGATGGCCGCTGCACGCCCATGGCCTACATGCAGCGGACCGGTCGGGTTGGCCGAGACGAATTCCACGCCCACTATCTTGTGCGCGCCGACCCGGCTGCGGCCGTAATCGATTCCCTGCGCAAACACGCGGCCCAGTTCGGCGTGATAAGCCTTGCGGCTCAGAAAGAAATTGATGAAGCCGGGGCCGGCGATCTCGACTTTCTCGACCTGATCGCTGGCCGGCAGCGCGCCGACGATCATCTCGGCCAGCTCACGCGGCTTGCGCTGTTGGGTCTTGGCCAACTGCAGCGCGATATTGCTGGCGAAATCGCCATGGGCGCGATTGCGCGTGCGCTCGACCACGAATTCGGGCTGGCTGTTCAGGGCCAGTTCGCCGCGCTTGTTCAGGGCGTTCACGGCGTCCAACAGCAGGTCGCGCAGAATCTCTTTCACGGTCATCCAGGCTGGGAAAGAACAAACATCGTAACCCACACTGGGAGAAAGCCGCATGGTGGCGGGGGCCCGGGGCGTGTGGATAAGTTTGTGGGCAGCCGATCCGATCGAATCCAGCGGGTCCTCGTCAAAGCCGCATTCATGCGTCAGTCACGTGAAAAATACTCTGTACGGCAATGAGTTGCGAGGACGTCCGCGAGTCTGTAGCAAGAGTGCCGGGCAAATCCGCGTCGCGGCGACGTGTGAATAACTGCGGGTAAGCGGAAGAGGAGAGCCGGAAGACCAACGGCTCGGAGCGAAGCGAGCGGGGGTTCGACATTGAGAGCTTTCGACGCTCTTTTCCCGCCCGCCCCCAAGCGTCAAATCAAACCGCGCGCCGCCATCGAAGTCGGCTCGCCGGCGCCGATCACAAAATGGTCCAGCACCCGTACATGCACCAGCGCCAGCGCGTCGCGCAACTCGCGGGTGATCGCGCGGTCTGCGGCAGACGGTTCGGCCACGCCGCTGGGATGATTATGCGCGAAGATCACCGCCGCCGCGTTGTGGGCGATGCAGGCACGCACCACCTCTCGTACGTGCACCGAAGCGCCGTCGATCGTGCCGCGGAACAGTTCCTCGAAGCCGAGTACGCGGTGGCGGTTGTCCAGATACAGGCAGGCAAACACCTCGTAAGGCAGATGCGCCAGCCGCGCCTTCAGGTAATCGGCGCTGTCTCGCGGCGTGGTCAGGGCAGGCTGCTGGTGCAATTCCTCGGCAAGGCAGCGTCGCGCCAGTTCCAGCGCGGCCGACAACCGCGCGCGCTTGGCAGGTCCCAACCCGCGCGCCCGGCCGGCGTCGCGCGCGAGCAAGGCATTCAGTCCTCCGGCTTCCGTCACCAGCGCGCGGCCGAGATCCACCGCACTCACCCCGCGCGCGCCGCTGCCCAGCAGCACCGCCAGCAGCTCCGCGACGGACAATGACTGCGCGCCGCGCGCGAGCAGCTTCTCGCGCGGACGTTCGTCGATGGGCCAGTCCTTGATTGTCATGGGTCCAGCCTACGCATGCTTCCGCAATCGCATTGGCGGCGGACCCGGGCGAATCCGGTAAGCTAGCGCACGCATCGCATGTCAGCGAAGTCCTACATGAGTGCACGGGTTCTCGATCAACGCCGGATTCTGCTCGGCGTCTCCGGCGGCATCGCGGCCTACAAGGCTTGCGAGCTGACGCGCCGTCTGCGCGAAGCCGGCGCGGAAGTGCGCGTGGTGCTCACCGCCAACGCGGCGCGTTTCGTCACGCCGCTCACTTTCCAGGCGTTGTCCGGACAGCCGGTGCGCGCGGATTTGTGGGATGAAGCCGCCGAGATGGGCATGGGGCATCTGGAACTGGCGCGCTGGGCGCAGCGCGTGCTGATCGCCCCCGCATCCGCCGACGTGATCGCGAAACTCGCGCACGGATTCGCGGATGATCTGCTCAGCACGCTGTGCCTCGCCACCACCGCGCAAGTGTGCGTGGCCCCGGCGATGAACCACCGCATGTGGCTGCATCCGGCCACGCAGGCGAACCTCACGACGCTGCGCGCGCGTGGTGTCGCGGTCATCGGGCCCGACGACGGTCCGCTCGCGGAAGGCGAATCCGGTCCCGGCCGTTTGCGCGAGCCGCAGGCAATCGTCGCGGAACTGATTCGCATTGAAGGCGAAGCGCGCGAAAGCGCGCCATCCACGGCAGGAGAGCTCTATCTCCATGGCGTGCGCGTGGTGGTGAACGCCGGGCCGACCTACGAAGACATCGATCCGGTGCGCTTCCTCGGCAACCGCAGTTCCGGGCGCATGGGCTTCGCGGTGGCGCAGGCCGCACTGGATGCCGGCGCGCAAGTTACCCTGATCGCCGGCCCGGTGGCATTGAGTACGCCGCCAGGCGCGCGCCGCATCGACGTGCGCAGCGCGCGCGAAATGCGCGACGCGGTGCTCGCCGCGATGAAGGATGCGGACCTGTTCATAGCGACCGCGGCCGTGGCCGACTGGCGGCCGGCTCAGCCCAGCGCGCAGAAAACCAAGAAGCACGGCACACCGCCGACGATCGCCCTGGTGGAGAATCCCGACATCCTCGCCGAAGTCGCGTCGATGACCTCCAAGCCATTCGTGGTCGGCTTCGCGGCGGAAACCGAAGACCTCGAAAGCAACGCGCGCGACAAGCTCGCGCGCAAGAAGCTGGACATGATCGCGGCCAATGAAGTCGGTGCCGACCGCGGCATGGAAACCGCCGACAATGCGTTGCACTTGTTCTGGAACGGCGGCGACGAAGCGTTGCCGCGCATGCCGAAATCCGAACTCGCCGCCGCGCTGATCCGGCGCGTCGCCGCGCGCTACCGCGCCCACGGAAAACAATGATGGACATGGCAACGCCGGCTTTCGCGCTGGATGTCGAGCTGAAGATCCTCGACGCACGGCTGGGCACTTCGATTCCGCTGCCTGCGTACGCCACCGAAGGCGCCGCCGCAATGGATCTGCGCGCCGCGCCGGATGCCGCGCTCACGATCGAGCCGGGAGCGAGCGTGCTGATTCCGACCGGGCTCGCCATCCATATCAGCGATCCGGGTTGGTGTGCGCTGATCCTGCCGCGCTCGGGCCTGGGCCACAAACACGGGCTGGTGCTCGGCAACCTCACCGGCCTGATCGATGCCGATTATCAAGGTCCGCTGATGATTTCGTGCTGGAACCGCGGCACCTCGGCTTTTACCATCGCGCCCGGAGATCGCGTCGCGCAGCTCATGTTCGTGCCGGTTGCGCGTGCGCGTTTTCGTCGGGTGGAGGCGTTCGCACCCAGTACGCGTGGCGCGGGCGGCTTCGGGTCCACCGGAGTGGATTGATCAGGTGATGCTTCCATGAATGCAGTCGAAAAGCCGGCTCGCGCCTCACTGCGCGGGCGCCTTGACCTGAGTCGCGGCACGGCGGAATTGGGCGCCAGTGTCGCCTTCGCGCTGGGCGTGCTGTTGCTCCTGGCCATGGTGTTCATGGGCTGGCAGGCGTGGTTGATCGCGCGCCAGACGCAGGCCACCCAGGCGTTGGCGCAGGCAAGAACCGAAGCGGTGCAGCGGGTCAGTGCGGCCATCGCGGCGCAACGGAATACGGTCGAGCACCTACTCGATTCGACCAGCCTGCGCGACGCGCTGGCGCAGGGCGACGAGACCGGCCGCGAACGCGCCGTGCAGCTCGTGCAGGCGCTGCTGCCGCAGGCGCACAGGGCGGGCTTCTACAGTGCCTCGCTGGGGGAAGTCCTCAACGGGAACCTCCAGCAGATCGGCTATGCGCGCGCTGCCCAGTTGCTGCACGCCCAGAGCAGCGGCGCCGCGGTTCCCGTGGAGGTCAGCGCGCGGGCACCGAAAGCGCTGTCCTACGTGCAGCCGGTGGAAGACGCCCAACACAAGTTGCTGGGCTACGCCGCCATCGAGATGCCGTTTTCCCCGGTGCGGGCCGCCTTCGAATCCATTTCGGTGGGACCCGGCAGGCTGGATCTGCGCCAAGGCGACGGCAGTGGTGACCTGGTACTGGAAACGCGTGGCGATCGTGGACTCTCCACCGACGCCGACCATGGCGTGCCGATCCCGGACTGCAGGCTGCGCATCGCCGCCGTACCTCCGGCGTACTGGCTTCCGGTGACGCAGTCGCTGACCACCGCCGCCGCCCTCGCCGTGCTCGCCTTGTTCGCGGCGATGGTGCTGTTCGTCGCCCGCGCGCGCATGCGTGCCCGCATCGAGACGATCGAGGATGAGCAAATAGCCGCCGATGCGCTGGCCGGCGTCCGCTCCCAGCCGGCCACAGCCGCGCCCACGCCCGCAGTGAAACCCGCCTCAACGGCGACTCCCGCCAACAGCGAGGCTGCCGCAAAGCCTGCGCCCGCGGCGCTCGTGGAGCGCAGCATCTTCCGCGCCTACGACATCCGCGGCGTGGTCGGCAAGACGCTCACGCCGGATACCGCGCGCCTGATCGGCCAGGCGATCGGCAGTGTGATGCGCGACAAGAACCTTTCCGAAATCGTGGTTGGCCGCGACGGCCGCCTCTCCGGTCCGCAGTTGTCGGGCGCGCTGATCGAAGGCCTGCGCGCGGCCGGCATCGACGTGATCGACATCGGGCCTGCCGCCACGCCGTTAGTATATTTCGCAAGCTTCCACCTCAATACCGGCTCGTGCGTGGCGGTCACCGGCAGCCATAATCCGCCCGACTACAACGGCTTCAAGATCGTGGTCGGCGGCGATACGCTGGCCGAGGATGCGATCCAGGACCTTTACGCGCGCATCGCCGAAGGCCGCCTCGCGACGGGACAAGGCACGCTGCGGCAGATGGATGTCTCGGCCGATTATGTACAGCGCATCGCCGGCGACATCCAGACCGGCCGTTCGCTGAAGGTGGTGGTGGATTGCGGCAACGGCATCCCCGGTGCGCTGGCGCCGGAAGTGGTGCAGGCGATCGGCTGCGAGGTCACGCCGCTGTACTGCGAGGTGGACGGCAACTTCCCGCACCATCATCCCGATCCGTCGGAGCCCGCAAACCTCGCCGATTTGATCCTGACCGTGAAGAAGACCGGCGCGGACATCGGCCTCGCCTTCGACGGCGATGGCGATCGCCTGGGAGTGGTCACGAAGGACGGCGAAATCATTTATCCCGACCGCCTGCTGATGCTGTTCGCGATGGACGTGCTGATCCGCAACCCGGGCGCCACCATCATCTACGACGTGAAGTGCACCGGGCATTTGCAGCCGATGATCCTGAAGGCTGGCGGCAGCCCGCTGATGTGGAAGACCGGCCACTCGCTGATCAAGGCCAAGATGAAGGAAACCGGCGCGCAACTCGCCGGCGAGATGAGCGGGCACTTCTTCTTCCGCGAGCGCTGGTACGGCTTCGACGACGGCATCTATTCCGCCGCGCGCCTGCTGGAGATCCTCGCCGACGATCCGGCCGGCCGCACGCCAGAGCAGATCTTCGCGACACTGCCGAAAGGGGTGTCCACCCCGGAATTGAAGGTGCCGATGCGCGAGGGCGAGCACTACAGCTTCATCGAGCGTTTCCGTGAACGCACCCAATTCGAAGGCGCGCGCCTCACCACCATCGACGGCGTGCGCGCCGACTGGCCGGACGGCTGGGGCCTGGTGCGCGCCTCCAACACCACGCCGGTGCTGGTGCTGCGCTTCGACGCCGACGACGCGGACGCGCTGAAGCGCATCCAGGACACGTTCCGCACGCAACTGCTGGCGGTGGATTCGAGCTTGCAGTTGCCGTTCTAAGCGATTCCGCGCTTGCGCGCGGAATCGTTTTATTGCGTGAATGCCATCCGGTTCTGGCGCCTGCGATCGCGCAGGTCCGCCCACCAGCGCCGCAGGTTGATCAGCGAGCCGACCGCGTAGATGAATTTGAAGATCTTCAGCCGCAGCAGCACGCGTCTGTCGTCGAACACGTCGCCGGCCAGCATCGAGACCACGCCTTCCTCCACGCGGAAGACGTTGCGCGGGTCGGCGAACAACGCCTTCATCACCGGTGAATTGAAGCGGTAGATGAACCAGGCGAAGCGTGCGTAGCCGGCCTCCATGCGTTTCACGAATGCGCGTTGCAATGCGCGCTCGCGCGCCGGTTCGCGCAATGCGCCGTCCACGACTTCGATCGCGTGCTTCGCGCCATGCATGGTCAGGAACACGCCGGAGGAAAAGATCGGGTCGAGGAACGCCCAGGCGTCGCCGATCATGATCCAGCGCGACCCGCACATGCGCGTGCATGAATAGGAATAGTTGCCGGTGACGCGCACCTCGGACACGCGCCGCGCATTCGCGAGCCGCGCTTGCGCGTTCGGAACCATGGCCAGTGTCTTCGCCATGAATTCGCCGTTGTCCATGCCGCGACGCTGCTTCAGGTACTCCGGCTTGCACACGCAGCCGATGCTCATCTCGCCGCTCGGCAGCGGAATGAACCAGGCCCAGCCATGCTCGAAGCGGTACACGCTGATGATGTTGCCCTCGGCATCGCCCTCGTTGAATGCGACGCCACGATAGTGCGCGAACAATGCCGCGCTCTGGTGCTGCGCGCTGCGCTTGACCAGCTTCAGCTGCTTGCCGAGAAAGGTGTCGCGCCCGGATGCGTCGACCAGGTAGCGCGCGCGCAGCGTGCGCGCGGCGCCGTTTTCGCTGACCTGCACTCTGACGCCATCGCTGCCGAACTCCACGCGCTCGACCGCCGCGCCTTCGCGCGCATCCACGCCGTTCTCGCGCGCGTGCTCGAACAGCATCCGGTCCATTTCCTCGCGCAGCACGTGAAAGGAGTAAGGCGGCGTGCCGCCAAGCGCGCGGTCGAACCGGAACGTGTAGTAGCTGCCATCGTCGCGCGGGAAATCCGCGCCCAGCTTCAGCCGGCCGATCGCGCGCAGTTTCTGCAGCGCGCCGATCTCCTCGAAGATCGGCATGTTGGCCGGCAGCAACGACTCGCCGATGTGGAAGCGCGGATGGCGATCGCGCTCCAGCATCGTCACGCGCCAGCCGCGCCGTGCGAGCAACGTGGAGGCCGTGGAACCTCCGGGGCCGCCGCCGATCACCAAAACGTCACAGTCGTACGCGTTGCCGTTGTCGTCCATCCGTCTCCCCGGGTGTACCTTGCTCCGCGCTTCAGGCGCGGTTGATGCAACGTCCTATGATATACACTCGCGCCCCCGTGGTTTTGCGAGCATCCTGATCGCGAAGAAAAAATCCTGCGCTCCCGAATCCGGTTCTGCACATAGCCCAGTCACGCCGTCTTGTTCATGTCTTCCGCCGTTTCCCCTCCCACCGCAAGCAGCCCGCATCCCACGCGCTGGATGCTGCCGTTGCTGATCGGCTACGCGGTGCTGGCACTGCTGGGTGGCGTGTTGCACCGGCCCGAATTGGGCTTCGCCGCCATCGTGCTGCTGCTCGCCGCGCTGGGATTGCCGGTGCTGCGCAGGCGCAGCGGCAGCGGCATCGCGTCGTGGCTGGCATTCGCAATCCTGATGGTTGCGGCCGCATCGAGCGGACATCTGCAACTGGCGTTCTCCGCGTTGCCGATCCTGATCCTGTTCGCGTTGGCGGCATTGTTCGCGCGCACGTTGCGCACCGGTCGCGAGCCGCTGATCGCACGCTGCATCCGCGTGATCGAAGGCGATCAGCGCCTCGCACTGCCCGGCGTGGCACGCTACGCGCGCGGCGTGACGTTGTACTGGGCCTGCGTACTCGCGCTCCAGGCCGCGATCCTGACTGCGTTGCTGGTTTGCGCGACGCCTGGGGGCGTGCTGGATGCGCTCGGCATCGACGTGCCTTTCGCGATCCCGCGCGCGGCGCTGGCGTGGTATCCGGAAGCCGGCTGCTGGGCGGTATTGGTCCTGGCGTTCGCGATGGAATACGTGTTCAGGCGCCTGGCGATGCGCGGCATCCCGCATCCGCCATTGAGCGGATTTTTGAAACGCCTGATCCAGCGCTGGCCGCAGCTGTTGCGCGAGGAGGTGGCGCCATGAGCGTGCGCGGTTGCAAAGCTGCTGCGCTCGGCAGCTTGCGCGCCGGCGGTGCTCGGAATCCTCATGTACTGGCGCGTACACTCCGGTTCCTGCGCTCCGGCGACGCGCAACCTGCCTTCGCTCGCTACGCTTTGCATCCCGCTCATGAGTGATCAGACGTTCATGGCGCCGCTGCGCATCGGTGCCGCGCATCCCGCGCTGCCCGGCCATTTTCCGGACAACCCGATCGTGCCTGGCGTGGTGCTGTTGCAGCAGGTGGCCGCTGCGTTGACGCAATGGCGCGGCGAGCCGATGGCTCGCTTCGAGGCGAAGTTCCTGGCCCCGCTGCTGCCGGAACAGGATGCGATCATCGAATTGCGCGACGACGCACGGCGTGTGCACTTCGCGATCCGCCGAGGCGGGGATGTGCTGGCGAAAGGCATCGTGGAAGTGAGCGCATGACCGAACACTGGCAATCCCGTCCCGAAGGCGGCGGCCATTTCGCACTCTGGCTGATCCGCACTATCGGTTTGTATTGCGGCCGCCGCTTCGCGCGACTGTTCCTGTACCCGACCACGCTGTACTTCTACTTCCGGCGTGGCCCCGAGCGGCGCACTTCCTACGCTTACCTGCGCCGTGTATTCGGCAAACCGGCCAACGCCTGGCAGGTGATGAAGCTGATCCACGCCTTCGCCTGCACGATCCTGGATCGCGTTTTCCTGCTGGCACGCGGCCTGAAGGGCTTCGACGTCACCATCCAGGGGCTCGAACACCTGCATTCCAGGCTGGATGCCGGGCAAAGCGTGCTGCTGCTGGGCGCGCATTACGGCAGCTTCGAGGTTGCGCGCGTGCTCGCCACGCATCGCCCGCAATACAAATTGAAGCTGGTGATGGACAAGTCGAAGATGCCAGCGTTGACCCAGGTGCTCGGCGCGCTGGCGCCGGATCTCGCCGCCAACATCATCGACGCCGCGCGTGGCGGCACCGAAGTCGTGCTGGCGATGTCGGAGGCCGTGCGCGAAGGCTCCTCGATGGTCGCCATGCTGGGCGACCGCGGCCGCGCGCACGAAACGCTGCGGATGGCGCCGTTCCTCGGCGAGCCAGCACCCTTTCCGGTGGCACCGTGGCTGATCGCTTCCGCGCTCCAGCTCCCGGTGCTGCTGTGCCTGGGCATCTACCGCGGCGGCAACCGTTACGAACTGGTATTCGAACCGCTGGCCGAACGCGTTACCCTGCCGCGCGAGAATCGCCAGGCCGCGCTGGATGACTACATCGGCGCGTATGCCGCGCGGCTGGAACACTACGTGCGCGAAGCGCCCTACAACTGGTTCAACTTCTATGATTTCTGGCATGCGCAACCCAATGACGACGCCAATGCCGCGCCAACGGGCCCGCTGCAGCATGCCCGTTGAACGCAAGCGGACGTTTTCGCGGATCGGGGGCGCATTGCTGGTCGCGCTGCCGTTCGCTGCATCTGTCGCCGGGACCGATCTTGCGCAGACCATCCTGGAGAGCCTGGCGCGGCCGGGCTCCGCACAGGTCGCCTTCATCGAGGTGAGCTATCGCGGCATGCTGGATCGCCCGCTGATCACTTCCGGCACGATGAAATGGCTGGGCGGCGACAGGCTGGAACGCGACGTCGAGAAGCCGTACAAGGCGGTCGCGAAGATCGGCGACGGACAGATGAGCGTCGAACGCGCCGGCCACCCTGTGCAGACGATGCCGATCGCGCGTGCGCCGCAGATGGGTGCGATCCTGGCCGGATTCCGTGCGTTGCTGGGCGGCGATACGCAAGCGCTGTCGCGCGACTTCGAGGTGCATGCCACCGGCAATCCCACGCGTTGGCTGCTGACGCTGACGCCGCGCTCTGGCGAGCTGAAGCATCGCGTGCAGTCCATCGTGATTGACGGGCGCAACGGCGCGCCGCGCTGCATGACGCTCAACGAGGCCGACGGCGACACCACGATCACCCTGCTCGGCACGCTGGCGCAGCAGGGTCTGCAAAGCGCGGCACCGCTGCAGTCGGCGGTGGCGGCGCGTTGCCGCAATGATTGATGCAGCGCGCCCGTGAGCCGCGGCGCCAAAATCCTGTTGTTCGTGATCTGGGTGGCCGCGATCGCCGCCATCGGCGTGGGCGTCGCGCGCAACCTGAAGATCAGTTCCGACCTGCGCAGCTTCATGCCACCCGCGCAGACGCCGGATCAGAAATTGCTGCTGGACGAAATCGGCGAAGGCCCGGGTTCGCGGTTGCTGCTGCTCGCGATTTCCGGTCGAAGCGATTGCAGGGGTACCTGCTTGTCGGCAGAGAAGCTTGCGCAGCTCTCGCAAGGCCTGAAGGCAGCGCTGGAGAAGGACCCGCGCTTCCTGCGCGTGGCGAACGGCAACGCGGACGTCAATGCGCTCGCGTCCGACCTGCTGCCATACCGCTATCTGCTGTCGTCGACGCTGGATACGCAGCCGCTGGATGCCGATTACCTGCGCGACCAGTTGACGCAACGACTGGAAGACCTGTCCTCGCCCGCGGCCACGCTGCTGAAGCCTCTGTTGCCGCGCGATCCGACCCTCGAGATCCTGAAGCTGGCGCAGCGCTGGGCCCCGCCGAAGCAACCGACGTTGCGCGATGGCGTGTGGTTTTCGTCGCACGGCGAAGCACTGCTCGTCGCCGAAACGCGCGCGCCGGGTTTCGACCCCGGTGCGCAGCGCGATGCGATTGCTGCACTGCAGAGCCATTTCGCATCGTTGCCGGATGCGCGCGACGGAAACCTGCTGATCAGCGGCCCGGGCTATTTTTCGGTCGAGGTCAGCCAGCGCACGAAAGCCGAAGCCGATCGCTTCGGATTCATCACCACGGCCGGATTCGTGATCCTGCTGCTGCTGGCCTACCGCAGCGCGGTGCCGCTGGTCGTGACCGCGCTGCCGCTGCTGTCGGGCGCGGTGTGCGGGTTCGCCGCGCTGGCCCTGACCTTCGGCCGGGCGCACGGCATAACGCTGGCATTCGGCTTCACCCTGCTGGGGGTGGCGCAGGAATATCCGATCCGCGTGTTCAGCCATCGCCGCGCGGGACAGACCGCGTTGCAGAGCGTGCGCGGTTTGTGGCCGTTGCTGGCGACCGCGATCGTCTCCACCTGCATCGCCTATCTCGCCTTCTTCGCTTCCGGCGTGACCGGCTTGCAGCAGCTCGCGGTGTTCACCATCACGGGCCTGATCGTGGCCGGCGCGTGCACGCGCTACCT
Source organism: Rhodanobacteraceae bacterium (assembly GCA_051954935.1). Taxonomy (GTDB): domain Bacteria; phylum Pseudomonadota; class Gammaproteobacteria; order Xanthomonadales; family Rhodanobacteraceae; genus 66-474. Next base: position 17,066 of record JBQCHG010000046.1, read on the forward strand.
GTTGCCGCGCGTGTTGCCGGAACGCTTCCGCGATGCGACGGGCACGCCGGGGCTGGCGGGCGCATGGCATTTCCTGGCTGCATTGCCCCGGCCGCGCTGGTTGCCATGGGTCGTGCTGGTAGTGGGCGTGTTGGTCGTCGCCTTCGCACCGGGGAAGTTCTGGGAAAACGATCTCTCCGCATTGGCGCCGGTCCCGCGCAACATGCTGATGACGCAGGCGCGACTGGGTGCGGAACTCGGCGCGCCGGATGTGCGCTATCTGCTGGTGCTACGCGCGCCGAGCGCGGACGGCGTACTGAAACTGTCGGAACAGATCACGCCGCAAGTGGATGCGCTGGTCGCGAAGCATGCGGTGGACGCGGTGGAACTGCCTTCACGCTATCTGCCGAGCCTCGAGACACAGCGCGCGCGCCAGGCGAAGCTGCCGGATGCGGCGGCGCTTCAATCCGCACTTGCGCAAGCCGAACAGGATCTGCCGTTCCGGCAGGGCTTGTTCGCGCCGTTCGTGGCCGACGTGGAGCGCGCGCGCACGCTGCCACCACTCACGCCCGAACAATTCGAAAAATCACCGCTGGGTGCGCGCCTGCAGGCAATGCTGTTGAAGCATGATGGCCAGTGGATCGGCCTGGGCACCTTGATCGGCGTCGATGATCCGCAAGCAATCGCGGCACTGTCGCAGCTCACGCATGGCGCGGTGCATCTGCTGGACCTGAAGGCTTCGTCCGAATCGCTGCTGGTCGCGTATCGGCAACGAATATTGGTCGCGCTCGGCATCGCCGCGCTCCTGTTGTGTGTAACCGTGACGATCGCGCTGCGTGGCCCGCGCCGCGCACTGCATGTGCTGTCGCCGATGACGCTGGCGACATTGATGGTGCTGGTGGTGCTGCGTGCGGCCGGCATTCCGCTCTCGCTGTTCCACCTGGTGTCGCTGACGCTGGCGGCGGGCCTGGGGCTGCATTACGCGTTGTTCTTCGAGCGCCGCACCGATGATCCGGCGGAAGAACGCCGCACGTTGCATGCGACGCTGGTGTGCGTGATCTCGGCGCTGCTGGTGTTCGGCGTGCTGGCGCTGTCCAGCGTGCCAGTGCTGCGCGCGATCGGCCTGACCGTGGCGCTGGGCGTGGCCTTCCATTTCACGCTGTCGGTATTAATGGCGCCAGCAGCGCACTTGGGGAACGCTGAATAAGCTGCCGCGCTCGGCATCTTGCGCGCCGGCTAGCTGGTGCTCGATCGGCCCGGTACATGGACGTACCGTTTTGCAGGCCGAGGAAATCCTCATGCGTTGACATATACACTCCGGTTCCTGCGCTCCGGCGCCGCGCAATCTTCCTTCGCTCGCGATGCTTCTTCAGCGTCCCGTAATGGCATGAACGCAGATAGCATGTTGCCGAAAGCAAATTGGCAGGACCTGATCCCGCACAAGGGCGCGATGTGCCTGCTGGATGCGGTGGCCGCGCACGATGCCACGCGCATCCACGCGATCAGCACCACACACGCGGATTCCGACAATCCGCTGCGCGCGGAGGGACGCCTGCATGCCGTCGCAATGTGCGAATACGGTGCGCAGGCGATGGCGGTCCACGGCGCGCTGCTGGCGCGCGAGCGCGGCGGGCGGGCGCAACCGGGCTATCTGGTTTCGCTGCGCGAGGTCGAGTTGAAGATCGAATACGTGGACGACTTGCCTGGCAGGCTGGACGTGTTCGCCGAACAGTTGCTGGATGCCGGCGGAAGCCTGCAGTATGCGTTCCGGGTGGAGCATCGCGGGAGGGTGCTGGCGACGGGACGCGCGGCGGTATTGTGCCGCTGACCGGCCACTCACCGGAGCGATCCGCAAGGCAAAGGGGGTGGAGATGAGCGACTCGAAGCGGCGCGCACTGGTCACCGGCGGCAGCGGCGATATCGGCGGTGCGATCTGCCGCGTGCTCGCGCGCGACGGCTTTCACGTGATCGTTCATGCTCACGCCAATCGCCGGCGCGCACAGGACGTGGTGGATGCGATCCACGAGGCGGGCGGCAGCGCGGACACGGTCGCATTCGATCTCACCGACGGCACGGACACGCGTGCGGCCTTGGAGAAATTGCTCGAAGCCGGTCCGGTCTCGGTTCTGGTACACAACGCCGGCATCCACGACGATGCGCCGCTGGCGGGCATGCGTGAGGAGCAGTGGACGCACGTGATCGACGTTTCGCTCAACGGGTTCTTCCACGCTGCGCAGCCGCTGCTGCTGCCGATGTCGCGCGCGCGCCATGGACGGATCGTGTGCGTGTCTTCGGTCGCGGCGGTCCTCGGCAACCGTGGGCAGGTCAACTACGCCGCCGCGAAATCCGCGCTGCACGGCGCGGCGAAATCACTTGCGCGCGAGATGGCTTCGCGCGGCGTCACGGTCAACGTGGTCGCGCCCGGCATCATCGAGGGCAGCATGACCCACGAGCTATTCGCGCCGGAGCAGATCAGGCAACTGATTCCCGCCGCGCGCATGGGCACACCGCAGGAAGTCGCGCAGGTCGTGGGGTTCCTGTGCTCGGATGGGGCGTCGTACGTCAACGGGCAGGTGATCGGCGTCAACGGTGGCATGGGCTGAGCGCTGGCGGGGCCTGGCCACTTGCGGCATTCTTCGTGCGTCCGGCGATTCGCCGGGAGTCCGAGGGGAGGAGATCATGCGCAAGATGATCCTTGCGGCATCACTGCTGGTGGCAGCGGTCGGGGTAGCGCAGGCATCCGATACGGTGACCTTGCCGAAGCCGGTGCCGTATGCGGCCGGGAATGACATTGCCGGCAATATCAAACGCGAGTGCAAGATCACCGAGCAGTTGTCCGATTTCATCGCGCAGGGCGCGAAGGCGCATGGAATCCAAACCACGTTCGCCGATTCCGTGAACCCGCAGATGCCTGGCCGTGTCCTGGATGTCGAGATCACCGATGCCGTGTCCGAAGGCAACGCCTGGCTCGGGCATCACAAGAGCACCACCGTGCACGGCAAGCTTTACCAGGAAGGCAAGCTGATCGGCAGCTTCCGTGACAAGCGCAACTCGATGGGCGGCATGTTCGCCGGCTACAAGGGTTCCTGCTCGGTACTGGGCCGCACCGTGGAAGCGCTCGGCAAGGACATCGGCGACTGGCTGGCAGCGCCGAGCATGGATGCCGACCTGGGCGACCTGAAGTAATCGCGCTGCGGGGTTCGCGGTCGTTCAGGACGCGGCGAATGCAGCGTCGGGCGCCTTGGATGCGAACAGGCGGGGGCGCCTGCGCGCCCCCGCCGCCTCGAGCAGTGGCGTTCCATCCAGCTCCGGATACCGCACCGCCGCGATATCGGCGATCGAGCCGGCGAGCGCGTGCAGCAGCTCGATGTTCTCGCGCAAGCGCACGCGCGCCTGCGCGTCGTTCAATCGTTCGTGCAGGTTGGCATTCAGACGGACGAACCAGTCCAGCTCCTGCTGGTCCAGGAACACCGGCGCGTTGCGCGCGTCACTGCGCGCGTGCCACGCCCGGAAGAATGCCTGCATCGTGAGATTCAATCGCTGCGCGGCTTCCAGCCTCGGGCGCAATTCGGAAAGCAGCGAAAGATCGGTCAGTCTGTTGCCGATGCCGAGCGCGCACAACACCCCCCAGTAATAGGTGTAATCCCAGGTCACCTTGACCGGCATGACCTCGGCATTGCCGAACAGCGCGTACTGGCCCCGGTACAGGCTCAGCATGTTTCGATAGAACGAGAAGTACAGCCCCTGGAAGATCTCCGCGTATGTGGCGAGCATTGATGCTTGTCGTCCATGGCCAAGAGCTCCGTGATCGCGCGCGATCAGCTCCACGATGTAGCGGTTGCCCATGGCGATGAAATCGGAGCCGGGCGAGTAGAACGGGTCGAGGAACACACCGGCCTCGCCGGTCAGCGCCCAGCGGTCGGCACTGAACACCTGCTTGCAGCCATAGGAAATGCGCTTCAGGAAAGCGAAATCCAGCAGTTTGTCGCGACCGGAATCCACCGCTCCCGCCAGGGCCGGCTGGTGTACGCGCAGCCATTCCAGCGCGCTTTCGAAGGTGTTGAACGATTCGACCGGATGGACGGCCGGATCGGCCACGATGCCCACCGAATGCGCCCCGCCGGCGAGCGGAATCATCCAGACCCAGTAGCCCGGCCCGCACAGATGGTTGGTCGAACGCCAGCGCTCGGGCGGCTCGCAAAGCGCGCGCCACGCCCCGTCGCCCCAGGCGTCCAGCTCCAGTTTCGAATCCAGCCGGAACCACGCCGCGCAGATCGCGTGGTCGTTGTCCTCGGCCCGCTCGAGCTGGCGCTTCAGCAGGCCCGCGCGGCCCGAAGCATCGACCAGCCAGCGCGCACGCCGCGTGCGCGTTTCCCCGCCGCATTCGCACCGCGCTTCGTGCAAGCCGCCCGCATTCAGCTGGACCGCACGCACCGTGCAGCCATCCTCGAAGGTGATGCCATGCTCGCGCGCCCGTTCACCCAGGAAGTTTTCGAGCACGCCGCGATCGAGTTGCCAGCTCGGCGTCGGCAGTACACGGCTGACGCCGAGCTCGGTCACGCCATCCAGCCGCGAACGGCCTTCGGAAAAGAAGAACCGGAAACCGAATTTGCGTACCTGTTCGGAATCCAGGTGTTCGCGCAGGCCGAGCACATTGGAGAAATAATGCGCGCCGATCTCGACGGTGGATTCGCCGACCTTGTGCGCCGCGCGCCGCACCGGATGCGTGCGCCGCTCCAGCACGCGGATCGAAAGATCGGGAAAGCTCTGGCGCAGTTCCAGCGCCAGCGTCAGGCCGGCAAGGCCGCCGCCGAGGATCAGGACGTCGTCAGCGTCGTGGTTCATGGCTTCCCTGTCGCCTGCAAGCAGGCTCCTACGTATGGCCGAACCTGGCCGCGCGCGCATCGGGTCCGCCGCACAGTCCTTCCGGATCGTGGACCAGCGGTGGCGAGTCGTGCGAGGCGCGGTAGCTCGCGACGACGCGGCCGTAGTGCACCACCCGCCAGAACGTGTACCAGGTGATGCGCATCACGTCGCGCACCGGGCGGAAGTGCGAAAGCCGGAACTCGCCCTGGTAGCGCGATTCGATCGGCACCGATACCACGCCCATGTCCAGCTCGCGACAGGCCGCGATCAGGATCGCCGCCTCGAACACGAAATCCTGCGAGCGCAGCTCCACCAGTTCGACCGCGGCGCGCGGATACCAGCGCTGTCCACTTTGCGTGTCGGCGACCGGTCGCCCGCAGCCCCAGCTGATGCCCCAGTCGGCAAAGTTGTTGGCCGCGTGCCGGCCGGCGGGCTGCTGGCCGCGATTGAGCATGCGCGCCCCGATCACCAGGTAATCCGGATAACGCAAGGCCGCATCCACGATGCGCGGAATGTCGTCCGGCGAATGTTGGCCATCACCATCCATCGTCAGCACCGCTTCATAGCCGCGCGCCAGCGCCTCGCGGAACCCGGTGCGCAGCGCCTCGCCCTTGCCGCGCCGGCTTTCATGGCGCAGGAGCGTGACCGGCAATCCGGAGACGATCTCCGGCGTGCGATCATCCGAGCCGTCGTCCACCACGATGACGTCGGCGCAATGCACGAGTACGCCGCGCAACAGATCGCCGATCGCGCGCTCCTCGTTGAGGCACGGAATCAGTACGCAGTAGCGGGGCACCATGCTCATGCACGAATCTCCATTTCGAGCATCAAGCCCGAAGCCGCGGGCAAGGTCAAGCGCGGGGATGTCGCGCCGGCGAGGGCGGCGAGCAAGGCGAGCGCATGCGCCGTGAGCGGATTGTCCTTCGCGAGTTCCGCCACGCAGGCCGGGGCCGGCGTGACCGGCGCGCCGGAATCGCGCATCGCGATGGAGAGCTGCGGCGACGCCTCGCCACCGGGAGAGAGCACCAGCGCCGCGCCGAACGCGCGCATGGTTCGCGTCATTTCCGCCAGCGGGCCACAGGATGCAACGTCATAAGCCGCGAACAGCACCGGCGTGCCGTCGGCCAGCGCGAGCGCGGCGGCTTCCAGCAGGCCGGCGCCGAAGCTGGCGTGATATCCGGTGACTGCCGAGGAACCTGCGCTGCACCGCGCGGCGATCGTCCAGTAGCCGGCCGGCGCGTTGTGCACCGAATTGTGGAATTTCGTGGGCGACAGTTCGTGCGGTGCGCTGGCTAGCGTGGCGCACATGTAGTCGGTGATGGACAACTCGCCATGCGTGGAAGCGAACACGCAGGGCAGGTCTGCGGGTTCGCGCCGCGCTGCCGTGCACGCCTGGCCGGCGATCTCCGCGGCGAGCAACACGCTATCGGGTGCGCGCCGGCGTTCGCTGGGCGGAAGCATGCCCGCCGCGGCTTTCACCGGCGCGTCCTCGCACCACCCGCTTTCGCCGCGCAGCCGTGCACGCAGCGAAGGCCAGTCCGGCGCGCCGCGGGTCCACGCGCCGATGCCGGCGATCCCGAGCGTCAATCGCGACTGCGGACTCACGCCCGAATCCGTGGCCGCGCGCGCACCGCACCAGGGCTTTTCGGACAGAACCGCCATCACGCCGCCTCCGCGCGCGCAAAGGCAAGGCACGCGTTGTTGCCGCCGAAGCCGAACGAATTCGAAAGCGCGATGTCCACGCGCTTTTCCCTGGGTTCGCGCTCGAGCCACGCGTCAGCGCCGCCGAACGGCTGCTCGCAATTGAGGTTCGGCGGGACGAACCCCTGCTCGATGGCCAGCAGCGCGAATACCGCTTCCAGCGCACCGGCCGCGCCCAGCGTGTGACCGGTGAACCCTTTCGTCGAACTGGCGCTCGCGGCGCTCGAAAAACGTGGCAGCAGCAGCCCTTCCATTTCGTCGTTCTTGACCGTCGCGGTGCCGTGCAGGTTGATGTAGTCCACCTGCTCGGCGGCGAGTCCCGCGCGCGCCAGGGTGTCCTCCAATGCCCCCCGCGCGCCGCGCGCCTGCGGGTGCGGCGTGGACATGTGGTGTGCGTCGGAAGATTCGCCGTAGCCGATCAGTCGCGGCGCATCGGGCGAGGCATCAACGCGTTCGAGCAGCGCGAAAGCCGCGGCCTCGCCGATCGAAATGCCATCGCGGTGTTCGTCGAATGGCCGGCACGGCCGCTTAGAAACCAGCTCCAGCGCATTGAAGCCGAACAGCACGCTGTCGCACAGCGTATCCACGCCGCCGACCAGCGCGGCATCGGCCAGTCCAAGTCGGATCAAGCGCTCCGCGCTGGCGAACACTTTTGCCGACGACGAACACGCGGTGGAGATCGTCAGCGCCGGACCACCGATGCCGATGGCTTCGGCAACGAAGGCGGTGAGCGAGTGCGGCGTGTGAACGGCGGGGCGGCGCAGGTCTTCTGGAAAGCGTCCGTTCTCGAGTCGCCGGTAAGCTTCCTCGCTGGCGCCTATGCTGGCGGTGGAGGTGCCTAGGATCAACGCGACCCGCCGCGCGCCATGGCGTGCGATCACGCGTTCGACCGCTTCCAGGATTCCATCCTGCTGCAAGCCCATCCAGGCGAGGCGGTTGTTGCGGCATTCCCAGTGCGCGAGCCTCTGCGGCAGCGGTGCCTCTTCCACGCCGTCCACGCGGCCGATGAAACACTCCAGCGGCGCGGAGGAGAAATCGTTGGCACGCAAGCCGCTGCGCCGCGTCCGCAATGCGTTCGCCTGCCGGGCCACACCGTGACCCAACGCGGAAGTCGCGCTCCAGGCGGTGATGGCCAGCGGCGGGATGCGTTGCGGCATGATTAAAGCGCCAGGGAATATGGTCGGCAGTATACGCAACGCTGCCAAGCACCGATGGTCCCGTTCAGCGAGTCGACGCGATGCCGCATGTCCCCACTTTTCTTCGCCGCGGCCCATTCCGTTATCTGCGCGATGGCGATGTCTGGCATTCGCTGATCGTCACCGCGCTGGCCTGTCTCGTGACCGCGGGTGCGTTGTATCTGGTGTATCTCGCCCGCGTCGTGCTGATCGCCATGCGCGCGCGGTGCCAGTCGGAGCCGGGCGCATTGCTGCTGGTGTTCGGCCGCAAACTCGACGCGGACGGACGGCCCGGACACGACTACGTCGGACGCCTGCAGCGCGCGTTGGAAATCCTGGTACGGCAGCCTTCACAGAAACTGATGCTGCTGGGCGGCGCTTCCGGCGCGCAGGTCAGCGAAGCGGCCGCCGGCCTGCAATGGCTGCGCGCGCACGGGTTGCCGGCTGCGGTGGAAGCCACACTGGAGCAGGCCTCGACCGATTCGCTGGAGAACCTGCGTCACGCGCGTTCGCTGCTGGGCACGCCGCTGCCGCGCGTGATCCTGGTCAGCAGCCGTTACCACCTCGCGCGCTGCCTCGCGCTGGCGCGCGCGCTCGGATTTCCCGCGCGGATGTGCGCGGCGGAACCGCGCCTGCGCTGGAGCTTTCGAGTGGCGCGGCGGATCGCGCTGGAAGCCGGTTACCTGATGTGGCTGCAGACAGGGACGGCGTGGGCGCGGGTGATTCGGAATCGGCGCATGTTGGCGCGCGTGACGTGACTTCGAGTGCTGCTTCGTTTCATCCGGGCGACCCGTTAAGCTTGCGCGGTTGCACGTGTGGTCCAACAAACAAGGGGGAGATCATGAAACGCATCCATCTGGTGCTGTTGCTGCCGTTGCTGATCGGGCTGATGGCGTTCCGCCAAGTGCCGCTCACCGATCCGCCGCCGATCGACGTGCCGGCCGGCATAAGCCAGGCCAAGGTCACCGACGCGATCGCCGATTCGCTGATGGCGCGCCACTGGACCATCATCAAGCGCCTGCCCGGCGAACTGGACGCGACCTACGCGCCGCGCGATTTCAGCGTGACCATCGCGGTGCACTACACGCCGCAGCAGATCCAGATCAATTACGTGGACAGCAAGAATCTGAAGTACGAAGTGAAGAACGGCGTGCGTTACATCCACACCAATTACGCGAGCTGGATCCAGAACCTGGTGAGCGATATCAAGAGCCGCCTCGTAATGGCGCAGTAAGCTTGCTCCAACAGCCGTTCGTACTGAGCGTAGCTCGCGTAGCGAGCGGAGTCGAAGCACATCCTGATGGCCCTTCGACTCCGGGGCTCGCCCCTGCGCTCAGGGCGAACGGACCTTGAGACTCGCCGGTTCGCCATGCACGAACACATCCAGGAAGTAGACGACTACCTGCGCGGTCTGCAGGATCGCTTGTGTACTGCGCTCGAGCAGGCGGACGGCGGGGCGCGCTTCGCCGAAGATGCGTGGACTCGGCCGGCAGGCGGCGGCGGTCGCACCCGCGTGCTGCAGGACGGCGCGGTGTTCGAGCAGGCGGGCGTCGGCTATTCGAAGGTGTCCGGCGACGCCCTGCCGCCCTCGGCCAGCGCGCACCGGCCCGAGCTGGCCGGCCGCTCATGGACGGCCAGCGGCGTGTCGCTGGTGATCCATCCGCGCAACCCGTACGTGCCAACCGCGCACATGAACGTGCGCTTCTTCGAGGCGCGCAAGCCGGATGCCGAACCGGTGTGGTGGTTCGGCGGCGGCTTCGACCTGACGCCGTTCTATCCGTTCGATGAAGACTGCGTGCACTGGCACAGGGTCGCTCGCGACCTGTGCGCACCCTTCGGCGATGGCGTGTATCCGAAATACAAGAAGTGGTGCGACGAATACTTTTTCATCCGCCACCGCAACGAGGCCCGTGGCATCGGCGGCCTGTTCTTCGATGACCTGAATGCCTGGGATTTCGAACAGTGTTTCGCGTTCCAGCGCGCAGTGGGCGAAGGATTCCTGGATGCGTACCTGCCGATCGTGACGCGTCGCAAGGACACGCCATACGGTGAACGCGAGCGCGAGTTCCAGTTGTACCGCCGTGGCCGCTACGTGGAATTCAACCTCGTCTACGACCGCGGCACGCTGTTCGGCCTGCAATCGGGCGGCCGCGCCGAATCCATCCTGATGTCGCTGCCGCCGCGCGTCCGCTACGAATACGGCTATGCGCCGGAAGCAGGGAGTGCGGAAGCCAGGCTTGCGGAGTTTTTGAAGCCGAGGGAGTGGGCGTAGGAGCGCGCCTGCACGCGACCTTGGCATCGAGGGGCGGATCAGCGCCGCAGGTGCGCAGTTCGCCATTAGCGATCCGGCGGTTACGCCGCTGCGCGGCAACACGCCCTGCTAGCCCCATCGGTTCGCGTTCTCGGCAAACCCAGGCCGCTGTACGCGCACCACGCAGAAGCGCTGGCCGGTCGGCGCCTGCATCACCACCCAACGCTCAAATCGTTTGAACACCGTCGCCCCGATCTTTTCCAGGCGCGCCACTTCCGCCTCGATGTCGTCGGTCTCGATGTCCAAGTGCACCCGGCTCCCGTGCTCCACTAGCTGGAGCTGCACCATCGGCTCGTGCGGCGGCGTCGCGAGCTGCCGGTATCTGTCGCGGCTGCCCGGATGATCCATGTCCACCGGCCAGCCCAACGCGGCGGCCCAGAAGCGGGCCGCCTCGTCGATATCGGAGACATTGCAGTCAATCTGCATGGAACACAGGCGGGAGTGATGCATCAGTGCGTCATCCCCTTCTGCCGCTTCGCCCGGAACTCGCTGTCCTTGTACCACTGTGGCCACTGCTGGCTGTTGGCGAGTTCGTGGCCGACTTCGTACAGCGCCTGCGTGTCTTCGGCGACGCCACGGAAATCCCAGTTCGGATCGAAGTTGTCCTGCGGCGTGTGGTAGCGATGCGCGGTGTAGTCCGCGAGCGCGGCATTGCCCGCGGCGGTGCCGCCCTTCACCTTGTCGTTGCCGGTCTGCGTCATCAGCGCGGGCACGCCGGCTTTCGCGAAGCTGAAGTGGTCGGAGCGGAAGTAGAAGCCGTTCTCCGGCGTGGCATCCGGGCTCGCATAGCGGCCCTGCTTCTTCAGTGCACCCTTGAGCATGTCCTCCAGTTGCGACTGGCCACTGCCGATGATCTGCAGGTTCTTCGTCGGACCGATCACGTCCATCGCATCCATGTTGATGTCGGCGACGGTCTTGTCCAGCGGAAACACCGGATGCATCGTGTAGTACAGCGAGCCGAGCAGGCCGGACTCCTCCAGCGTGTCGGCGAGGAACAGCACGCTGCGCTCCGGCTTCTGTTTCGCGAACGCACCGGCGATTTCGAGCAGCGCCGAGATGCCGGTGCCGTTGTCGATCGCGCCGTTGAAGATCTGGTCGCCCTTCAGCTTCGGATCGCGGCCGAAGTGATCCCAGTGCGCGGAATACACGATCACCTGGTCGGGATACTTCGTTCCCTTCACCAGCCCGAGCACGTTGTTCGCGCTGCCGTGTTCGATGCTGCTGTCGAAGCTGATCGACGCCTTGGCGTTCAACGCGACCGGCTTGAAGCCACGATGGTCGGCGGCTGCCTTCAGCTTGTCGAAATCGAGCCCCGCCTTGGCGAACAGGCGGCGCGCGCCATCGGTGGTGATCCACGCCGCGACGGACACGCGCGGCGCCGGATCTTCGGACGCAGGCAGGCTCAGTTGCGGGCCGGTCCAGCTGTTCTTCACCACCGTCCACGGATAACCCGCGGCTTCGGTGTCGTGCACGATGATGCACATCGCCGCACCCGCGCGCGCGCATTGCTCGTATTTGTAGGTCCAGCGGCCGTAGTAGGTCATTGTGCGGCCCTTGAACAGGTCCGGATCGTGGTCGCCAAATCCGGGGTCGTTGACCAGCACGATCACCGTCTTGCCCTTCACGTTCTGCCCGGCGTAGTCGTTCCACTGGTACTCCGGCGCATCCACGCCGTAGCCCAGGTACACGACCTGCGAATTCTTGATCGAGACGTGCGGCTTGTCCTGCGGATCGTAGGCGACCATGTCGGTGCCGTAGGCGAAAGATTGCGTGCCGCCGCCCTCGCTGACATCCAACTTCAACGTGTCCTTGCCCTGCACCGTGGCCGAAACCGTCGGCACGGTCTGGAACCACGAACCATGGTTGCCGGGCTCGAGGCCGAGCCGCTTGAACTGCTCGACGATCCAGGTGGTCGCGCGCGTTGCGCCCTCCGTGCCGGGCTTGCGGCCTTCCATGAAATCGGAAGAAATCGCCTTGTCGTAATCGCGGAAACCCTGCGCGGTGATGGCCGGCGTGAACGGCGCGGCCTGGCTGCCGGAACTGCTTGCGGATGCCGGCGGATTGGCGGCTTGCGCGGATGCCGCGAAACACGCGGCCGTAATGAAGGCGGACAGGACAATGCGGCGCATGAGGCTCTCCTTGCGATGGGCGCAGTGCAGGAGTCGGCTTGCGAAGGCAACGCATCCATGGCCGAGAACTCCACGGTCGCTTGCAAGCAAGCTCCTGCAACGAAACGAACAGTGTACGGCCTGCGTGCGCAAAGGGCATGTTGCAGCGCACGTATGACGAAAGTCCTGCATGGTTTTGCCTGCGCGTGACGCCGCGAAGGGTTAGGCTTGCATGATCCCGCTGCGAGGATCACGCCATGCGCACGTTTCGAATCCACGCCACGATCGCCGCCGCGGCGCTCGTCCTGTCGCTCCCTGCGCTCGCCGATCCGCCCGCGGCCAGCCCGCCGCCGGCCAATACCCATCCGGAACTGCGCGCTATCGCGCAAGCCGTTTCGGCGAAGTCGTTGCACGACATCGATGCGAACCTCGTCAGCTTCGGCACGCGCAGCACGCTGTCGGATACAAAGTCCGACACCCGCGGCATCGGCGCGGCGCGGCGCTGGGTGAAGTCGAAGTTCGAATCCATTTCGAAGGATTGCGGCGGCTGCCTCGAAATCGTGACGCCGTCGAAGGTGTTCACCGGCGAACGCACGCCGCCCAACGGCGTGGAAGTGATGGACGTGGTGGCGATCCAGCGCGGGCAGACCGATCCCGATCGCGTGATCGTGATCACCGGGCATCTGGACTCGCGCCGCACCGACGTGATGGATGCGACCGGCGATGCGCCCGGCGCGGACGACGATGCTTCCGGCGTGTCGGCGCTGATAGAAGCCGCGCGCGTGTTGTCCAAATACAAGTTCGCCGCGACGCTGGTGTATTCGGCCGATTCGGGCGAGGAACAGGGCCTCTACGGCGGCAAGATCATCGCGCAGTACGCGGTGGATCATCGCTGGAACGTCGAGGCGAACCTCAACAACGATATCGTCGGCAGCCCGCGCGGCGGCGACGGCCAGACCGACCCCCACACCGTGCGCGTGTTCTCGGAAGGCACCAAGTCCAACGAGACGCTCAAGCAGGCGGAATATCGCCGCTACCACGGCGGCGGCGTGGATTCGCCTTCGCGCAACGTCGCGCGCTACATGGCTGCGCTCAGCGACCAGTACCTCGGCGACTTCCACGTACGCATGGTCTACCGCACCGATCGCTACGGCCGCGGCGGCGACCAGGTCGCGTTCCTCGAGCAGGGTTTCCCGGCGGTGCGCGTCACCGAATCGCAGGAGGATTACACGCACCAGCACCAGGACATCCGTGTCGAGAACGGGATCCACTACGGCGACACGATCGACCACGTGGATTTCGATTACCTCGCGCAGGTCACGCGCCTGAACGCGCTGACCATGGCGGCAATGGCGAATGCACCGATGCCGCCGCAGGAGGTGGCGATCAAGGGCGCGGTCACTTACGACACAACGGTGTCCTGGAAGCCTTCTCCGGGCGCGGCGACTTACAAGGTGTGGTGGCGCGAAACCACCGCGCCGCAATGGCAGCACTCCTATGACGCCGGGGGCGCCACGACCGCCGTGCTGAAGGGCATCAATATCGACGACTATTACTTTGGCGTGTCCGCCGTCAGCAAGGACGGCTGGGAAAGCCCGGTGGAGTTCCCCGGTTTCGCAGGAAGTTTCGAACGTTCGCCGCCCGCGAACAATCCGCAGACGAAGCCGTAGGAGCCTATTTGCAGGCGAGCGCGAAGCCGTCGAATCCTACCTTGCAGGAGCGCGCCTGTACGCGACGGTGTTGCCATTCATGGCCAAGAGCTCCGTGGTCGCGCGCAGGCGCGCTCCTACAAGAGCAGCCCTGCGGCGCCGCTCTATTTTCGCGGCTTCGCCTGATGCGTCGGGGTTGCCGTCCACGGATCATCGGGCCAGGGGTGCTTCGGATAGCGGCCCTTCAATTCCTTTTTCACTTCCGGGTAGGTGCGCTCCCAGAAGCTGCGCAGGTCCTGCGTGACCTGGATCGGTCGGCCGCCGGGCGACAGCAGGTGCAGCGTCACTGGCACGCGCCCGCTGGCGACCCGCGGCGTGTCGGCGAGTCCGAACAGCTCCTGCAGCTTCACCGCGAGCACCGGACCTTCGCTGGTGTATGCGATCCGGCGCGTCATGCCGCTCGGCACCGCGATCGCATCGGGCGCGTGTTCGTCCAGCAGCTTGCGTTGCGGCCAGTCGAGCAATGCGAGGAATGCATCCGACAATTCCGCGGATGACAACGCATCCAGCTTGCGCTTGCCGTGCAGCGCGGGCGCGAGCCACTGCTCCAGGGCGTCGAGCAGGGCCGCGTCCGACATGGCCGGCAAGCCCGATTCCGGCAAGGCCTCGCTCAGCCAGGCGATGCGCGCGCGCAAACGCAGCGCTGTATCGGACCACGGCAGCGCCCGCAACCCGCGGGCGCGAATTTGCGACAGCAAGGCGGGAAATGCATCTTCCGCACCGACCGGCACGCTCTTGCGCGACAGCACGATCGCATCCAAGCGTTCTTCCTCGAACGCTTCCACCACGTCGCGCTGTTCGTTCCAGCGCACCACGCGCTGGCGAACGATCCGGGAACCGTAATCCCGAACCAGCAGCGCCGGATCGAACGGTGCGGCATTCAGCACCAGGCTGTCGCGTGCTTCGAATCGTGCTTCGACGATGACCAGCCATGGCTCGCCGAACAGCACGGATTCCTCGTGCAGGCGCGCACCGCGCCCGTTCGCCAGCAGGTACCGGCGCGGATCGCGTTCATCCTGCCTGGCGGCGCGATCGGGGAACGCATGCAGCAATAGATTGCCGACCGTGAACGCATCCGGCACGCCACTCGGCGCGCTGCGCACTTCCAGCCGTTTGCGCCAGCCTCGGGCGGACTGTTCGATGGCGGCCAGTGCGCCGGCATCGGTGTTCTGCATGCGCGCACCACCATCCCTCCACACATGCAGTGCGGAAAGCGTCGCACGCAGATCGTCGTTGAAGGCGCCGCGCAGGGGCGAACGCGCTTCCAGCAATGCGAGCAGATCGGCGACGAGTGCGCGCTGCGCTTCCGGAGCACGCCGCGCTGCCGCCGCGAGTCTGGGTTGTACGCCCAGTTGCAGCATCGCGCGGCCGAGTTTCGTGACCCGCAACGATTCGTCCAGCGCCCCCAGCCGCTGCAGCAATTCGCGCGCCTGTGCCAGCGCTCCGGACGGCGGCGGATCCAGCCAGCGGAGCGCAGTTCCTGCATCTTCGCCGACGCCCCAGGCCGCGAGTTCCAGCGCCAGCGAGGACAACTCCGCCTGCGCAATCTCCGGCGTGCGCGAAGGCTCCAGTCGTTGCGACTGCGGCCAGAGGCGATATGCCACGCCCGGCGCGATGCGGCCCGCACGGCCGGCGCGCTGATCGGCAGAGGCCTGCGAGATGTTCACCGTTTGCAGGCGCGTGAAGCCGGAATTCGGATCGAAGCGCGGCTCTCGAGCGAGTCCCGAGTCCACCACGGCGCGAATGCCCGGCAGAGTGAGGCTCGATTCGGCGACGTTGGTGGCGAGGATGACGCGGCGCGTGCCGGGTTCCGAAGGAGACAGGGCCGCCTGTTGTTCGGCGAGCGAGAGTTCGCCATGGAGAGGGAGGATTTCGAGCTTGGCGGACGAACCGTCGCCTGCAAGCAGGCTCCTGCAACGCGCAATCTCCCTTCGCCCCGGCAGGAACACCAGCACGTCGCCTTCGGTCTCCTGCAATGCCTGCTCGACCGCGCGGCGGACCTGAGCGGCTTCGTCCTCGCCGCGCCGCGGCGACGGATATTCAACACGCACCGGGAACGCGCGGCCCTCGCTGCGATTCACCGGTGCATCGAAGAACCGCGCCACGCGCTCGCCTTCCAGCGTCGCCGACATGATGACGAGTCGAAGATCCGGTCGAAGCGAGGCCTGCACGTCCAGCGCCAGCGCGGCACCGAGATCGCCCTGCAAATGACGCTCGTGGAATTCGTCGAACAGGATCGCGCCGACGTCCGGGAGTTCCGGGTCGTCCTGCAGCATGCGTGTCAAAATGCCTTCCGTGACCACCTCGATGCGCGTGCGCGAAGACGCGCGAGATTCGAACCGTATGCGGTAGCCGACGGTCTCCCCGACCGCCTCGCCGGACTGCCTGGCCATGAACTCGGCGGCCGCGCGTGCGGCGATGCGGCGCGGCTCGAGCATCACGATCTTCTTCCCCTGCAACCACCGCTCGTCGAGCAACGCCGGCGGTACCTGGGTGGTTTTGCCCGCGCCGGGCGGCGCCTCCAGCACCAGCCGCGGATGCTCGCGCAGCGAGGCGCGGATCGCGGGGAGCAGGGGCGTGATGGGAAAATCGCTGCCAGACATCGGCCTATTGTAGGAGCCTGCGTGCGGGCAACCGGCACGTTTTCGCGAGCGCACTCGCTCCATGCCGAAAGCCGCTCTCCTACAATTCGCTCATGTACCTCATAGACATCGGCGCCAACCTGACCCACGAATCGTTCCGGCATGATTTCGACGACGTGCTCGCTCGCGCGGAGCAAAGCGGCATCACGCAGATGATCGTGACCGGCGCATCCAGGGAAGGCAGCGAGCAGGCGCTGGAACTGGCGCGCGCAAATCCTGGCGTGTTGTTCGCCACCGCCGGCGTGCATCCGCATCATGCGAGCGATTACGACGCGGACACCGACAACCTGTTGCGTGCGCTCCAGCGCGAACCGGAAGTGAAGGCAGTCGGTGAAACCGGGCTCGACTACCACCGCAACTATTCGCCGCGCGAAGCGCAGCTCGCCGCGTTCGAGAAGCAACTGGCGATCGCGGTCGAGACGGGCAAGCCGCTGTTCCTGCACCAGCGCGACGCGCATGCGGATTTCTTCCCGCTGCTGAAGGCCGTGCGCGACAAGGTGCCCGCCGCGGTCGTGCATTGTTTCACCGATACCCGCGCGGCGCTGTTCGATTACCTCGACCTGGATTGCCACATCGGCATCACCGGCTGGATCTGCGACGA
>JBQCHG010000047.1:0-3484 GCA_051954935.1 Rhodanobacteraceae bacterium
CGGCGTGAACATGCGCGCGTTGAAATCCTTGAACTGCTCGGGATACGTTTGCTCGATCGCGTCGCGCACCTTCGAGTAGTCGTTGACCCACTCGTCCCAGGGCACCTTCGGATTCGGCGGCAACGTGGCCTTCGCCATCTCCGCCACGATTTTCGGTTCCGAAAGCAAATGCGGACTGATCGGCGTGTGCTTGCCGACCGAGCCGTGGATGCAACTGGTGGAATCCTCGGTGCTGACCGCCTGCGGCTTGCCGTTCTGCACGTCGACGTCTATGCGGCCCAGGCACGGCAGCAGGTACGCGATCTCGCCGTTGATCAGGTGCGAGCGGTTGAGCTTCGTTGCGATCTGCACCGTGAGTCGCAGCCTGCGCCAGGCTTCCTCCACGCGCGGACTGTCGGGAATGGCACGCAGGAAATTGCCGCCGAGGCCGATGAACGCGTGCACGGTTCCATCCAGCACGCCACGGCAGACTTCCACCGTCTTCAGGCCCGGCTCGCGCGGCGGCTCGAAACCGTACTGCCCGGCGAGGCGATCCAGCGGTACCAGTTTCGGATCGTCGGCGATGCCGACCGTGCGCTGGCCCTGCACGTTGGAATGTCCGCGCACCGGGCACAGCCCCGCTCCGGGCTTGCCGACATTGCCGCGCAACAGCAGCAGGTTGGCGATCATGTGCAGGTTGTGCTCCCCGAAACGGTGTTGCGTCAGGCCCATTCCGTAGATGCCGATCGCGGCGTTCGACTGCGCGTAAATGCGCGCGGCCTGCTCGAGGGCCGCACGCTTCAGGCCGGAAGCGGTCTCGATCGCATTCCAGTCCTGCGCGCGCACACAGGCGGCGAATTCCTCGAAGCCGTGCGTGTGCTCCGCGATGAACTCATGGTCCAGCACGTTCGGTTCGCCGCGCGCGGCGGCCTGGTCGTCCAGCGCGAACAGCGCCTTGCAGATACCCATGATCGCGGCGATGTCGCCACCGGCTTTCACCTGGTGGTACTGCGACGAGATGCGCGTGGCCTTTCCACTCAGCATCTGCACCGGATTCTGCGGATTGATGAAGCTCTCCAGCCCGCGCTCGCGCAGCGGGTTGAAGGTGATGATCGGCGCGCCGCGCTGCGAGATCTTCTGCAAGCTGTGCAGCATGCGCGGGCTGTTGGAACCGACATTCTGACCAAAAAAGAACACGCAGTCGGTCTTGTCGAAATCCTCCAGCGTCACCGTGCCCACCGCCGACCCCACGCTCTTCTTCAGCGCGGTGCCGGTGGTTTCGTGGCACATGTTGGAGCTGTCCGGAAGATTGTTGTGGCCGTACAGGCGCGCGAACAGCGCGTACATGTAGCTGGTTTCCAGCGAGGCGCGACCGGAGGCGTAGAACACCGTGGACTTCGGATCGAGCTGCTTCAGTTCCGCACCGATCGCGGCGAAAGCTTCGCTCCATTCGCAGGGCACGTATTTGTCGGAAGCGCGGTCGTAACGCATCGGATGCGTCAGACGCCCGACCTTCTCCAGCTCGTGGTCGGTCCAACCCAGCAGCTCGCTGATCGTATGCTGCGCGAAGAACTCCGGCCCCACTTCTCCGGCACCGAGTTCCCACGCGGTCGCCTTGGCGCCGTTCTCGCAGAACTCGAAAGGATGCGCATGCGCGGGCTTGGCCCAGGCGCAGGACACGCACATGAAGCCGTCGGCCTTGTTCTGCCGCATCAGCTCGTGCGCTGTGGTGAGCGGCGCCTTCTCGCGCGCCAGAATGCTGGACACCGATTTCAGCGAACCCCAGCCGCCGGCCGGGCCCTTGTAGGGCTTGACGTAGGGCTTGCGCTGCTTCGCCATCTCGCACCTCGAGGCATCCACTCCACTCGATTATGGCGCAATCGAGCGCACATGACGTGATCGCGACGCCGGACTAGACTCCGCGCAACTCACCACGGGAGCGCATCCATGAGCTGGGGACATCGGCCGCAGGAAGGCGAATGGCTGGTCAACAGCCGCATCCTCGATGAATCCGCGAACGCGGTGATGAAGTCGGTGCGGGTGATCCGCGATTACGACGTGCCTTACGTGGGCTCGTGCAGCAAGGACGGCAAGAGGGTCTACATAGACCATCAACTGCCGATGCACCTCACCTATCGCGGCAAGCGCTACGACATCGACCGCTACATCACCATGCACGAAGTGGTGGAGATGCTGTTCGAACACGTGCTGCACTTCCAGTACCGCGATGCGCACCAGCTGGCATTGCGCGCCGAACGCGCACTGGTGGAATCCGACGGCCTGGCATGGTCGGCCTACAACCGCTTCTGCGCCAAGTGGATCAAGGCCATCGGCGGCCGCAAGCACTACCCCAATCCGCCACCGGACATCGACCTGCAGCCGGAAATAGACGAAGACGACAAGACCACGTTGCGCAGGATGGGTGCGAAGCGGGCGGCGAAGACGGGAAGGAATGAGGTGCGGTGAGTGGCGGAGAAAGTGGGGTTGCTCGGCTCATCCTGAACAGCACCCCGGATGGGCTCGTTACTTCGCTACTTCTTGCGAATGGGCAGCAGCGGGATGCCTCAATAGCCATTCCTTCTTAAATTTTTCGAGCCACTCCCCGCAAATGGGTGGCGCTTCGATGCTTTCGCCATTCCCCTGAAGAATGACATTGTTGGCGGAGGGAGTGGGATTCGAACCCACGAGAGGATTGCTCCTCTGCCGGATTTCAAGTCCGGTGCATTCGACCACTCTGCCATCCCTCCATCCGTACGCCGGATTGACTCGGCACGTCCTGTGCCTCGCCCCAAAGCCGCCATCCATGGCCAAGAGCTCCGTGGCCATCGGTTGCGCCGATGTTCGCTCCGGCATCCTGCCTCCGCGAGCAAGTCCGGTGCTTTTGTTCGTCTCATCCCTGAGACTCACCCCTCGCTACGCTCGGGGCCAGCCCTTCGGGCTGTCCAAGTTCGCTCCCGGCGAACTTGTGACCACTCAGCCATCTCTCCGATTCAATGCTCGTCATTCCGGCCATGGATTGGCCGGGATCCAGTGCCATGGATGGAAGATACTGCCACTGGATTCCGGCCTGCGCCGGAATGGCGATTCTACTTAGCCGCGCGCGACGGGTCGCCTGCACGCAGGCTCCTACAGACGCATTGTCACGCAATCCGCACCGCGTCGCTCATGTAGCGTTGCAGCACTTCCGGCACCGTGATCGAACCGTCCGCATTCTGGTAATTCTCCATCACCGCGATCAGGGTGCGGCCGACCGCGAGGCCGGAGCCGTTGAGCGTATGGACAAACCGCGTGCCCTTCTCGCCGCTTTTGCGTGTACGGGCGTCCATGCGGCGGGCCTGAAAGTCGCCGCAGTTCGAGCAGGACGAGATTTCGCGATAAGTGTTCTGCGACGGCAGCCAGACCTCCAGATCGTAGGTCTTCTTGGCGCCAAAGCCCATATCGCCGGTGCAGAGCAGCATGGTGCGGAACGACAGGTCGAGCTTTTTCAGGATGTTTTCGGCGCATT
>JBQCHG010000048.1:0-103204 GCA_051954935.1 Rhodanobacteraceae bacterium
TCGAAAGAGCCGGCGCTTATCCGCCACGGCTATGAGCGCGTGATCCGCCCGCGTTTCGCCGATGCGAAATTCTTCTTCGACGAAGACATGAAGACGCCGCTGGCCGCGCACCAGCAAGGCCTCGCCGCGGTCACCTGGCAAAAGGCGCTGGGCACCCTGTGGGAGAAGACCGTGCGCGTGGCAGAGCTCGCGCGCGGGATCGCCAATCGCCTGCGCGAGCACGGCGTGGCGGTGGATCCCGCTTTGACCACGCACGCCGCGGGCCTGAGCCGCTGCGACCTGCTGACGCGCATGGTCGGCGAGTTTCCCGAACTACAGGGCGTGATGGGCCGTCATTACGCCGCCGCGCAGGGCGAGCGCGAGGAAGTCGCGCAGGCGCTCGATCAGTTCTACCGCCCGCGCAACGCGGGCGACGACATCGCGCAGGGCACGCTGGCGCAGGTGCTGTCGGTCGCTGACAAACTGGATACGCTGGCCGGCATCTTCGCGGTCGGACTGAAGCCTTCCGGCAACAAGGACCCGTTCGCGCTGCGGCGCGCGGCGCTGGGCCTCGCGCGAACGCTGATCGAAGGTGGGCTGGATCTGGACCTGGACGTGCTGCTGCGCGAAGCGCTGGAACAGGTTCCGGAAAGCGCGTTCGCGGCTGGAGCCAAGTCCGACAAGAAAGCGGTTGTGAACCGCGCCGATCTGACAGCAGAATTGCGTGCCTTCATCCTCGATCGCCTGCGCGGCTACTACGCCGAACAGGGCTATACATCCGGCCAGTTCGCCGCGGTCGTCGCGGTGGAGCCGGCGAGCCTGGTGGATTTCGATCGTCGCCTGCGCGCGGTCGCGGCATTCGCGAAACGTGCCGAAGCGGAAAGCCTCGCCGCCGCCAACAAGCGCGTCGCCAACATCCTGCGCAAGGAAGGCGTGGATGTCCGCGAGGCCGGCGCGCGCGCGATCAATGAATCGCTGTTGCAGGAGCCCTCCGAGCGCGCTCTCTGGCAGGCATTGCAGGCCGCGCAAACGGACACGCAAAACGCAACCGATTACGAAGCCACGTTGGCACGACTCGCACAGCTGCAGGCGCCGGTGGATGCGTTCTTCGACGGCGTCCTTGTGATGGCCGAGGATGCCGCGCTGCGCGGCAACCGCCTCGCCCTGCTCGCACTCATCAAGACGCGCTTCGACGCCATTGCAGACATCGCGCTGTTGTTGTGAGATTGAAGGGGCGACCGTGAATGTGGATCCGCAGCGCAGGGCGCTGGACAGGCAATGGGAGCGCGCGCAGCGCTATATCGCCGAAGGCCAATTCGCAGCCGCTCGCGCTGCGCTGGACGCCTTGCTGGCGCGCTCTCCCGGCAACACGCAGGCCCGGCTACTGATCTCGAGTGTCTGCCTGAAGCAGGGCCAACTGCGCGCCGCTTGCGCGCACCTGGTGGAAGCTGTTCGCGCGCTTCCCGACGATGCCGAGCAGATCCATACGCTGGGCTTCTGCCTGCATCAGGTCGGAGAGACCGTCGCGCTACGCGAGTGCCTGGAGCATCCGGCGATTGCCCGCAGTTCTTCGGGTGCGCTGCTGGCCCGGGTAGCGCATCTGCATCAATTGCTCGGCGCGCATGAGCGCGCGCTGGCATTGATGGACCGGGCCCTGAAACTGGGGTTCGACAATCCGGATTTCCGCTATTACCGCAGCCTGCAACTGCAATTCAATGGGCGGATGCGTGAAGCCGAAGCGGAGCTGGAAGCGGCGTTGCGAATGGGGCCGACCCACGGCCGCGCATCACTGGCGTTGGCGCGGATGCGCAGACAGACTGCTGGCGCGAATCACCTCGATTACATCGAGGCGCAACTAAGCAGGGTCGCGCCCGGTGGCGAAGATCACGCCGCGCTCGAATTCGCACGCTTCAAGGAACTGGACGATCTCGACCGTCGCGACGAAGCCTGGGCGGCGCTGCAACACGGGAATGGCATCATGCGCGCCCGGGTCAACCATGATCCGGAACGCGAGCGCGTGTGGTTCGAGACCATTGAACATCTGTGCACCGAAGCGTTCGTCAATGCGCGCGGCGATGCGCAGGATGAACGAGGTCCGCAGCCGATCTTCATTCTGGGAATGCCGCGCTCGGGAACCACTTTGCTGGAGCGGGTACTGGGCAATCATTCGCAGGTGGCCACGCCCGGCGAGCTGAGCGACTTTCCGCGGCAGATGCGCTGGACGGCGGACGTGCACGGCACGGCCATCGTGGATGACGATCTGCTGGAAAGAGCTGCGGCGCTCGATTACGCGCTGATGGGGCAGCGTTATCTATGGCAGAGCCAATGGCGGGCCGAGGGGAAGCGCTTCTACGTGGACAAGCTGCCGCCCAATTTCATGCTCGCCGGCTTCATCCGCCGCGCGCTGCCTGGCGCCCGAATCATTCACATCTCGCGCGATCCTATGGATGTCTGTTTCTCCAACTGGAAAGCCCTGTTCGGCGATTCCTATGGATATAGCTATGGGCTGGACACGCTCGCATCGCATCACCACGGCTATGCAAGGCTGATGGCCCACTGGGCCAGAGTGATGCCGGCCGCGTTGCTGGACATCTCCTACAACGAGCTGGTGGAAGATCCCGACGCAGTCGCTGCGAAAATCTTCGAGTTCTGCGGATTGCCGCACGAGGCCGGCTGCGGGGATATCCTGGCAAACCGGCGGCCCGTTTCCACGATCAGCAGCGCGCAGGTGCGACAGACCATACACAACCGGGCGATCGGCGAATGGCGGCGTTACGAGCCGCATTTGCAGCCGCTGCGTGCCGCTCTCGCGGCCAACTGAAATCTTCAGGCAAAAAAGAAGGGCCGGCAATGCCGGCCCTCCAGGCTCCATTCCCGGACGCGGTTACTTGCCGCCGAGGTGGATGTTGAGGTCGAGCCAGATCAGGCGCCCGAACGGGTTGTAATTGAATTGGTTGTAGAACGGCCAACCCACCCATGTGGTGTCGCGCGGTGGCATCGAGTTCTTGATGTTGTTGACAATCAGCTGCGTCGAGATGCCATCCGTCACCTGATACTTCACGCTTGCGTTGTAGACCATCCATGGGGCGACTGTGCCCGCACCGGGACCATCCCAGCCGTATACCTGCGCGGCATAGTTCGGGGTCGAGCCGTAGCGCGTGCCCTGCAGGGTGGTGCTCCACTTGCCAATGTCCCAGGTGATCGAGCCGGTGAAGATGGTCTTGAACTCGCTGGACCACTGCGGGTTGTGCAGCAGCTGGATGACCGGGTCGGTCGGGTACTGCTGGTACTGATGGTGCAGCGTCACGTTGTAGCGCGCGCCAAAGGTGAAATCTCCGACGCTTCCGGCATCCAGTTTGTAGTCCAGCGCCGCGATTACGCCTTTGACGTGCTCGTTGGAGACATTGATCGGGCCGACCGTGATCGACTGGATGTTCTCCGACAAGGTCGGGTTGCTGTTCACGGGGGAACGTTGCACGCGGGTCAGCGCGTCAACACACGAAGGCGAGTTGAGATCGAGTTGCCCCAAGCGGCACTGGGCCTCGGTCCGCATCAGCCCGTCCACGCTGAGCTGGCTGATTTCGTTCCTGATGCTGATGTCGTAGTAGTCGGCTTTGGCAGTGAAATTGTTGGTCGGCGACCAGACCACGCCATAACCCCAGGACTTGGCCGTGATGGACTTCAGGTTGGGGTTGCCCACCTGGGTCCCCTTGTACTGCTCCGTATCCCATGAGCAATCAGCCAAGGCAACGCTCGGCTGGTACTTCTCGCATTTGTAATAGTCCGTAGTGGAGCTGTAGAAGCCGCTCGGACCCTGGAATACGTTGGCCATGTCCGGTGCACGGAACGCGGTCGCGTAGTTGGCGCGCAGCAGCAGGGTATCGAGCGGACGGTACTCAAGGCCCAGCTTGTAGGTGGGCTTGCTGTCCGAGCCGGCATTCTGGTTGTTGTAACGGTCGTAGCGGGCCGATAGGTCCGCGCTCAATTGGCTGAAGATCGGGATCCGGAACTCCGCCGCCGCTGCGTAATTGTCGCGCTTGCCGTAACCGGAGGTGCCGGTCAGGCCCCAGAAATCGCCTGCGATCACGCGCGGGTCGGTGGGGTTGTCCCACGCTTGATTGCCAGCCTGCAGCACGCCCGCGAAGCCGACCGCACCGGCGGGCAGGTTGAACAGCTCCGAATTGGTGATCTGGACATTGGCGAGCTGGGTGTAGGTGTGCGACGTGCTCTGGATGTAATCGGAGAAGCCGCGGTATTCAGCCGGCGTGATCGGCTGGTAGAACGCCGCATCGTTCGGCGCATAGATGCTGTAGCCGTAGTACGTGCCGAGCTTCGGGCCGAGGAACATGTTGCGGAAGAAGTCTTCCACCGGACCAGTCAGCGGGTGCAATTGCTTGTCCGTCAGCTTGTAGTCGGCGCGCGAGAAATAGGCGTCGTAGTTCCAGTTGGAATCACCGAAGCCACCGCGAATGCCGAAATCCGCGTTGTACATGCGCGAATTCTGGTTGTCCGCGTTGGCCAGCGGTCCGCCAATCTCCTCCGGCGAAAACAGCTTTTCATACAGGTCGAACGTGCCGGTGTTCGCGTTGATGATGAAGTTGCCCTCGTCTGGCGCCCACCAGTTGTAGTTGGGACCGGCATAGAAGCGCTGCTTCTGGTATGCGTAGAGCACGCTGCCATAGAGCTGGGCATTGTTGTTGAGCTGGTAAGTTGCGTTGACGTACCCGGAGTAGTCCTGCTTCTTGTTGAGCAGGGTCGAGTAACCCAGCTCGGTGGTGCTGCCGCAGTAATAGCCGGGGCCCACGCCGTTGGGGCCGCGGTTGTTGCGTTCTTGGCGGCTTACGGTGCCGCCAAACAGACTCGACAGGGCGCCGCAACCGCCGACAGTATCGGGATCCACGTAGCTGGTCTTCGGCCCGAGGTAGTAATGCAGCACGGCGGGTGTCGCATAGCGCGCGTTCGGATTCGGGTTGCTGAGCGTCGAGGCGGTCAGGTCGCGGTTGTAGCCGAACATCGGATGTTGGTCGTCCACCTGGACCGAATACAGCACGCTCAACTTGTCGGTGTTGTACCCGCCGGCGAAGCTGACCCGTCGCTGCTGCCCGCCGCCGTCCGAGTAACCGCCGGCGCGGTAGTCGAGGGTGTAGCCATCCATCCGCTTCTTGAGCACGATGTTGACCACGCCCGCAATGGCCGAGGAGCCATAGATCGAGGACTGGTTGCCCGGGAGGATGTCAATGTGATCCACGATCGACATCGGGATGTTCGATAGGTCAACGAAGTTGGCCGAGCCGTTGTAGAGCAGCGGGAAATCCGCCATCGGGCGGCCGTTGATGAGGAACAGCGTGAAATCCGGCGGCAGACCCAGGAGGCTGATCGTCTCGGCGCCTGGCGTGAAGCCCGCCGAGAAAGTGCTGTCCTGCACCGAACCGGTCGAAAGCGGCTGCGAACGCAGCGCGTCATAGACGTTTGCGAACCCCTTGTTCTGCATGTCCTCCGCGGTGATCGTGATCACCGGGTTGGCGGTCTCGATTTGCGACTGCGGAATCAAGGAGCCGGTGACGATAATCCCTTTGAGGGTCTTCGGCTCTTCCTTTTTGTTGTTGTCCTGCTGCTGGGTGGAAGTCGCCTGGTCGTTTGTTGTGGTGCTGGTGCCCGTCGTCTGCGCCCATGCGGTGCCGGCGAACGCCAGACTCGCGCAGATGGCAGTGGTCAAAAGCTTGCGGTTCATCTGATTACTCCCCGAATTGGTTTGTTGGAGTCGCAGTTCACCCCGCCACTCCACCCTGTGGCGTGATCCATGAATCTGGGGGTCCCTTGTGACTGCTTGAGCACGTACCCTCGCGCGCGCTGACCGTAACGCAGCTTTAACGAGTGTGCAACCGGTCAAAAGTAACGGCGATCGGGCTTGACGCGTCGTTAAGTTTTGATTAGGTTCCGGGCACAGGGTGAATACCCGCACCGGATTGGGGAGTGGATTGGGGCCGGCGGCGCAAGCCGCCGGCTTCATGCCGTCAAGGCCCTGAAGGTTGCTGCGCCCGGCAGCTCGCAACGTTCAAAGATCCTGAGGGGATCAACGTCGCGCGCCCGCGGTACTTTTATTGCCCAGCGCTTTCCGCTTCGCGTTCTTCGCTCGCCGCCGAAGGTTGCGGCGAGGCTGCCGGTCGCGCCCATTTGTCCTTGCCGCG
This sequence comes from Rhodanobacteraceae bacterium, assembly GCA_051954935.1. Taxonomy (GTDB): domain Bacteria; phylum Pseudomonadota; class Gammaproteobacteria; order Xanthomonadales; family Rhodanobacteraceae; genus 66-474. Next base: position 6,168 of record JBQCHG010000048.1, read on the forward strand.
CAGCTTCGGCTCGGGTTTGCCGCGCGGCTTGTAGTCGTGCGGCGCCTTCACTTCGAAGCTGGTTTCGCTGCTGGCGCCTGCGCCTTCCAGCTTCAGCGTGTAGGTGCCCGGTGGCGGATAGATGCGCCAGCCCAGTTGCACTGCCTGTGCGATCGGCTGCTTCGAGAAATCCGCCGTTGCCGGATCGAGCTGCTGCTTCGCCAGTTGCGCGCGTTCGGCTGCGAGCGCCTTGTCCTTGTCCAGCTCCAGATTCCAGGTGTAGGTGTTGAGTCCGCGCTTCGCATCGAAGTGCAGCACCTGCACCACCTGCCCACCCCCGTTAGAGACCGTGAGCGTGACCGGACCCACCTGCTTCGCCCAGTAGCTGCCTTCGAGTTTCGGCAGGTCGTCGGTTTCGTCGAACCACTCCATCGGCCGCGACTGCCAGCCACGCTCGGCCTGCACGTCCTCGACCGGGAACAGGTGCACCGCTTCATCGCGCAGTTTGGGCGTGAGCTCCTGCACCGGCAGCACGTCGGCGATCCAGACGCTGCGGCCGTGGGTCCCGGCGATCAGTTCGCGCTCCCGGGGATGGATCGCCAGATCGTGCACCGGCACGTTCGGCAGGTTGCCCTGCAGCGATTGCCACGAGTTACCGCGATCCAGGGACACGTACACGCCGCGATCGGTGCCGACGTAGAGCACGTCCTGATTCACCGGATCCTCGCGTACGACATTGATCGCCTCGTCAGGCAGGCCTTTGGAGATGGATGTCCAGTGCTGGCCGAGATCGTCCGTGCGATAGAGATATGGCGTGATGTCGTCGTTGCGATAGCCGTTCAAGGATATATAGGCGCGCCGATCGTCGAAGTGGGAAGGCTCCACGCGGCTCACCCAGCGCTGTGGCAGGCTCGCGTCCACCTGGTTCCAGTTCACGCCGCCATCGTTGGTCACCCATACATTGCCGTCGTCGGTGCCGACCCAGATCACCCCGAAGGTCTTCGGCGATTCGGCCAACGTCGTTATGGTCGCGTAAGGTACGTTGCCCCGATTCTTCGATGAAGAAAGATCCGGGCTGACCGCCTGCCAGGATTCGGCCTTGTCCATCGAGCGGAACAGTTTGTCCGCGCCCATGTAAACGATGTCCTGGTTGTGCGGCGACAGCTCGATCGGCGCGGTCCAGTTCCAGCGCAGCGGCGCGGTCCCGAATGCCGGGCGGGGGCGTACTTCGTGCCGTCCGTCCGGACCGGTGCGCGTGTAGAAGCCAAACTGGTAGCCGGCGTAGACCGTCTTGTTGTCGCGCGGGTCCACCTGCACGTACATTCCGTCGCCGCCACCGACATCTTTCCAGTCTTCGCCGCGCTGCCAATCCGTTTTCGACGAACCCATCATCGCGCCGTTGTCCTGCAATCCGCCGTACACGTTGTACGGATCGTCCATGTCGTATGTCACCGAATAGAACTGGCCGACCGGAATGCGTGCGAACTGCTGCCAGTGCGCACCGCCGTCGTAGGTGGCGTAGGCACCACCGTCGTTGCCGGCGAGCATGTGCCGCGGGTCGGCGGGGTCGATCAGCAATTCGTGATAGTCCACGTGCACGTTTGGTGCGTTGAGCCCGCTCCAGGTCTTGCCGCCGTCCTTCGATTCGATCAGCGGCAGGCCCTCGGCGTACACGTGATCGGCGTCGTTCGGCGCGACCCGGATCTGGCCGAAGTAATAGCCGTAGGTGTAGTACACGTCGCGCAGTGGCTTGTTATTCGCCTTGCGCCAATGCGCGCCGCCGTCGTCCGAGCGGTACACCACCAGCCCTTCGATGTCGGTATCGAACAGATCCGCATTGGCATCCGACAATTGCTTGCGGATCTCGTCCATGCTGACGGCGCCGTCTTTGACCATGTCCATCAGCTTGGCGGCGGTCAGGTTCGTGTCCAGATCGTTCTGGCGGATGAAGCGCTCGATCTGCTGCGGATCCTGGTGGAGGAATTCGGCCTTGGTCATCGTTTTCAGTCGTGCAGGCGACAGAGGGCTCTCGCCCAGGTCGCGGTCGGCGGCGGGAAGCGGCGTCCAGTCGTCCACGCTTGCGTAGACCGTATCGGGTTGCGAAGGCGCGATCGCCAGGCCGATGCGGCCGACCTTGCCGTCGTGCGGAAAACCAGTGGTCAACTGTGTCCAGTGGTCGCCGCCGTCGGTGCTCTTCCAGATACCCGATCCCTTGCCGGAGTAGGTCATGTTCCAGGCGGTGCGCTTGCGGTCCCATAGCGCGGCGTACAACACCCGTGGGTTGCGCGGATCCATGATGAGGTCGATCGCGCCGGTCCAGGGCGTGGAGCCCGCGAGCACCTGCTGCCAGGTCTTGCCGCCATCGCGCGTGCGGTATACGCCGCGCTGGCCGCCGGTGCTGTAGAGCTTGCCGAGCGCGGCCACGTACACGATCTTGGAGTCCTTGGGGTCCACCACGATCCGCGCGATGCGATCGGATTCGGACAGGCCGGCAGGCTGGAAGGTCTTGCCGCCGTCGTCCGAGCGGAACATCCCCATGCCGCCATAGGAAGAGCGCGAGGAATTGGCTTCACCCGTTCCGACCCACAGCGTCTGCGGGTGCGACGGATCCACCGCGATCGCGCCGATCACCATCGTCGGCATGCGATCAAACAGCGGAGCGAAGTGCGCGCCGTTGTCGGTGGTCTTCCATACGCCGCCGCTCGCGTAGGCGATATAGAAAGTGTACGGCTGGCCCGGCACGCCGGCGATCGCGACCACGCGCCCGCCCTGCTTGATTGGTCCGATCGAACGCCAGTGCACGCCGGCGAATGGCGAATCCGCGCGCATGGCCTGGTGCTGTTGCCAGGCGGCTTCGCGCTGGGCGGCAGTGGATGGCGGGTGGCCAGCAGGGCGCGCCGCGGCTGCCGCGGTCGTGCCAATCATCAGCAACGCAAGCAGGGTGTGCAAAGCGCGTCGCGAAACGCTCGCGCGAAGGTATGGAAGCATCGTCGGTCACCAGGGCAAAGCGATCACGCCACCTTAACGTGGTACACACCTTTTCGGGAGTACCCGAAGGTCATGCTGGCGTGGACTTTCGTGGAAGCCCTTCGCCCGTTAGGATTATCGGCTTGCCCGGCCATGGCCGCGGCGTTTCCTTCGCCGAAAAGGATTTGTCATGCGCAAGCTTGCATTGCCGCTGGTGATCGCCGGGCTGCTGCTCGGCGGGTGCGGCCCCTCCTCCAACAACGCCGCACAAACGCAGCAGGCGCCCGCGCCGAGCGCCGTCACCGGCACGGTTACCCTGGCCGATCCGAGCGCGCAGGTCGCGCCGGACGCCAAGCTCGATCTCACCCTGATGGATGTCACGCAGCAGCCGGGCGTGCCGGTCAACAGCCAGACGTTCGCGCCGCCGCACTTCCCTCAGCAGTTCAACATCAGCTTCAATCCCAAGCAGATCAAGCAAGCCGACATCTACGTGCTCGAAGCGAAGATGCACAATGCCGGGCGTGTCTACTCGACCACGTTGCAAACGCCGGTGCTGACCCACAACGCACCCGCGCAGGTGGCTCTGAAACTGATCGCCGAGCCGACTGCAGCCGACAAGATGCTGTCGGACTTCAAGACCATGCAGGGCCGCATCGGCGGCATGAAAGTCACGCAGGGCACCTCCTCCAACGACCAGGCAGCCAAGAGCTGGCAGGTCTTCTCCGACCAGAACGGCGTGGAGTTCATCCGCCAGCTCGTGGACCACGGGGATAAAGGCAATTACACCAGCACCGATTACGCGTACCAGAACAGCCACCCTTGGGTGGTGGTGCAGGAAACCCGGTCGAAAAAGGGAGCGCCGATCCAGTCCACCGACCGCGTGGGTTGGGATGACAACGGCAGCCTCGTGCTGAACCAGCACGAGGAGAACGGCCAGACCACCGAGCTTTCGCACGATGCGGCCAGCGCGCTGCACGATCAGGCGGAAGCGTTGTACAACCAGTTCAGCAAGAAAAAGAAATAAACACTCGGAACGCCGCATCAAGAAAAAAGCCGCGCGTATGCGCGGCTTTTTGTTGGAAGACCGTTCGCGTTGAGTGTAGCTGGCGAAGCGAGCGGAGTCGAAACGCAGTCCTTCGACTCCGGCCCGCTCAGGACGAGCAGCTCAGAAACTCAACTTCGCGCCGAGGTTCAAGCTGTTGTCACGCTCGTTGCTGTCCGAGAAGCGGCCGTCGTAGCTGATCCATGCCGAGAAGGCCGGACTGAACTCGGCGTTCAGGCCCAGGCCCGCGCTGCCCCAGGTCTTGTCGGGCGTGAAACCCGGCATCGCAAAGGTGCCAGGCATGTTGACGAGGCCTGCGCGCACGTCGCGCGTATCGGCCTTGCTGTCGTGGTTCCAGGCCAGCTGCGCAAACGGGTGCAGCGTAGTGCCGCCGGCCTGCCAACTGCCGATCACCTGCCAGCCCAGCGTGCCGATCAGCGCTTCGCGCTCCTGCCGGTCGAAGGTCATCGCGGTGCTGTCGTTGCCGTTTTCGGCGAAGCCGCTGACGCGGATGCGCTGATAGCCGATCTCCGCGTACGGACCGGTGCGCAACGCATCGGAGCCGAACAGCCAGCCGCCCGTCAATGCCAGCGCGATATGCGAACCGGAAGTCGAGCCGCTTTCGGTACGTAGTGCGGGACCCAGCACGATGTTGCGATTGATGTCGCGGTAATTGAGCTGGCCGACGCTGCCGATCGCGCCGACGTAACCTTGTTGCCAGCCGTACATCGCGTAAGCCGATACCAGGTATTCGTCCAGCTTGAACCCGCCGGCTGCATCCGCGAAGCCGTCGTTGTGGTGCGCGCCGCTCAATGCAAGGCCGACACCGAGGTGATCATCAGGATGCAGATCCGCGCCCACCGTGAGCGTGCTCTGGTTGTTGTCGCTCTTCGGCGTGTTGATCGTCGCATCGTATTTCTGCTGGTTGTAATCGTAATTGGCGAACCAGCGCACACCGCTGCCGGGTTGCGCCATGCCGGCCAGCGCCTGATTGCGCAGGCTGCGATCCACCGAGTTGGTCACTGCAAGCGGAGCTTCGGCAAGCAACGACTGCTGCCCCGGCGCCTGGATCACCGACACCACGTACTGCCCAAGCAGCGCGTGCGCGGCGGTGGTGGGGTGCACGCCGTCGGCGAAAAGGTAGGTCTGGTTCGCACCGGCCGCATAGGTATAAGGCAGGCCCGATCCCTGCGGACCGCAGGCCAGCGAAGTCGTACCCGGCGCAGTGCCGCAAGCCGGGGTGGTGACGTTCGTGAACCCGTACAGCGACGGGTTGGCGATCACTTCATGGATCAGGCCGAACGTGTCGATCGGGATGATGTCCACGCCGGTTTGCGCCAGGCCTGCATTCAGGGTGCTGTTGTAGATGACCGACAAGCCCGTACCTTGCGCCACCGCAGTGGGGCCGAGCGCCAGCGACGACGGTGTTTGCCCGATATCAGGCAGGTTGAACACGATCACGCGTTGCGCACCCGCCTTGCCGAGTTCCGCGATCAGGCCAAGTTCGGTCTGGGCGGCAGCCTGCAGGTTGGTTTGGAGTTGCGCCTGGGTGATCGCGCCCGCTTGATACAGCGCGACGTTGTAGAAGACGTCATTCGCGCCGCCCCACATCGAATACAGCGCATTCGGGTCGGCCTTGCCGCCGGTCGCGCCAAGGTACTGTGCAACCTGTTGCTGGAGCGTCGGAATGGGCCCGGCCGCGGAGTTGTTGATCACGCCGGCGCCCCCTACCGCGAAATCGGTACCGCCGAGAATCGAAGGCGACAGCGTGATGCCGTAGTAATCGGCCACGTTCTCCATCGCCACCAGGCCGGGATTGGTGGTGAAGCGCGATGGTGCAAACGGCAGTTGCTCCGCAATCGAGAGATTGCCGTTGTCGCTGAGGCTGTCGCCGAAGACTACGACGGCGTCGAACTGCGCGGCAGCGGCGCTGCCGGAAATGGCCAGCGCGAGTGCGCCGGCGAGGATGCGGATGCGCGGCATGGTTGTCCCCAAAGGCCCGAAAGGAGGCGGAGACTAGCCTAATACAAACGTTTGAATCCGGCCACGGAGCTCTTCGGCCTCGGCCGATTGCCTGTGGATGAGCTTCGCCGTGTGGGCCCGCAGATCAGGCGACTTCGCGCCGCGGCTTGCGATGCAGGTGCACCAGCAGCAGCGAAATCGCTGCGGGCGTGATCCCACTGATTCGCTGCGCCTGGCCGATGCTTTCCGGCCGCGCGGCCTTGAGCTTGGCCAACACCTCGGCCGACAGCCCGCGCACGGCGTCGTAGTCGAAGCCCTGCGGAATCAGCGTGGACTCGTGCCGCTGCGCGCGCGAGATTTCCTCGCGCTGGCGTTCAAGGTAGCCCGCGTATTTCGCCTGCACCTCGACCTGCAGCGCCGCGCTTTCATCCTCCAATGCGGGGCCGAAGCCTTCCACGGCGGTGAGCGCCGCATAATCCAGTTCCGGCCGGCGCAACAACTCGAGCGCATTGCATTCGCGGCTGAGCGGGAGCGCCAGCGCCGAATTGGCCAGCGCCATGCCGCGCGCGTTCGCGGGGGAGACGTGCAGTTCGCGCAGACGCTGCGTTTCGCGCTCGACCGCTTCGCGCTTGCGGCGCAATGCTTCGAAGCGTTCCTGTGGCACCACGCCGAGCTCGAATCCCTTTTCGGTCAGGCGCAGGTCGGCGTTGTCCTCGCGCAGATGCAGGCGATATTCAGCGCGCGAGGTAAACATGCGATAGGGCTCCAGCGTGCCGTTGCTGGTGAGGTCGTCCACCAGCACACCGAGGTAGGCTTCGTCGCGACGCGGGTACCACGGTGCCTGTTCGTGCGAGGCACGCGCGGCATTCAGGCCCGCGAGCAGGCCTTGCGCTGCGGCTTCTTCGTAGCCGGTCGTGCCATTGATTTGGCCGGCGAAATAAAGACCGGGAATGGCTTTCGTTTCCAGCCATGGGTGCAGGCCGCGCGGATCGAAATAGTCGTACTCGATCGCGTAACCCGGCCGCGTGATGTGCGCCTGCTCGAAGCCGCGGATCGAGTGCACCAGGTCCTCTTGAACATCGAACGGCAACGAGGTGGAAATACCGTTGGGATAAATCTCGGTCGTTTCGAGCCCTTCGGGTTCGATGAAGATCTGGTGCGAGGACTTTTCCGCGAAGCGCACCACTTTGTCCTCGATGGACGGGCAATAGCGCGGGCCGATGCCCTCGATCTTGCCGGTGTACAGCGGCGAGCGATCCAGCGCTGCACGGATGATTTCGTGGGTACGCTCGGATGTGTGCGTGATCCAGCACGATACCTGGCGCGGGTGTTCGTCGCGCGACCCCAGGTACGAGAACACCGGCGCCGGATTGTCGCCGGGTTGCTCGGTGAAAACCGAGTAGTCAATGCTGCGGCCGTCGATGCGCGGCGGCGTCCCGGTCTTCAGGCGGTCGGCCCCCAGCGGCAACTCGCGCAGGCGCTGCGCGAGCGTGGTCGCCGGCGGATCGCCCGCGCGGCCCCCGGAATAATTCGCAAAACCGATGTGGATCTTGCCGGACAGGAAGGTACCTGTGGTCAGCACCACGCAGCGCGCGCGCAACTGCAAGCCCATCTGGGTGATCACGCCGACGGCACGGCGGTTCTCGATGATCAGATCATCGACCGCCTGCTGGAACACTTGCAGGTTCGGTTGCGTTTCCACCATGCGGCGGATCGCGGCACGATACAGCGCGCGATCGGCTTGGCAGCGCGTGGCGCGTACCGCGGCTCCTTTCGAAGCATTCAAGGTGCGCCACTGGATGCCCGCCCGGTCGGCTGCATGCGCCATCGCCCCGCCGAGCGCATCAATTTCCTTGACCAGGTGGCCCTTGCCGATGCCACCGACCGCCGGGTTGCAACTCATCGCGCCGATCGTCTCGACGTTGTGGGTCAGCAGCAGTGCGCGCGCGCCGCAACGGGCAGCCGCAAGGGCGGCTTCCGTGCCGGCGTGGCCGCCGCCCACAACTATGACGTCGTAAAGATTCATCGCGGCATTTTAGCGGCTTGCGGCGAATACAAATATTGGCACGCGCAATGCATTTGTTTCCCCGCACTCCCGCCGGCGCTAAGCGTCGAGCGAGCACGTCGAGGCCGGTACTCAGGGGCTGGCCGCGCGCCGGCGGGAGGACGCACCAGCCGATCGCGAGCAGCAGCTTCGAAAGGGGGAGCCGCCGAGCGCGGCAGATCGATTCCCTACCACTCTGAAAAGGACTGGCGCCCGGCGGTCGTCAGGAACAGGGGGAATCCAGGAAGACCGTGTGCCGGGCGCCAGAAACGTTGAACCGATACTAGCGTACAACAGGCTGAGCGCATCACCCGCCTGGCGGGTTTGCGCGGCCAGTATCGTAGCGTAAAGGTAAATGGAGCGTTAAAGAGCGAGCCGAAGCGGTTGACGGGTCCGATCCGCTCAGGCAATTGCGATGAATGCCCGAATGTTACAAAAGTTTCCGTGACGTCCGTCACGATTTACACGCCGTCGGCATGAGCCGTGCACGAATACGGGCGAGGATTCATCCGTCCCATCAGGGGAGATGCCCGTGACCTTCATGACAGCGGACCTGAACGAATACGAAGAGGTGCGTCAGCGCCACGACGCCTTCGTGGAGCGCGGCCGGCTCGAATTGATGGCCGAGGAGCTGCGCGCCAACGGCAACCAGCGCACCGAAGTCCTGAGTTCGATCGAACGTAATATGCAGGAGATCGATCAGGCGCTGCGCACCTGACCTCCGCGGAACCGTTCAGCGGACGGCCGGGCTGCCGCCTTGCTGTCCACCAGAGGACGGGTGGCGCCAGCGCCTCCCGGAGGCGTGATGGTCACCATCGTGGCCACCGGATTGATGCCAGCGACCACGCCAGTCGTGGCCGCCCCGGTTGTAATCGCCATGCCAGCGATCGTAGTAGCCGTGGTGATACGGATAACCGTATCCGTATCCATAGCCGGGGTAGCCGTAACCGATTCCGATGCTGAGTGAGCCGCAGTCCATGCAGTCGCCGTAATAGCCGCCGCCGTAGTCGTCGTAGTAGCCGCCGTCGTAATAGCCGCCGCTCGGGACGTAGTAATAGTCCGGGCGCACATAGCCGTAGTCGGGTTCCACGCAGCCCGCCAGCACGAACAATCCCACTGCCGGCAAAACCATTTTCATGATGCCCTTCATGAAAATCACGATACGCCCGGCGCAGTTAATGCCGGCCTACCGGGCTGCGCGCAACCGTGACACCAGATCGGCGAGATCGCGGGAGAGCGCCGGCCGCCTGTGCAGCATTTCCAGCGCGTCGGCCGCCGCCGCGCGGCGCCCGGGTTCCAGCTTGTGCCAGCTCTCGAAGGACTTCGCAAGGCGCGCGCTGTTCTGCGGATTGAGCGCGTCGATCTCGATCACCTTCTGCGCGATGTAGCGGTAGCCCTCGCCATCCGGCCGATGGAAGCCCACCGGATTCCCCCGCGCGAACGCGCCGAGCAGTGCCTGCACTCGATTGGGGTTGTGCAGGTTGAAAGCCGGATCGGCACCGAGCGCCTGCACGCGTGTCAGCGCTTCGCGCTCGGGCGCCTGCGCCTGCAACGCGAACCATTTGTCCAGCACCAGCGGCTTGCCGTCGTAGCGCATGCGGAAGGCGCGCAGCACTTCCCCGGCTTGCGGCGCGCCCATGCGCACCATCGCGGCCATCGCGGACAGTCGATCGGTCATGCTTCGCGCCTGTTCGTATTGGGCAACGGCGAGCGCCGCGCCCTCGCGCGGATCGGCGCGCAGCAAGAGCGCAAGCACGCGGCCTTTCAGGCGGCGGCGCGCCTGCGCGGGCGCATCCAGCGCGCCGGTCTCGTTCTCATGCAACGATCGATAGCGTGCATGCAGGCGCCCGCCCAGCCTGCTCGCGAGCACGTTTTCCAAGGCCTCGCGCGCCAGGTGCGCGCGTTCGGGATCGAGCGGCTCGTGGCGTGCATCGAGTTCGATCGAAGAGGGCGGCGTCAGTAAATCCGCGAGCAGCGCTGGATCGAGCTGCGCCGCGTCGGCCTCGAACAATTCCGCCAGCGCTCCGCACCATGCGTCCAGCGAGGAGCGATCCTGCGCTCCGGCGTGCAGCGCGTCGTACGCGGCGGCGGCGAGTTGCTGGCCCGCGTTCCAGCGATCATAGCCTTCGCTCTCGTGGCGCAGCAGCAATGCCAGTTCGCGCGGCGCGTACGCATACCGCCATTGCACGGGGGCGGAGAAACCGCGCAGCAGCGAAGGCGCCGGACGCGCGTCCACCTGCACGAACACGAAGCGCTGCTCGCGCTGCGTCAGCTCCAGCACGCACTCCTCGTGCACACGCCCGGGATCGTCGTGCGAACGCATCGGGATGCGCCGGCCATCGGGTGCGAACAGCGCAACGCGCACCGGAATCGGCAGGGTCGACTTCTTCGCCTGTCCGGGGGTGGGAGCGGTCGTTTGCGTGAGGGTCAGCGTGTAAGTCCGCGCCACGGGATCGTAATCGCCGCTCGCGCCCACCTGCGGCGTGCCGGCCTGCGCGTACCAGGTGAGGTAAGGCGAAAGATCGAGGTCATTGGCGTCGCCCAACGCATCCAGGAAATCCTCGATCGTCGCGGCGCGGCCGTCGTTGCGCGAGAAATACAAATCGGTGCCGCGGCGGAAGCGCTCGGGTCCGAGGCGCCCTGCAATCATGCGCACCAGTTCCGCGCCTTTCTCGTAAACCGTCGGCGTGTAGAAGTTGTCTATCGCGGTGTATTCGGCGGGACGCACAGGATGCGCGAGAGGTCCTGCATCCTCCGGAAACTGCACGCGCCGCAACGTGGACACTTCATCTATGCGCTGCAGCGCGGCCGATTGCATGTCGGCGCAGAACTGCTGCTCGCGGAACACGGTGAAGCCTTCCTTCAGGCTGAGCTGGAACCAGTCGCGGCAGGTCACGCGGTTGCCGCTCCAGTTGTGGAAGTACTCGTGCGCGATCACCGCTTCGATGTGGCGGTACTCGTCGTCGGTGGTGGTGTCGGGATCCGCAAGAAGATATTTGGCATTGAAGATGTTGAGACCTTTGTTCTCCATCGCGCCCATGTTGAAATCGTGCGTGGCGACGACGTTGAAGATGGCGAGATCGTAATTGCGGCCGTACACGCGCTCGTCCCAGCGCATCGCGCGCTCCAGCGCATCCATCGCGTAACCGCAGCCGCCGATTGCATCGGCTTCCGCGAAGATACGCAAAGTGACGTCGCGCCCGTCGGCGGTGCGGTAGGCGCGCTCGATTTTTTGCAGATGCCCGGCCACCAACGCGAACAGGTAACTGGGCTTGGGGTACGGATCCGCGAAGCACGCCCAGTGCCGTCCGTCCGGCAGCTCGCCCGCGCCCTGCGGATCACCGCCGGCCAGCAGCACGGGAAAGCGCGCGCGATCGGCGCGGAGCGTGACGGAATATTTCGCCAGCACGTCGGGACGATCGGGAAAGAAGGTGATCCGGCGGAAGCCTTGCGCCTCGCATTGGGTCAGCAGGAAGCCTGACTCGCGCGATCCCGAAAGGTACAAGCCCGAAAGTTCCGTATTGCGGGCCGGTGCGATGCGCACCTTCGTTTCCAGCACGCTGCCGTCGCGCGCGCCGGGAACGGCCAGCCTGCATGCATCCAGGGTGTAATCCGAAGCGGCCAAAGCGCGCCCGTCGAGCATGATTTCCAGGAGTTCCAGGTCCTCGCCGTCCAGCCGCAGCGGTTCGTCGCGCTCGCATCTCAGCAGCAGGCGCGCGCCGACCAGGGTTTCGTCTACGCCGAGGTCGAAGGTCAGCTCGACGTGCTCGACGCGCCAGGCCGGCGGCCGGTAATCGGCCAGGCGCACGACCGTGTCGGTTCGCGATTCAGTGGAAGCGTTCATGGGTTATCCCGCTAAGATTCCTTGTCCCTGGTGAGGTGCGCATGAATCCGACCCCGAGTATCAGTATCGCAGACGTCCGCTCGGCGGCGGCGCGCATCGCCGCGCATGCGGTGGTCACCCCCGTGATGCGCTCGGACACCCTGGGTGAACTCTCCGGTGCTTCGCTGCACTTCAAATGCGAACACCTGCAGGTGGGCGGCGCATTCAAGTTCCGCGGCGCCTGCAACGCGGTGTGGGCCTTGAGCGACGAGCAGGCGCGGCGCGGCGTGGTGACGCACTCTTCCGGGAACCACGGCGCGGCGCTGGCGCTGGCCGCGCGCACGCGCGGCATTCCCGCGCACGTGGTGGTGCCGGAGGGCGCGGTACGCGCCAAGCTGGAAAACATCGAGGCGGCCGGTGCCACACTGCACCACTGCGCACCCACCCTGGCCGCGCGCGAGGAAACCGCATCCCGCATCCAGCGCGAAACCGGCGCGACGCTCGTCCACCCATATGCCGACCCCCACGTGATCGCGGGCCAGGGCACGGCGGCGCTGGAGCTGCTGCAACAAGTGCCGGAGCTGGACGTGCTGATCGCGCCCTTGGGGGGTGGCGGGCTCATGTCCGGCAGCGCAATCGTCGCGCGCGCGCTGTCGCCGTCAACACAACTGATCGCGGCGGAACCTGCGGGCGCGGACGACGGCTATCAATCGCTGCAACGCGGCGAGCGTGTCACCGGCATCAAGCCGGACACGATCTGCGACGGCTTGCGCGCGACCATCGGTGAAATCAATTTCGAATTGCTGCGCAAAAACCACATCGAGGTGGTGACCGTGAACGACGAGCAGGTGCTTGCCGCCATGCGCCTCCTCTGGACGCACCTCAAGCAGACGATCGAGCCCTCCTCGTCGACGGTGCTAGCGGCGCTGCTGTCGCAACGCGAGCGCTTCCGCGGCAGGCGCGTGGGGATGATCCTCAGCGGCGGGAACGTGGACCTGGACCGGATCGCGTTCGCACGATAGCCGGGCTGCTCACTCCACCGTCACCGACTTCGCCAGGTTGCGCGGCTGGTCCACGTCGGTGCCGCGCAGCACGGCGACGTGGTAGGCCAGCAGTTGCAGCGGCAGGGTGAACACCGCCGGCGCGATGAAATGGCCGCCGCTGGGTACCTTGGTGAGATGGCCGCGCGCGCCGTTCAGGGGAACGGCCGCTGTCTCGTCGGCGAACACGAACAGCTCGCCGCCGCGTGCGCGCACTTCCTCGAGATTGGATTTCAGCTTTTCCAACAGTTGGTTGTTGGGTGCCACCGCGATCACCGGCATGTCCTCGTCCACCAGCGCCAGCGGACCATGCTTCAGCTCGCCGGCCGGGTACGCCTCGGCGTGGATGTAGGAAATTTCCTTGAGCTTGAGCGCGCCTTCCAGTGCCACCGGATATTGCACGCCGCGGCCGAGGAACAGCGCGTGGTGCTTGTTGACGAAGCGTTCGGCGAGCCTGGCGATTTCCGGCTCCATCGCCAGCGCTTCGCCGAGGATGCGCGGAAGGCTGGCAAGCTCCGAGACCAGGTCCGTATAGCGGCTTTCCTTGATGCCGTTCAGGCGCGCAAGCTCCAGAACCAGCAACGCCAGCCCGGCGAGCTGCGTGGTGAAGGCCTTGGTGGAAGCCACGCCGATCTCGGGACCGGCCCGGGTCATCAGGCTGAGGTCCGCTTCGCGCACCAGGCTGGATTCCGGGACGTTGCAGATCGCGAGCGCGCCGAGATAGCCGCGCCGCTTGCCTTCGCGCATCGCAGCCAGGGTGTCCGCCGTTTCACCGGACTGCGAGATGGCGACGAAAAGCGTGTCGGGCGAAACCACGACATGGCGATAGCGGTATTCGCTCGCGACCTCGATGCTGCACGGCAAGCCGGCGATGCTCTCCAGCCAGTAACGCGCGACCATGCCGGCGTGGTAGCTGGTGCCGCAGGCGACGATCTGCACGCGCTTCACCTGCGACAGCAGCGCCTGCGAATCCACGCCGAAGATGTTCGGGAGCACGCGGGTCTCGCTGATGCGGCCCTCCAGCGTATTGGCCACCGCGGCTGGCTGCTCGTGGATTTCCTTCAGCATGTAATGGCGGAACTCGCCGCGTTCGACCGCATCGGCGGACAGTTCGCTCTCGCGCACCGGACGCGTCACGGGCCGCCCTTCGCCGTCGTATACCTGCATGGCTTCGCGCTCGATCTCCACCACGTCGCCTTCTTCCAGATAGACGATGCGGTTGGTGACCTTGATCAGCGCCTGCACGTCCGAGCCCAGGAAGTGCTCGCCGATGCCCAAGCCCACGCACAGCGGGCTTCCGCGGCGCGCGCCCACCACGTGGCCGGGTTCATCCTTCGTGATCGCGGCGATGGCGTAGGCGCCGTGCAGGCGCCGCGTCGCCGCGATCACCGCGTCCTTCAAGCCGGCGCCTTTCGCCATTTCGTGATGGATCAGGTGGGCGATGACTTCCGTATCGGTCTGCGAATCGAACCGGTACCCGGCCCGACCCAGTTCTTCCCGCAGCTCGGCATGGTTCTCGATGATGCCGTTGTGCACCACCGCCACCATGCCCTGGGACAGATGCGGATGCGCGTTCGCCTCGTTGGGAACGCCGTGGGTGGCCCAACGCGTGTGCGCGATGCCGGTGTGGCCGGCGATCGGATGCGCCTCGTACAGCGATTCCAGTTCGCGCACCTTTCCAGGCATGCGCAGCCGCGCGAGCGCGCCGTCGGCCAGCACCGAAATGCCCGCCGAGTCGTAGCCGCGGTATTCCAGCGCATGCAGGCCGGCAAGCAGGATCGGCACGACATCGCGCTGGGCGGCAGCGGCAACAATTCCACACATGCGAGTTCTCCTGGGTTCTGGCGCGCTCTGACCGGCGCCACGTACTTTGGTTCAGAGCCTCGGAATCATACGTCCATGCGGGGGTTCGTGCTGGTCACGTTTTGTCTACGCAGGATCGCGTTAAGTTTGCATTTCGTACTCACGCCGAAGTTGAGGGCGAGGGTTGACGGATTCACGGATTCGATGCATTCGCAGCAGGATGCTGCTACTCGCGAAACGTGGGCCGAAAGTGCGTTACAGGAGCTGCACGCAGGACGGAGTCCAGGGAAGGAGCGGTATGTTTCGGCTACTGCGCCAGCGCGCCTTGCGTTGGCAATTGTTTCTCGCAGCGATCGAGTTTTTGCTGCTGGTCAGTTGTGTGTACTGCGCAATCGGCTTGCGCTACTGGAGCGACCCCGTCGCGCAGGTGAATTTCGGACACGCACTACGGCTGCGTGCCCTGCTCGTGGCATTGATGGTGGTGCTGGGCATGGTGGCACTCGGCTTGTATCAGAACCATCTGCGGGCGAACTGGCGTGGCCAGTTCACGCGCCAGGCGGTGGGTTTTGCGCTCGGCGGCAGCGCGCTGCTGGTGCTCTATTACGCGTACCCGCCGGCCTACATCGGACGCGGTGTGCTCGGCATCGCGCTGGTGGTCGGCTTCCTTGCGGTGACCGCATTCCGGGTGGTGTTCCTGCGCCTGATTGATGCAGACCTGTTCAAGCGCCGCGTGCTGGTATTGGGCGCGGGCCGTCGCGCCGCACAGATCGCGCAGCGCATGCGCCGTCGTTCGGACTGCCGCGGTTTCCGCATCATCGGCTATGTCCGGATGGGCGAGGAGGCGGTGCGGGTGCCGTCCAACAAGCTGGTGAACCCGCGTCATTCTTTGCGCGAGCTGGTCAAGCGCATGCAGATAGACGAGATCGTGGTCGGCCCGGACGATCGCCGCTGCGGGCTGCCGATGGCCGATTTGCTCGAATGCAAGCAGTCCGGCATCGCGGTGGTGGAACTGGCCGATTTCTTCGAGCGCGAATCCGGCCAGATCAGGATGAACCTCGCCAATCCTTCCTGGCTCGTGTTTTCCGACGGCTTCGACGCCTCGCCCCTGCGCAAGCTGATCAAGCGCAGCTTCGACGTGGCCGCGGCATTGGCCATGCTGGCGCTGACGTGGCCGGTGATGCTGGCCGTGGCGCTGGCGATCCGGATCGAGTCCGGGCCCGGCGCACCGATCCTGTACCGCCAGGAGCGGGTGGGCGAACACGGGCGCACCTTCTTCCTGGTGAAGTTCCGCAGCATGCGCACGGATGCCGAGCGCGACGGCGTGGCGCGTTTCGCGCGCACCAACGACGACCGCGTGACCTCCGTAGGTCGCTTCATTCGCAAGGCGCGGCTGGACGAGCTGCCGCAGTTGTGGAACGTGCTGCGCGGCGACATGAGCTTCATCGGCCCGCGACCCGAGCGCCCGCAATTCGTGGACGATTTCAACGCGCGCATCCGCTATTACCCGCTGCGTCATTGCGTGAAGCCCGGGCTCACCGGCTGGGCACAGTTGCGTTACGCGTATGGCGCGTCGCAGGAGGACGCCGAGGAAAAACTGAAGTTCGACCTGTTCTACGTCAAGAACCACAACCTGATGTTCGATCTGATGATCCTGCTGCAGACCGTCGAGGTTGTGCTGTTCGGGCGCGGTGCGCGATGAAACCGGCCCGCACCGATCGCACCCGTCGCATGCCTCGTGCATGCGTGCGTGGCGGCGCGGGTTCAGAACACGATCAGGCCCACGCCCCACAGTACCCATCCGAGCGTCAGCAGCACCAGCGCGGCGAATATCAACCGGCGCCACGGCCATCGGCCATCGCCCAGCGGCATGGCCGCCACGGCGTGGCGCGGACCGGGCGATTCGGTTTGCGCCGTGACGCCGGTGCGGCGGCCGCCCGGGGGCTCTGCGCCGGGAAGCCGGCCGAAGCGACGCTCGAACGCGATCGCTTCGCGATAGACCGCCATGAGGTGGTGCAGGGAGTCGGGTGCCGAGTCTTCGCCGACCTCCGGATTGCGATCCGGATGCAGTTGCTGCATGCGGCGGCGATACGCCAGCTTGAACTCGGTCAGGTTGCAGGTGCCGGGCGTGATGCCCAGCTCCTGATAGAGCGCGAGGAAATCCATGTCGCCGACCATCAGCCCACCCCCGAGGCGGTTCTGAACGAGATCTTCCAGGATCTGCAGTGCGCGCCGAAACAAGCGCGACGGGAACATCTTACGCGAAGGGCGGCAAAGGGCAAATGCGCCCGCTCCTGATGCGGGCGCGCGCAAACAATCCGGGAGGGACCCCGAATGCAAGCGGCAATGGACAGCATGGTGGCACAGAGGACGAACGCGGTGGCTTCGTGCGCTGCGGTTCCGGGCCTGCTGCAGCCTCTGTTGCGTTCGGCGCTGGCGTGTCCGCGCGCCCTTGCGCTGCGCGGCGGAGCGCAATCCCTCGATTACACCGACCTGTGCGGATCGGTCGAACGCATCGCCGCCGGCCTGCGCGCATTCGGCGTACATCCGGGCGACATCGTTGCGCTGGGCGCGGAACGCGAGCCGGAAACGGTGATGCTGATCCTGGGTGTGCTGCGTGCCGGTGGCGTGTGCATGCCGCTGGACACCACGCTGCCCGCGCCACGCCTGTGCGGCATGCTGGAGGACGCGCGTCCGCGCCTGCTGGTCGCACCCGAATCCGCGCACGCGCGCTGGCCCGGGCATGTGCCACGCTGCGAGCGCGGCGAACTGGAGGCCCAGGGCGTGAACGCGCCACCGGCGCCCGCCGGCGGCGCGGAAGCGGCGTACCTGCTGTTCACCTCCGGCTCCAGCGGTCGTCCCAAGGGTGTATTGATGTGCAGCGCGGCACTGGGCGCGCTGATCGGCTGGCACGCCGAACACCCGCGCCTCGGCATCCCCGCGCGCACGCTGCAGTTCGCGCCATTCGGCTTCGACGTTTCGTTCCAGGAAATGCTTTCCACGTTCGCGAGCGGCGGCACGCTCGTCGTCGCCGACCACGAATCGCGCCGTGATCCGTGGAAGCTGCTCGCATTGTTGAACGGAGAAGGCATCGAACGCGCGTTTCTTCCGGTTTCGGCGCTGCACGCGCTCGCCGAAGCGGTCGCGGCGGGCGGGCAGAAACCCGCCACGCTGCGCGACGTGATCACCGCCGGCGAGCAGTTGCGGATCACGCCCGCCGTGCGCGCGCTGTTCGCCGCACTGCCGGATTGCGTCCTGCACAACCATTACGGGCCAACCGAAACCCACGTGGTTACCGCGCACGAGTTGGGCGGGGATCCCCGGACCTGGCCGGAACTTCCCCCGATCGGGCGCGCGCTTCCGCACGTGCGCACGCTCGTGGTGGATGCCGGGCTTGCTGCCGTCGCGAAAGGCGAAGAAGGCGAACTGCTGCTGGGCGGCGGTTGCCTGGCGATCGGCTATCTGCATCGCGATCGCCTTACCGCCGAGCGCTTCATCCAGCTTCGCGGCACACGCTGGTACCGGACGGGCGATCGCGTGCGCGAGCGGGCCGACGGCGCATTCGATTATCTGGGCCGGCTGGACGAGCAGATCAAGCTGGATGGCTATCGCATCGAGCCGGCCGAGATCGAAAGCGTGCTGGTGCGCCATCCGGCCGTTGCAAAGGCCGCGGTGGTGCTGAGCGAAGGCGCGCAGGGCAAGCGGCTCGTCGCGCACGTGGTGGCACGCGCGGGCGGCGGAGACGAATCTGTCCTGCGCGCGCAATGGCGTGCGCATTGCCGCGCGCAGTTGCCGAACTGGATGGTGCCGCAGGACTTCATCCTGCACGCCGCGTTGCCGCATACCGCCAGCGGCAAGGTCGACCGTCGCGCGCTGGTGCGCGAAGGTGAACAGGCGCCGATCGCGTGGCCCGAACACGCGCCGTTGCGCGAGCAGTTGCGGGCGCTGTGGGCACAACTGCTGGATCGCGCGGATCTGGACGTGCACGCCAATCTGTTCGACGAAGGTGCGCGTTCGCTGACCGTGGTGCGCGCGCTCACCGAGTTGCGCCGTCGCGGGTTCGATGCGGTGAATGCCGCGCACTTCTACGAACATTCCAGTGTCGCCGCGCAGGCGGACTGGTTGGCGGCGCTGCCCGGGGGCGCCGCCGAATACGATGCGCGCATGCGTGGCGCGCACGCTTCCGGGGCCGTTCAACGTGCTGCACTGGCGCGTTTCGCGCCACACAGGGAAGGTGGGCAATGAACGCAAATCATCTCGGCGAAGGCGTGGCGATCGTCGGCATGGCCGGACGATTCCCCGACGCGCACTCGGTCGAGGAGCTCTGGCGCAACCTGATGGAAGGGCGCGATTGCATAAGCCGCTTCGCGCCGGAACAACTGGACGCTTCGGTATCCGCCGACCTGCGCGCGCACCCACGCTACGTCGCCGCGCGAGGAGTCATGGATGGCGCAGATCGCTTCGACGCTTCCTTCTTCGGCATCTCGCCGGCGGAGGCGTTGCTGATGGATCCGCAGCAGCGTGTGCTGCTGGAACTCTGCTGGAACGCGCTGGAACACGCCGGCGTGGATCCGTCGCGCTTCGCCGGCTCGATTGGCGTGTACGCGGGCACGTCGAACAACACGTATCGCAAACGGGTGGAAGCGCGTTCCGATCTGTTGCGCACCACCGGCGAATTCGCCGCGATGCTGGCGAACGAGAAGGATTACGCCGCCACCCGCGTGGCGCACCGGCTGGATCTGCACGGGCCGGCGCTTTCCATTCACACCGCGTGTTCGACGTCGCTGGTCGCGGTGGCGCAGGCCTGGTATGCGCTGATGAGCTGGCAGTGCGATCTCGCGCTGGCCGGCGGCATCAACATCGTGGTGCCGCAGGAATCGGGTTACCTGCCGGTGGAAGGCGGCATGGAATCCTCGGACGGCCATTGCCGACCGTTCGACGCCCAGGCCAGCGGCACGGTGTTTTCCTCCGGCGGTGCGGTGGTGGCATTGAAGCGCCTGAGCGACGCGGTCGAAAGCGGCGACATGATCTGGGCGGTGGTCCGCGGCGTCGCGGTCAACAACGATGGTGCCGACAAGGCCAGCTTCACTGCGCCGAGTGTGCGCGGCCAGGCGATGGCGATCCGCCAGGCGCTGGCCTGCGCCGACGTGAGCGCCGACTCCATCCAGTACGTGGAAGCGCACGGCACCGGCACGCAGCTCGGCGATCCGATCGAGGTGGAAGCGCTGACGCGGGCGTATCGCGAAGACACGCAAGCAAAGCAGTACTGCTGGCTGGGTTCGGCGAAGGGCAACCTCGGCCATCTGGTCGCCGCGGCCGGTGTCACCGGACTGATCAAGGCGGCACTGAGCCTGCATCACGGCCGGATTCCGCCGAGCCTGCATTTCGAGCGCGCGAATCCGGAAATCGATTTCGAAGCCAGTCCGTTCAAGGTCGCCGATCGCGAAATCGAATGGCCTCGCAACGGCACGCCGCGCCGCGCGGCGGTGAGTTCATTCGGCGTGGGTGGCACCAATGCGCACCTGATCCTGGAAGAAGCGCCGCAGATCGAGGCGCACAATGCGCGCGACGAGGAGGGCTCCGCCGCCGGCGCCACCCTGCTCGTGTTGTCTGCCCACGACGAAGCCGCGCTGCGGCGCCGTGCGGAGGGACTTGCGCAGACCCTGCGCGAGCACGCCGAGGAGGAATTGCCGGACATTGCGGCAACGCTCGCGCTCGGCCGCAAGCCGATGCGCATGCGCGGCGCGGTGGTGGCGCACGGCATCGAGCAGGCGCGCGAGCGGCTTTCGCAACTCGCCGTGCAACGCGTCGAGGCCATGCCGCGCGTGATCTTCCTGTTCCCCGGCCAGGGCTCGCAACACGCAGGCATGGGCCGCGAGCTGGCGGAAAGCGAGCCGGTGTTCCGCGAAACCTTCGAGCGCTGCTGCGCATTGGCTTCGAAACATCTGGATCGCGATCTGCGCGAACTGATCCTCCCGCCGCCCGATCGTATGCAGGAAGCACAGCTCGCGCTGGCGGAAACCCGCTACACGCAGCCGGCACTGTTCGCCATCGAGTACGCGCTCGCCGAACTGTGGGAATCCTGGGGAGTGCGGGCCGACGCGATGATCGGCCACAGCAGCGGCGAATACGTGGCCGCGTGCCGCGCAGGCGTGTTCACGTTGGAGCAGGCCATCGAATTGATGATCGCGCGCGCGGCCGCGATGCATGCGCAGCCGCGTGGCGCGATGCTGGCCCTGCGCGTCGCCGAGCGCGACCTGCCCAAGCAGTTGCCGCGCAACATCGAAATCGCGGCGGTGAACGCGCCACTGTTGACCGTGCTGGCCGGCGCGGAGGAAGCGATCGCAAACTGTGCGGCGCGCCTGGCGGAAGCGGACATAGCCAGCACGCGTCTGCAGGTGAGCCACGCCTTCCACTCTTCGCTGATGGAAGGTGCATTGCCGCCCTTCCGTGACGCCTTCGACCGCGTGCAGGCACGCGCGCCGCAGCGGCTGTTCTATTCCTGCGTCAGCGGGCTGCCCATCGAAAGCGGGCAGGCCACATCCGCCGAATACTGGTGCAGCCAGTTGCGCAAGCCGGTGCGCTTCGCCGACGCGTTGCAACATGCGTTGGCGCAGGCTGACCGCCCGCACCTGCTGCTGGAAGTGGGCCCCGGACAGGCCCTGACCGGACTGGCGCGGCGCATGCTCGACGGTCGTGGTCGCGTAGTCGCCTCGCTCGGTCCGGTGGCACGGCCGGGCGACGCATCCGAACATTTGCAGCGCGCGCTCGGCGAATGCTGGAGCGCTGGCGTGGAGCCGGACTGGCGTTCGGTGTTCGCGCGGCGCGCGAGCCGGCGCGTGGCTTTGCCGGTATATCCGTTCCACGGCGAACGTTACTGGATTGATGCGCCTGCCGAGGCGGCCAATGAACCGGTGTTGCAGGCGCGGCCGCGCGTGGAAGAAAGTGTGCAGGCCGAGCCGGCTGCGGAATCGCGGGCACCCGAACGACCCGTCGCAACGGCGATCGAACGCGAGCCGCGCGGCGCGCGCCTGATCGGCGAGCTGCGCGAGCTCTTCGGCAGGCTTGCGGGCGTGCCGATCGGCGACACCCAGATCGGCTGGCGCCTGCTCGACCTGGGCCTGGATTCGCTGGCATTGACGCAGGCCGCGCTGGAGGTGGAACGCCACTTTGGCGTGCCGCTGAAATTCCGTCGTCTGCTGGAGGACCTCGACAGCATCGAGAAACTCGCGGCGATGCTGGATCGCGCGCTGCCGGAAGAGGAGGCACCGCCTTCCACGCAAGCAGCCGCGGAACCTGCAGTCGCACAGAGCGACCAGCAGCCGCTGCTGCTGCAACTGCTGCACAACCAGCAGGTGTTGTTGGAGCAGCAGGCCGAATTGCAGCGCGCGCTGGGCGAACGCGGAGGCGCCGCGCACGATTCCGAGCCGCCGCATCCGGTCGAGATGAAGTTGACCGATTCGCAGATGGAGAAGTGGTTGGCCGGCCAGTACGGCGGCGTCTCCGATCTCTGCTACAACGAATCGTTTCTGCTGACCCTGGAAGGCCCGCTGCAACGCAATGCACTGGAAGACGCCCTGCATTACGTGATCGGCCGGCATGAGGCATTCACGCTGTCCTTCGCCGCAGATGGAAGCCTGCAGCGCACCGGCGTGCCGTCGCCACCACCGATGCAATTCATGGACGTGTCCGGTGAAGATGCCGATCAGCGGCTGGCCGAGCATTGCAGAAGCGCCTCGCGCCAACCTTTCGATCTGCAGCGCGCGCCGCTGATCCGCACGCAACTGGTGCGGCTGGCGCCGCAGCGGCATGCATTACTGATCGTGGTGCACCACCTGGTGCTGGACGGCTGGTCGGAAACGGTGCTGCTGGACGAATTGGCGCAGGCGTACAACGCATTCGTCGCCGGCGGGGAACCGGCGCTCGATCCGCCCGAGTCCTGGTGCGACTACGTGCGCGCCGAAGCCGAGCGCCGACGCAGCGACCGGCAGATCGAGTTCTGGCGCAACCGTTACGCGACCCTGCCCGAGCCGCTGGCATTGCCGACCGATCGTCCGCGCTCGCAGGCGAGCGAAATGGATTTCGCCGCGGCGACCGCGCGCCACGATTTCGCACCGGAGCTGGTCAGTGCCTTGCGCGCGCGCGCGAAAGAGCAGGGCATCACCTTCTACAGCCTGCTGCTCGCGGGATTGAGCGCTCTGCTTTCGCGGCTTTCCGGCCAGCACGACCTCACCATCGGGGTTCCGTTCGCGGGCCAGGTGTTGACCGGCAGACGTGGACTGATCGGCGATTGCGTGAACACGCTGCCGCTGCGGGTGAGCGTGGCAGACGAACAGAGTTTCGAACATCTCGCCTTTGCGATGCACCGGGAGTTGCTGGATGTCGGCGAAAACCAGGGCCTCACCCTGTACACGGTGCTGCACGCGCTGGATCAGCCCGCCGGTGAGCGTCCGCGGCTCGCCGACGTGGTGTTCAGCCTGAATCCGCGCATGTCCACACGCGCATTCGACAGGCTGCATCACAGCGTGCGCGATTGCGAACGCGCCGCGCTGTTCCCGGAACTGTTCTTCAATCTCTACGAAGCCGATGACGGGCTGTCGCTGGATCTGCATTACCGCACGGCGTATTTCGACGACGCTACCATCCGCCGCTGGATCTCGCATTACGAAACGCTGCTCGGCGCCGCGCTGGAACACGGCGATACCGCAGTGGCCGCCCTGCCGCTGCTCACCCCGAGTGCGCGGTTGCAGGTTCTGCACGGCTGGAACGCCAGCGCGCGCGACTACGATCGCGGTGCGAGCTTGGCTTCGCTGGTCAGCGCGCAGGCCGTGCGCACGCCGGAAGGTATCGCGCTGGAATGCGAGGGCGGCACGCTCACCTACGCACAGCTGGAACGGCGCTCGGACACGATCGCACGCGCGTTGCTGTCGCGCGGCGTGCGTCGCGGCGAACTCGTCGGCGTGTGCGTGCAGCGTGGCATCGAACTGCTGCCGGCGCTTCTTGGCATCATGAAGAGCGGCGCGGCCTACGTGCCGCTGGATCCGACATTCCCGGCCGAACGCTTGCGCTACATGGCAAGCCACTCGGGCCTGCGGCATGTCGTGGCGCTGAGCGAAGAAAGCACGCCGGCAGTGGTGGCACACGGGCGGGTGCTGCTGGCGCTGGATCATCTGCCCGCGCGCCGTCGCCTGACGCGCAAGCCGTTGCCCAAGCTGGGTGGCGACGATCTGGCTTACGTGCTTTACACCTCCGGCTCCTCCGGCCAGCCGAAAGGCGTGCGCATCCTGCACCGCAATCTCGTGAATTTCCTGACCGGCATGGCCGAGCGCCCGGGGATCGAAGACGGAGATGTGCTGTGCGCCGTCACCACGCTGTCGTTCGACATCGCCGGGTTGGAGTTGTACCTGCCGCTCACGGTCGGCGCGCGCGTCGTGCTCGCCAGCGAGCGCCTGCTCTCCGATCCGGACGGCCTCATGCAGTTGATCCGCGAGCGCGGCGTCACGATGTTGCAGACCACGCCATCGCTCCTGCGCCTGTTGCTCGACGGTGGGCGCATCGAAGGCATCCGCGGCTTGAAGCTGCTGGTCGGCGGCGAACCGTTGCCGCGCGATCTGGCCGAGGCCGCGCTGCCGCGCTGCCGCGAGATGTGGAACCTGTACGGTCCTACCGAAACCACCATCTGGTCCACCGCCTCGCGGGTCGAGCACGGCAGCGGCCCGCTGCCGCTCGGCACGCCTATCGCCAACACGCAGATCTACGTGCTGGACGCACGCGGCCAGCCGGTGCCACCGGGCGTGGCCGGCGAAATCTGGATCGGCGGCGACGGCGTGGCGGACGGTTATCAGGGGCGGCCGGAACTGACGGCCGAACGCTTCCTGCCAAATCCCTTCGTGGCGGATCGCAGCGGCGACCCGCAGGCACGCATGTACCGTACCGGGGACATGGGCACGCTGCGCGAAGGCGTGCTGCACTTCCTCGGTCGGGGCGACGACCAGATCAAGCTGCGCGGCTACCGCATCGAGCCCGGCGACATCGAAGCGGTCGCGCTGGCAGCGCCGGGCGTGCGCGAGGCCGCCGCGGTCGCGCGCGAATTCAGTGCGTCCGACAAGCGGCTGGTGCTGTACGTCGCCGGCGCGATCGATGTGGCGAAGTTGCGCGAGCGGCTGCGCGCCAGCCTGCCGGTTTACATGTTGCCGCAACGCATCGAACTGCTGGACGTGCTGCCGAAGACCCCGAACGGCAAGATCGACCGCAAGGCCTTGCCGATGCCCCGCAACAATGCCGATTTCGCGGAGGCGCCCGCCGGCGCACCGGAACCGGTGCGCGATCTGGAGCACGTGTTCCTGCAGTTGTGGCGCGATCTGCTGCGCGTACAGGACATCCGGCTGGACGACAACTTCTTCGACCTCGGCGGCGATTCGCTGCTGGCCGTGCGCGTGTTCCAGCGCGCGCAGGAACTGACCGGCGTGAATCTGCCGCTCTCGACGTTGTTGACCGCGCCGACCATCGCCGGACAAGCCGCGGCTTTTCGCGCCGCCGGGGCGGTCGAACCCGAGGGCAGTCCGCGCGAAGCGGTCGCCACCACCGCCGATCCCTGGGCGCTGCTGGTTCCGCTGCAGCCGCACGGCACGTTGCCGCCGCTGTTCTGTGTGCACGCGGTCGGTGGAAACGTGCTCGACTACAAGCCGCTGGCGAGCGCGCTGGGCGAAGGTCGCCCATGCTAC
The DNA here is from genome assembly GCA_051954935.1 of Rhodanobacteraceae bacterium. Lineage (GTDB taxonomy): Bacteria > Pseudomonadota > Gammaproteobacteria > Xanthomonadales > Rhodanobacteraceae > 66-474. The sequence continues at coordinate 31,549 of JBQCHG010000048.1, forward strand.
GGCATCCAGGCGGTCGGCCTCGACGGTGTCACTCCGCCGCTGCAATCGCTGCCGGCGATGGCCGCACGGTATTGCGCGGAGATCCGATCGCTGCAGCCGCACGGGCCCTATTTCCTGGCCGGCCGTTCGATGGGCGGCATGATCGCCTATGAAATTGCGCGGCAGTTGCGTGAACAGGGCGAGCAGATCGCCTTGCTCGCGCTGTTCGACACCTATGGGCCGGGCAATCAGCATTTCGAACTGCAGCGCGCCGGCTGGGGGCAGAAGGTGGGCCGGCGCTGGCGCGAGCGCTTGCAGCGTCTGCGCCAGACCGACCTGCGCAAGTTCCGCGCGTGGATTGCAGAGTTCACCTACTGGCGCAGCCTGTGGCTGAGCGATGCGGTACGCCTGCACTGGGCCCGCACAACCGGGCGCGCGCTGCCGCATGCGCTGCGCTATCGACTGCTGTGGCAATGCCATCAGCGCGCGTATTACAGCTACGTGCCGCCGGCCTACGCGGGCAAGGTGACGCTCTTCCGCGCCGCCGAACACCCGCCGGAAATGGCTGCGTCCTACGCGCTGGGCTGGGAAAAGACGGGAGTCGATCTGGAAGTTATCCAGATGACCGGCGATCACGATTCGCTGATCGAGCAGCCCTCGCTGGCGCCGGCATTCCGCGCCACCCTGGCGCGCGCGCAGGCTGCCCTCGAACCGGGCGGACCCGCGCCGTTTTCCGATCCCCGCCAGCTCTATCTCGCGGGGGTGTGGCGGGACGTGATCGGGGTCCAGCAGGTGCGTGCGGAGGACAACTTCTTCGAGCTGGGCGGACACTCCCTGCTCGCAGTGGAAATGGCCGCGCGCGTGCAGCGCGACACCGGCGCGCACCTGAACCTGTTCAAGATCACCACGGATACGCTCGCGATGCTTGCGGCCGAATTGCCCGAACCCACCGGCCATCCGGAAGCTGCCGCATCGACCTGGCGGCGAATGCAGATCGCACTGGGGTTGGCACATGCTGGCTGATATCGCCGAACGGGCCGATCCGGCGCGCCGGGTCGAAAAGGCGGTGGATTGGGAACCACTCTGGCTCGGTCCGCCCGGGCGCCGCCTGTACGCAGCCCTGCATCATGCTTCGGGCCGCGCCAAGGTGGGCGTGGTCGTGGCGCCGCCGCTGCTTTCCGAACAACCGCGCAGTCGGCGGCTGATGTTTGAAATCGCCGGCGTGCTCGCCGCACAGGGACTGCCTTGCCTGCGCTTCGACTACTACGGCACCGGCGACTCGGAGGGCGATGCCGAAGCCCACGACCTTGCCGCGATATGCGCCGATCTCGACGCCGCCGTATCCCGGTTGCGCGAGCACGCCGGACTCACGCGCGTCGCGGTGATGGCCTGGCGTGGCGCCGCGCTCGCGGCCTGCGACTGGGCGCTGCGGAACCCCATTGACGCGCTCATCCTTTGCGACCCGGTGATGGATGGCGCGGCATGGCTGGCCGAACTCGAGTCCGCCGACCGCAGGGAGCGCGTGTCGCGCGAGCGCTACCCGCACGGAGCAGGGGCGGGCGAAGCCTCGGACGGCCAGCTCATGGGATACCCGGTATCCGCAGGGTGGCGCCACGGCGTCAGCGCGCTGCGGCTCTCGGAAATCGCGCCCGGAGCGCGCGCGGCGATCTGGGCCGTGCTGCGGAATGCAACCGGGACGCCGGAGTGGGCCAGGCGCATGTTCGTCCTGCCATCCGGCACGCCGCGCTTCGATGGCCAGACGCGCATGGACGCGACGCTGTTCCTGTCGCCGCAATTGCGGGCGCTGATCGGCGAGTTGGGACGGGAGTTGACGAGATTGGAGTCATGAAATGGAAACGATTGTGCGCTTCGGACCGGGTGCGCGGCTGATCGGGATTCTCAGCGGAGCCGGTCTGCCCACGGATGCACCGGTCCTGGTGTTGCCGAACGCCGGCCTGGTGCCGCGCGCGGGTCCCTTCCGCCTGCACGTGCAGCTGGCCAGGCGATTGGCCGCGTGCGGGTTGCGCACGTTCCGCTTCGACCTGCCCGGCGTCGGCGAATCGTCGCGCGATCCCGAACTCGATTACCGCGAGGCGACTCTGGCGGCGCTCGAGTATCTCGGTGCGAACCTGCGCGGTGCGCGCTTCGTGGTCGGCGGCGTGTGCAGTGCCGCCGATCTGGGCTGGATCGCGGCGCTTTCCAACGAGAAGGTGGTCGGCGTGATGATGCTCGACGGCATGTGCTACGCCGGGCCCTGGTTTCGCCTTGCGTGCGCCACGGCTGCGTTGCGGCGCGGTCCGCGGCACTGGTTCGGCCTTGCGGTGCGTCGCCTGTTCAAACGCAAACAGGCCTGCGAGAGCAATCGTCCGATGGATCTTCGCAACTGGCCGCCGCTTGAAGAAGCGCGTGCGCAGATGACGACGCTGCTGGCTCGTGGCGTGCGGTTTCTGTGCATCTACAGCGGCGGGATCGGCGACTATTTCCTCGACGCGCGCCAGTTCGGCTGGACTTTCGGCGCGGCTGCACGCAATCCCCGCGTGATGCTGCGCCACTGGCCCGACTGCGACCACACCTATTTTGCGCGAACCCACCGCGAGCGGTTGCTGGAGACGGTGACCGCCTGGTTGCTGGGTGATGTCTTTCCCGAGGCACCGGCGCGATCGGAGCACTCACGCTCGACCATGGCAGTTCCGCTCCAGCACGAGCGGGTCGCTTGATCCTTTTCGCCTGATCAAACCCTTTGCGCGAGGGCGCCGCCCTCGCCGCGCAGCATGCGCAGGCGTGCGGTCTTGATCGCCCAGTAAAGGTCCGCCGTCGGCGGCGCAAAGGCGGCCAGGCCGCGCGCCAGCGTGCGAAGATCGAAGCGGCCGTGCTTCACGGCCTGCACGAATGCATGGCGCGATTCGGCGAAGGCGCGCCGCTGCAGGTGCTGGCTGGCCAGCCTCGACCACGTGAGCGCGCGGCGGTAACGAACCCATGGCGAGTCCGCTGGAAAGAGATCGGGCCGCCGCTGCACCCAGCGATCGATCAATTCGAGGTCGCTGCGCCACACGTTGATGGTGTTGGAATGCATCAGGCTGTTGGGCAGCATCCGCCGGCGCACGAGCATTTCCGGCACGTAATCGAATTCGTATTGCTCGGCCATCCGGAACCACAAGTCCACGTCCTCGTTGATGCGCCGGCCGGGATCGAAGCCGTTCATCGCCTGCAGGGCGGATTTGCGCACCATCGCAGTGGAGGTGAGGATGAAATTGCCGCGCTCGAACAGCGCCCTCAGGATGTTGCCGCGTGCCGGCTGCTTTTGCTGGAAAAGCGTAAGGCGCCGCTCGTGGTCCGGCCAGAAATCGCGCTGGTCCGTGTAGACGAAGGCCGCTCCCGGATTGCGCTCGAACGCAGCCATCTGCAGTGACAACTTGTTCGATTCCCACACGTCGTCCGCGTCCACGAACGCGATGAATTCGCCGCGCGCCATGGCGATCGCCAGGTTGCGCGCCGCGGAAGGACCGGCGTTGGCCTGGATGCACCATGAGATCCAGGGATAACGGCGCGCGTGCTGGGCGAGCAGCATCGGTGTCGCGTCGGTCGAGCCGTCGTCAACCACGATCATCTCGAACTCGCGCCAGCTCTGTGCGGCGACGCTGGCGATGGTTTCGGCGATGGTTTCGGCCGCGTTCCAGGTGGGCATGACCACCGAGACGACCGGGGCCGGCGCATGGGCGCCCTCGGGGGCATTCCACGGTGGCGGTACTCCTCGTGAGTACGCGGCACGCAGCGGGGGGGATCGGTTATCGCTCATCAGGGTTTACGCGATTGCGCTTCGCTGTCGGGCCAGTTCATCCACGCATTGCCGGAGCATCGCGGCGATCGGCCGCATGCCGGTTTCGTCGAGCGTGTACGGGTCGGCGATTTCGACATGATGCGAATCATGCGCGGCCACGCCCAGAAGCACCGCCTTCGAAATCGCAGCGGGATGCGTTCGCTCCAGCATGCGCCAATTGGCCGAGTCCATGACGATGATCAGGTCGGCCCAGGCGATCAGTGCGGCATCCACCACGCGCGAGCGATGCCCGTCCAGCTTCACGCCGGCGACGTGCTCGACCACCGCGCTCCAGACCGACGGACTGGCGCGTTGCGGTTGTGCATGGAAGCCGGCGGAGATGACTTCGATGTCGTTGGTGGCGCTTTTCAGCAAGGCCTCCACGACCGGGCTGCGGCAGATGTTGCCGTAACACAGCACCAGCACCCGCTGCAGTCGCCGTTCCCGCCAGGCTTCACGCATCCTGCGCCAGTTTGCCGTGGCCGCACGCGTCACCGTCCTGCGCCGCAGGAAGGAACGGACGTGCTGCAATTGCGTGCGAGTCAGCCGCCACCACATTTGCGGTTCGCGCCAGCGGAACAGATCCCAGCGTTCGCGACCGAGCAGCGGTCGCGCCAGACCCAGGAAATCGTCCGCTTGCAGGGGTTTCACCAGCAGCGGATCGCGCCGCATGCGCCAGGCCTGGCCGAACCATTGCAGGTCCGCACCGAGGTCGCGCAGGCAGAGGCCGCGCCGATAATGCGGCTGTTCCCCGAGCGGTTCGTTGCGCGCCAGCCGCAGCAGGCCGAGCGGGAAATTGACGCCGGCCGCCACCGGCAGGGGCAGCGAGCCCCATAGCCTCGGGTTGACTTCGAGCAGCCGGTAATCGCCGTTCGCCGCGACCTTGAATTCCACCATCGCGACGCCGTGCCAGCGAAGATGCGCCAGCAGCCTTGTCGCGGCTTTCAGTAATTGCTGCGGCGGTTCGATCGCGCGCCGGTAGCTGCTGGCGCCTCCGGTGACGGGCAGCTCGTGGATGCGCTCGTGCGCGAAGCACCAGCGCGGCTGGCCCCGCTCGAAAAGCAACTCCACGCCGACGCCGCGGCCGCGAAAGTATTCCTGCTCCACCACCGGCGTGAACGGGAGCATCGCGGCGTGGGCTTCCTGGCGCTCCTGCGGTGTATTGCACAGGCGCACGCTGAATGCCATCACGTGTCCATCCACCAGCACTTTGCTGTGCAGCGGCTTCACGGCGACCGGGTAGGCAGCCGTTTCCGGCGCGTCCTCGATCTTGGCGATGATGGCTCCGCGCGGCGTCTTGATGCCCAGCGCATTCGCCAGGTCCGCGGTGCGCTGCTTGTCCAGCGCGATGTCCAGCGCGGCCTCGCCCGGCAGGACCATTTTTGCGCGCAGGGCCTGATCGAGCGCTTCGGACTTGAGCGCCAGCAGCGAGGCTTCGGTGCAGCACAGGATCAGGTCGTAATGTTCGTTGCCGTCCAGCGCGCATACCCACTCGCGAAACGCGTCCACCGCGGCGGGTTGCACAAGCTTGCGCGTGGGGCGGCGGGAGGCGAAGACCAGCGCGTCGGGCTCGGCCGCCGCCACGTGGAGCTCGCAGTTGCGCGGCAAGGCGAGCAGCGATTCCGCCGCGGCCTTGGAATGGCCGTCCAGGATCAGCACTTTCGAATCCACGATCATGCCCGCATCCTTAAGCCGTGGGACGATGCAACTTGCGCACGAAATAACTGTTGCGATCCCCGGCCGGTACGCGCGGCAGCGCGAACAGATCGGATTCCCGGGTGACCACGTTCTGGCGCGTGGACAGCGCCGCGCGGTATACGCCGCGCACCACGTCGCGGGTGGTGGCGTCATTCGCTCCATTGGGATAGCAGAACAGATCCACGCTGCGGCCCAGATGCTGCTCCAGCGCTATCCGGCTTTCGGCGATTTCCGCATCCAGCGCATCACGCGCCAGCGTGGTGAGGATCGGATGCGTCGAGGTGTGAGAGCCGATGGTGATCAGCGCCGGATCCAGCCGTCGCACCTGCAGCCAGCTCATGGGCGCATTGCGATCCAGTTGCGCGTCGGTGGGCTCGAACTCCCGTGTCAGCGCGCGCACCTGCTCTTCGAGTTCATGCCGCCGCTGGAGCGGAAGATGCTTGGCCCAGTCGACCATGCCGTGATCGGATGATTGCGGGCAGCCGACGCGTTCCGCGAGTCGCGCGCGCTCGGCCTTGGCAAGCAGCACCAGCCGCGTGCGCAGTTCCGTGTTCCACAGCCAGCCGCCGCTTTCGATCAGCCCGGGACAGACGAAGAATGTCGCCGGCACCCGCGCCTCGCGCAGCAACGGCCACACCACGCTGTAGTGGTTGCGCACGCCGTCATCGAAGGTGAGTGCGACTTCCTCGCCGTTGGCGGTGCCCGCCACCAGCCGATCCACCAGTCGCGGCAACGACACCACGTCGAAGGTGTCGCGCAGCAGTCGCAGCTGCCAGCGGAACTGCCGGACCGAGACGTCCTCGTGACCGACGCTGTGATACATCAGGATGCGCGGGCGGCGCACGGAGCGGACGCGCCGCATGGCATGTCCCGACCAGAAAGACGCCAGGTGCAGGGGTGGAGCCAGCGCGCGCCGCAGAACGATGCTGGACATGGACTTGGGCTTCCTTGCGAGTCCGCTGTGCATTGTAGCGGGATGAACTATCAACGATGCATGAAACGCACGTTACGGATAGGCGTCCATTCACGTTGCCATGCATGGATCGGTCCGACACCGGCTTCCGTTCACCTCATGCAAACGAAAGCGGAGTCACCCTTGGGTCGCGCCGGAAGCGCGGATCCAAATTTGCCCAGGGCAGGAAGCCAATGCGGAAGCAGCGTACGATTCTAGTGACCGGCGGCGCCGGTTACATCGGCAGCCACGTGGTGCTGCAATTGATCGAGGCGGGTGAGCGCGTCGTCGTGCTGGACAATCTCAGCACCGGTTTCGCGGAAGCGGTGCCGGACGCCGAACTTGTGGTCGGCGACGTGGGCGACGGCGCTCTGGTATCGCGTCTGTTGCGCCAACATGATTGCGACACGGTAATGCATTTCGCCGCGCGCACGATCGTCCCGGAATCGGTGGCCGATCCGCTCCGCTATTACGGCAACAACACCTGCGCCACGCGCAACCTGCTGGAATGCTGCGCGCGGGCCGGAGTTGGCCAGATCGTGTTCTCCTCGACGGCGGCGGTCTATGGCAACCCGCCCGACGGCTGCGCTCGCGAGGACACCCCGCCGGCGCCGATCAATCCCTACGGACGTTCCAAGCTGATGAGCGAGTGGATGCTGCGCGACTTGGCCGCCGCCGGCGGTCCGCGATACGTCGCCTTGCGCTACTTCAATGTGGCCGGATGCGATCCGGAAGGCCGCATCGGTCAGTCGACGCGCAATGCCACGCTGCTGGTGAAGGTGGCCTGCGAGGCTGCGCTCGGCAAGCGCCCGCAACTTTCGATTTTCGGCACCGATTACGCCACGCCCGACGGCACCGGAGTGCGCGATTACATCCACGTCTCCGATCTCGCGCGCGCGCATCTGGATGCCTTGGCCTACCTGCGCGACAGCGGTGAATCCACCACGCTCAATTGCGGCTACGGCCACGGCTATTCGGTGCGAGAAGTGCTGGATGCGGTCGGCCGTGCGCATGGCCGGCCCGTTCCCTGCGTGGAATGCGAGCGCCGCGCAGGCGATCCACCGAAGCTGATCGCAGAGGCGCGGCGCATCCGCCAGTTGCTCGGCTGGCAGCCGCAATACGACGATCTGGATTTCATCGCCCGCACGGCGATGGAATGGGAACGCCGGCTGGACGGCCAAGGTGCGATCAGGTCATGGCAGGCGAAGGATGACGACCTTGGCACGATGCCGCCTCCGCGCACGCCGGCGTATGCGCAAGGCGCGGCGGCGCGCTGACCAACACGGGCGATTGCAGGGAGGATCAAGCCATGAGGGCACTGCGATTTCTTGCGGGCGCATTGATGTTCTGCTGCGCGGCCGCGATCGCCGCGACCGCGTCGGCGACGACTTACTACGTGCGCAACGACGGCGGTACGGCCCGGCGATGCAACGGCACGGCGGATGCGCCCTATGAGGGCTCGCACGGCCATGCCTGCGCATGGGATTCGCCGATGGAGGCTTTGCCGCCACGGGTCACCGGTGACAAGCCGCGCATCAATGGCGGCGATACGTTGATCATCGACGCCGGTTCCTATCCGATCGGCTGGATGCGCGAATGGGATTGCGCGGTCAGCCAGGCGCACGAGTGCGTGCCGCAGGCGATTCCTTCCGGCACTGCGGACAATCCGACCCGCATCCTTGGCGCGGGCTGGGACTCGGGCTGCGCCGCGCCGCCGCGGTTATGGGGCACGCATGGCGCGCACCAATTGCTGTCGCTCGATGGCAGCAGCAACGTGGTAATCGCATGTCTTGACCTCAGCGACCACTCCAATTGCTCCGAGCACTACAGGCCCGATAACGAGTATTCCTGCCCGCGCGGCCCCGAAGGCGACTGGGCCAACATGGGGATCCACGCGCAGGACAGCAGCGACGTCACGCTGCAGGATTTGCGCATCCATGGCTTCGCCAATCGCGGGGTGCAGGCCGGGCGCATCCGCGACTGGGCGGTGACCCGCGTCAAGATCATCGGTAACGGCAAGGCCGGCTGGGATGGGGATCTGGGCGGCAATGGGCGCAATTCCAGCAATGCCGGAAAGCTCGTGTTCACCGATCTGGAGCTGGGCTGGAACGGCTGTGCCGAGGACTACCCGGACACCACGAAGATCATCAACTGCTTCGGCCAGAACGAGGGCGGTTACGGCGACGGTTTTGGCTCGGCCTGGACCGGCGGCGACTTCGTATTCATTCGTCCGAACATCCACGACAACACGCAGGACGGGCTTGACCTGCTGTACGCCAACGGCACCGGCTCCATCAGCGTGGATCAGGGTTATTTTGCCCGCAACGCCGGGCAGGATCTCAAGCTCAAGGGCAATGCGACGATCACCCATTCCGTGTTCATCGCCTGGTGTTCGGCGATGAAACACGCGGGTTATCCCGCGGGCAAAGACGCCTGTCGCGCCGGCGGTGGCGAAGTGGCGGACATGAATGCTCCGAACCAGACCGTCACTTTCGCGTACAACACGGTCATCGGCGAATCCAACTGCCTGTTCAGCGGTGACTCGGACAAGGCGGATGCGAGCGACACCTACCTCATCCACAACAACATCTTCATTGGCAAGCCGCGTTGGGACGGCAACGGCCTGAGCTGCCTCACCTGGTTCTCCGACGGCACCTATCCGGAAAAGGTGGTTTATCGCCACAACATCATCTGGAACGTGCGCAACGACGCCTGCCCGCCGGGTTCGCTGTGCACGGATCCGCTGCTGAAGAACGAGACCTTGGAAGCCTTCGATCCCACGCCACTCCAGGACAGTCCGGCATTGCGCGCCGGCGCACACGCCTCGAAGGGCCCCGTGCACGAGGTGCGCGCGCGGTCGCCCGCTGCCGGTGCGGTTGAATAACAAGGGCGCGCAGTTGGGCGCTCCCGACCGGACCGCCTGCTGCAGCGCTCAGGCGGGAACGGCAACGAGGCACTGTGCGGCGGCCTGCTCGCCGATGCGCGCGGCCTCGCCGGAAATCACCATCGAAGCCGGGGCGGCCTGCCCGATCAGGTAACCCTGCGCGTAACGCACGTTCAATTCACGCAGGCGCTGCAACTGGCGCGCATTCTCCACGCCCTCGCAGATCACCGCCGCGCCCAGCCCGTGCGCCATCGCAACCACCGCTTCCACGATCGCCATCGCACGCGTGCTGTCGAACATCTGCCGCGCGAAGGCCTGGTCCATCTTCACGTATTCGAATTCGAGCCGGTGCAGGTGGGTGAGGTTGGAATAGCCGGTGCCGAAGTCATCCAGCGCGAACGGAATGTCGTGTGCACGGCAGTGCTTCATCACCGCATCCACTTGCGCGTAGTCGAGCATGCGGCTCTCGGTGACTTCCAGCTTCAGCATTCCGGCCGGCAGCCGCGCGTCGCGCACGCGCTCGATGATCGCGCGCGCGGTACCGGGCTCAACCAGCTGCCGTGCGGACAGATTCAACGCGATGTTGGGCAACGGTTGCTCGGCCTTCGCGTGAAGGGCGCCCAGCACTTCGATCACCCGATCCAGCACGTACTCGCCGACCGGCACGATCAGTGACGTTTCTTCCGCGAGCTTGATGAACTCCGCCGGCGACACCGGCCCGCGCCCGGGCAATTCCCAGCGCACCAACGCCTCGTAACCGGATACGCGCGCATCAACGATGTCGTAGATCGGCTGATAGCGCACCTCCAGCGTGCCCTGGTCCAGTGCTTCGCGCAGTTGCGCCTCGAGCCGGATCTTCTCGATGCCGCTGCGCTCGGCCGGATCATCGCAGGGCACGTCTTCCGCAGGCAGCGGAGCGTCCGGAGGAAGACTGGCAATCACGCTCTGCTTGTAGCGCAACAGGCTGTCCACCAGCGCGCGCACCACCGCGTCGCCTTCTTCCAGGCGTTCGCGAAACTGATCCGGCTCGATCGCCAGCAATACCGCGTCGTTTTGCGCGGTGGCGGTGTCGGTGCGCGGCGAACCATCCAGCAAACCGATTTCCCCGATCAGCTCGCCGGGTCCCAGCACGCCGTGCCGCGTTTCGCGGCGGCCGTGCACGGAAATCAGCTCCACGCTGCCGCGTTCGATCAGCCACGCGCAATCGGAAGGTTCGCCTTGGCTGTAAAGCACCTCGCCGGCGAACAGCTCACGTCGAATTGTCATCCCCAGGTCTCCCCCATGTGCAAGCCGCCTTCACAAGTGTGCCAGTGAGTGGCTGCTGATTCACGCGACCTGCACTTCGCCTTCTTCGTCGCCGTTAAACGGAAGTTGATTCCGTTAAACCATTGTTCGCATACGTGAAAAGACGTCCACGCAATTGCGACATTTGTGATGGCGTTGTCGAAAACAGGTGGATGGCACGTATTCAAGGTAAGTAGATGCGTCTGTAGTCTGCCCTCCGTCGGCTGTTCTGGCCGACAGGGCTCGATAGGGATTTCAAGCGCCTCCCGCGCAGTGATCAGTCGGAAGGACAGATTGCTTCGCGCTGTTTTCGCAAAGGTGAAATCCCCATGAAAGTGCTACACCTCTCCGCCGCCGCGATGCTGGCGTGGGGCGGCTTCGCCGCCTTCAACGTTGCTTCCGCGACCACGTACTACGTGCGCACCGATGGCGGCACCGCAGTTCAGTGCAACGGCCGCGCCGATGCGGCATACCCGGGCAGCGGCACCAACCTGTCCTGCGCCTGGAACCATCCGTTCGTCGCGTTGCCTCCGTCCACCAGCAACAACCCGCAGACGCCGCGCATTCACGGTGGCGATACGCTGGTGATCGACCCGGGCAGTTACGAAATGGGCATTGGCGCCAAAGACGCCACCAAGCTTTATGGCGCTTGCAGCACCACTTACCCGTGGGATTGCAAGATGCCTTCCATTCCGAGCGGGACCACGACCAACCCGACCCGCATCGTCGGCGCTGGCTGGAACTCAGGCTGCAAGGCGCAGCCGGAGCTGTGGGGCTCCAATCGCGTGCACCAGGTGATCACTCTGGACGGCAGCTCCAACGTGGTGGTGGCCTGCCTCAACATCACCGACCACAGCGCCTGCATCGAGGGCCACTTCATCGCGAGCATCGCCTGCAACAAGACCACCCTGCCTTACGGCCCCTGGGCGAGCGAAGGCATCCATGCGCAGGATTCCAACAACGTGACCCTGCAGGACCTGCATATCCACGGGCTGGCTCATACCGGCATCCAGGCAGGTCGCATCAGCAACTGGACGTTGAACAACGTGAAGATCATCGGCAACGGCCAGGCCGGATGGGACGGTGATCTGGGCGGCACCCAGAGCAGCTCCAACTCCGGAAACATCACGTTCAACAACGTCGAAATCGGCTGGACCGGTTGTACCGAGCAATATCCGAGCACGACCATTTACGCCTGCTGGGGCCAGCAGGAGGGCGGCTACGGCGACAGCTTCGGCAGCGGCAAGACCGGTGGCAACTGGACGTTCAACCACGTGTACATCCACAACGGCACCCAGGATGGTCTTGACCTGCTGTATGCCGATGGCACCGGCAAGGTCACCGTGTTGAACAGCCGCTTCGAGGGCAGTGCGGGCAACCAGGTCAAGATTGCCGGACCCTCGGTGATCCAGAATTCGGTGATCATCGGCACCTGCGGCTCGTTCAACGGCAAGTACTACATGTCGTCCGGCGACAACTGCCGTGGTGCGGGTAACGCGCTGGTCATGCGGGTATTCCCGGGAGACCTGGTATCGGTTGCCTACAACACCATCAGCGGCCAGGGCGATTGCCTGACCCAGGCGGACAGCAACTACGGCGACAGCACCTCGGAGGTGGACCTGTACGACAACGTGCTGCTCGGCCAGACCAAGTGGGGCACCTCGCAGAAGAGCTGCATCTTCTACTGGAGCGAACCGCCGCGCGGCAAGGTCGCCATCAAGAGCAACGTGATCTGGAATACGCGCTACTACACCACGAATCCGACCGGCAACATCTATGCCGATCCGAAACTGGTGTCGGAAAGCCTGGCCAGCTTCGGTCCTGCCCTCGCACTCGGCAGCCCGGCGATCGACAAGGCGAGCACCATCATCACGGTGAAGAACGACTACCTGGGCAATGCACGTCCAGTGGGAGCCGGCTACGACATCGGCGCCTATGAGTTCGGCAGCACCAGCAGCACCGGTGGCAGCACTGGCGGTACCACTGGTGGCAGCACTGGCGGCACCACTGGCGGCAGCACGGGCGGCACCGGTACCACCAGTCCCGCGCGGAAGTGGTCAACGGGTGGCGCATTGCCGGCGCGGTTGATCGGCAGTACCACCCTGACCAGCACGGCTTCGGCACCGGCGCGGTCCGTTTCGAGTCAGCAGGACTCGGCCCGCAAGGTGAGCACCGCGCCGCAGAAGCAACAGCAGCGCTATTCGTTGAGCGAAGCGATCCGACGCTGGCTAGGCGGCGAGGAAACCGCTGCGCGCTGACCCGAAAGCAACGCAACGCCACGCACGCGTTCCCATGGGGCGCGGTAGAGACCCAGGGATCGGGTTTGGAAAGGCGGCATCGCGAAAGCGGTGCCGCCTTTTTCAGTGCGCATCCATCAGCGTGACCGGGCCTTGTGCGCGAGTGGGCAGGCCCTCGGTCCGTTCCAGCCGCTTGCGCATGCCACGGAACGCGGACTCGATCAGGAAATACGACAGCAGCGCGCAGCCGAACGCGAAAGCGAAGTTCTGCGGGAACGCGTTTGCCCATGCACCCGCATTCCGATTGATGAACGGCTGCTGCCACAGGTACAGCGAATAGCTCATCACCCCGAGAAAGGCGATCGGCTTCCAGTTGAGGAAGCGCCCGGCCAGCGAATCGGCATGCCGGGTGCTGGATTCGATCAGCAGCGCGATGCAGACATTCATCACCGGCGAGAACACCAGCTCCACCAGCGTATAGTCGGACTCGCGGTTTATCAGCAGGATCAGCGGGACCGCCAGCCACAGCCAGCGACTGCCGGTGAGGCGCAGATACCAGGCTTGTCGCAGCAGCGACGGCCGCAGCAGCGCGAGCGCGCAACCGGTGGCGAGGTAATCGCACATCGCCGGGAAAATGGACATTCCCGCCAGCGGCGTGGACGGATTCACGTGGAAGATCCATTCGCGGATGCCCGCGCGCACGATGGGCCCGAACAGGATCGCGAGCAGCGCCAGCACCAGCGCGCGACGCTGGCGCAGCGCAAGCAGCGCCAGTGGCCACAGCAGATAGAACTGCTCCTCGATGGACAGCGACCACAAATGGCCGATCTGCCAGGGGTGATTCGGATAGTAATTGACGGTGTAAGTCAGCGCGTAGGCGAAGTCCTGTCCCCTCAGGTCAATCCAGTCGAGCCATGTCGCCACGGCCAGTGCCAGGACCAGCGCATAGAAGGCCGGGAAGATGCGCAGCACGCGACGTACGTAGAACTTGCCGAGCGAAATCGTGCCGGTCTTTTCGCGTTCGCTCATCAGCAGCGAGGTGATCAGGAACCCCGAGATCACGAAGAACACCAGCACGCCCAGATGGGAGACGTCGCCGATCGCGTCCCACAGATCGCTGTCCATCCGGTTTGGAAAGCCGCGGGTGCCGGTGAGATGCCCGAACAGCACCATCAGGATCGAAACCGCACGGATGCCGTCCAGTGACGGTATGCGCCTGCTTTTCGGCTTGGCCATTGCAAATCCTCCCAGTCCGTTGCGGCGATTGGATCCGGCAATCCCGGCCGCTGGTCTGCAATGGGGTATTTACTTCTCCACTCTCACCGCCATTACCGCCCCAGGCAAGCCGGCGCGTATCGCCAGGCTGTCCAGCATGCGGCCCACCCACCTCAACCGGCCCGGGATATAAAAATCCAATTGCCCGACACGACTGAAATTCAATACTGTGCAGCTGGAGAAATCCGACGTGAACCGTGCGATCTGAGCGGGTGCATTGGCGCGATAAAAGGCCCGGTAATTCTCATATCGCTGTTCCCCCCGCTTGCCATGCAGCTTGTCGAGATAGATGTCCTTTATCCGGAGCTTCTCCATCAGGGTCGAAACCAGGACGAACCAATGCCTCGCGTCCACCGTGAAGCCCCAGAAGCAACCGCCTTTGCGCAGCACGTCGTAAATCTTCTTCCAGAACTTCTGTGGGTCGCTGATGTGCTCCAGCACCATCACGGCAAATGCTATGTCGATGGAGCCGTCCTCGATGGGCGCATCCTCGAAGCAGCAGCGATGGGTCCTGGTGAACACATTCGCCAGTTCGATATCCGGATCCGGTTCGACTCCGACGTAATCGCCGGCAATATCAACCAGGGAACGCTGGAGTTCGGCATCGTCATCGAAGCCGCCGCCGCAGCCGATGTCGAGGAGCGTCAGCCGTTCCCGCCACTGCTTCATGATGCGGGCCTCGGCGAGTATCAGGTCCCGAAAAATCGGTGCCCTCCATTCCCCGGAGGAATAGCGGCGCGTATAGGCGTGCCAACGGGCCGTCGTCGTGTCCGGGGCTGTCGCGATCAGAAGAGACAAGGCTCTTTCCCGCCGACGTCAGGCGCTGTGTGCGCACGATTGTTCTGGGATTCCGGAATTCATTCTTGGGTGTCTGTCGTTGCGGCCGCGTGAAAGCTGCCCGGCGGTGCTCCCGGCGCGAAACTCACCTTTTGTGCATTCCGTGCTCCATAGAATCGGGGGCTCTGCCGGCCCAATCCGGTCCGGCGCGCGGGACAGGGTTTCACTTCCAGGAAGGAACGACGCGCATCATGGACGAAGCGGCGCGACCCGGCATTGCCACGCACTACCTGCGCTACGCGGTCGGCAACGTGCTGGTCATGGCCGCCGGGTTCGTGTCATTCCCCATCATGACCCGCCTGCTCACCAACACCGAGTACGGCGTATTCGGTTACGTGGACACCTGGCTGCTGATCCTCACCGGCGTGTTCAAGCTCGGTGCGCAGCACGCGATCATCCGGTTCTATCCGCACCGTGGCGGCCACAATGCGCTGGACCGCTTCGGCGCCAACTTCGTGCTGCTGCCATTCCTGTGCAGCATAGGTTTCTGGCTGCTGGCTACCGTCGGCTACGGCATCTGGTCATGGCTGCACCCCCTCGGACGTCCGCTCATCGGCTGGTTGTGCCTGGCATTGCTGCTGCCGACCATCTGGATCAGCTTCGTCACCGCGGTACTCACTGCCGAGGAGCGCTCGGATTTGAGCGTCCGCCTGAGCGTCGGCACGCGCTGGCTGGACGTGGTGCTCATCCTGAGCGTGATTTATTTTCTGGAACGCAACGCGCTGGGCGTGTACTCGGCACGGTTGTGTTCCGCGATCGTGGTGACGATATGCCTGTCGATCTGGTTGTCGCGGCGGGTTCCGCTGCGCTGGCGCGATCGCGACTTCTCCTACTGGTTCACCGGCGTGCGCTATGGCGTGCCGATGATGGCCAACGAATTTTCCGGGGTCCTGCTGTCGTTTGTGGATCGCCTGATGCTGAAGCATCTGCTGGGCGCGTTCGCGCCGGTGGGCGTGTACACCATCGGCTATGGCCTGGCGATGACGATCAACACGCTGCTGCAGAATGCGCTGTTCACTGCTTTCACCCAGGTGAGTGTGCGCCAGTTCGAGACCGAAGGCGTGCAGGCAGTGGTTCGCACCAAGCGCGCGCTGTTGCACGTGCTGGTCTACGTGGTGGTGGCGATGTGCGTGGGATTGATCACGGTGGGGGCCGATGCTTTGCTGTTCCTGTCCGGGCCGGACAAGGCGGAATCCGCACCGGTGTTCGTGCTGATCGGCATCAACTACGCGCTGGATGGATTGTTCGGCATCTGCTTCACGGGATTGCTGCTGTACAAGCGCTCCGGGATCGTGCTCTCGACGACGGTCGCCGCCACGGTGCTCAACATCCTGCTGAACTTGTTCTGGATTCCGGCCTACGGCGTGATGGGCGCGGTGTATGCGACCATGGCCAGTTTCGTCCTGCTCACCGTGCTCCATTACATTACCTGTCCGCGCAATCTGCGCGTGTGGCCCGATCGCAACGGATCACTGATTGCCTGCCTGCTGGGCCTGCTGGTATGGGTGGTTGCCGATGTCACCGGGCTGTTCGGCCTCACTTCGCACTTCGAGCGGCTGCTGGCGATGGGAACCTTGATGCTGGTCTTGTACGTTGCGCCTGCGCTCGCGCTGGACCGGCCGCTGCGCGAAGCGCTGCAAACCTGGCTGCATAATCGCTTCGGATGAGCTCCCATCTGCTGCTCTCGCCGCTGAGTTGGAGTGTGGGACTTGCGGTATTGCTGGCGCTGCTCTGGCGCTGGCTGCCGCGCGCTCTGTGCCTGCTCGGACTGGCGATCGAAACCGCGCTGGTGATCGCGATGACGCCGTTCGGCGCCAACGGCGTGGTGCGCTTCGTCGAGTCGCGCGTACCGCCCGCGCAGAGCTGCAAGGCACCGCTGCCGACGACGATCGTGGTCCTTACGGGTGGACTGTCCCGCCCGCCCCGGTCGGCAGATGATGTCGGGGCGGCAAACCTGCAGAGTCTGCACCGCCTGCTGGCAGGAGTGGATTTGTGGCGGCGCGTGGCGCACGCACAGCTCGTGATCTCGGGTGGCGGCACGCTGGGCGTCGCGGAAGGCGTGTTGATGGCCCGGTTGGCGCGACAGCTCGGCGTTCCCGCCGATGCGATTCGCGTGGAAAGCCGATCGCTTTCGACCTGGCAGAACGCGCGGGATGTCGCGGCATTATCGCCGCCGGTTCCGAAACACATCTGGCTGGTCAGTTCGGCGCTGCATCTGCCACGCGCATTGTTCGCGTTCCGCACGGCAGGCTTCGAACCGTGCGCCTGGCCCAGCGAATCGTTTTACATCCCGCCGAGCGGCAGCTTCTTCTACTACGTGCCGCAAAGCTCGGCACTGGTGAAGGCGGAGGAAGCGATGCACGAACTGGTCGGTGGCTGGGACTATGCGTGGCGTGCACGTCGCCTCGCGGAAAGCGGGAAGCGCTGAGCCCGCCATCCTCCGCGGCAGACGAGCGGCAGCTTCCACGAAACGCTCACGCGACAATCGTTTGAATTGTCCAGAGTGCGTTTCTCCACGATCCGACAAGGAGTGTTGGTGCGTAGCCTTCGTGTGCTTTATGTCTGGCAGGACCGCTATCCGTGGGATATCCGGGTCGAAAAGATCTGCGCAGCCTTGCAGCGCCACGGCTGCGAGGTGGAGATCGTCGCCCGGCGCGGTGCGGACGAACCCGAACGCGCGGAATGCAACGGCATTGCGGTGCATCGCGTGGGCCCCCAGCGGCCGCGCGCGGCTTCGCTGCCGCTTCCCGGGAATCCCCTCTGGCGCCGCGGGCTGGGCGCGCGCGTGCGGGCCTTCCAGCCCGATCTGCTGATCGCGCGCGACATTGCCGTGTCCACGTTCGCCGCGCATGCGGCGCGGCGCGCGCGCATCCCCTGGGTGATGGACATGGCCGAGCACTACCCGGAAGCGATGCGGAGCTGGAAGAAGTACCGCAGCAACCCGCTCCTGCGCGCACTGGTCGGGCCTTTGCGCGTGCCGGACCGGATCGAGCGGCACGTGGTGCGCAGGGCGGACGGCATCCTGCCTGTTTGCGAAGAGATGAAGGACAGGCTGAATCGCGAGTTCGGCTTTCCAGTGGAATGCATCCAGCCGGTGCTCAACACGCCCGAGCGCTCGCGCTTTGCGCACATTCCCGCGCGCGAACGCAAACCCGGCAAGCTGTGCTTTGGCTACCACGGCTTCGTTGCGGACGACCGCGACCTGCAGACCCTGCTGAGGGGTTTCGACATCGCCGCGTCGAGGCACCCGGAGATCCGCCTGGAAATCGCCGGAGACGGCGAATCCATGCCGGAGCTCTCGGCCCTGCGCGAGCGGCTCGCGCATCGCCACCGCATCAGTTTGCGTGGCCCGTTCGCCCGCAGCGAAGTGGACTCGCTGTATGGGCAGATCGATTTCGGCGTGGTGTCGTGGGCGGACAACACATTCACCCAGACTACGATCGCCAACAAGTTCTTCGATTACGCCGCCTGTGGGCGCCCGTTCATCTTCACTGCCACCGCGCCGATGGTCCGGCTGATGCGGGAAATGCGCTGCGGCATCCCCTATCGCGGCGGCGATTCGCATGATTGCGCGCGGGCGATCCTTGAACTCGCAGCCGCCGATTACGACACAATGGCCGCGAACGGCCGGCGTGCGATCCAGGAACATTTCAATTGGGAAAACGACAGCGGGCGGATGCTGGCCTTCCTGGAACAGATCATGGACATGCAGCTGACGGTTCCGCGCACCAGCGTGGCGATGTAGAGCGCGCAGCCAGCTAGTGGCTCTTCCACAGTCCGCGCGGATCCAGTGCGAGACAGGCCGGCAACGACAGCAGCGCGGCGGCATTCAACATCACGAAGCTTCCGATCGTGCGCAGCAGTGGTATGCGCGCGCCCAGACGCGGGCGCAGCAGCGCGAACGCGGCGCCGGCATAGCCGGCGAGCTGCAGCAGCAGCGCCGCGCGGTAGAACGGTTGCCGCCAGGCGAAGGCGCAGGCGACCAACATGGCAAGCAGCGCCCACGGCACGACCAGGCGCAGGAACTTGTGCGAGAACCAGGCGAAGAACACCGGATTGGCGAACGGGTTGGCGAGCCGCGGCATGCGCGCGATCAACTGCCAGTTGCCGGCCAGCGTGCGCAGCTTGCGGCGAAACTCTTCCCATGCATCCGCGCTGGCGCGATCCAGCGCGATCGCTTCGCGCGCCATCGCCACGCACGCGCCGGCGAACACCACCGACAGCGGCAGGTACATGTCGTCCAGGATCGTGCCCGGCGGCGGGGTTTGCGCCAGTTCGCGGCGCAGCGCATGGATCGCGCCGCTGACGCCGTGCAGCCAGCCAAGCCGGGCTTCGCTCTCGCGCAAGGTCTTTTCCATGCGCCAGTAAAGGCCGATGTCCGCCGCCGTGCCCGGCGCGCTCTCGATCACCAGTTCGCCGCTCACCGCGCCCACCCGCGGATCGGCGAACGGTTCCACCAGCTTGCGCAGCGCGCGTGGCGCGAAGCGCTGGCGCGAATCGGCGAAGGCGATGATGTCGGTCGTTGCGGCCGCGATTGCCACGCCGAGAGCGGCCGCCTTGCCGCCATTGCGCGACAGCGCGATCACGCGCACGCGCGGATCGCCGACCTCCGCCGCCTGCGCGGTGCCGTCGCTGCTGCCGTCGTCCACCACGATTACCCGCAGCCGCTCGCGCGGATAGTCCTGCGCGAGTACGTCGCGCACGCGCGCGCCGATGCGCGCGGATTCGTTGAAGGCGGCGATCACCACCGTCAGCGACGGCGCAAGGGATTCGCTGTGCGGTGTCCGTCCGAATCTCCGCGCCAGCAGCAAGACCAGCGACGGATACAGCACGTAGGCGTAGCCGATCAGCGCCAGCGCGCACCAGAACACGATTGCGCTCATCGGTGCGCGGACCCCAGCAGCCGCGCACGCATGCGCTCGTAGCGCGCATTGCCGAGCACGCGTTTGGGGAAATAGAGGGCGCGGTAGCGCAAGGCCGCTGCACGCGGTATCCATCCGCGCCACTGCACCAGTGCCGCGAAATGCTCCATCGGCATCTCGCGTGTGATCGCGATGCGTTCGCGGCAATCGCCTGCCGGCGCAGCCCGGTTGACGCCCGGCATCGACGTCAGCACCAGTCGGTAGCCCGCGCGCAACGCCGCATCGCGTTCGCGCGTGCCGCCGCGGCCGCCGGGCAGGGCGATCGCGCGCACTTCGCGTTCGCACAGGGCTTCCAGCCGGTGCTTGCTGATCGTCAGTTCGGAGTGCAGCGTCGCGTCGTCCAGATCCTCCAGCAACCGATGCGTGCGTCCGTGCGACTGCACGCCCATGCCGGCCCGCGCCAGTGCGCGCACGTCGTTGGCCGAAACCATGCCGTGCTGGCCTATGAAATCCGACGTGATGCAGAATTCCGCCACCATCTTGCGCGCGCGCAGCAGCGGCAGCGCGATGGTGCGGTTGCTCGCATCGCCGTCGTCGAAACTGATCACGACGCTCTTTTCGGGCAGCGGCCCATCGAGCTGGTCCAGCCGCACCGTGCGATAGCCGAGTGCGCACAGCCAGTCGAGATGTTGCACGAACTCGCGCGGGCGTACGCTGTAGACCGGATCGAAGCCCGGCGCCCGGGCGTCCGCGTGGAGGCCGTGGTACATGAGGATGGGCAACATCACGCGGTTCTCCGAGTGCGCAGCCAGTCGAGGATCCCGCTGGTCTCGCTGAAAAAAAGCGCGCGCGAGAACTGCCGCAGGGGCGAGTGGAAGCGCCGCTCATGGATGTTGTGCCGGCGCAGCCGGTAGGGGTCCGCGCCGGGACGATTCACGCCTTCCACGGTGCTGACCGCAGTGGCGAATCCGGCGCCGCGGACCAGTTGCACGTCGCGCTCGCCGAAGTCGTCTTGGCTGCCGTTCGGGTAGGCGAAATGCCGCGGCGGTGCGACGTGCCGGCTGATCGAATCGCGCGAGCCCAGAACTTCCTCCCGCGCGGCGTCTTCCCCGACCCGACTCAGGATGGCGTGGTGCACGGTATGCGCGCCGATCTCGATCCCCGCCTGGTGCAATCGCTGGGCCTCCGCCCAGTCCAGCATGTCCGATGCCGGCGTGCCTGGCGCCGGATCGAGCCTCTCGCAGATCGCCGCGATGGAACATTCCAGCACGGCCGCCGGCGAGGGTTTCAGGCGTTCGACCACGGCATTCAGGAAATCGGCCGCAGAGCGATCGTCATCGAGGCTCCAGCGGCCCAACGACATGTCTTCGAGATCGATCCGGCCGTTGCGGCGCGCGGCCACGGCCGCCGCCAGCCGATAAGCCCAGATGGGATCGCCGCCGACGTGGCCGGTGGCGAGGTAGACCACGGCCGGCGGCGGTTCGGGAGTCTCCAGCAAGGCGAGGTTGTCGCGATAGCCGTCATCGAACGTCAGGACGTAGCGGGTGCCGGGACTGCCGGCCGTCAAGGCCTGCAGCCCGGCGTCCAGCCCGGTCAGGTAGTTGCCGCGGCGCAGCCAGTGCAGGATGGCCGCGAATTTCGCGCGCGTGATGGACAACGGATACGGATCGGGTTCGTCGCGGACGCGATGGAACATCAGGATCGCGAGCGCGGGGCCGCGCAAATGCCGGTACAACGCATCCGCTCCGCTGTAATGGCAGAGCATCGCGGTGGTCCAGCGCACGAGCAGGCGCAGGTTGCTAGGCATGCTGCAGCCCGCGCCTCCGTTGCGCCGAAGGTTTGGCGGGTTCCGTTGCGGGCGGGTTCTCGGCGAGCACGAACTCGCGGGCCTTGAGAACGAGCGCGAGGTACACCCAGAAATAGCCGATCATCTGCGAATAGGTGAAGCGGTCGCCCCAGATGTTGGCGATGACCAGCGCCACCCATGCCGCGCACATTCCGAGCCCCAACGCGTAGGCCAGGCTGCCTGGCGGCGAATCGCGCAGGCAGCGCCAACAGGCTCGCGCCATGGACAGGAACAGCCCCACCACGATCAGGAAGCCGATGGCACCCTTTTCCACCAGTTCACGTATGAAGAAATTGTGGGTGTCCATCTTGTAGGGGTTGTAGTCGGCGAAGGTCCGGTAACCGGTGCCGACCAGCGGGTGCATCTGGAAATGGTCCCAGGCCACGTCCCAGAACACGTAACGCATCTGGGTGCTCATGTCGGACTGCGGTCCCTCCAGATGCGTGCTGTCGAAGCGCTCCACCACGGCGTTGGGAAGAAAGCTGGGCACGATCAGCAGCCCGAATATCACGGGCAACACCATCTTCTTGCGGCCACGCCACAGCAGCATCATGCATACGCCGCCGATCAGGATCGTCGCGTAGCCGGTGCGCGAATATGTCCATAACAGGGACAGGAGCATGCAACCGATGCACACCAGCAGTAGCGCGCGCCACCGGCGCGGCCATTTGGTGGCGATCAGCAATGCGCACAGCACCAGCGCCGAGGTCACGCAGAATGAAGCGAATTCGTTGGAACCGATCGTCGTGAAGGAGCCGGAGATGCGTGCCTTGTCGCTGTAATGCCAATGCGCCACGCCGGAATGCTCGCCGTGCGTGACACGCAGGATGTATGGGAGCGACAGGAACGTCGCGAGCAGTACGCGCTTCAGCGAAGTCCAGTCGGTGACACTCATCTGCACGACGAACAGCAGGAGCACGCCGATGATCGAATCCTTCAACGCGTTGAAGCGCAGCATGTCGGTCGGGGTCGGGAACAGCGACAGCCCGATCAGCAGGGTCACGAAGCTCCAGCCCAGGTACAACCACACCCAGCGGTAGAGGCCGGTCCAGTGCGCGAGCTTGCCGCCTGCGTACCAGGCACCGATCAGCGACAGCGCGAAGCCGACGTTGAGGAAATTGATGCCGCCCGGGAGCTGTGGCAGGTGCCCGGTCTGGATATTCTCGAGCGGCAGCAGGAACAGGAAGAGGTACAGGAACCAGTTGTTCCTGGTCTTCCGCGCGGTACCCGCATCCTGGACGGAACGTGCCTGGATGGGAATGGAGGTCGAGCGCTCAAGCCATTGCATAGTCGTTGCCGTTGCGAATGTTGCGATAGACGGTTGCGTAGTCGCGCGCCATGCGCGTGACCGAGTAGCGTTCGAGAACCCGTTGCCGCAGGTCGGGCCGCGTGGAGCGGCCTTCGCTGCACGCCGAGCGCATCGCGGCTGCCAGTGCCTCGACATCGCCGGGCGGCACCAGGGCGGCACGCAAGCCGCTCAGCACTTTGGGAATCTGGCCGACCGCGGTGCTGACCAGCGGCCGCGCCGCGGCCATTGCTTCCAGCAGCGCGAGTGGCAGGCCTTCGGTCAATGAAGGCAGCACGAAGCAATCGAGCATCGGATAGAAATGCTCCAGATCGTCGCGTGCGCCGAGCAGCCGCACATGGCCTTCGACGCCCAGCTCGCAGGCGTGTGCGAGCATGGCGGCATGCAGCGGACCATCGCCGGCCAGCACGAGCCAGCAGCCTGGAAGGTGTTCCAGCACCCTGGCGAACGCATCCAGCAGACCCAGGGGATTCTTCTCCGCGCTCAAGCGCAACGCGCTGCCGAACACGAAGGCGTCCTCGGGAATTCCGCAGACCGTCCGGGACAGAGGCTCGATGTCCGGACGAAAACGTCCGGTATCCACGCCGTTTTCGATCAGCTCGATTTTTTCCGGGGCAACGCCTCCGGTCGCCAATGCCGGCTGCATCGCCGCGGAGACGATGCAAACCCGGTCGAATCCGCGCATCAGCCGGCGTTCCAGGTTCTGGTACAGATTCAGTCGGCGCGTGCCCTCGACGTGTCCGTGCAGGGTCGAGACAATCGGCGTTTCGCCGGCACCACGGGCCAGCCACGCGTAGAACGCGCTCTTGTAGCCGTGCACGTGCAGCAGCGCGTTGGGATGCGCGCGCAGTACCCGGCGCAGTGCGCGCACGGTCCTCCAGTCGAAGCGGCCGCGGCAGGGCAGCCTTTGCGCGGGAATCCCCAGCCGGCGCGCACGCGCGTAGAGCGGCTGCTCGTCGAGACGATAGTTGTCCAGGCAAAGCAGGGTGCTTTCCATGCCGCGCCGGATCAGTGCGGGAATCAGGCCGAGCAACATCTGCTCGGCGCCATACAGCCCCGTTCCGGAATGCAGATGGAAGACATGCGGCTCAGCGCGCATCGGCGAGCTCCCGATAAAGCGCGAGATACGCATCGGCCATTTTCTGCAGCGGGTGCCTTGCGCATACGCGCGCGCGCGCCGCCATGCCCAACCGCGCGCGCCGCGCGACGTCGGGCAGCAACTCCAGCAAGGCTCGCGCGAGCGCGGGCGGATTCAGCGGCTGCACCAGCACGCCGCAATCGGCATCCACCAGTTCCGGGTTGCCGCCCACATCCGTGGCCACCACCGGCAATCCGCAGGCCTGCGCTTCCAGGATCGCGTTGGACATCCCTTCGCTCTTGGAAGCCAGTGCGAATACATCCAGTGCCGGCAGGACATTCGCGACATCGAGGCGTTCGCCGGCCAGACGCACCGCGCCCGACAATCCGAGCGCGGCGATGCGGGTTTCGATCGCGCCGCGCAGGCGGCCGTCGCCCAGCAGCAACAGGCGCGCCTGCGGCAGCTCGGCGTACACGCGCGCGAAGGCGTCGATCAGATCTGCATGCCGCTTGACCGGGTTGAAGTTCGCCACGCAGCCGATCAGCAGTTCGTGACTCGCGTAACCCAGCGACTCGCGCATGCGCGCGCGCCGGCCTGCATCCGCGGGTGCATAACGCCGGGTGTCCACGCCATTGGGAATGCATACGAGTCGCGATGCACGCTCGCGCGGCAGCGAATCCAGGATGGCCTGGCTCGGTGCCACGACGCAGTCGAAGCGGCGGTCCAGCCATCGCATGAGCGACCGTACCCGGCTCGATTTCAGGAATCCCATGTCGCGCCGGCTCGACAGCCGACGCGCCCTGCCCGGAAGCAGCGCGTTGATCAGATCGGCACTTTCGTGCTGCGAGTGCACGATGTCGTAATGATTGCGTCGGACCAGTTGGTACGCACGGACAATGGCCGCGAGCAGCCGGATCCGGCTTTCGCCGATCGGCTCGTGCGACAGCCTCACATGTGGCGCGTCAAATGTCCCGAACGCGTCCGCCGGCGGTGCGGCGAGCTGCAGCACGTCCACCCTGAAGGAATCGGCCGGCAGTCGCTCCAGCAGGTTGCGCAGGAAGCGCTCACTGCCCCCGGACGTGAGCAATGCGGTATCGGTGATGATCAGGATCCGCAGGCGCTTCGCGAGGCGACGGGAAGCGCTGCTCCGCTCGGCGCGAGGACCGGCCGCGGTACGGGGGCGCCTCCTGGGTACCGCGGCCGCTTCTGCGACTCCGCTCCCGGGGTCTCTCGAACCACTCACTGACTGCGCTCCATCCATGGACGTCGCCGAGTTTCAAGAGGCGCGCTATCCCGCCCCGTACCGACAAGGTACTTTCTGGAAAGTGATCTGCACGTGCATGCCGGACCTCAGCGCTTGTACGCCAGCACGAAGAACGCCACGTTGTCGGTATAGCTCAGGCCGGGTTCCGTGCTGTTGAGGTGACGATGGGTGAGCTCTGCGCGCCAGCTCCAGTGCGGAGTGAGCTGATCCGTGAGGCTCGGCCCGAAGTCGTACCTGTTGTCGCGGCGGTCCAGATTGGTGAAACGGGTGCGCGCCGCGCCCGCACGGAAATCGAGTGTCATCACTGGCGACAGCCGCCAACTCACGTCCAGCCCGGCGCCCCGTTCGTTTTGGTTGAGCGTGGTGTCGCCGAGATAACTGACACGGCGATAGTACGGGGCCACCGAGACGTGCAGCCGATCGCCCGCCCAGGTGTAGTTGGCATCCAGCATGCGCTCGCGATAGACATCCGGCGTGACCACGGAATTGCCCACGCCCAGGTCGCCTGCGGCCATATCCCTGAACGCGATCAGCTGATCGGGATACAGGAGCATGTCCGCCGCCGCATCCGTCGTCTGACGCGCACCGCCGATGCTGAATGAGTTGTGCAGATCCACCTGCCAATCCACGTGCACGCGCGCCAGCACGTCGTTCTCATCGGGGATGAGCCCCTGGAAGCTGTAGCGCGACCCGCCCAGTGTCAGGTCCACCGTCACCTTGTTGAGCAGCTTGCTGATGTAGTGGAGATACGCATCGTAATGGTCGTAGCCATTGCCGATCGCGCCGACGACGAGATCCGGATGCTGCAGATGCACGTGTTCGGCTTCGAAATTGGCGGAAACCTGATCGGTCGCATTGAGGTCGTCGATGACCCGGAACGCGCCCATCCCGCGCTGCGTATCGAAGCCTTTCGTCTGCGAGGCGAGCGTATCGATGTAGTGTGCCTCGAGCTGCCCGTGCCAGGTGCCGCCCACGCCAAAGCTCAGCACCGGACCGATCGAGAGCACGTTGACCTGCTGGAAGTTGCCCGGCCCGTTGTTGGCAAGGATGTTCACCGGCTGCACGGTGCTGGTATCCACCACCGACAAGGCCAGCCGCTGCGGCACGATATCCCAGTTCAAGGTCCCGGCGAGTGCACCGCGCAGCTCGTTGTCGAAGTCGCCTTCCAGATAGTCGATGTATTCGATCTCGCCGATTGCGTGCGCCTGCAGCGTCGTGCCGTTCTGGTCGTAGCTGAAGGTGGCGCGCGGAACCAGCAGGGTCTGGCTGATCGCGTTGTCCTCGCTGCGATTGATGTTGGTATCGTGCTCGACGCCGGCTTCCACCGTCCAGTCGAACAGCGGAATGTTTGCCGGCGGTATTTCCGGAACGTTGGGCGGCCCGATCGGTTCGATCCCTTGGTCCTGATCCTGACCCTGATTGGGTGGCGTGGCGGTCTGCTGCGGCGCCTGCTGCGGCAACAAGGGCGTGACGCCCTGGTCCGCGTTCTGCTGGGTCGTGTTCTGTGCCTGATCCGCTTGTGGTGCCGCTACCGCGTAACCTGTGGCGCCCATTAATGCGAGCGCGACGCAACGTGCAAGCAGGGTTGGTGCTGGCATAGGTGCCCCCTTCCTGGTGGATGCGAAAAGCTGCGGGTAGAACCTCTCAAGCCTCGTTGAAGACCAGCCCGGCCAGCTTGTTCGGGTCGAAACCGGCCACGGCATGGTTGATCGTGGCAGGAGTATCGCGCCCGTAGCCCGCGACCACAACTACATAATCGGCGAGATCCGACAGGATCCTCGCATCCGGCCCGCCCTTGATCGGCGGCCCGTCCAGGAAAAGATAGCGATCCGGATACCGGCAGCGCAGCGAATCCAGCACCGCCCGCATGCGGAACGAGGAGAAGAATTCACCCTGCGCCTCGCGCGTCTTGCCGGCCGGAATCAGCCGCAGCCGCGGAATGCCGGTGTGATAGACGATCGGCTTGATGCCCGTCGCCGGGTGCTCGAGGTAGTCCACCAGCCCACCGGAATCGGGCTCCACCTCCAGCGCGCGGTCCTGGGTTGGATTGCGCAGGTTGCAATCCACCAGCAGGGCGGTGCGTGCTTCGTCGAAGGCAAAGGCCAGCGCGAGATTGCGCGCCACGAAGCTGCCGCCGGAGCCGGCGCTGACCGGCACGACCAGCGTGGTGAAGTTCTGGCCGTCGCTCAGGTCCAGCAGGCGCGTCCGCACCTCGCGGAAGGCGTCCGCCATTTCCCGTGAAGCGCCATCGGCCTGGATCAGGCGTCGCGCATGCAATTGATACGGCGTGAGCGAGCCGGTCTCCTGCATGAGTGCGATGGAGTGACCACTGGCGCGCTCGGGCGCGTCGGCGACGAGTTCGTGCTCTTGCACGCGATTGGCGATTTCTGCGTTCATGTGGTCATCCATGTCCGAATGATGAAGAGTGCGAGGTAGCAGGCCGCCACTCCCGCGGCAATCAGCACGATCAGCAGATTGCGCCGGTGCCGGTGGCGATCGTCCTCGGGCGTCTGGAAGTGCGGGATCGTTGCCAGTACCGGCAGCCCGGTGCTGTACTCGAGCAGCTCGCGGCTGCGCACGCGCGGGTCATAGCGCGAGACGCCGAACAGCAGTCCGATCGGGATCAGCGCGGCGAGCGCGATCCCCGCGGCCGCAAAGTGCGCCAGCCGCAGCCCCGAGGGCACCAGCGGTATCATCGCCGGATCCTGGATCTGGAAAGTCAGGCCGCGACGCTCCTTGTCGAGCTCCATCGAGACGCGCGCCTGCTCGCGTCGCTTCAGCAGGTCCTGATAGATCTGCTGGTTGATGTTGTAGTCCGACGTGAGCGCGGCCATTTCATCGGCAGTCGCCGCCACGCGTTTGCTGCGCTCCAGCTCCTGCTTCAGTTGCGTGGAGCTGGCGGCCAGCCGCGCTTCAGCGGCCGCGAGGTCGCCGCGCACATCGGCGCGCTTGGTCGTCAGGTCTTGGTAGACCGGGTTGAACGCCACCACGTTGTCGATCGGGGTGCCTGCGACCTGGGAGGCGGCCTTCTGCGTCTCGGCCTGCTTCATCTGCTGGCGCAGGTCGTCGATCTGGTGACGCGTGCGGATCACGTCCGGATAGCTGTCGGTGTAAGTCAACTTGAGCTGGGCCAGTTTCGCCTGCAGCTGCGCGATCTGCGCTCCGTAGACGCCTTCCCGCGTCTGCGCCACCGCAATCTCGGACTGCCCGGACAACTGCCCGCCGAGCGTGGCGCTCTTGGAGCCCAGTTCGGCGATGTCGATGCGCGCGGCCTCCATCTCCTGGCGCAGCTGCGCGATGCGCGTATTGGTATCCACCTGGTTGCCGGGCGCCGCGTCGGCATGCGTTTCCAGGAAATTCTTCAGCTTCTCGCCGGAAGCGGTCAGCTTTTTCGCGTACGCGAGCACCTGGCTGTTCATGAATTCGTAGGCGCTGGTGCTTTCCTTCTGCTTGGACGCCAGGCTCGCCTCGATGAAGAGGTGCGTCATGTCGCGCGTCACGTTGTAGCTGCGCACCGGGTCGGTGTCGGCGTAGGAGATCTGCAGCAGGTCCGGGCGCGGCGAGGTGATCGTGGTGCTGTCCTGGATCTGCTTGATCAGGTCCTCCTGCTCCAGCGGCGAGGGGTGGTTCTTCATCCAGCCGCCGTCCACCAGGATCTTGTTCATGATGCTGCGGCTGAAGATCACTTCCTGGGCGATGCCGGCGCGATCAGCCACCTCGGTCGGTGCGGCCAGGCCTTCGGTCAACGGCTTGATGATGTTGTTTTCCTGCACCAGGATCGTGGTGGTGGCCTCGTATTTCTTCGGCCAGAGCAGGCCCAGAACGAGCGCCAGCAGCGCGATCGCTGCGAACAGGATGCCCAGCGCCAGCCGGCGCCGTTTCGCCTCTTTCGCCATCGTCCCGCCCACGAGCCAGAAGCTGTACGCGTTGGCGGGGATCAGTTCGTTTGCCATGGTCTTCTTCCTTGAAGCTGAAAGCAGCCGTTCCTCGGCCGCGTGTTCCGCGCATCGGCGCGTTCCCGAACGGTGGATGGACGCCCGGCGGCAAGCGCCGGGCGCCGCTGGTCATCAAAACGCCTTGGTCGGAACCGTGATCACATCGCCCGGCTGCACCGGATAATTGGTGGACAGGTCGCCGCGATCGAGTACCTTGTCGAGCCGCACGTTGTAGGCCTTGGTGCCGCCGCTCGCCATCTTGCGATACAGCTCGGTGTCATCCGCTGCGGCAAACTCGTTGGTGCCGCCGGCCGCCAGTACCGCATCCAGCACGGTCATGCCCTGGCGATAGGGGATCGAAACCGGCTGGTGCACCGCTCCGGTCACGCGTACGCGGGAGAGATACTCATGGCTGCGCAACTGGGTAAGGATCACCGCCACCTGCGGGTCGCGGACATACTTGCCGAGCTTGTCCTGGATCTCGTCGGCGACTTCTTCCGGCGTCTTGCCGCCGGCCTGCACGTCGCCGATCAGCGGCACGGTGATCTTGCCGTCGGGGCGCACCGGCACGCTCACGCTCAGATCGGGGTTCTGCCAGACGGTGACCTGCAACTGGTCGTCAACGCCGATCAGGTAATTCTTCACCGCCTGTGCGTCGGGGTTGTAGGGCGGCGCCTGATTGGAACCGGAAGTCGTGGCGCAGGCCGCAAGCAGCAGTACCGCGCTAACCATCGCAACGAAACGGAACATGGTGAGCCTCCTTGCCTTGGCGGAACGAGCCAACCCTGGCTCGCGAAAATTGCCGATGCCGGAGCTCGAGACGATCTACTCCGGAATGAAAATCGAACACCAGCTTTGCGCTATTTGTACTACTTGCGCGTGCACGCGACGTGAACTCCGGACAGCTCGGTCCGGGCGCGGACGACTTCGCCGCGACGGGAAGCGCAGCCACTGCTTCCAGCTTGGGCTGCGCACGCCATGGATCACTTTGGATCACGCAAGCGCGCGGCAGCCCGGCAATCGATCGCCTGGAGAAAGCCACCGGCGCAAGCCGCTCAAACCTTGTAGAAATCGCGATACCACGCGACAAACCGACGCACGCCTTCTTCCACCGGCGTGGAGGGCGAATAGCCGGTATCGCGCGTGAGCTCCGCAACATCCGCATACGTGTCCGGCACGTCGCCGGGCTGCAGCGGTAGCAGAATTTTTTCCGCCTTGCGGCCGAGCGCGTCCTCAAGCACTTCGATGTAGCGCGACAACTGCACCGGTCGGTGATTGCCGATGTTGTACACGCGGTACGGTGCGCCGGAGGTTTCGGGCGTGGGATGCAGCGGATCGAAATCCGGGTCGCCCTGCGGCACGCGGTCGAGCACGCGGATCACTCCCTCCACGATGTCGTCCACGTAGGTGAAGTCGCGCGTGTGGTGCCCGTTGTTGAACACCGGAATCGGTTCGCCGCCGAGGATCTTTCGCGTGAACAGGAACAGCGCCATGTCCGGGCGGCCCCATGGTCCGTACACGGTGAAGAAGCGCAAGCCGGTCGTCGGCAACGCGTACAGATGGCTGTAGGTGTGAGCCATCAGTTCGTTGGCCTTCTTGGTCGCGGCGTACAGGCTCACCGGGTGGTCCACTTCGTCGCGCACCGAGAACGGCAGCTTCTTGTTGGCGCCGTACACCGAACTGGAGGATGCGTAGACCAGGTGCTCGATGCCGTTGTGGCGGCAGGCTTCGAGGACGTTGATGAAACCGACGAGGTTCGATTCAACGTACGCGTGCGGGTTCTCGATCGAATAGCGCACGCCGGCCTGCGCGGCGAGGTTCACGACGCGTGCAGGCTTGAATTCGGCGAAGGCCCGCTCGACCGCTGCGCGATCCTCGATGCCCGCCTGCACGAACGAAAAATTTTCCTGCGACGTCAGTCGCGCCAAGCGCGCGCGCTTGAGATTGACGTCGTAATACGGATTGAGGTTGTCGTAGCCGAGCACCGTGTCGCCGCGCGCCAGCAGGCGCTTCGACAGCGCGGCGCCGATGAAACCGGCGGCTCCCGTGACCAGTATGCGCATTCCCTTGTCCTTTGGTTCGGTATGAGTCGGGCTCCAGGCAGAGCACGATTCCAATAGTATGCACGCGCCGCGCGCGGGTTCGTCAGCCGGTGCCTTCCGGCACATGCCCCCGCGGTCGCACCACATGAGGATCGGCGCGAATCAGCCGGGGGAGAAGCGCGATGAGGAGCAATGCGATGAGGGGCCTCAAGCTGTCCGCAGGCTTGTTGTTGTGCGCACTCGCGGCGATGTTCTCGATTGCGGCTCTTGCCGCGGACAAGGGCGACAATCGCGAAGACGTGATCGTGGACTTGCACCACATGATCCCGTTGCGCGATGGCGTGCAACTTGCGGCAACGATCTGGCGGCCTTCGGATCAGGCGAAGCCGTTGCCGGTCGTGCTGGTGATGACGCCCTACATCACGGACGAAACCCAGGCCCGCGCGGTGAAGTTCGCCACGCACGGCTACGTCTATGTCAGCGTCGACGTGCGCGGACGTGGTACTTCACAAGGCAGGTTCACGCCGCTCTACGGCAATGGTCCGGATGGTGCGGACGTGATCGCCTGGCTGGCGAAGCAGCCGTGGTGTGACGGCCGCGTGGTCACGCGCGGCGGTTCCTACCGCGGCATGGATCAATGGCAGATTCTTGCCGAACATCCCGCGCACCTGGTCGCTGCCGTGCCGACCGCGGCGGTGTATCCGGGCTGGGATTATCCGCAGCCCAAAGGCATCGCCATGAGTTACACGGCGCAGTGGTTGGCGCTCACCAGTGGCCACACCGGGCAGGAAAACCTGTTCGGCGACGAAAAGTACTGGGAGTCCCGCTTCGTGGATGCCTACGAGCACAATCGGCCGTTCTATACGCTCGCCGATCTCGCGGGCACCCAACGCGCCGTATTTCTGGAGTGGCTGGATCATCCGGCCGATGACGCCTACTGGGCGGCGTACAACCCCAAACCCGACGACTACAAGTCCATCGATGTCCCGGTCCTTACCATTACCGGCTACTTCGACGACGACCAGCGCGGTGCGCTGCGCTACTACCGGGAGTTCATGGCGAACGCCTCGACGAATGCGAAGAAGCATTTTTATCTGCTGCTGGGTCCGTGGGATCACCCCGGCACGCGTCATCCGCAACAGAAACTGGGCGGACTGACCTTCGACAAGAAATCGGTGCTGGACATCGACCAGCTCCAGATCGATTTCTTCGATTGGGTGCTGAAAGGCGGCAAGCGCCCCGGCATCCTGAGCGAGCGCGTCAATTACTACGTGATGGGCGCGCACGAATGGCGACACGCCGATTCGTTGAAGGATTTGTCCGACCACACGCTGCGGTTGTACCTGTCCTCGCCGGGCAGTGATGCGCACGACGTCTTCCACGCCGGCTTCCTGACCACCGAACAACCCGGCGAGCAGCCGGCCGACACCTTCAGGGACGACCCGCTCGCGCTGACACCGGCCGACGAACTGCTGAAGGACCAGGGCGACGATGCGCTGGTGCATTCGGCCGAGCCGTACAAGCCGGATCGCCTGATCTACGTCAGTGACCGGCTGCCGAAGGCCATTACGCTCGCCGGCGCGATGCAGTTGCTTGCGAACATCTCGCTCGACACGCCCGATGGCGATGTCGGTGCGGAAGTGGATGCGATCCTGCCGGACGGCCGCACGCTGGTGCTGGGCCGGGACATGATGCGCGCGCGCTTCCGCCATGGCATGGCGAAGGCCGAGCCGGCAACGCCCGGCGCGATCGAGCCGTGGCGCTTCGACGGGTTCTACTTCACCGCCCGCGAACTGCCGAAGGGCACGCGCCTGCGCGTGGCGCTCGGCCCTCTGGACACGCCGGACTGGCAGAAGAACTACAACTCCGGCGGACGCATCGGCTATGAAACCGCGAAGGATGCGCGCACCGCGACCTTCACGGTGCACCTGGATCCACGGCACCCGAGTTACCTCGAGTTGCCGCTGGCCCCGGAACCGGGAAGCTGATGAGCAGGAGCTGATGCGTACGGAAATTTCGCGGCGGCGAAGACAGTCGTTGCGAGCGGCCCCGGATGCTTCCCCATCCGGGCTGCTCGCCTGTCGTACGGGAAGCTTCCAGGATCTCGGGTAAGCCGACCAACCGGGATCGGCACGCGCACCGGTTCCCGATCGAATGGCAACGCCCGCGCCGCTGATTCATTGCCGCTCACGGCAGGGCGAATACAAGGACGAGCGACGGCGCGTGGTGCCAGCGTGCGATGGCGATGTATTCCCTGCCGCTGACGGTATAGGCGACGCCACGGCCGACCCACTGTCCGCCATTGCGTTTCGACAACAGATGGACTCGGCTCGCAAAGCCCTCGTTGCCTGTTTCGGTGCCGGACTCACCGTCCTCGCGGGTCGCGGCGAGGTTCAACACAAGCGGCGCCCGGATCGAACCACGATTCGCGTCCGGCGCATGGGCCTGCGTGTGGATCGGGGACGGCATCCAGATCGCGATGTGGGCTTTCGAAAACTGCGCGACGGGCCTGCCCACGTTCCAACCCGCCGCGTCGGAATCGGACGGCGACGAATGGGCGGACGAGAACGTCGGGTGCCGGTGCGATGCGCAGGTATTTGCCACCGCGCAAACCTGGCGCGGACCGATGGCCGGCTCCGGCTCGCTACCACCTGCCAACGCCATCATCGGCGCGAAAAGCAGGACGAGCACGATCACTTTCACAGCACACTTGTTTGTACGCCGCGCAACGTGAATTGCGCTACAAGCTTCCGTTAAACCTTTCGTCCACCGGATCCGCAGCAGCGGCTCCGCCACACGCGACCGCGTTCGCCCAACGCGCACACTCCGCGCCATGTCGGCGAGCCCACGTGGCTGGCGCCGGTTCCGCTGCCCTCCGGGTTACCTCACCGCGAACACCACCACGCGCGCGGGTGTGCTGTGCACCTGCCAGCCGAGCGGCGAGTCCATGCCGGAGGCGACGGCGATGTATTCCTTGCCGTTCACGGAATACGCGATCACGCCGCCTCCGACCGGCTGACCGAGGTTGCGTTGCCACAGCAGCCTGCCGCTGCGCGCGTCGAAGGCCATGAAGTCGCCGGCGATATCGGCGGTGAACACCACGTCGCCCGCGGTGGCCGTGATTCCCGATACCAGCGGCGCACGCGCGTGGTATTGCCAGAGGACGGAACCGTCCTTCGCATTCACCGCGGTCACCCAGCCGCTGCGCTGCCTGTCCGGCACACCGAACGGATTCTTGCGATCCTTCGCGCCTGTCCATGGCAAGCCTTTCCGACCTTCCAGTTGGTCCGGTGCGCGCGTCGCCACGGTGATGCACCAATCGATCGCGTTCAAGTAGAACGCGTTCGTGCGCGGCGAATACGCCGGCCCGTTCCATTCCACGCCGCCATCGATCCCGGGGCAGAAGTGCGTACCCTGCGCGATCAACGGTGCGCTGACGTTCTCCATTCGCGTGACCGGCGTCTTGTAGCGCAACTTCAGCGTGTCGCGATCGAGCGCGTAGAAGTAACCGTTCTTGCCCGCCGCGACCAGGAGGTGATCGCCATCGGGCGTG
This sequence comes from Rhodanobacteraceae bacterium, assembly GCA_051954935.1. Classification (GTDB taxonomy): domain Bacteria; phylum Pseudomonadota; class Gammaproteobacteria; order Xanthomonadales; family Rhodanobacteraceae; genus 66-474. The sequence goes on from JBQCHG010000048.1 coordinate 66,398, forward strand.
TCGATCAACTCCGCCGGGGCGGCGATGTCCCAATCGTGGAAATCATCTTCCGTGACCAGTTGCTTCGCCTGTTTCACCGAGCCGGTGTTCGCATCCAGCGCGACGACCGAGTAGGTGTAGAGGTTTCGTCCCGGGCGTAGCGATTTCAGGAAGTCCGGCGCGGCATTGCCGGTGGGCACCCACAGCAGGCCATGTTGCGTATCGAGGGTGTACGAGGTCCACGTCGCCGCGCCGGCCCTGGGATGTCGCGCCGTGGAAGGCGGCCAGGTCTGGCTCGCCGGACCGGAGGTCGGGACGAGGTCGGCGCTCCACAGCTTGCCGCCGGTGTCCGCGTCGAACGCCATCATGCGACCGGTCACGCCGAAATTGTCGCCACCTGCATTGCCGATGTAGACGCGTCCGTTCCACGCGACCGGCGCGGCGGGGAAGGTTTCCCCGATATCCGGATCGCCGACCGGCACGTTCCACAACTCTGCGCCGGTGGCAGCGTCGAGTGCGTACAGGCGACCGTCGTTGGATCCGCGGAACAGCTTGCCGTCCAGCCAGCCGACGCCGCGATTGACCTTGTTCGGATCGAATGGCGGCGAGCGCGCGAGTCGATAAGCGCGCCGCCAGCGCAATGTGCAGGTACTCGCATCCACCGCGTAGGTGTCTTCCTGCGTGGTGAAATACAGCGTGCCGCCGACCTCGATCAGCGAGCTCTGCATGTTCGCGGGCTTGTCGAGCGTGTACGCGCAGACCTGCTTCAAGTCGCCGATATTCTCCGCGTTGATCTGTGCGAGCGGCGAAAAGCGGTCGCCCGAGCGCGTCTTGTTGTAGGCGCCCCAATCGGTGGCCGGATCCGGTGCGCCGCGGGTGGCCTGCGAAGGTGCATAGGCCGGTCCGTGCACCGTCTTGCCTGTACCTTCCGGCGGCGGTGGCGTTGCGGACGCGAGCAGCAGCTTTGCGCCGCCACAGCCGGCCAGGACCAGCATCGGCGCAAGGAGAAAAGCGAGCGCAACAGGTTTCATCGGCGTACGTTCTTGTACCCCGTTAGACGTGAAAACTGCGCCAGAGAGGTTCGCTCGCTACAGGCGTCCGTCCACCGCGTCTACCGGCAGCAGCTGCTTCACGTCGAACAGCACGCAACCGGGCTTGCCCAGCGCGCGCAGTTTCTCCGCGCCCATCCCCAGGAATTGCCGATGGCCCACGGCGAGGATGATCGCGTCGTAGCTGTCGGGTTTCAGTTGGGTGACGAGGTCCAGCCCGTACTCGCGCTTGGCTTCGGCCGGATCCACCCACGGATCGTGCACGTCCACGTGCGCGGAATAGCCGCGGAATTCCTCGATCACATCCACGACCCGCGTGTTGCGCAGGTCGGGGCAGTTCTCCTTGAACGCGAGTCCGAGGATCAGCACGTGCGCGCCGACCGCGTGCATGCGCCGCTGCGTCATCAGCTTGATCACGCGCTGCGCGACGTGCTGGCCCATGCCGTCGTTGATGCGCCGGCCCGACAGGATCACTTCCGGGTGGTAGCCGATCTGCTGCGCCTTGTGGGTGAGGTAATACGGGTCCACGCCGATGCAATGTCCGCCGACCAACCCGGGGCGGAAGGGAAGGAAATTCCACTTGGTGCCGGCGGCTTCCAGCACCTCGCCGGTGTCGATGCCGAGCTTGTGGCAGATCAGCGCCAGTTCGTTCACCAGCGCAATGTTGAGATCGCGCTGGGTGTTCTCGATGACCTTCGCCGCTTCCGCGACGCGAATGCTCGACGCACGATGCGTGCCCGCGGCCACCACCTTGCGATACAGCGCGTCCACGAAATCCAGCGCCGCCGGCGTCGAGCCGGACACGACTTTGGTGATGGATTCCAGCCGATGCTGCTTGTCGCCGGGATTGATGCGCTCGGGGCTGTAGCCGGCGAAGAAATCCACGTTGTATTTCAACCCGGACTCGCGCTCGATGATCGGCACGCACACCTCTTCGGTCGCACCCGGATACACGGTGGATTCGAAGATCACGATGCCGCCACGCCTGATCGCACGGCCGACCGTGCGGCTCGCCGATTCCAGCGGCGAGAGGTCCGGCCGCTTGAACGAATCGATCGGCGTCGGCACGGTGACGATGAAGGCGTTGCGGCCTTCGAGATCCTTCGCGTCATCGCTGCAGCACAGGTGCTCCGCCGTTCGCAGATCTTCCGGCAGCACTTCCAGCGTGTGGTCGCGGCCCTGTTTCAGTTCCGCGATGCGTTGCCTGTTGATGTCGAAGCCGAGTGTCGGCAACACGCGGCCGAAGCCGACCGCCAGCGGCAGCCCGACATACCCGAGGCCGATGATGGCCAGCCGCACTTCATCCGGCGCCGGCAGCGGCGCAACCGCAGATTCCATTGCAAAGCTCCCAGCCAGAGTGGCTGGTTATCCTGACACGCGCCGCGTGAAGTTCAAACTGACAAGAGCTATTCCTATCAGCCCGATGCCGATCCACTCGGCTACATCGGGTCTTTCGTTCAGCAACCCCCAGGCGAACAGCACGCCCGCGATCGGCACCAGCAGGCTGGTCAGGCCTGCCACCTGGGTGGGTAGCCGCTGCACGATCAGCAGCCACAACGCCCAAGCCAGCCCGGAAGACAGCAGCGCGTTGTAGGTCAACGCAGCGATCAGGCCGGGAGCCCACGTGACCGCGCGCTCGGGCACGATCAGCGCGATCACCACCAGCACCACCGTGCCGAACAGCATCTGCCAGGCGGTCAGTTGCAGCGGCCCGACCGTGGTGCGCTGGAACACGCGCTTGGACAGCACCGTACCGATAGCCCAGCTCAAACCGCCCAACAATGCGAACACCACGCTGCGCACACTGCCCAGCGTGTGCCAGGGCTCGATCACGAATACCAGGCCCACCGCGGCCAGCCCAATGGATGTCCACTGCGCCGCGCGTGGTTTCTCGTGCAACAGCAGCCAGGCCAGCGGCACCATCCAGAACGGCATCGTGTAGGCGAGCAACGCGGTCTTCCCGGCACCGCCGCCGACCAGTGCCCATTGCGCGAAGGCCTGGAAGCCGGTGGTCTGGGTCGCGCCGATCAATATCGTCGGCAACAGGGGCGGCACGGCAAACGATTCCCGGCGCAATGCCATCAGCACGAACAGCACCACGGTCGCCGCCACATAGCGCAGCGCGGAGAAGGTGAACGGACCGCTGTAATCCAGCGCCCACTTCATCACCGTCCAGTTCAAGGACCATATGACCGTGAGCACCGGCAAGGCGACCCAGGCGGCGCGTTCGGGAGCGCGGGATTCGGTCATCGGGTAAGCGGGCGCGAAGGGAAGCGTAGGATAGTGCGGAGCGCTGCTGCCCCATCATCCATTACAAGGAGTGCGTGATGAAACGGTATTTCGTGGCTTGTGTATTGGGTGCATTGTCGCTGGGCGCGATCGCCGCGCCGGCATCGAAGCACGCATGGCATGTGCTGCAGCGCTGGCAAATCGGTGGCGAGGGCGGCTGGGATTACCTGGCCTTGGATCCGGCTGCGAAGCACCTCTACGTCAGCCGCTCCGACCGCGTGGTCGTGCTGGATGTCGGCACCGGCAAACAGGCCGGGGAAATCGACGGACTCTCGGGCGTCCACGGCATCGCACTCGCCGATGACCTGCATCGCGGCTTCATCAGCAACGGCCGCGCCAACACGGTGACGGTGTTCGATCCGGCAACGTTGAAAACGCAACAGACCATCGCGGTGAACGGCGGGAACCCGGACGCGATCCTGTACGACCCGTATTCGAAGCGCGTCTTCACTTTCAATGGCCATAGCAAAGATGCCAGCGTGATCGATGCGGCGAGCGGCAAGCTGCTCGGCACCATCGCATTGCCTGGCAAGCCGGAATTCGCGGTCAGCGATGGCAAAGGCCACGTCTACGACAACATCGAAGACAAGGGCGAGCTGGTCGAGATCGATCCCAAGGCGATGAAAGTGACGCACACCTGGCCGCTGAAGAATTGCGAAGATCCGTCCGGACTAGCGATGGACATCGCACATCGCCGCCTGTTCTCGGTGTGCCAGAACAACAACATGGCCGTGACCGATGCCGATTCCGGCAAACCGGTCGCGAGCGTGCCGATCGGCCAAGGCCCGGATGCGGCGGCATTCGATCCGCGACGGCAACTGGTGTTCAGCTCCAACGGCGAGAGCGGCACGTTGACGGTCGTGCGCGAGGACAGCGCGGATCATTACAGCGTGCTGGCGAATGTTCCGACGCAAAGGAGCGCGCGCACGATGGCGCTGAATCCGGGCGGCGACATCTATCTGTCCGCCGCGCAGTTCGGCCCGCGTCCGAAACCGAGGGTGGACAATCCGCGCGGGCGTCCGCCGCTGATACCGGGGAGTTTCACGGTCCTCGTGGCGGGTCAATGATGCACTGGCGCGCAGTGCCGATGTGACGTACTGCACGTCTTCGCATTCAGGAAACAACGCGCGCTGAATACAGCAGCAACTCTGCTTGCGCGCGCGCCGATCGTGGCGACAAGATCGCATCATCCGCATAAGTGCTGTTCGACTTTCGTGCGGTCGCGACGCCGCGCGATCGCGGCGTTCCCCTGAATCACCGCGAGACAAACCATGAAAACGCAACGTCCCGTGCTCACCTTGTTGTGCGCCAGTTTGCTGACCGTGTTTGCCGCACAAGCCATCGCCGACGACGGCACTCAATCAACCACCACCACGACGACCACCAGTACCGTGGCCACGCGGCTGGCCAATCGCTACGCGACCTTCGCCGGGTCCGAATCCAATGCCGAGGCGTTGGTCAACGCACTGCGCAACGGCACCTCGGCCACGCTCGACACCACGACCACCACCACGGTCACCAATCCGGACGGCACCACCAGCACGAGTACCACCACCACGCCGACGGCCATCCAGCCCGCGACCGGGAAGATGGGCTGGGGCAACGTCAACATCGCCCTGGCGCTGGCGCAGGACGAGCTGAAGCAGATGGGCATCACCCAGCCCACGGCCGACCAGATCAATGCGGTGCTCAATGGCGGAACCATTACTTCGGCCGACGGCAGCAGCCAATCGCTGCAAGGCGTGCTGGCGCTGCGTGCGCAAGGCGAGGGCTGGGGCCAGATCTCGCACACGCTCGGCTTCAAACTGGGCGATGTCGTCAGCGCTTCGAACAATGGCCATTCGCAAGCCGGAGCCACGCACGGCAGCAAGCCCGAACTCGCGAGCAGCCACTCCACCGGGGCAGATCGCCCGGCACATCCCGACCATCCGCAGCGCCCCGATCGCCCTGATCGCCCGCAGCGCCCGGACCGTCCCGATCACGTCGGTCGACCCGGCGGCTGATCGCGCGTTTTGAAAAACCACGCGGGCGCCGCGAGGCGCCCGCTTTCCATCGCCCAAGGAAATCTCGATCAATGAACTGCAAGAAGCCGCTCGCGACCTTCATTCCCCTGTTGCTGCTTGCGCTCTCCGCGACCGCGGCACACGCCGATGACAACACCGGGCACCTCACGCTCGGCGCCGGCGTGGACTACAGCACCGGCAAATACGGAACCGCGTTCAACACCGATATCTGGGATGTGCCGTTCAGTGTCGGCTACGAAGCCGATCGCTGGTCCGTGAAACTGACCGTGCCGTTCGTCAGCATCAGCGGCGCAAGCGATGTCATCCCCGGCATCGGTCGCGTCAAGAACGGCAACCCGCATGGCCGCGGCCACGGCAAGGGCAACGGCGGCGTCACGTCGCCACCCACCACGGTGACCAGCGGCTCCGCTTCCGGACTTGGCGACGTGGTCGCCCAGGCCACGTATGGTCTGGTGCGCGATGATGCTGCGCAGTTCGGCCTCGACCTCACCGGCAAGGTCAAATTCGGAACCGCCGACGAGAACAAGGGGCTGGGCACCGGCAAGAACGACTACGGCGTGAACCTCGATGCCTACAAGGGCTTCGGACCGTGGACCGCTTTCGGCGGCGTGGGCTGGACCCGGTATGGCAGCTCGACGTACATCCCGCTGCACAATGGCTGGAACGCCAATGTCGGGGCGGGCTACAAGCTCAGCGATGCCGATAGCGTCGGCGCCTATTACTACTACCGCGAGAAGATTTCCGACTCCGGATTCGCGCAGCGCGAACTGACCGGTTACTGGAATCATCACATCAGCGATGCGCTTCGCCTGCAGGCCTACGCATTGGCCGGCTTTTCCGACGGCAGCCCGGACTGGGGTCTGGGTGCATCGGTGAAATACGCGTTCTGATGTCGTAGTCGCCGCGCCGCGCGTTGGCAACGCGCGGCGCGCATTCACATCCTCCTGAACTGCGCCGCGCTGCAATGGCGCGGATGGCGAAGGTCCGCATCGGCATTTCCGGCTGGCGTTATCCGCCCTGGCGCGGGGTGTTCTATCCGAAGGACCTGGTGCAACGCGAGGAACTGCATTACGCCTCGCGCTGCTTTCCGACCATTGAATTGAACGGCTCGTTCTATTCCCTGCAATACCCGCAAAGCTACGCGAGATGGTACGAGGACACGCCGAGCGGCTTCGTGTTCGCGGTGAAGGGGCCGCGCTTCATTACGCACATCCGGCGGTTGCGCGAGATCGAGGCGCCCTTGGCCAACTTCTTCGCTTCCGGAGTGTTCGAGCTGCGCGAAAAGTTGGGTCCGATCCTCTGGCAGTTCCCGCCCAGCCTGCGTTATGACCGCGACTTGTTCGTACATTTCTTCGAACGACTTCCGCATGACACCGCGGCCGCGTTGAAGCTCGCACGCCGGCGCGATTTCCGCATGAAGGGACGCGCGCGGCTGGCGATAGACCGCAACCGCAAGCTGCGCCACGCGGTCGAGATTCGCCACGACAGTTTCCTCGACGAGGATTTCGTCGCGCTGCTGCGCGAGCACGGCATCGCGCTGGTGGTGGCGGATACGGCCGGCAAGTGGCCGCGCGTGGAAGACCTCACCGCCGATTTCGTCTACATGCGCCTGCACGGGGACGTGCAACTGTACGTGAGCGGGTACACAGACGCGGCGCTGGATCGTTGGGCCGTGCGCATCCGCGCCTGGAGCGCGGGCTCGCAGGTGGATGACGCGGAATTGATCTCGGACAAGCCGCCGAGGCGGCGGCGGTCGCGTGACGTCTATTGCTACTTCGACAACGACGCCAAGGTGAAAGCGCCGTTCGACGCAATGAAGCTCATCGAAAAGTTCGGTCTACGCTGAGCCCGGCAAAGCGTCGCGAGCGAAGCTCGCCATCCATGGCAAAAGCTCCGTGGTTGCGCGCTGTTGGAGTGCAGATCGAAGCCAATACGCTTACGCCCGCCATCGAAGGCATGGCGTGCAATGGCTAAGGGTGAGGCACGGATGCCGATCGGAAGGCGCACCAAGGATGGTTACTTGCGAAGGGACGAGCGCAGCAGCTTTGCCGAGGCTCCTACCGCTTGCGCAATCGCTCGATCGGGAAAGTCGCGATCTCCTCGCCGCCCGCACGGCGCGGCTGTCCTTCCGGCGATCCCCAGGCGTGCATTTCGATCACTTCCCAGGTCGCCGGAATCAGCCCGTTCACGCGCATTGTTTCGTAAGCCTCGTACATGCGTGCGAAGCGCGCCTTGCCGGTGAGGCCACGCTCGCGCTGCGCATCGGCATTGGTTGCGCCCAGCCCCTTCAATTCGCGCAACAGGTCGCGCGGGTGCGCATAGCGCGACATCAGGTGATCGGAATCCAGCACCGGGTCGCGCAGGCCCGCGGCGAGCGCCGCATCACCCAGATCATGCATGTCCAGGAACCGGCTGACGTGCGGATGCGTCTTGTCGGCAAGAGCCCAGGCCTGACGCAATTCATGCAAGGTGTCCGGGCCCAGCGTGGAGATCGCCATGAACCCGCCGGGCTTCAGCACGCGCGCGAATTCCGCGAACAGCTCGCGCGGGGCTTCGCACCATTGAATGCACAGGCTGGAATGGAGCACGTCCACGCTGCGGTCGGCCAGCGGGAGCGCGAGCGCATCGCCGCACACACGCGAAAACGGCTTCATCCAGCCGGCGTGCCGGCGCGCAACCCGCAGCATAGGCAATGCGAGGTCCAGCGCGATTACCTGCGCACCACGCCAGCGGCGTTTCAGGATCGCCGCCCCGCGACCGGTGCCGCAGCCGAGATCCAGGACGCACTCGGGTGTGCCCTCGTAATAATCCAGACGTTCGAGCAGCCGCGACTGTACCCGCCGCTGCAGGCCGTCATTCTCTTCATAGCTCTCGGCCGCGCGGCCGAATGCGCGTTGCACCTGGCGGCGATCGAACCGGAATGCACTCATCGAATCGGGCTCATGGGAATCGGATTCTTCGGGTCGTGCTCACGAATGCATGTCCGCGTGTTCGCGTTCCAGCAGCGGCAGCAATGCCATCACCACCTCGTCCGCGTGGCCGATGAATGGCGCGTGTCCGCCGCCCTCGATCCGGGTGAACACGCCACGGCACGTTCGCGCGCTCCATTCCATGGCCTGCCACGGCACCAGCCGGTCGCGGCGGCCGGCGAGCCATGCGCTGGGCTGGTTCAGCTCGTGCAGGCGCGGACGCAGGTCGGTGCGTTCCAGGATGTCCAGCCCCTCGCACAGTGCGCGCACGGAGGGCGGCTGCTCGGCGAATGCGTCGCGACGCAAGCGACGCAGATCTTCCTGCGCGCTGTCGCTGCCCAGCGCTTCCAGTGCGAGAAAACGTTCCAGCGTGCCGCGGTGATCCGCGCGCAGGTCGTTGGCGAACTGCTGCAGGATTTCCGGCGAGATTGCGTGCGGCCAGTCCACGCCGCGCACGAAGCGCGGCGTGGAATCCAGCATCGCCAGCGCCTGTACCTGCTGCGGGAAGTCCAGCGCAGCCTGCAGCGCGATCACGCCGCCAAGCGACCAGCCCAACCAGGCCGCGCGCGGCGTGGCCCGCGCGATCGCACGCGCGCAATCGCTCGCCGTCAACGGGACTGCACTGTCGCGCGAACGTCCGTGCCCGGGCAGGTCCACCAGGTGCAGCGTGCAACGCTGTTCCAGCCGCTCGACGAGCGGCGCGAACACGGCGCCCGACATCGCCCAGCCGTGCAGCAGCACGACATGCGTATCGCCGCGCCCGCGCGTTTCGATGAAAAGATCAGACATGACCGCGCATCATAACGAGGAAGCGGCTTTGGCAGGGCGCGGAACGACCCGTGCGAGCGCATCCACCAGCCGATCCACATCCGCTTCCTCGTGCGCGGCGGAAAAAGTGATGCGCAATCGCGCGCTGCCCGCAGGCACCGAGGGTGGCCGGATCGCGCCGACCAGCAGGCCGGCGTTCTCGAGTTCGGCGGCCGTGCGCATCGTGGCGTCCGCGTCGCCGAGAAGGAGCGGCTGGATGGGCGTGCGCGATGCGGCGAGCGGCAGGCCGAGCTGCAGCGCGCCGCGGCGGAAGCGCGCGATCAATGAGCTCAACTTCTCGCGGCGCCAGTTTTCGTTGCACGCAATCCGCACCGCCGCGCGCGTGGCGGCGGCGAGTGCCGGGGGCAGCGCGGTGGTGTACACGTAAGTGCGCGCGAATTGCGTCAGGCCTTCGATCAGCGCGGCGCTGCCGGCCACGAACGCGCCGGTGCAACCGAGGGCCTTGCCGAGTGTCGCCATCAGCACCGGCACTTCGCCTTGCGACAGTCCGGCTTCCGTCACGCTGCCTTGCCCGTGTGCGCCGAGCACACCGATGCCGTGCGCATCGTCCACCATCAATACGGCGCCTTCCCGCGCACATAGCGTGGCCAGCTCGCGCAGGGGGGCGATATCACCATCCATGCTGAACACGCCATCGGTCGCGAGCAAGGCAGGCGCGTCTCCCGAGCTTTTCAGTTGCCGCGACGCGCTCTCCGCGTCCGCATGCTGGTAGCGCTTCAGCGTGCAGCCGGCGAGCTTCGCGGCATCCAGCAGGCTGGCATGGTTCAATCTGTCCTGCACGCTGACGCCGTCGCGGTCGAGCAGCGCCTGCATCACACCGAGATTGGCCAGCCAGCCGGAAGAGTACAGCAGCGCTCGCTCGCGGCCGGTCCATTCGGCGAGTTCCGCTTCCAGTGCCGCATGTTCGCGATGATGGCCGCAGATCAGGTGCGCCGCGGTTGCGCCGACACCATGTTCGTCTGCAGCATCGCGCAACGCTGCGACCACTTCCGGGTGCCGCGCAAGCCCCAGGTAATCATTGCTGCTGAAATTCAGCAGTTCGCGGCCATTGGCCACTATGTGCGCATCGCGTGCGTGCTCGACCGCGCGTAGCCGGCGCAGCAGACCGGCGCGCTCGTGCCCGGCGGTGCGCAAAGCGAGTTGCTGCAAGAGATCGGGGCGGCTCGTTTGCGAAGTCATTCCATGCTCGTTCCGGCGCAGGCCGGAATCCAGTGGCGCGGGCCGGCCATGGTTCTGGATCCCGGCCGACAGCCGCCATCACTGGCCAGGAGCTCCATGGCCGGGATGATGAAGCTTGCTCACGCCATAGCCTCGTCGCGCTCAATGATGTCGCAATGCGTGGTCGAACCGTGCGGGTCTTCCAGGCATACCTGCATCGGCTTCAAACCGAGCCGTTCGAACAGTTCGCGGTCGTGCGCGACATCCGGATTGCCGGTCGTGAGCAGCTTTTCGCCGTAAAAGATCGAATTCGCGCCCGCGTAGAAACACAGTGCCTGCAGTTCGTCGCTCATCTCTGCGCGCCCGGCCGACAGGCGCACCACTGACTTCGGCATCACGATGCGTGCGACCGCGATCGTGCGCACGAATTCGAACGAATCCAGCAGCGCGGTGCCGTGCAGCGGCGTGCCTTCCACCTGCACCAGCCGGTTGATCGGCACCGACTGCGGGTGCTCGGGAAGGTTCGCGAGCGTTTGCAAGAGCCCCGCCCGCTGCTCGCGCGATTCGCCCATGCCGACGATGCCGCCGCAGCAGGTCTTCATGCCGGCCGCGCGCACGTGTTCCAGCGTGTCGAGGCGATCCTGGTACTCGCGGGTGTGGATGATCTCGCCGTAGAACTCCGGCGCGGTGTCCAGGTTGTGGTTGTAGTAGTCCAGTCCGGCATCCTTCAACGTTTGCGCCTGCGATTCGCTCAACATGCCGAGCGTGGCGCAGGTCTCCATGCCGAGTGCGCGCACTTCGCGGATCATCGCCGCAACTTTCGGGATGTCGCGATCCTTGGGCGAGCGCCACGCCGCGCCCATGCAGAAGCGCGTGGCTCCGGCATCGCGCGCGGCGCGTGCGCGCTCAAGCACCGCGTCCAGTTCCATCAGCTTGTCGGCCTGCACGCCGGTGTGGTAACGCGCGGCCTGCGGGCAGTAGGCGCAATCCTCCGGGCAGCCGCCGGTCTTGATCGAGAGCAGCGTCGAGACCTGCACCGCGTTGGGATCGTAGTGCGCGCGGTGCATCGCGTGCGCGTGTTCCAGCAGGTCGTTGAACGGCAGCGCAAAAAGGCCGAGGAGTTCCTCGCGTTTCCAGTCGTGTCGCACTTGAGTCATCGCTCGCACTCCGCGAAAGTGTGGGGCGGGTCTCGACCCGCCAGGCCAGGAGAAACAGTTTCAAAGGGAGTCGGGATGACTGTCAACTTCAGAACGAGCTTGCGGGTTGACGGCGCACTGCGTGCGCTGCTGCCCTTGCGTTGTCTGTTGTGCGGCGCCCGCGGCGAAAGCGGGCTAGACCTGTGCGCGGCGTGCCTGGCCGATCTGCCGCGCAATGATTGCCGTTGCGCGCGCTGCGCCTTGCCGTTGGAGACGCCTGCTCCCCTGTGCGGGCGCTGTGTTCGGCGCGCGCCGCCTTGGGATGCGGCATGGGCACCATTCCGCTACGCCTATCCGCTGGATCGGCTGGAAGCGCGCTTCAAGTTCGGCGCGGATCTCGCCGCGGGAAGGCTGCTGGCCTCGCTGTGGATCGCTTCGCAGACGCCGGGCGAACGGCCGCAGGCGATCGTGCCGGTGCCGCTGCATCGCTCGCGGTTGCGTTCGCGCGGCTACAACCAGGCGCTGGAGATCGCCAGGCCATTGGCGAAGGCGTTGCGCATTCCGCTGTTGCATGGCGGATTGCGGCGCACGCGTGCCACCGACGCGCAAACCGAACTCAGTGCGCCGCAGCGGCGCCGCAACGTACGCGGTGCGTTCGCTGCACACCTCGACGGCGATGTTCCGCAGCATGTCGCCGTGCTGGACGACGTGTTCACCACCGGCGCCACGCTGGCCGAGTGCACGCGCGTGCTGAAGCGGGCGGGTGTTGCGCGCGTGGATGTGTGGGCGTTGGCGAGGGCGCCGGCCAAGTGATATCCGTTCGTGCTGAGCGTAGCGAGCGCAGCGAGCGGAGTCGAAGCACATGCTCTTCGACTCCGCGCCTTCGGCGCTACGCTCAGACCGGACGGGAAATCATTTGATCGCCAGCGAAAACAATATCCCCACCCACAGCACGCAGCCGACCCAGTTGTTGTTGCGGAAGGCGGCGAAGCAGTGCGCGCGCGAACGGTCGCGCATCGTCCACAACTGCCACGCGAACAGGCCGGTCACGACCACCAGCGCCAGCCAGTGCGGCCACACCAAGTGCGCGCGCGTGCCGACGAACACCATGCACAGCACGAACGTGCCCATCAGGATTGCGAGGATCGGCAGATCCGCGTCGCCGAACAGGATCGCGGTGGAGCGCGCGCCGGCCCTGATGTCGTCCTCGCGGTCCACCATGGCGTATTCGGTGTCGTAGATGGTGGAGAACAGCACGTTGCCCAGGAACAGCAGCCACGCCAGTGGCGGGAGTGAATTCGTGACGGCGGCGAAGGCCATCGGGATGCCCCAGCCGAATGCCGCACCGAGCACCACCTGCGGCAGCGAGGTGTAGCGCTTGGAGAACGGATACAGCGCCGCCAGCGCGGCGCCGATGAACGACAGCTCGATCGTCAGCATGTTGGTGAACGCCAGCACCAACGCGAACGAAATCAAGCTCAGGATCACGAAGATCAGCAGCGCCTCGCCCGGCTTCACACGGCCTGCGGCGAGTGGTCTCCCCGCGGTGCGTTGCACCTGCGGATCGAGGTTGCGGTCGGCGAAGTCGTTGATCGCGCAACCGGCGGACCGCATCAGGAATACACCGACGGTGAAGATCAGGAACGGCTGCCACGGCGGGAAGTCGCCGGCCGCCAGCCACAGCGCCCACCAAGTCGGCCACAACAGCAGCAGCGCGCCGACCGGGCGATCCATCCGCACCAGGATCAGGTAGTCGCGCGCCTTGCCGCGCCAGTTTGCCGGCAGCGCCCGCAACAGGAATTCGATCGCGCGCGTCGAGCGCAATGACGAATCTTCCGGACGCACGGGTGCACGCCGTGGCGGAAGCGGTTGGCGCGGTCTCGCCACGGGCGCGGGTGGGCGGCGTTTGCGGGTGGGTGGTTTCTGCGGCATGAGGGACGCAATTGTCGCGCATTCGCATTGGCGTGTGTCGGAAGAAAATCGCAGGGCCCGGCTTGCGGGGATGACGAAAGTGACGTCTCCCGCGGGAAGAAGGCGGTTATGATCGGGCGGTCGTCCGCACTCCGGAAATGCCCATGAGCCTTCTCGCGCAACTGACGCGCCACAAATCGGTCGAAGCCTTGCGTGCGGAGGCCGAAACGCGCGGCGATTTCCGTCGCGTGCTGGGGGTGTGGCAACTCACCGCCATCGGCGTCGGCGCGATCATCGGCGTCGGCATCTTCGTGCTAGCCGGCCAGCAGGCGGCGACCAATGCAGGCCCCGCGGTGATCCTCTCCTTCATCGTCGCCGGCATTGGCAGCGCCTGCGCGGCACTGGCCTACGCCGAATTCTCCGGCATGATTCCTGTGACCGGCAGCGCCTATACCTACGGCTATGCGGTACTCGGCGAATTGCTGGCCTGGATCATCGGCTGGGACCTCCTGCTGGAATACGCGCTGATCGTGGCGGTGGTGGCGATCGGCTGGTCCGGCTACGTGCAGGCGCTGGTCGCGCAGCTCACCGGCGCACATCTGCCGGTGTGGCTGCAAGGCGCCTACGATCCGGCGAATCCGCATTCCGGCAAGTTCTTCAACGTCATCGCCGCGGGCATTTCCCTGGTGATCGCATGGATGCTGACGGTGAAGACCGAAGTGGGCGCGCGGCTGAACACGATCATCGTCGCGATCAAGGTGATCGGCGTGGCGCTGGTGATCATTGCCGGCGCGTTCTACGTCAACCCGGCGAACTGGCATCCGTTCGTGCCGCCGGCGGTGACCGGAAATGGCGCGACGCACTTCGGCTGGGGCGGCGTGCTGGCGGCGTCGAGTATCGTGTTCTTCGCCTGCTTCGGTTACGACACGCTGACCACGGCGGCGGAGGAAGCGCGCAACCCGCAGCGCGACCTGCCGCGCGCGGTGCTGCTGTCGCTGGCGCTCTCGATGGCGCTGTACCTTGCAGTGTCCCTGGTATTGACCGGCATGGTGCCGTACAGCCAGTTGAATTCGCCGGCGCCGGTGGACGCGGCGTTCGCCGCGCTGCACCTGGACTGGGTGCGCGGCGCGATCAACGTGGCGGCGGTGTGCGGACTGACCAGCGTGCTGTTCGGCTTCATGCTCGGCGCGGCGCGCATCTGGTTCGCGCTGTCGCGCGACGGCCTGTTGCCGAAGTGGTTCTCGCAGGTACATCCGCGCTACGGCACGCCGGCGCGCCCGACCGTGATCCTGGGCGTGTTCACCGCGCTCGTCGCAGGCTTCCTGCCGATCGGCGAAGTCGCCGAGCTGGTGAACATCGGCACGCTGTCTGCGTTCATCGTGATCTGCCTCGCCGTGCTGATCTTGCGCATGCGCAGACCCGACATCCAGCGCAGTTTCCGTACGCCGGCGATCTGGATCATCGCGCCGCTGGGCGTGCTGTTCTCGTTGTTCCTGATCATCGGCTGGCCGTGGGCGGCCGAGGGTGGCGGCGTCACGCTGATCGGCGGGCTGCCGAGCATCACCATCTGGCGATTCGTGATCTGGATGGGCATTGGTCTCGTGGTGTATTTCGGTTACGGCATTCGCCACAGCCGGTTGGCACGCGAGCAGGAACGGCAGGCGCAGGCGCGCGCGGCGAACGTCTGATCGCCGCCATACGTGAGCGTCTTCACGCATCCATGCCGTCCGGCCCATCCGCGCCGCGCGGCGATACTGCTAGATTCGAAGGCTGGTCCTTCGTTGCAGGTATCGCCATGTCGTTGGCTTCGCGCCGCCCTTCCTCGTTCGTCCCGACCCGTCTTGCCATAGCGCTCGCACTTGCGTTGAGCGCGGGCGCGGCATTCGCCGATGTGAATCCACGGGCCAATGTGCCGCCACCACAGGACACGCCGTATCCGGGCACGATCACGTTGAGCGTGGACGCCAGCGACACCAGCCAAGGCATCTTCCGCGCGCACGAGTCCATCCCCGTGCAAGCGGGCGGACTGACCCTGCTGTATCCGAAATGGCTGCCGGGCAACCATTCGCCGAGCGGCCCGATCGACAAGCTCGCCGGCCTCAAGATCAGCGCAAACGGCAAGCCGCTGACCTGGACACGCGACAAGTACGACGTGTTCGCCTTCCATGTGGACGTGCCGCAGGGCGTGACCAGCGTTGACGTCGACTATCAGTTCCTCTCCCCGCGCACGCGCTCGGAAGGTCGCATCGTGATGACCGACGCGATGTTGAACCTGCAGTGGAACGCGGTGGTGCTGTA
The DNA here is from genome assembly GCA_051954935.1 of Rhodanobacteraceae bacterium. Lineage (GTDB taxonomy): Bacteria > Pseudomonadota > Gammaproteobacteria > Xanthomonadales > Rhodanobacteraceae > 66-474. The sequence goes on from JBQCHG010000048.1 coordinate 82,039, forward strand.
TCCGGCCGGACATTACTCGCGCGACATCACCTACGCGGCGAGCGTGAAGCTGCCGCAGGACTGGCAGCTCGGCACGGCATTGGAGACGCAGTCGAAATCCGGCGATACGGTGACCTTCAAGCCGACGACGCTCAATACGCTGGTGGATTCGCCGATCTACGCAGGCGAGTACTTCAAGCGCGTGGACCTCGATCCCGGCGCCAAGGTGCCGGTGCACCTGGACATCGTCGCCGACGCGCCGAAGTACCTCGAGATATCGTCCGATCAATTGCAGGTGCACCGCAACCTGGTGACGCAGGCCTACAAGCTGTTCGATTCGCACCACTACGACCATTACGACTTCCTGTTCTCGTTGTCCGATGAGATGAGCGGCAACGGGCTGGAGCACCACCAGTCCAGCGAGGACGGCACTTCGGCCAACTACTTCACCGACTGGAACGGCAACGCGCCCGGCCGCGACCTGCTGGCGCACGAGTACACCCATTCGTGGAACGGCAAATTCCGTCGCCCGGCGGATCTGTGGACACCCAACTTCAACGTGCCGATGGGCGATTCGCTGCTCTGGGTCTACGAAGGCCAGACGCAGTACTGGGGCTTCGTGCTGGCCGCGCGTTCGGGCCTGTGGAATCCGGATCAGTTCAAGGACGCGCTGGCACTCGTCGCGGCGACCTACCAGGACAACCGCCCCGGTTTCGACTGGCGCAACGTGCAGGACACCACCAACGATCCAACCATCGCGCAGCGCGCGCCGCTGCCCTATCGCAATTACCAGATGAGCGAGGATTACTACAGCGCGGGCCAGTTGATCTGGCTGGCGGTGGATTCGAAGATCCGTTCACTCACGAACGACAGGAAGTCGCTGGATGATTTCGCCAGCGCGTTCTTCGGCGTTCACAACGGCAGCTTCGTGACGGACACCTACACCTTCGACGATGTGGTCGCGGCGTTGAACGGCGTCGCGAAATACGATTGGGCGACGTTCCTGCGCTCGCGGCTGGATGCCAACCAGCCTCCGATGGACGGCATCGCTGCCAGCGGCTGGAAGCTCGTCTACACCGACAAGGAGAGCGACTACGAGAAGGCGCAGGAGAAGAACCGCAAGTTCGTCGACTTCACCTACTCGCTCGGATTGACGCTGTCTTCCAAGGACGGCGGGATCGGCGACGTGCGCTGGAGCAGTCCCGCCTTCAAGGCCGGCATCTCGCCGGGAGCCGAACTGGTCGCGGTGAACGGCCATGCCTACAAGGCCGAGCTGCTGAAAGATGCAATCACGGCCGCCAAGAACGACAAAAAGCCGATCGAACTGCTGATCAAGCACCAGGACGAGTACAAGGTGGTGCCCGTGGACTACCACGGCGGCCTGCGTTATCCGCACCTGGAACGCGCGAGCGGGCCGGATTACCTGAGCCAGATCATCGCCGCGAAGAAGTAATGGACGTCATTCCGGGGGCTGGTCCGGATGCAGTCCGGGCCAGAACCCGAGATCTGCTTCCATTCGAGCGAGCGGGCTTCACCGCGCAGGGATGACCTGCTGACATCACGTTGTCAGCAGCGCCCGTCCAGAGTGCGCATCTGTCGCCGGAACGAGCGCACATGGATTACACGGCAAACCTTGCGCTGTTCGCGCTGCTGGTGTTCGGCATCGTCGTGTTGCCGGGCATGGACATGGCGTTCGTGATGGGCAGCTCGCTGGTCGCGGGGCGGAGGCATGGCTTTGCCGCGGTCGCGGGCATCGTGACCGGCGGCATCGGTCACGTAATGATGACCACGCTCGGCATCGGCGTGCTGCTGAAAGTGGTGCCCGGCGCGTTCAATGCCTTGCTGCTGGCCGGCGCCCTCTACATCGCATGGATCGGCATTTCGCTGCTGCGCTCCGATTCGGCGTTCGGCCTGCAGGATGAAAAAAGAGCCAATGGTTCAGCGTGGCTCACCTTCCGGCGCGGTGCGTTGACCTGCCTGATGAACCCGAAGGCCTACCTTTTCATGCTGGCGGTGTTCCCGCAATTCCTGCATGCGGAATACGGGCCGCTGTGGACGCAAGCGCTGACGTTATGGTTCATCATCGCGCTCACGCAGACCTGCGTGTATGGAGCGGTCGCGCTGGCGGCCGCACAGGCGCGCGGCTGGCTGGTCGGGCGGCCCGCTGCGGCGATCGTCGCCTCGCGTGCGGTCGGCGTGGTGCTGGTCGTCGCGGCGGTGTTTACCGCCGTGGAGGGTTGGCGTTCACTCTGAGTGCGCGGGCATGTCGTGCGATTGCAGGTGCGGTTGTTTGAGGATGCCCCGTACCTTGCGTGCTTCTTCAGGCGTGAGCGTCTGCAGCAATGTGATCTCGCCGGCCACCTGTCTGGCCAGCGGCACGCCGTCGCGGAACACGACGCGCGAATTGGTCAGCACCGGTACCTTGTCGCCCGGCAGCACGCTGCCGATCAGGTTCAACGGATCGGCGCCGCTGATCGAGATCAGGTTTTCGTCGTGTTCCTTGCGCGCGCTGCGCAGCGCGCCGATCGCTTCGGGCAACGCGAACTGCTCGCCGACCATGCCGGCCACGAAACGGCCGCCACGGATTTCGCCGCGCGCCTCCAGCCGCTGGTAGACGCGACGCAGTTCGCGCCATGGCGGCAGCCATGCCGCTTCGCGCTGGATCAGCGTCCAGAACACCACGCCCCAACGGCGCAGCAGGGTGCGCGCGATGTGCTCGACATGTTCTCCCTCCAGCCGGGGGGGAGCGCTGCGCCGGATCAGGCTCCATCGCCCCGCATCCTCGATACCGCTCAGCATGTTGCGGCGCAGCCGGCGATGGCGCGGCGCGTTGCGCTTCGACGAAGGCAACAGCATCGCGCGCAGGCCGGAGAAGCTGTCCGCGCTGATCATGCCCGCGCCAACCAGTTCCGCCAATGCGGTTTCGATTTCCGCGTGCAGCAGTCGGGTACCGCCAACGATCTCGTCGAAGAATGAAGCGCCGTGCTGCGCGAGATGATCCGCGACCACCTGCGCGCGCGAAGACACGCCCGGCGCTTCGGCGGAAGCGTTCGTCCCCAGTGCACTCCACAATGCAAGCTGCTTGCGCGGCAGGAGCACGATCGGGGAAGCGCGCACCGGTGCGGCATGGGCGCCGCTGGCCGCGCGTAGCCGCGTCCACGCGATCCGCCCGGACGCGCACAACGCATCCAGCCAGCCGATGTCGTAATCACGCAAGCGCGCAGGCAGCAGTTGCGATTCCCATGCGCCCGCCGGAGCCTCGAACCCTTCCAGTTGCGCCAGGACGGAACCGAGCGCGTCGGCGCCGCGCAGCCGCGAGTCATTCGCCACATGCTGCCAGCGGAACAGGAAGCGCATGAACTCGCGCGCTTCCACCGGTTCGATCTCGCGACGCAGCCGTTGCAAGGTGCGACGATGGATGCGCGCCAGCAGGTGCCGCTCACACCATTCTTCCCGCGACGCGTCCGGTGCGAAGCGCCCGCGCATCACGAAGCCTTCGCGCTCCAGCGCGCCGAGCGCGAGCTCGACATCCGCCTGCGGCAACGCGAACGTTTCCGCAATCACGCTCGCCTGCACCGGGCCGAGGCAACCCAGCCGTGCGCGGATGATCTCGACCAGCGCCTGCTCGGGCGCCCATGTCCTCCCGGCAAATTCAGGCGGCGCTTCGACCTCGGGGTTCACCTGCGCGTTCACGTGCACCGCGCGCCACATCGGCAGCGATTCGGTGGCGATCCACAATCTGGAAGCAAGCAGTGCCGCGCGTCGCGCATGCACCAGTTCTTCCAGCCATGCCTCCCATCCGGCATTGCGCTTCGCCTCGTCACCCGTGACGGCACCCAGCGCCAGCAATGCCTCGTGCATCTCGTCGGCATCGCGCGGCTGCGGCCAGGCTTCCTCGCGGACCGCTTCGACCGCGCCCGCATCCAGTTTGCCGAGGTCTTCCGCGCGGCTGGCATCGGTGAAACCCCGCGAAGCGACGGCTTGTGTACGGCGCTCTTCCAGCGGCGCATCATCGAGATACGCATACGGCCGCGCGCCCAGCACTTCCGCGCACAGCGCAGAGGGCGCGGTGAGGTCGCGCGCGATGATCTTCACTTCCTTGCCCTCGAGCTTCTTCAGCAGTGCGACCAGCCCCTCCAGATCCATCGCGTCATACAGGCAATCGCACAGGGTCTGCTCGACCAGCGGATGATCGGGAATCTGCCGCTCGCCGACGATGTTCTCCAGGCACGCGACCTGATCGGGGAACACCGTCGCCAGCAGGTCCTCGGATTTCATGCGCTGGATCTGCGGCGGCACCTTCGCGCCACCCACGAAACGCGGGAGCGCCAGCGCGGCGCTCGCGTTCCAGCGCCAGCGCAACGCGAACATCGGGGCGTCCAGCAGCGCCTGCGTCAGCACGTCGCGCACGGTGTTCGAATGCAGATAGCGCGAAACCTCCTCCAGCGGGAAGCTGTGGCTGGTGGAGAGCGAAAGCACGATCGCGTCCTCCGTGGCCGCGGCCTGCAATTCGAAATTGAAGGTGCGGCAGAAACGCTTGCGCAGTGCCAGACCCCACGCGCGGTTCAGGCGGCTGCCGTAGGGCGAGTGGATCACCAGTTGCGTGCCACCGGATTCGTCGAAGAAGCGTTCCATCGCGAGCGTGTCATGCGTGGGCAGCACGCCGAGTTCGGTGCGCGCGGCCTGGTAATACTCGATCAGTTGCCGTGCGGCGGGCTCGACAACGCCGACTTCGTCGCCGAGCCATGCGACGGGGTCGCTGCCGTTGTCGAGCCGGCTCGAAATCTCCTCACGCAAGCGCGACACCGCGAGCGAGAGCTCATCGCTGCGCCCCGGCGCCTCGCCCAGCCAGAACGGAATCGAAGGCGGCGCGCCCTGCGCGTCCTCCACGCGCACGCGGCCGCGTTCGACACGCAGGATCCGGTAGCTCGCGTTGCCGAGCTGGAAGATGTCGCCGGCGATGCTTTCGACCGCGAAATCCTCGTGCACGCTGCCGATGCGCTGCGCCGCGGGCTCCAGCACCACGTCGTAATCGGCCGTGTCGGGAATCGCACCGCCGGAGGTGATCGCGGTCAGGCGCGCGTTGCGCCTCGCACGCAGCTTGCGGTTGACCGCGTCGCGATGCAGGTAGGCCGCGCGCGTTCCCCGCCGCGTGCTGTACCCTTCGGCGAGCATGCGGAGCACTTCGTTGAACTTCCCGCGCGCAAGTTCGCGGTACGGGTGCGCGCTGCGCACCATTTCGAACAGTTCGTTTTCGCCGCGCTCGCCGCACGCGACTTCCGCCACGATCTGCTGCGCCAGAACGTCCAGCGGTGCCGGCGGCACGTGCAATGTGTCCAGTTCTCCGCGGCGAATGCAGTCCAGCAGCGCCGCGCATTCGGCCAGGTCGTCGCGGGAAGTCGGGAACAGGCGGGCCTTCGAAGTACCGCCCACCGCATGGCCGGCGCGGCCGGCGCGCTGCAGGAATGCCGCGATCGAACGTGGCGAACCGAGCTGGCAGACCAGTTCGACTTCGCCGATGTCGATGCCAAGTTCCAGCGAAGCGGTGGCGACCAGCGCGCGCAGTTGTCCGGATTTCAGGCGCCGCTCCGCATCGAGCCGCTTTTCTTTCGAGAGACTGCCGTGGTGCGCGGCCACCGCGTTCTTGCCGAGCCGCTCGGACAGATGCCGCGTCGCACGCTCCACCGTGCGCCGCGTGTTGGCAAAGACCAGCGTGGTGCGGTGCTGGCCGATCAGTTCCGCGATGCGGTCGTACACCAGGCCCCATGCATCGTTGCTCATGACCGGCTGCAGCGGGACGTTCGTGACCTCGACCCCGAGATCGCGTGCGCGCTGATGACCGGTGTCGATGATCGTGCATTCGCGATCGGTACAAAGGAACCGCGCCACCTCCTCGATGGGCTTCTGTGTCGCCGACAGGCCGATCCGGACCGGCCGCGCGCCGCACAGCGCATCCAGCCGCGCCAGCGACAGCGCGAGATGGCTGCCGCGTTTGTTGGGGGTGAGCGCGTGGATTTCGTCCACGATCACCGCACGCGTGGTGGCGAGCATCGCGCGGCCCGATTCCGAGCCGAGCAGGATGTACAGCGATTCGGGCGTGGTCACCACGATGTGCGGCGGCCGCTTGCGCATCGCGTTGCGCTCCACCTGCGGCGTGTCGCCGGTGCGCACCGCAGTGCGGACCTCCACGTCCGGCAGGCCCATCCGTTCGAGCTGTGCGCGAATGCCTTCGATCGGCACTTCCAGGTTGATGCGTACATCGTTGGACAGCGCCTTCAGCGGCGAGACGTACACGACATGCGTTTCGTCGTTGAGCGTGCCCTCCACGCCGCGGCGCACCAGGTCGTCGATCGCGGCGAGGAATGCCGCGAGCGTCTTGCCGGAACCCGTGGGTGCGGCGATCAGCACATCGCGACCTTCCTTGATCGCCGGCCACGCACGCGACTGCGCCTCGGTCGGCGCGTCGAACGCGGACTCGAACCAGGCGGAGACGGCGGGGTGGAAGGCGTGCATCGGCAAAGCTTACGGAGCGAGCGGTAAAGATTCTGCAATCGACGTTGGGGCATTCGCCGCCTCGCGCAAGCGGTCGGCAAGGCCATTCCAGCGCTGCGTGCGCCGCGCGATGCCGGCGCGCAGCAACTTCTCCTCGCCATATATGTGTACGCCTCCGCGTGCACGGGTCACGCCGGTGTAGAGCAACTCGCGTGTCAGCACGGGTGTGTCGGCACCCAGCACGAGCGCGACGTGCCCGAACTCCGAACCCTGGGCCTTGTGCACGGTCAGCGCGAACGCGCCCTCGTGCGGGGGGAGCGCGGCGGGCGAGATCGCGCGCGGTGCGCCGTCGACGTTTTCGAACCAGACTTTCATGTTGCCCCCTGCATCCGGCCAGGCCACACCGACATCGCCGTTGAACAGGCCGAATGCGGGGCGATTGGCGGTGACGAGGATCAGACGTCCGCGCCACCACGACGCGTCCGCGCGCATGCCGGCGTGACGTTTGAGGCGTTGTTCGATCGCGCGATCCAGCGCCAGACTGCCGGCCGGCCCGTGCCGCAGCGCCGTCAGCACGCGGAAGCGCTTCGCCGCGCGCAGTGCCATGCCCGCGTCCGCCGCATCCAGCACGTCGCGATAGACATCCACCGCGCGCTCGACCAGCCGCGCATTGCGCACGTCGTCAGCGAACCAGCGCGTTTCTTCATTGTTCGCGAGCGCCGCCAGTGCGGCATCGGCATCGCCAAGGGTGATCGCGTTCGCCAGCCGATCGAGCTCGCCGTGCTGGGTGAAGCGGCGGCTGTGCCTAAGGTGCGTGTGGCAACGCGACAGCGGCGGTTCGTGCGCTGCGTCCACAAGCGCACCCAGCACGTCGCCCGCTTCCACCGCGGCGAGCTGGTCGGGATCGCCGAGCAGGATCAGCATCGCATCTTCGCGCACGGCTTCCGCGAGCCTGCGCATCATCGGCAGGTCCACCATCGAGACCTCGTCCACCACCACGACGTCGTACGGCAGCGTCGCGTCGCGATGGAACTTTGCGCGTGTGCTGGAAGGCGAGAGGCCGAGCAGGCGATGCAACGTGGACGCCTCGCGCGGAATCATTACGGAGATCGAATCGGGCAGCGCAAGTTCCGGCAGCTGGGCGCGCACGCTTTCCGACAATCGCGCCGCGGCCTTGCCGGTGGGCGCGGCCAGCGCGATGCGCAGCGTGCCCGCCTTGGCGTGCGCCGCGTCCGCGAGTGCGGCGAGCATACGCACCACGCTGTGGGTCTTGCCGGTGCCGGGGCCGCCCGTGATCAGTTTCAGCCGCTCCGCGAGCGCCCGTGCGACAAAATCCCGCGCCAGCCGTAGCTCGTATTCGAAATAGCGCGTCAGATACACGCGTCCTTGTGCATCCAGCACCAATGGCTTGCGCGGCAGCGGCTCGTCGGATCCGATGTTCGAAGCGCACTGCACCGCTTCGCTGGCGCGCAGTGATTCCCGCCACGAATTCGGATCGGGCAAATCGGGAAGTTCACCTCTTCCGTCCAGGCGCCCAAGCCAGGCCTGCGCGGAGTCGAGCCGCAACGCACTGTGACCTTCATCAACCGCGCGCGCAGCCAGCGCGGCGGCGAGCGCCACGTCCGGCGCGGACCCGGCGAACGCACGCGCGATCCATTCGCCCAGCGCGGCGTCTACCCGGCGCAGCCGGCCGGAGCGGGCGAGCATCTGCAGGTCGGCGCTCACGCGGCCAACTCCTTGCGCGCATCGAACAGCGCATCCATCGCCTCGATCAGCGCGCGCGGCGGGCGGTCGCGGTGCACGCCGCGACCGTCCTCCAGGTCGCGCACGAACAGGTAATACACGTCGCCGACGTGCGTTTCGTACTCATAACCGGGCAGCACCCGGCGCAGCCAGCGATGCAGTGCCAGCACATACAACAGGTACTGCAGGTCGTAGTCGTGCGCGGCGACCGCCTCGCGAAGCGCGTCGGCGTCGTACGCCGGCAGCAGGTTGGTCTTGTAGTCGACCAGGTGATAGCGGCCGCCGTGCTCGAACACCAGGTCCATGATGCCGGTCAGCAGGCCGTGCAGTTTGCCGACGCCGAAACCGCCGCGGCCGCGCTGATAACCGTGCTCGTGCAGAAGGGCGAACAAATCATCCACGCGCGAAGGCGCGAGGCGCAAATGGAATTCCATTTCCGCGCGCCGCCGTTCTGGCCGGACGTCGCACAGCCGCGTGCCGCAAGCGAGGAGCACGTTCAGTGCTGAAGCGATGCAGCTGCCGGCCTGCGCCATCGCGCGCTCGAGCGAAACCGTGCCGGGTTCGGGCAGACCTTGCGCACGCAGGCTGCGTGCAATCAGGCCGCGTTGCGTTTCCGGAATTTCATCCGCATCGCGCCAGGTGCCGAAGTCCGCATGCTCCAGGGCCGCGTGCACGGCGCTGCCGAAGCGCGCGCCGGCAAGGGCCGGCGCACTTTGTGGCTGTGCCTCCGCAGCGATCGACGGCGCGTCACCATTGCCCGGCGCGGGATCAGCCTCGTTGCCGCGCGCCTCGCCGCGCACCAGCCGCGAGAACGACCAGGTGCGCCAGTCGCGCTCGATGATGCCGTGGATTTCCGCAGCCTCGACTCGCGTGGCGACTGCCTGCGGTTTCGACAGCCGCCGTGGATTCGCGGCAGGAAGCGGCGACACGGCGACGTGGCCGTCGCCGCGCGCCACCAGTTCGGCGAGGGCCTGGTCGCAACCGGGTTCGTCGAACTCAAGCGGTGCCTCGCGACCAGCCGCATGCAGCAGCCAGTGCAGCGCGGTCTCGTTCGCCTGCTTGACGCAACCCCACGGCAGCACGCACGCCGCGCGCGCGCGGGTCACGCCGACATAGAGCTTGCGCACGTCCTCGGCGAGTGCCTCCCGCCGTGCCCGCGTTTCGACTTCGGGCGTGAGCCCACTGCCGGCGGCGACGCAAGCGGAATCGTCCTCGTGATACCAGGTCAGCGCGAGCTTCTTGCCGTTGCCGTTCGTGCCACGACCCGATGCCGCACACGGCAGCAGCACCACGCCGTATTCCAGGCCCTTGGCCGCGTGCACCGTGGCGATCTGCACCGCCTGCGCATCGGTGTCCAGGCGCAGCCGCACCGCGTCCGCATCGGTGTCGCCGGTGCTTTCGCGCAGCGCGCGTGCGTACAGCTCGCAGAGATCGTCAATCCCGAAGCACGCCGCGTAATCGTCCTGCAGCAGTTCGGCAAGTTGCAGGTAGTTGGCGACGTGGCGCTCGCCGCCGGGCAGTGCGAGCAGGCGCGGCGCCGCACGCGCGATCAGCCGGTGCAGCAGTGGCAGCGGGCCGCGCCGTTGCGCCAGCGCGGCCCATTCGGCGGTTTCGGTCAATAGCGCATCCAGCGCCGCGCCTTCGCTGCAGGTCCGCGCAATCGCGATCGCATCGTCGCCGATCAGCCATGAGGCGCGCGCGGCGCGTGCGCGCGACGCATCGGCCGGATCGCGCAAGGCTTCCAGCAGCAGGCGCAGGTCCGCGGCTTCCTCGCTGGCATAAACGCTGGCGCGCAGGCAGGACGCCGCGGGCACACCGGCTTGGGACAAGGCGCGTTGCATGGATCGCGCCTCGCGATTGCTGTTGACCAGCACCGCGATGTCGCGTGCGCGCAGCTCGCGCATGCTGCCGTCGCCCTCGCGCAGGAGCACGCGGCCTTGGCGAGCACCCTCCAGCCAATCGACGACCTGGGCCACGCACGCGGCTTCGATTTGCGCTTGGGCCTCGCCCTTGTTGTGGAGCTTCGGCTTGCCCTGCGCAGTCGTGCCGGCCGGAGGTAGCCGCCAGACCTGCAATCCCGGCGCGGGTTCGCCATCCACCAGCAGCGCGCGCTTGGCTACGCGCGGTGCCGAATGCACGTCCTCGTGCGCGATGCCTTGCTCGACAAAAGCGTCGTCGCGCGAGAACAGTGCGTTGCTGGCCGCATTGACGCGAGCCCCCGCGCGCTGGCTCTCGTCCAGGCGCAACGGTTCGCCGTGAGCATCGCGCCTGGCCATCAGCCAGGCATGCACGTCGCCGCCACGGAACCCGTAGATCGCCTGCTTGGGATCGCCGACCAGCACCAGCGCGCCGTCCTCGTGCGCGAACAGCCTCTTCAGTATCTTCCATTGCTGTGGATCGGTGTCCTGGAATTCGTCCACCAGCGCCACCGGCCAGCGCTCGCGGACGGCGCGCACCGCGCGCGCACCGCGTTGAGAATCGTCCAGCGCGGCGGCAAGTTCATCTACCGCCTGGTCGTGACCGAGCACGCCCAGCGCCTTCATGCGCGCGGGCAGTTCGCGATCGAGGTAGGCACGCGCGTCCAGCAGCAGTTGCGCGCGTGCGGAGTGATCGAGTTGCTCCAGGGCCTTGATGTTCGCGTCGAGGTGGGCGATCGCGGCAAACACTGGACCTCGCGGCATGCGTTTGCAGCTCGCGAGCTTTTGCAGTTCTTCCTGCGCAAGGTCCTTCAGTGCCTTGCGTGCTCCGGCGGACAGCAGGTCCGCCGCGATACCGCTCCGCGCCCAGGCGCGCAATTCGTGCAAGCCCTGCGCACGGCTCTTGCGCGCGCCCGCGTGACTGATGCAGTCGGCGAGCTCGTCCAACGCCGCCTGCAAAGTGTCTCCGTCCCAACCGGCGATTCCATTGCGGATCGCGTCCAGCCGCGCCAACGTGTCCTCGCGCCGCGCGCTCGAATCCCGCGTGGCGTCGCGCAATTCCGCGGCATTGGCGATCAACCTCCCGCGCCAGCGCGGATCGCAGACCTGCGCCGTCAGCGCATCCGGCGCGCGCCAGGTTTCCGCAAGCAGGCGCGCGGCATTTGCATCGGTACAGCAGGTGCGCCAGAAGTCCTCCACGATTTCCTGCTGCAATGCGCGCGCGTCTTCCAGCAGTTCCGGTTCGCCCGGTACGCGGCCGGTTTCGAAACCGAATTCGCCCAGCACGCGATTGCAGAAGCCGTGCAGCGTGCCGATCACGGCGGTGTCCATCGCCAGCTCCGCTTCACGCGCGCGTGCCGCGAGCGTGGCTGCATCGGTGCTTTTCAGCGCATGCGCGATCACTGCCCGCGTGGCCTGCCTCTCGCCATCTTCGTCGTGACGTACTTGCGCAGGGTCCTCGTCCCGCAGGAGTTCCGCCGCCGTGCGCAACCGCTTGCGCAGCCGCATCGCCAGTTCCGCCGTGGCCGCGCGGGTGAAGGTGGCGACCACGATGCGCTCCGGCGTGAAGCCGCGCTCGAGGATCAGGCGCAAATAGAGCGTCGCGATGGCGAAGGTCTTGCCGGTGCCGGCGCTGGCCTCGACCAGACGCACGCCCGAGAGCGGCAGGTCGAGCGGACTCATTTGAACTGCTCCATCCAGGCACGCGCCGGCTGCGCGAATACCGCGAGCGCCGTGCGATGCAGGTCTTGCGCGAGCGCGCCATCCGCCGCGCCGGGCAGGTCGCGGCCGCGCCAGGCGATGCAAACCGCATCGCTTTCGAATTCACCGGGGCCGCCGAATCCGTTGTTGCCGTCGGTGAGTTTCGCGGCTTTTTCAAAGGTGCCGGTATCCACTTCGCGCGCGCCGCCGACGGCCTTGCGCTCCGCCTCCGCGCAGGCCTGCGCATGTGCCCACGAGGTGCGCGCGAAGAACGGCAGCGGTGCGCGCCGGCCCCACGCGTGCAATTCGATCAGCGCGCGCAAATGATTGCGGGCCTCGTCCCGCGCGAGCCGCGGCAACTCGAATGCGCGTGCATCGTTGCCATCGAGCCCCACCAGCAATACCCGCCTGTCCACGCCGGCTGCGGGGCAAAGCAGCGCATCCAGCCATGCCCGCAACACATGACGACCGTCGATTTCGCCTGGATGCACGTGCAACACGCCAGTGGGGTAAGGGACGGCGGGCGCGCCCTCCAGTCGCGTGCCATCGTCCCAATCCACGCGCAGGGTCTCCGACGGCAGCGGCGCGACGCCTCCGGTGAATGCCAGCACGGCCGAGCGCAACGCGTCCGCCTGTGAATGCGCAGCGCGCAGCGCCTCGTCGCCGAGCGCGCCGGGCGGCAAATGGCCGTGCGCGCGCAGCAGGTCGCGATCGCCGGAAGCGTTGCCTTCGCCGAAGTCCAGCAGCGCGCGTGTGAGCTTCCAGCGTGTCAGGCCATCGGTGGGCGACAGCGGCTCGTCATCGGTATCGTCGCGTTGTGCGCGCGGCAGCACCAGGCCCAAACCGTGTTCCAGGAAACCGCGCGCGGGATCGAGCAGGAAGCGACGCAGTTCGTCGATGGTCAGCGCCTTCGCAGGCGCGGCTTCAGGCTCCGGCAGCGGTGCGTCCGGCACGAACGGCGCATTCGCTGCTTTCGCTTCGGGAGCGCCCGCCGCCGCCAGCCACTCCTTTCCGTAGGAACGCGGCGCATCGGCATCGAACAGCGCGGGGTCGAACGGATGCAGCGGCTGTACGCGCGGCAGCAGCGCGAGCTGCGCGTCGCGCGCTGCATCGTCGGGCGGCAGCGCAAGGTAACCGTCGCGCAAGGTATCCATCAATTCGGCGACGACCACCGACGGGGCCAGCGTCTCGTTGCTGTGCGCGTCGCGGCCGATCCAGCTTATATACAAGGTGTCGCGAGCAGCCGCGACCAGTTGCAGGAACAGCAGACGATCGTCCTCGCGCACGCTGCGATCGCCGCGCTGGCGCTTGCCGGCGCGGGCGTCGTGCGCGAGCGGATCCAGCCCGGACGGATCGCGGCGCGGAAACGCGGCTTCGTCCATGCCGAGCAGGCAGATGGCGCGGAACGGCACCACGCGCAGCGGCACCATGCCGCAGAAGGTGACGCCGCCAGTGAACAATTGTTGGCGCTGGTCGGCCTGGCTCAACCGCTCGCGCAGGAATGCGCGCAGGTCGTGCCAGGGCAGCGACTGGACCGATGCGGCTGCGGCGTGCTCGACCAGTTCCGACAGCGCGCCGCGCACGCGTTCCAGTGCGCGCGACTCGGCGAGATCGTCGTTGTCGCTTGCGTACAAGCCATCAAACAGCGCGTTCAATGCGCGCTGCCATTCCGACGCGCTCATCTCGTGCGAAGACCATTCGCGCAATCGCCGCCACGCGGCGAGCACTGCCAGCAGCGGGTCGGTGCGCGCGAAGGCCGCGCCTTCCATGCCCGCCTGCGGCGCCACACCCGCGACCAGCGCCTCGTCGTCATCGCCGCAGGCGAAGCCTGCCAGCATGCGGTCGAGCCCGAACGCGAACGAGAACTCGCGATAGCCGCCGGTCTGCGCGCGCGCGTGCTCGTCCTCGCCCCAGCGCACACCGGCTTCGTGCAACTGCCGCGACAACTGCTCCAGATCCGCCGCATCCAGATCGAAACGCCGCGATACCCCGGGTACGGCCAATACATCCAGGATCTCGCTGCATCCCCAGCGCGAGGTCGGCGCATCCAGCAAGGTCAGGAACAACTGCGCCGCGGGATGCGCTGCGCTCGCCGCGACGTCGCCCAGGTTGTACGGAATGAAGCGCGGATCATGTTCGGGCACGCCGCCGAACACCGCCTCGATCGCCGGCCGGTACGCCGCCACGTTCGGCATCATCACCGCGATGTCGCGCGGCTTCAGTGTGGAGTCGGCGGCGAACATCGCCAGCAACCGGTCGTGCAGCGTCTGCACCTCACGCAGGATCGTGTGGCAGGCGTGGAACTGGATGGAATCGTCCGGCACCGCCACGCGATCGTCTCCGCGCGCGCCGCGATGATCGAGGATGTCACCGCGCACGCGGCCGAGCAGTGTGCCGCGCGGGATGTCCTGATCGAAGAGATCGGATTCCGCTTCCGGCTGCACATGCTCGTAGCCGTACAGCAGTTCCACGAATTCCGCCGCCGCGCCGCCCAGTGAAGTGATCAGGGGATTGCCGCCGTCCTTCTCCAGCAATCGCCCGCGCACCTCGCGGCGCGAACGCGGCGTGTCGCCGAGGTATTCGCGCGAAGGCAGCGGCAGGAAGAAATCCATGTCGCAATGCCGGGCGGCGACGCCGAGCATGCGCAACACGTCGGGCGAAACATTGGCGCAGGCGAAGGCGCTGACCTGCGCGGGCAGTCCGGGCGGCGACCCGGTGTTCGATTCGAAACGTTGCAGCCATTCCTGCACGCGCGCGGCGCGCGACATGCCGCCCACGCGCGCGATCAGCCTGCGCCACAGTTCCGCCTGCCAGTCCTGCGCATCCGCGCCTTGCTCCCAGCGCAGCAATTTCTCGCGGCGATAACCCTGCAGGCGTTCGAAGGCGTGCGCCAGCTCGCCGGCCAGCGCATAGCGTCGCAGCGGATCGCGATCGCCCTGCAGGTATTCGCGCAGCGGCGCGAGCGAGGCGTCGTCCAGCGATTCGCCGAGCAGCGCATGCAGATGCCAGCGCAGCACGTCCGGATCGAAGGGTGAGCGGCTCGGCAGGTCCGGGTGCACCGCGCGCAACAGGTCCCACGCGAACTCCGCCGGCGCTCGAAACGCGATGTTCGCGACTACGCCGAGCCTTTCCGCCAGATGCACCTGCAGCCAGCGCCGCAGGCCGGCTTGCGGCACCAGCACCAGTGCGGGCGCGAGCGGATTGCCATGCACCGGCGCGCGCAACTGCTCGCCGAGCGCGTCGGCGAGTCGGGCTGCGTCATTGCCGGTGTGGAGACGGAACAAACGTTTCACGAGCACTTTGAAAACGACTGCGCTTGGCATCCTGCGCGCCGACGACGCGCAACCTGCGTCCGCTCGTTACGCTTTCAAAGCGTTCGGGCTCCCTTGCTGTGGAAACCGCGCAAGTATGCACGCGCGCGTCTCAGCGGGCGCGACCCGGAAACCAGCCCGGATACGGGAGTGGCGCGCTCGAGAGGAATCGCCTTCGGAGGACGCAATCGAACCCATGCGTCCGAATGTCCCGGTTTTGCGCCAGGGCATGTTCACCCACACTCGGCCACTCCGCCGAAGCCGCTTCGAGCTTCGCACCCGGGGTTCGTTTTTTTTTGCCGAGACATCTACCCCGGGCTGCCTGGATCCTCGATCCAGCGGTCCGCCGCGGCGATGGCTTCGAGCAAGCGTGCCGGCGTAAACGGCTTGGTAAGGATGACCACCCCCTCCGGCGCGCCGTTGATCACATCGGTCTCGGCATAACCGGTGATGATGACGGCGGGCAGGTGCGGGTTGCCGACGCGCAGCCGCCGGACTATTTCGGCACCCGAGACCAGCGGCATCGCATAGTCGCTCACGACCAGGTCGATCTTGGCGAGGTCCTGGTACTGCAGTCCGGCCACCTGGGCACCGTCGGCTGCCGTCGTGACGTGGTGGCCCAGGTCGGAGAGAAGGGCGGCGGTTGCCGCACGCACCCCTTCGTGGTCGTCCACCAGCAGGATATTTCGCGGGCGCGACGCGGCCTCCCCGGCTGCATCCCCCTGGGCCACGCCATCGGCGAGGACGCTCGTCGCCAGCGCGCGCGGCAGCCAGATCGTCACGCAGGTGCCGCTGCCCAGCTCGCTTTCGATCTGCAGGGTGCCGCCCGACTGCTGGGCAAAACCATAAACCATGCTCAAGCCCAGGCCCGTGCCCTTGCCCACCGCCTTGGTGGTGAAGAACGGTTCGGCCACGCGGTCCAGGAGGTCGGCCGGGATGCCGCTACCCGTGTCGGCTACCGACAACACCACGTAATCCCCCGCCGCCAAGCCGGTTTCGTCCTCGCCGGCCACCGTCGCGTTGCGGCCACTTATGCGAATGGTGCCGCCCTCGGGCATGGCGTCGCGCGCGTTGATGGCGAGGTTCATCAGCGTCAGTTCCAACTGCGCCTCATCGGCGTAGGGCCACCACAGGTCTGCGGGCAGATCCCATTCCAGCATGACCAATCCGCCCAGCGTGTGCGCCAACAACTGGTTCACCGCACCGGAGAGCGCGTGCAGTTCGACGGGCGCGGGTTTCAGGTTCTGCTTGCGCGCGAATGCGAGCAGGCGCGACACCACCTCGCTGCCCTGCTGCGCGGCATGCCGGACCATGTCGAGGATCGTACGATGTTCCGGTGCCAGCCGGACCCGCCGCTCCAGCAATTCCAGCCCGCTGAGCACGGCGGAGAGGAGGTTGTTGAAATCGTGCGCGATGCCGCCGCTGAGCTGGCCGATGGCGTCCATCTTGCGCACGTGCAGAAGCTGAGATTCGAGCTCCTTGCGCTCGCTGACGTCGAGGAGGGTGCCGGCGTATTCCTCCGCGCCGCTCACGCCATCTCGCAGCAGCACCGCCTGGGCAAGGAAATGCTTGTAGGTTCCGTCGGCGCATAGCCAGCGGTATTCCACCAGGTACCCGCGACTCTCGTGAGCACCCTCGAAAGCGGCGATCGCCCGCTCGCGGTCGTCCGGGTGCAGGCGATCGCGCCACAGTCCGGGGTTGGCGAGGATTTCCCTGAAATCGAATCCCGTGAGCGCGCGGAAATTGCCGGCGATGAATTTGGGGACGCGCGGCGAGGCGTGCGGATCTTCGAGGTACAGGACGATCGGCAGCGAATCGATGATGACCGCCTGGCGCTGCTCCGCGCGACGCAACTCCTGTTCGGCAAGCAACAGCTCGGCGTTGGCCCGCAGGTTGGCGTCGAGCAATTCCTGTTCCTGCTGCGCCTTGCGGCGCACCTCGCGGGTCATCAGCCATAGGTCGACGAACACCGCCGCCTTGGAGCGCAGCACCACCGGCTCGACCGGTTTGAATACGTAGTCCACCGCGCCCATCGAGTAGCCGCGGATCAGGTGTTCGGTTTCCTTGTTGACCGCGGACAGGAAGATGATCGGAATACGCTTGGTCTGCTCGCGCGCGCGGATGATCTGCGCGGTTTCGTAACCGTCCATGCCGGGCATGTAGACGTCCAGCAGGATCACCGCGAACTCGCCCTTGAGCAGTTGCCGCAGCGCATCCTCCCCGGAGCGGGCCAGCACTACGTCGGCGATGTCCTCCAGCACCCTGCGCAGCGCCAGCAGGTTGCGCTCGTCGTCGTCCACGATGAGGATGCGCGCACGCTCGGGCGCCTCGGCGGAGTGGACGCGCGAGGCGGCGGTCGGAGACGGCGGGCTGGAAACGGAAGCGTTCACGACATGTCCGGCGTCACGAGGCGACCGGTTCGCGTTCGCGTGCACGCGCCACCCACACGCGCAGCAGCGCCAGCAACAGCTCGATGTCCACGGGCTTGGCGATGTAGTCCGACGCGCCGGCGTCCAGGCACTTCTGGCGGTCGCCCTTCATGGCCTTGGCGGTAACCGCGATCAGCGGCACCCCGGCGAGCGCCGGCCGTCCGCGGATCTGCTGCATGGTTTCGTAGCCGTCCATCTCCGGCATCATGATGTCGATCAGGGCGATGTCGATGTCGGGCGTCCGCTCCAGGATCGCGATGCCCTCGCGGCCGCCCTCGGCATGCAGCACTCCCACGCCGTGGCTTTCCAGCGCGCTGGTCAGCGAATAGATGTTGCGGATGTCGTCGTCCACGATCAGGATGCGCGCGCCCGCCAGCTCGGGCACCGGGCGCGGGCCGGTGGCTGCTTCCGCGGGCGGGCGCGGCGCGGGCGAGCGGCTTATATGACGTGCAAGGCGGGCGAACACCTCGGCAAGCTGTTCCGGCGTTGCCGGCTTCTCGGTCACGCCGAACGCGCCGAGATCCACCGCCGAGGCGAGCCTGTCTGCGCCGGAGATCACCTGAATCGGCACGTGCATGGTTTGCGCGTCGTGCTTGAGCAGGTCCAGCAACACGAATCCGTTGATGTCGGACAGACCCAGGTCCAGCGTGATCGCGTGGGGTTGGAGTTTGCGCGCCAGTGCGAGCGTGCCGGCGCCGGCCGTGGACACCACGCCCTTGAGCCCCGCCGCGCGCGCGATGTCCAGCAGGATCGAAGCGAAGGTCGGGTCGTCCTCGATGATCAGCACGAACGGCGCGTCGCCGAGCGCATCGCGATCGTCGGTGACTTCCATCTGCGCGGGTAGCGCGCCGGGTACCATCGCGCCGCTGTTTTCGTAGCGGGCGATGCTGGTGCTGGCAGGCAGTACCACCGGCACTTCCGCTTTCAACGGCACGTACAGGGTGAACGTGGACCCCTGGCCGAGGGTGGAGCGCACCTGCAGTTCGCCGCCGAGCAGGCGTGCGATTTCGCGGCTGATCGACAGTCCCAACCCGGTACCGCCGTATTTGCGGCTGGTGGTGCCGTCGGCCTGCTGGAACGCCTCGAAGATGAGCTTCTGTTTGTCTTTCGGGATGCCGATGCCGGTGTCGGTCACGGCGATGGCGATGACCTGCCGCGCGTCGCGCAGGACCGGATGGTGCGGGCTCCAGCCGCTGCTCACGTGACGCACGGACAAGGTCACGCTGCCGCTGGATGTGAACTTGAAGGCGTTGGAAAGCAGGTTCAGCACCACCTGCTGCAGGCGCTTCTCGTCGGTGCTGATGGAGTCCGGCAGCGTGCTGTCGAACTCGACCCTGAACTGCAGGTTCTTGTCGAGGGCCAGCTGGCGGAACGTGCGTTCCATGTGCTGCTTGAGGTCGATCAGCGGCATGTCGGCGATTTCGATCGACACGGTGCCCGATTCGATCTTCGACAGGTCGAGGATGTCGTTGATCAGGTTGAGCAGGTCGGAACCGGCCGAGTGGATGGTGCGCGCGAACTCGGTCTGTTTTTCGTTGAGGTTGCCTTGCGGGTTGTCGGCCAGCAGCCGCGAGAGGATCAGCAGCGAGTTCAGCGGAGTGCGCAATTCGTGGCTCATGTTGGCCAGGAACTCGGACTTGTACTTGGAGGTGAGCGCCAGCTGCTCGGCTTTCTCCTCGATCGCGCGGCGGGCCATGTCGAGCTCGAAGTTCTTCGCTTCCACCTGCTTCTTTTCGTTTTCCAGCAGCTGGGCTTTTTCCTTCAGCTCCTCGTTGGTGACGTGCAGCTCCTCCTGCTTGGTGGTGAGCTCGGTCTGGCGCGCCTGCAGTTCCTGTGTCAGCAACTGCGACTGCTTGAGGAGGCGTTCGGTGCGCATGGTCGCGGCGATCGTGTTGAGCACGATGCCGACTGATTCCATGAGCTGATCGAGGAAGCTCTGGTGGGTTTCGTTGAAGCTGCTGAACGAGGCCAGCTCGATCACCGCCTTCACCTCGTCCTCGAACAACGCGGGCAGGATCGCCACGTTGGCCGGCGGCGCATGGCCCAGGCCCGAGCCGATGCGGATGAACTCGCCGGGGATGTCGGACAGCAGCATGGCGCGCTTGTCCGCCGCGCACTGGCCGATCAGCCCTTCGCGCAGCTGGAAGGTAGGCTTCAACTGGTCGCGGTTTTCAGCGCCGTAGCTGGCGACGAGGTCGAGCACGGTTTCGTTGTCCTCGCGGCGGGCCACGTAGAACACGCCGTACTGCGCGTTCACCAGCGGCGCGAGCTCCGACATGATCAGGTTGGAGATCGTGGCCAGGTCGCGCACACCCTGCAGCATGCGCGAGAAGCGGGCGAGGTTGGTCTTCAGCCAGTCCTGTTCCGCATTCTTCAAGGTCTGTTCCTTGAGGTTGCGGATCATCTCGTTGATGTTGTCCTTCAGCGCGGCCATTTCGCCGGATGCGGCGACCGCGATGGAGCGCGAGAGGTCGCCCTTGGTCACCGCGGTCGCCACGTCGGCGATCGAGCGCACCTGGTTGGTCAGGTTGGCGGCGAGCTGGTTCACGTTGTCGGTGAGGTCACGCCACAGGCCGGCGGCGCTGGGCACGCGGGCCTGCCCGCCGAGCTTGCCCTCGACGCCCACCTCGCGCGCCATGTTGGTCACCTGGTCGGCGAAGGTGGCGAGCGTCTCGATCATGCCGTTGATCGTGTCGGCCAGCGCGGCGATCTCGCCCTTGGCATCCACCGACAGCTTGCGTTTCAGGTTGCCCTGCGCCACCGCGGTCACCACGTCGGCGATGCCGCGCACCTGGTTGGTCAGGTTGGTGGCCATCAGGTTGACGTTGTCGGTGAGGTCCTTCCAGGTGCCGCCGACGCCCGGCACCTGCGCCTGGCCGCCGAGCTTGCCTTCGGTCCCGACCTCGCGCGCCACGCGCGTCACTTCCGAGGCGAACGAATTGAGCTGGTCCACCATCGTGTTGATGGTGTCCTTGAGCGCGGCGATTTCGCCCTTGACGTCCACCGTGATTTTCTTGGAGAGATCGCCGCGCGCCACCGCGGTGGTGACTTCCGCGATGTTGCGCACCTGGCCGGTGAGGTTCTCGGCCATCAGGTTGACGTTGTCGGTGAGGTCCTTCCAGGTGCCGGCCACGCCCGGCACCTGCGCCTGGCCGCCGAGCTTGCCTTCGGTCCCGACCTCGCGCGCCACGCGCGTCACTTCCGAGGCGAAGGAGTTGAGCTGGTCCACCATCGTGTTGATGGTGTTCTTGAGCTCGAGGATCTCGCCCTTCACCTCCACCGTGATCTTCTTGGAAAGGTCGCCGGATGCGACCGCGGTGGTGACCTCCGCGATGTTTCGCACCTGGCCGGTGAGGTTCTCGGCCATCAGGTTCACGTTGTCGGTGAGGTCCTTCCAGGTGCCGGCGACGCCCGGCACCTGCGCCTGGCCGCCGAGGTTGCCTTCGGTGCCGACCTCGCGCGCCACGCGCGTCACGTCCGAGGCGAAGGAGTTGAGCTGGTCCACCATCGTGTTGATGGTGTTCTTGAGCTCGAGGATCTCGCCCTTCACCTCCACCGTGATCTTCTTGGAAAGCTCGCCGGATGCGACCGCGGT
>JBQCHG010000049.1:0-38450 GCA_051954935.1 Rhodanobacteraceae bacterium
TCCATGGAAAGCTACAAGGTTCAGCAGCATCTTTATGACGTGATCGTGGTCGGCGCCGGCGGCGCCGGCTTGCGCGCCACCTTCGGTCTCGCCGAGAAGGGTCTCAAGGCGGCGTGCATCACCAAGGTCTTCCCGACGCGTTCGCACACCGTGGCGGCGCAGGGCGGCATCGCCGCCGCGCTCGGCAACATGAGCGAGGACAACTGGCGCTTCCACTTCTACGACACCGTGAAGGGCGGCGACTGGCTCGGCGACCAGGACGCGATCGAGTACATGTGCAAGCACGCGCCCGAGGCGGTGATCGAGCTCGAGCATTACGGCGTGCCGTTCTCGCGCACGGACGACGGGCGGATCTACCAGCGCCCGTTCGGCGGCATGACCACGCACTACGGCAAGGGCACGGCGCAGCGCACCTGCGCGGCCGCCGACCGCACCGGTCACGCGATCCTGCACACCCTGTACCAGCAGGCGCTTGCGCACGATGCGACCTTCTTCGTGGAGTACTTCGCGATCGACCTGGTGTTCGACGCCGAGGGCGTGTGCCGCGGCGTGCTGGCGCTGGACATGAACGAAGGCACCATGCATTTCTTCCGTGGCCACGCGGTGGTGCTGGCCACCGGCGGTTACGGTCGGGCCTACCTGAGCGCCACCTCGGCCCACACCTGTACCGGAGACGGCGGCGGCATGGTGCTGCGCGCGGGCCTGGCGCTGCAGGACATGGAGTTCGTGCAATTCCATCCCACCGGCATCTACGGTGCCGGCTGCCTGATCACCGAGGGCGTGCGCGGCGAGGGCGGCTACCTCACCAACTCTGAGGGCGAGCGCTTCATGGAGCGCTACGCGCCCAGCGCCAAGGACCTGGCTTCGCGCGACGTGGTCAGCCGCGCGATGACCATCGAGATCCGCGAAGGCCGCGGCGTCGGCGAGCACAAGGACCACATCCACCTCAACCTGATGCACCTGGGCGCGGACGTGATCCACGAGCGCCTGCCGGGCATTGCCGAGTCGGCGCGCATCTTCGCCGGCGTGGACGTGACCAAGGAGCCGATCCCGGTCATCCCGACCGTGCACTACAACATGGGCGGCATCCCGACCAACTACCACGGCGAAGTGGTGCAGAAGAAGGGCGACGACGTCGATGCCGTGGTGCCGGGCCTGTTCGCCATCGGCGAGGCGGCCTGCGTATCGGTGCACGGCGCCAACCGGCTGGGCTCCAATTCGCTGCTCGACCTGGTGGTGTTCGGCCGCGCCGTGGCCGGCCGTTGCGCCGAACTGATCCAGCCCGGAACGCTGCACAAGGACCTGCCGGCCAATGTGCTGGACAAGGCACTGTCGCGCTTCGATGGCCTGCGCAACGCCAAGGGTAGCAAGCCGACCGCGCAGATCCGCGCCGAGATGCAGAAGACCATGCAGAAGGATGCCGCCGTGTTCCGCACTGGCGAGACGCTCGGCGAGGGCAAGCGCCGCATCTCCGAGGTCTACGACTCCTTCAAGGACGTCAGCGTCACTGACCGCTCGCTGGTGTGGAACTCCGACCTGGTCGAGACGCTGGAGCTGTCCAACCTGCTCGCGCAGGCGGTGGCCACCATGCACGCGGCCGAGCAGCGCCTGGAAAGCCGCGGCGCCCATGCGCGCGAGGACTTCCCCGAGCGCGACGATGCGCAGTGGATGAAGCACACGCTGGTCAAGGTGGACGAGTCCGGCCAGACCAGTTTCGACTTCCGCCCGGTGCACATGTACACGCTGACCGACGAGGTCGACGTGGTGCCGCCGAAGAAGCGTGTCTACTGATAACCGGACCGGAGAAACACCGTGGCAGAGTTCACGCTACCGAAAAATTCCAAGATCCAGTCCGGCAAGCATTACCCGGCGAAGGGCGCCAAGAAGCCGCGTACCTTCAAGATCTATCGCTGGAGCCCGGACGACGACCAGAACCCGCGCGTCGACACCTACGAGGTGGACCTGGCCGCGTGCGGCCCGATGGTTCTGGACGCCCTGCTGAAAATCAAGAACGAGATCGATCCGACGCTCACGCTGCGCCGCTCGTGCCGCGAAGGCATCTGCGGTTCCTGCGCGATGAACATCAATGGCGGCAACACGCTGGCCTGCACCAAGGCGCTGCACGACCTGCCCGAGGGCGACGTCAAGATCTATCCGCTGCCGCACATGCCGGTGGTGAAGGACCTCGTGCCCGACCTCACGCACTTCTATGCACAGTACGCCTCGATCAAGCCCTGGATGCGCACGCAGAGCGCCCCGCCCGCGCGCGAGCGCCTGCAATCGCCGGAAGAGCGCAAGAAGCTGGATGGGCTGTACGAGTGCATCCTGTGCGCGTGCTGCTCGACCTCGTGTCCGAGCTACTGGTGGAATCCGGATCGCTATCTGGGGCCCGCCGTGCTGCTGCAGGCGTACCGCTGGATCATCGATTCGCGCGACGAGGACACCGGTGCGCGCCTGGACGACCTGGAAGACCCGTTCCGGTTGTATCGCTGCCATACCATCATGAACTGCACCAACACCTGCCCGAAGGGGCTGAACCCGGCGCAGGCGATCGGCGAGATCAAGCAGTTGCTGGTAAAGCGGGCGGTGTAAGCGTGCGCCGCGATCAAGGGGAGCCCTGGTGATCGACGCGCGCATATTCCTGCCTGCCCTGGCGATGGCGGGGCTGACCTTCGTGGTGTGGTGGCGGATGTATTTCACGCGCATCGGCGAGATGAAGCGCGAGCGCATCCATCCGCAGTCGGTCGCAACCTCGCCACAGATGGCCGCGCGACTGAAGGACACGCGTGCGGCCGACAATTTCCGCAATCTCTTCGAACTGCCGGTGCTGTTCTACCTGGCGCTGGTTGTGGCGGCCACCACCGGGCAGGTGACCGCGCTCGTGCTGGTACTGGCCTGGTTGTTCGTGGGATTCCGGGTCCTGCACAGCGCGATCCACTGCGGTTACAACAGGGTCATCCACCGGTTCTATGCGTACCTGGCCGGCGGGATCGTGCTCTGGATCCTCTGGGGCGTGCTCGGCTACGGGCTGGTGCATTGAACGAGGCAGAAACAACCGCCGCAATCAAGCGCCTGCGCTGGCGCTGCCGCCGCGGCACGCGCGAACTGGACGCGCTGCTCGGCGGCTGGCTCGATAGAGCCGGCGCACAGGCCGGTGAGCAGAAGCTCGCGGCGTTCGATGCATTGCTGGACGAACCCGATCCGCTGATCTGGGACTGGCTGATGGGCCACACGCGCGTGCCCCGTGCGGACTGGCAGGAGATCGTGGATGCGATCCGCACCCGCAATCGGATTTGAGTACAAGCCTTCGCGCATGCTGTCCGCTTGCATTGTGTGGCTCACGGCCCTTGCGATGGTGGCGATCGCACTGAGTGACCTGCCGGGCTGGACGATCGCAACCCTGGCAATCGCGGCGCTCGCTTACGCTGCGATCGCCTTGTGGCGTTATCGCCATCCCCGGGTAATTGCGCTGACCTGGCGCAGCGACGGAAGCCTGTCCATCCGTTTGGCGGATCGCGGTCATGAAGCCACCGAAGTGCAGGGCGCGCTGCGGGACGCGCGCGTGCTCGGGTTCCTGATCGTGTTGCACCTGCGTTGGCCGGATGACAGTGCCGGTTTATGGTTGCTGCCCGACAACCTGGATGCCGATACCCGTCGGCGCCTGCGCGTGCGGCTGGGCAGTGGCGGCGTCGGCGCGTCAGTGAACGCCGACAGCATTTGATGGTCAGAGCTGCTTGAAATATTCGTGCGATCGTCCATGATCGCTGCTCGAAATACTGTGCGAACTCTTATGCTCTTGTACTAGCCAGACCAACAGCGCCATCCGTGGCTGCACCTCTTGCGCAGACAAAGCTCTCCTCGCCGATTCCCGAATCCCTGCTCAATGTTCCGTCCCCTCGAACTCTTCATCGGCCTGCGCTATACGCGCGCCAAGCGGCGCAACCATTTCATTTCCTTCATTTCGGTCGTCTCGATCGTCTGCATCGCGATCAGCGTGACCGCGCTGATCACGGTGATGTCGGTGATGAACGGGTTCGATTCCGAACTGCGCTCGCGCATCCTCGGGATGGTGTCGCATGCGACCATCTCGGGCGTGGGGCAGAGCGTCACCGACTGGCCGCAGGCAATCACGATCGCAAAGCAGAATCCGCACGTGCGTGGTGCCGCGCCGTACGTGGAGCGCGAGGCCTTCCTGCGCGGCGATGCGGCCAGCCAGGGTGCGATCATCCGCGGCGTGCTGCCCGACCAGGAGCCGAAGGTCGCCGACATCGGCCAAAAGATGATCGCCGGCAATTTGAACGACCTCACGCCTGGCTCGTGGGGCATTGTCCTCGGCAGGGATCTGGCGCTGAACCTGGGCGTGGGTGTGGGCGACAAGGTGGTCGTGTACGCGCCGGAGTTCAATGTCACGCCTGTCGGCGTGGTGCCGCGCATCAAACGCTTCACCGTCGTGGGGCTGTTCGAGGCCGGCATGCAGGAGTACGACTCCGGGCTCGCCGTCGTCAACATGCACGATGCCGAGAAGCTCTACAACATGCCTGGTCCCAGCGGCATCCGCCTGCGTCTGGACGACATGTTCCGCGCCTACGACGTGGCGCGGGATCTCGCCAACCGCCTGGGCCAGGCCTATCGCGTGCAGACCTGGATGGAGGGACACGCCAATTTCTTCAAGGCCGTGGCGATGGAGAAGCTGGTGATGTTCGTGATCCTGTCGCTGATCATCCTGGTCGCCGTGATCAACCTCGTTTCCATGCTGATGATGCTGGTGACCGACAAGCAGGCCGATATCGCGATCCTGCGCACCCTGGGTGCGACGCCTCGAAGCATCATGGGCACGTTCATGGTGCAGGGCATGCTGGTGGGCATCGTCGGCATCGGCGTCGGCGTGGGACTTGGGTCGCTGCTGTCGTGGAAGCTGCCGGCGATCGTCAACTGGATACAGAAAGTGTTCCACGTGCAGTTCCTGTCGCCGGACGTCTATTACATCAGCGATGTCCCGAGCAAGCTGCTGGCCAGCGACGTCGGCTGGGTCGCGCTGGTGACCTTCGTATTCGCGCTCGGGGCGACCATCTACCCGGCGTGGCGCGCGTCGCGCACTGAGCCGGCGCAGGCGTTGCGCTATGAATAGTCGGGACTCGGGACTCGCGACTCAGGACTCGCAGACCATCGTGCTGCGCGCGCACGGCATCGCCAAGACCTACAAGGAAGGTTCGCTGCGCACCGAGGTGCTGAAGGACGCGAGCTTCGAACTGCAGCGCGGCGAGACGCTGGCGATCGTTGGTGCCTCGGGCTCCGGCAAGAGCACGCTGCTGCACATCGTCGGCGGGCTGGACACACCCAGCGGCGGCGAGATCGAGGTGGACGGACGCATGCTGTCGAAGCTTTCCGACGCCGAGCGCGGCCGCGTGCGCAACCGCTCGCTCGGGTTCGTCTACCAGTTCCATCACCTGCTGCCCGAATTCACGGCCATCGAAAACGTGGCGATGCCGCTGCTGATCCGCGGCACGGCAATCCGTGAAGCCCGTAAACGCGCAAAAGAATTGCTGGGGCGCGTGGGCCTCGGCGCGCGGCTGGAGCACAAGCCCGGCGAACTGTCCGGCGGCGAGCGCCAGCGCTGCGCGGTGGCGCGTGCGCTGGTGACGCGCCCGGCTTGCGTGCTGGGTGACGAGCCGACCGGCAACCTCGACGGCAAGAACGCGGCCGCCGTGTACGAGCTGATGCTGGAACTCAATCGCGAGATCGGCACCAGCTTCGTGCTGGTCACCCACGATCCGCACCTGGCCGCGCGCATGGATCGCGTGCTCGAGCTGGGGGACGGCAAACTCCGCCCGTTCGTGGCCGATAACTGAGACCGGGATGTTCGCGCGCAGGGAGGGCGACGCGAAACGCAATCCACCGGGCCCGATCGCCTGCGGACTCGCATTGCTGCTCGGCGCGTTGCTGGTGCAGACCCTGCCACAACTGCCGCCGCGGTGGCTGGATTGGCTATTGATCTTCGCCATCCCGGCGCAAGCCGGGATCCATTTTGCTTTTCGACGGAATGGCAAAGGAAGCCCGCTGGTCGGCGCAGCACTGGTGCCGCTGGTCATCGCGATCACCGCTTTCGGCTGGACGGCGCTGCGCGCCGACGTGGCCATGCACGCGCGCCTGCCGCACGCGCTGGAAGGTCGCGACTTGGTCGTCATCGGCACGATCGAAGACCTGCCTCAGGCGCAAGCCGAATCCACGCGTTTCGATGTCAAAGTCGCGCGCGCGTCGATGAACGGTGCGTCCATTCCGTTGCGCGGCAATTTGCGGCTGTCGTGGTATGCCCCGCGCCACGGCGCGGTACCGAAGCTGGAGCCGTGCTCGCGCTGGCGGCTGCGCGTCCGGCTGAAACGGCCGCGTGGACTGATCAATCCCGGCGGATTCGATTTCGAACGCTCGGCGCTGCAGCAGCGGATCGTCGCGACCGGTTACGTGCGCGAGGATTCGGCCAACGCACAGTTGTCGAGTGCGGCATGCGTGGACCGGCTGCGCGCGCGCATTTCGAATGCGATCGCGGGCGCGCTGCCGGACGATCCGCACGCCGCGCGCCTGCTGCGTGCGCTGAGCGTGGGTGACGAGCGTGCGCTGGATGAATCGGACTGGCAGGTCGTGCGCGCCACCGGCGTCAGTCATCTGATCGCGATCTCCGGGTTCCACGTCGGCCTCGCCGCGATCTTCGCCGCGCTGCTGGCGCGCGGACTGTGGTGGCTGTTCCCGGCACTGGCGTTGCGCGTGCCACGCCCGACCGCGGAAGCGGGTGTCGCATTGCCCGCCGCGATCGCCTACGGCGCGCTCGCCGGCTTTGGCCTGCCGACCACGCGCACGCTGTGGATGATCGGTGCCGTGTCGCTGTCGCGCATCCTGCGTCGGGGCGGCGGCATGGGCGAGGGCCTGGCGCTGGCACTGTGCGCGATCCTGATCGTGGATCCGTTGTCGGTGCTGTCGGCCGGATTCTGGCTGTCGTTTGCCGGCGTGACGTTCCTGGCCTGGACCCTGGCGCGCGGCAGCGGCTGGCGCGGATACCTGCGGGAGATCGGCCTGGCCCCACTGCTCATGACAGTCGCGCTGCTGCCGCTGACCGTGTGGTTTTTCGGACAGGCATCGCTGGTCGGTCCGCTCGCGAACCTGATCGCGGTGCCGTTCATCAGTTTCGTGATCGTGCCGCTGACCTTGCTCGCGAGTGCGCTGCTCTTGCCGGTGCCTTCGCTCGGCGTGCCGCTGCTGCATGCCTGCGGATGGCTCGCTGATGCGCAGTGGTGGATCCTGCAACGGCTCGCTGCATGGCCGGCGGCACTGCACTACTTTCCGCAGGCAGGTGTGTCCGCGTTCGTGTTGGCCTGCCTCGGTGCGGTCTGGCTGCTCGCGCCGCGCGGTGTGCCCTTGCGAGCCCTTGCGTTGCTGCTGTTTGTTCCGCTGTTGTGGTCTCGTGTGCAATTGCCGCGCGTCGGCGGTTTCGATGCGGTGGTGGTGGATGTGGGGCAGGGCCTGTCGGTGCTGGTGCGCACGCGCGACCACGCGTTGCTGTACGACACCGGTGCGCGTTATCCGTCGGGCTTCGATCTTGGCGAAGCGGTCGTCGTGCCGACCCTGCATGCGCTGGGCGTGGACCATTTGGACACCCTGATCGTCAGCCATGGCGACAATGATCACGCCGGTGGCGCCCGCGCGGTGCTGGCGGCATACCCCGCCGCGCACGCGCTCGGCGGCGAACCGGACCGTGGCGACACTCCGCTGGAGCAATGCGAAGCGGGACAGCGCTGGAACTGGGACGGGGTGGACTTCCGCGTGTTGTCACCGGTACCGCCGGTGCAGGCGCATGGCAACGACGCCGGTTGCGTGCTCCTGGTCAGCGGCGTGGGAGGGAAGCTGTTGCTGCCGGCAGACACGACGGCCAGGGTGGAACCCGCGGTCGCGGATGCGGTCGTCGCGAGCGCAAGCGCGCACGACCCGCCGCTGGTGCTGATCGTGCCGCACCACGGCAGCAAGACCTCCTCCAGCGAGGATTACCTGCGCACATTGCATCCGCGTTTGGCGATCGCCTCGGCGGGATACCGCAACCGCTTCGGGCATCCGGCCAAAGTGGTCGTGACGCGCTACGAACAGCTCGGCATTCCGCTCTCGGCCACCTTCGACACCGGGGCGGTGCATATCGCGTTTCCGGCGACCGCGGCGCCGCGCATTGTTACGGAAGAGCGCATCGCGCAGGCTCATTACTGGAGAGAGCATTGATGCACTGTCTTCTCCCGCCCGTGGGGAAGCCCGCGGGGGAGGGGCAATCCTTCGAAAAAGGCGGGACAAAGCGTGCGATCCGCCGCACAGGTCCGATCCCCACGGCTGCTATCATTCGCCCGGCTTCAATCGGCGAGGTATGCGCGTGTTCGAAATCATCAAGGCTGGCGGCTGGGGCATGGTGCCGATCCTGCTGTGCTCTGCGATCGCGCTGGCGATCGTGCTCGAGCGTTTCTGGACGTTGCGCCGGGTCGCCGTTCTGCCGCCGGGCCTGGGAGAACAGGTGCGTGGCTGGGCGCGCACGCGCAAGCTCGACCCCGCGCACATCCAGGCGCTGCGCGAGAATTCGCCCTTGGGCGAATTGCTGGCTGGTGCGCTTGACGTGCGCAACCGCCCGCGCGAGATCATCAAGGAACGCATCGAGGATACCGGGCGGCACGTGGTGCACCGGCTGGAGCGCTATCTCAACACGCTCGGCACGATCGCCTTGATTGGTCCGCTGCTGGGCCTGCTCGGCACCGTATTCGGGTTGATCCGGATGTTCCTGGCCGTCATGGTGTCGGGCGTGGGTGATCCGATGAAGATGGCGGGCGGCATCGGCGAGGCGCTGGTTTGCACCGCGTCGGGTCTGGTGGTGGCGATTCCCGCTTACGTGCTGCATCGTTATTTTCGATCGCGCGTGGCCGGCTACGTGGTAGCGATGGAAAAACAGGCGACCGCGCTGCTGGATGAGCTCTCCGCGCTGCACGAAGCGCCGGCGGCGCCCGCACCGGCCCCGGTCGCTGCACCTGCGCCACGCGCACCCGCGCGCGCCACCACTCGTTGAGTGACTCGCGATGCGCATCAGCCGCCGCCGCGAAGACGATTTCGAGATCAACGTGGTCTCGTTGATCGACGTGCTGCTGACGCTGCTGATGTTCTTCGTGCTGACCACCACTTTCGTGCAGCAGGGTCATTTGAAGGTCTCGCTGCCGCAGGCCAGCGAGCAGCCGCAGCCGGTTGCGAACAACACGCTGGTCGTGGTGGTGGATAAATCCGGGCATTTCTACGTCGGAAACAACCAGGTGCTCGGCACCGACGAGGATGCGCTGAAGAAGGCGATCCGCGCGATCGCCGGCGACGATCACGATCGACCGGTGCTGCTGCGCGCGGACGGCATGACCCCGCACCAGTCCGTGGTGACTGCAATGGATGTGCTGGGCCAGCTTGGCTTCTCGCACCTGTCCATCGCCACCACGCCGGAACCGCCCGCGCAGTGAGCGTCGCATCGCGCGAAGTTTCCGCCTGGACCACCTACCGGCGCCTGCTCGGTTATCTCAAGCCGTACAAATGGGTCGGGCTTGGCGCCGTGCTCGGCATGGTGGTGGATGCCGGCGCGCTGACGCTGTTCACGCGGCTGATCAAGCCGATGTTGGACAGCCTGTTCGTGCTGCACGATTCGTTCTGGATCTTCTGGATGCCGACGATCATCGTCTGCATCTTCCTGGTGCGTACGCTTGCGGTGTATGCCGAGAACTACGGCACGGCCTACATCGGCCGCGGCGTGGTGCAGCGGATGCGCGAGGACGTATTCCGCCATTACCTCAAGCTCTCGTCCGGATTCTTCGATCGCGAATCCTCCGGCCATCAGATCGCGCGCATCACCTACACCTCGGAACAGGTCGCCGCCGCCTGCACCGATGCGGTGAAGATCACGGTTACCGACAGCCTTACCGTGATCGGCATGATGGTGGTGATGCTGCTGGCGAGTCCGTGGCTGACTCTGGTGTTGCTGGTGATGGTGCCTGGCGTGGCTCTGCTGGTGCGCGCGGTCAGTCGCCGCTACCGGCGCATCAGCCACGGTATCCAGGGTTCGATGGGTTCGGTGACCAGCATCCTCGAAGAAGTGGTCGGCGCGCATCGCGAGGTCAAGATCTACGGCGGACAGGCGTACGAAGGCGCGCGCTTCGAAGACGTGACCCAGCGCAATCGCCGGTTGAACCTGAAAGTCGCGGCGACCAACGGCGTGGCGACTTCGATGGTGCAGTTGATCGCAGCGATCGCACTCGCGGCCATCGTGTATTTCGCGACGCGCTTCAAGGGCATGACGCCCGGCACATTCTCGTCGCTGATGCTGGCGATGGGCGCCATGCTGCCATCGCTGAAGCGTCTGACCACGGTGCAGGCCAACATGCAGCGCGGCGTCGCCGCGGCCCAGGATCTGTTCGAAGTGCTGGATCTGCCGCCCGAGCACGACACCGGCGAGGTAAAGGTGGCGCGGGTGCGCGGCGAAATCGAATTCCGCGATCTCGTGCTTGATTACGGCAGCGGCCGCGGCCCCGCGCTCAACGGCATCGAGCTGCATTGTCCGGCCGGCAAGGTGACCGCGCTGGTCGGGCGCTCGGGCAGCGGCAAGAGTTCGCTGGTGGGATTGCTGCCGCGCTTCTACGAACCGAATGCCGGCGAGATCCTGCTGGATGGCAAGCCGCTGCGCGATTACACGCTCGCCAGCCTGCGCGCGCAGATCGCTTGGGTCGGGCAGAACGTGGTGCTGTTCAACGACACCATTGCGCGCAATATCGCCTACGGTGCACTCGAGAACGCGAACGAAGCGCAGATCATCGCCGCGGCGAAGGCCGCGAACGCGATGGAATTCATCGCGCACCTGCCGCAAGGCATCCACACGAACGTCGGCGAAAGTGGCGGATTGCTGTCCGGCGGTCAGCGGCAGCGCATCGCGATCGCGCGCGCGCTGCTGAAGAACGCGCCCATCCTCATTCTGGACGAAGCCACCAGCGCGCTGGACACCGAATCCGAGCGGCTGATCCAGGAAGCGCTGACGCGGTTGATGCGCGAACGCACGACGCTGGTGATCGCGCACCGTCTTTCCACCGTCGAGCATGCCGACCAGATCGTGGTGCTGGACGCCGGCCAAGTGGTGGAGCAGGGTACGCATGCGCAGTTGCTCTCGCGGGGCGGCCAGTACGCCGCGCTGCATCGGCTGCAGTTCCATGAAGCGCAAACCGCATAGTCGGGCGCGCTCCCATGTCGCTCGGCGAATCCCTGCAACAGCGCTGGTACGAGGATCTCCCGCCGCCGTGGTGGACGCTGCCTGTTGCAGTGTTGTACGGCGCGGGCTCCAGCCTGCGTCGCGCCTTGTACCGGCGCCGCTGGAGGCAGAACGAGCGGCTGCCCGTTCCGGTGATCGTGGTCGGCAATATCACCGTGGGCGGAGCAGGCAAGACGCCGCTGGTGATCGCGCTGGTGGATGCCTTGCGCCAACACGGTTTCAGGCCGGGCGTGGTCAGCCGCGGCTACGGCGGCAGCGCGCAAGCGCCCGTGCTGCTGGACGACGATCCCGATCCACGCATAGTCGGCGACGAACCCGCGCTGATCAAGCTGCGCACGCACGCGCCGGTCGCGATCGGTCGCAACCGCCCACGGGCCGCGCGGCTGTTGCTCGATGCCGGCGCGAACGTGGTGATCGCCGACGATGGTTTGCAGCATTACGCGCTGGCGCGCGACGTCGAGATCTGCGTGGTGGATGGCGTGCGTCGTTTCGGCAATGCGCGCCTGTTGCCCGCCGGGCCGCTACGCGAACCGCTGTCGCGCCTGGAAAAGGTTGACTTCATCGTCTGCAACGGTGGCGACGCGCGAACCGATGAAGTCGCAATGCACCTCCGCGCCGAGGATGCATTCGCGTTGCATGAACCATCGTCCCTGCGCGCGTTGCGATCGTTCGCCGGCCAGCGTGTGCACGCGGTCGCGGGCATCGGAAACCCGGCGCGGTTTTTCACTGCCTTGCGCGAACATGGCATCGACATTGTCGAGCACGCGTTCGCCGATCACCACCGCTACACCGCGCGTGACCTGCATCTCGGGGATGCTTCGCCGGTGCTGATGACCGAAAAGGATGCGGTGAAATGCCGCGGATTCGCGCAGGCGAACTGGTGGGCCGTTCCGGTGCGGGCCATGCTGCCGGAGGGCTTTTTCGGGCAGATTGCGGAAAAGCTGGTACGGCGGGCTTGAGAGGCGCATAGTGTAGTTTCGGTTCCGCGCGGGCGCGCGGGACGCAGCGTGTGCTGTCAGCATGGAGGCGGCCGCACATGGGTATTTCCAACATCGGGCCGCACGGCGAATCCGACGAGCCGTGTGCATCCGGATCCAATGCGCAACCTGGCAAAAGGCCGCGCGACAACCCGGAGCGGCTGCAACGAATCCTCAACAGCATCCGGGATTACGCGATCATCACCATGGACCGCAACGGCTGCGTCGCGAGCTGGAACCGCGGCGCTGAGCGCCTGCTCGGCTATACGGAAGACGAGATACTGGGCTGCTCGGGGGATATTTTTTTCACGCCCGAGGATCGCAGGTCCGGCGCACCCGAACGCGAGATGCGGCTGGCGAACGAAGAGGGCCGCGCCACCAACGAGCGCTGGCACGTGCGCAAGGACGGATCGCGGTTCTGGGGCTCGGGGCTGATGTTGCCGGTGAGCGACGGCGAGCCGGACGCCTACCTGAAAATTTTTCGCGACAACACCGAGGTGCGGCGGGCGGCCGAGCGCCAGGCGCTGCTGATCGACGAGCTGAACCACCGGGTCAAGAACACGCTGGCCATCGTGCAGTCGATGGCTATGCAGACGCTGCGCAGTTGCCCCAGTTCCGCCGACGCACGCGAGGCGCTGGAGTCGCGGCTGGTGGCATTGGCCAAGGCACACGACATCCTCACCTCGGGCCAGTGGCGCGGCGGAGATCTTCTCGAGCTGGTTGCCGGCGCGTTGGAGGCGTACTCGAATGAGAAAATGCCGCGCTTCAACATCCACGGTCCGCCTGTGCGCCTGCGCCCGAAGGCGTTGCTGGCCTTGTCCATGGCCGTGCACGAGCTGGCCACCAATGCGATGAAATACGGCGCCCTGTCAAACGAGAAAGGGCTCGTGGAGATCAGCTGGGACCTGGGCGAATCGACTCCGCAGCGGTTCCGGTTCCAATGGAAGGAGCGCGGCGGGCCGCCGGTGCAGCCGCCGCGGAAGCGCGGCTTCGGTTCGCGGCTGGTCGAGGAAGGCCTGGGGCAGGATATCGCCGCGGAAGTTCACCTGAGCTTCGCCGGCGAGGGGCTGGAGTGTACGATCGAGGCTCCGGTCAGGGAGATCACCGACACGGAAAGCTGACATGGCAGTGGCCAACACCGATCTGAGCGGGCGCCGCGTTCTGGTGGTGGAGGACGAATCGCGGATCGCCATGTTGATCCGCGACACACTCGAAGACATGGGCTGCGAGGTTGTGGCCACGGCCGCGCGTTTCGACGATGCCTTCGAAAAGGCCAGGTCGCTGCCGTTCGACGTGGCGCTGCTGGACGTCAACTTGAACGGCGAGCCGAGTTATCCGATCGCGCAGGCTTTGGCCGACAGCGGGCGCGCCTTCGTGTTCGCGACCGGTTACGGAACCTCGAATGTCCCCGAGTCGCTGCACGACGCGCCGGTGTTGCAGAAGCCGTTCATGCGCCGCGATCTGGAGCGCGCGTTGCTCGCGGCGCTGCAACACCGGACTGATTTGCAGGAGCCGTTCCTCGGCGGCTAGCCCGCTTCCGAATCCCGCGATTCCAGTTCCGCGGTCTCGCCGCCGCGGCGCAGCAGCGCCGCGAGCACCGGTGGTGCGATCACCGAGGTTAGCAGCGACATCGCGATGATCACCGCGTACATGCGTTCGCTGAAGACGCGCGCCGCCAGCCCGAGGGATGCGATCACCACGCCGACCTCGCCGCGCGGCATCATGCCCACGCCCACGGTGAGCGCGCTGCGCATGCCCAGCTTCAATGCACCGAGCCCGCCGCCAAGGAGCTTGGTAACCAGCGCCAGCACGGTCGCCATCGCCAGCAGGCCCAGCGCCTCGCCGTTCATCAATTGCGCGAGTTCCACCTTGGCGCCGGTCATGACGAAGAAGAACGGCGCCAACAGCGTCAGCAGCGGCCGCGTCTGCTGTTCGATCTGCTTGTGCTGGCGCGTTTCCGAAGCGATCATGCCGGCGAGGAACGCGCCGATGATCGCGGCGAGCCCGAAGCGCGTGGCCAGCCACGCCAGACCCAGACACATTGCCAGCACCAGCGCCAGCGGCGATGCCGGATCGGCCGGCCATTCCAGCCATTCCGAGCTGCGGCGCATCACCCGCACGCCGATCCAGCCGATCACCAGCACGAAGCCGATCGCCTCGACCAGCACCACCAGCAGGTCGCCGACGTGCACTTGTCCGCCGCCCTGCACGGCGACCACCATGCCGAGCAGCAGCATCGCCAGGATGTCGTCGATCACCGCGGCACCCAGGATCACGCGGCTCTCGATTCGCTGCAGTACGCCGAGCTGCTTCAGCACGCTGGCGGTGATCCCTGCGGATGTGGCGACGAACGCGGCGGCGACGAACAGCGAGTGCGCCCAGTTCGGTCCGATCGAATGCGCCCACAAGGTGCCGAACACGAACGGTATCGCGACGCCCAGCGTGCCGACCGCAAACGCGCTGCCGCCGATGCGCTTCAGATCCTCGACGCGGTTCTCCAGTCCGACGGAAAACAGCAGCAGCACCACGCCGATTTCGGACAGCACTTCGAGCGGCTCGCTCGGAACGATCCAGCCGAGCACGGAGGGGCCGAGCACGCAACCGATGACGATCTCGCCGACAACGCTGGGCAGGCGGACCATGCGCGCCAGTTCACCACCGATCTGGGCGCCGATGAAGATGATGAAGACTTCCAGCAGGATCGCGGTGGTGTGTGCCATTACGGAGGTGTTGTGTAGTTGATTCCGGGTCCGACCCGCGTCGCGATGCTTTCATGATCCCCACGACCCGCAGGCAAAAAGGCCACCTGCCGCTCCGACTCGGGGGCTCGGTGCTGCAGTTCGATCGAACCGCGGTCGGTTGGCGATGGAGGGATGCTACTAGGAGATGCGAGCGGATGCGCAGATGCTCAGGTGGCCGTCTCCGGCGTCTCCACCGGGCGGCGCGGCGGGCGATCGCGACGCAACCGCGTGAACACGTACACGGCAATCAGCGGCAGCACCGCCATGCACAGCACCGAATGGCGAAAGCCGCGAACGTATGCGGCCGGATCATGGTGGTGACCACCGAGGAAGGCCTCCAGCAGCAACGATGCGAGCGCAATGCCGAAGCTGATCGAAAGGTACTGCACGGCAGAGGTGAGCGAAGATGCCTGGGCCGCGCGCTCCGGCGGCAAGTCCACGAATGCCAGCGTGTTCATTGCCGTGTATTGCATGGACATGATGAATCCGTAGGCGAACATCAGCAGCGCGACGGCCCATGCCGGCGTGCTCGCCTGCAGCAACGCGAACGCCGCCAACAGCACGCCGACGAGGAATGTGTTGAGGCGCAACACGCGGCGATAGCCGTGGCGTTTCAGCAGGCGATCTATCAGCAGCTTCATCAGGATCATCGCCAGAGCCTGCGGCACCAGCATCAAACCCGCGGCGGTGGGCGACCAGCCCGCGCCGATCTGCAGGAACAGCACCAGCACGAAGGAAAGGCCGGCCGTTCCCAGCCGGGTGAACAGGCTGCCGCACAACGCGATCCAGAAACTGCGCACCCGCAGCAGCGTCAGGTCGGCGATGGGATGCGCGGCGCGCCGGCCGTGTTGCCAGTAGGCGAAGCCCGCGACGATGCCGCCCAGCGCGCAGCCGAGGATGGCCGGTGAATGGCCGTTGCTTCCCACCATTTCCGCCGCGACCAGCAGCAGGCCGGAAGCGAGTGCGAACAGCGCGAAGCCCAGCCAGTCGAAAGCGCGGCGTGGTCCGCGGAAATTCGGCATCTCGCGCTTGTTCAACCACAGCCCGAGCAGGCCGACCGGCACGTTGACCAGGAAGATCCAGCGCCAGCTCGCATACTGCGAGAGCGCGCCGCCGAGCACCGGCCCCAGCACCGGGCCGAGCAGGCCGGGGATGCCGGCGGTGCTCATCGCCGCCACGAAATCGCGCGGCCCGAAGGCGCGCACCAGCACGTAGCGCCCGACCGGCATCAGCAACGCGCCGCCAAGACCTTGGAGCACGCGCGAGGCGATCAGTTCGGTGAGGTTCTGCGAGAGTCCGCAGGCCAGCGAACCCGCCGTGAACACGATGATGGAAGCGGCGAACACGCGCCGCGTGCCGAAGCGATCCGACAGCCAAGCGCTCGCGGGAATGCAGATTGCCAGCGTCAGGACGTAGCTGGTCAGCGCGGTCTTGAGGTCGATTGGCCGAACGGCGAGCGCGTGCGCGATGCTGGGTACGGCGGTGTTGACGATGGTCGAATCCAGCGTCTGCATGAAGAACGCAGCGGCGACCAGCCACACCAGTCCTCGCAGGCGCGAGGTGTCGGACGTGGCGGAACGGGGATCGGATTCGGTGGCCGCGTATGGAGACGGCGGATCGGAAGGCGCGGACATCACGCAGATTGTAATGGCCGCGCGCCGGTTCTCCGTGACGCTATTCGCGCGGGTTGTCGCCGGTTCAAGGTTTGAAGTGATGCACGAACCCCACTTCAAACCCGTGCGGCAACCATCCGAGGATCAGGGGGGATTGGCGATGCGCGGCCCAGATGCCCGCGCCGGTGCCGATGGCCCAGCCGACCAGCACGTCGGATTGCCAGTGGCCGTGCACCTTGACGCGCGCCACCGCGTCGTACAGCGGCAGCAGTTCCAGCGCGTACACCGCCGGATGATCGTGGCCGTACTCGACCACGAACGGCGTCACCGCGCCGGAGACCGCGGCGACCTCGCCGCTGGGGAAGCTTTGGTACTTCGTTCCCTTGAACCACTCGTCCGGGCTGCTGGTCTGCGAAGGACGTTCGCGCTGGAAGATCCACTTCCCGCCTTGCGCGACCGCGGCGGAGACCGCCATGGAATCCAGCGAACGCCAGAAGGTATCGC
Organism: Rhodanobacteraceae bacterium; assembly: GCA_051954935.1. Taxonomy (GTDB): domain Bacteria; phylum Pseudomonadota; class Gammaproteobacteria; order Xanthomonadales; family Rhodanobacteraceae; genus 66-474. Next base: position 17,141 of record JBQCHG010000049.1, read on the forward strand.
CCAGCTTGTTTTCGTCGCCGAGCAGCACCGAGCCGCCGATCACCGTGGCGATGGTGCCGTATTCGAGTGCGAGCTGGTTGTGGCGTGCCCAGATGCCGCTGTTGTCGTAGTGGACAACATGGTCTATGCCGAATGGACCGCCCCCGGCCTGCGCCGCCCGGGGAGGGAGACCGACGCAGGCGAGGGCGAGGGTGAGAACAGCAAACAGTCGGCGCACGAGGGTTGCTCCCGCACTGTACGGCAGTCATGGGGACCGCCATCTCACCTAGCTTCGAGTCTCCCCTCGCTACCTTTCTGGCAGCTTTCGCAATTCCGGGTCAACCGGGTGCGTCCAGCTTCCGTTTTGCATAGGCGATTTCCAGTGCCTGGCGCGCATCCAGCGGCTGCATGCCCGCGGCCCTGGCGAGCGCGGTCTTGCGATCCCCGGCGCGCGCTTGCGCATCCAGCAGGCCGAGCCCGATGCCGAGGCCGACCCATGCGTTGGGCGCCTCCGGCGTCAGCCGGATCGCCGTGCGGAGATGGGTTTCCGCTGCGGAGGGATCCACCCTCAAGGTCATTTTCGCCAGTGTGGCGCCGAGCTTGTGCGCGGCTTCGGCGAAGTACAGGCCGAGTGCGGTATGCGCTTCGGGGTGATCGGCGTCGAGCTCCAGCGCGGCGTCCAGTGCCGCGTGCAGTTTGCTGCCGATGCCATCCGCCAGCACCTGCATTGCCGGAAGTATCCGCGCCAGCATTCCCAGCGCCCATGCATAACGATAATGGCTGCCGGCGCGCAGCGGCAGCAGGTCGAGTGCATCGCTCGCGCGTTCGGCCACCGCCTGGTAGCGCGTAATCTTTTCCGAGTCCCTGGCCTCCAGGAAATAAGCCTGCACGCCATCGGCCGTTATCGCGACTGCATGGCCGAGCGGGCCGATCCGCGTGCCGCGTTCGAAGGCCTCCCGGAACTCGCCGCGATGGAAGGCGCGCCAGGCGTCCTGCAATTCCACCGAAATCTTCTCCGCATCGGTGCCGAAGGAGGTATCGCCCAAGCGTGCCTCCACCCCCAACAGCTCGGCGATATCCGCGGGATCCGGAAAAGGCTCGCGATCGCCGGCGTGCAGCCGTGGCCAGGCTTCGCGGAGTCGCTCGCCGGCGTAGTCGAAAGCGGGGTCGGGATTCGGAAACGGGGTCCAGTGCTCGTCCATGCGCACCTCCTTGGCCAGCCCATCCTGCACCGGGCGGGCATTGCCGGCAAGCCGCTACACTGTTCGCATGATCAAGGCTGCCGACACTCCTGCCGCCCGCGCCGCGCAGCTGCGCGAACGCATCGAGAACGCGAACTACCGCTATTACGTGCTGGACGACCCGGATATTCCGGATGCCGACTACGACGCTCTGCTGCGCGAGCTGGAGGTGCTGGAGGCCGCGCATCCGGAGTTGGTCGCGCCCGATTCGCCCACGCAGCGTGTAGGCGCGGCTCCATCTTCGGCGTTCCTCGCCGTGCGCCATGAGATCCCGATGCTGTCGCTCGCGAACGCGTTCACCGACCCGGATCCGCCGCCCGGACAGGATCCCGACGGGGAGGCGCGCGATTTCGTGCGCAGGGTGGAGCAACGGCTGGAGGTGCGCGATCCGCTGTTCTCGGTCGAGCCGAAGTTCGACGGCCTGGCGATCAGCTTGCGTTACGAGGATGGCGTGTTCGTGCGCGGCGCCACCCGCGGCGACGGCGAAACCGGCGAGGACGTCACCGCCAACCTGCGCACGATCCGCGCGATCCCTCTGAAGCTCCGCGGCGCGGGTTGGCCGCGCGTGCTGGAAGTGCGTGGCGAGGTGTACATGCCCCGCGCCGGTTTCGAGGCTTACAATGAAAAGGCGCGCGCGTCGAATGGAAAGATCAAGCCGCTGGTGAATCCGCGCAATGCGGCGGCCGGCAGCCTGCGGCAACTCGATCCGCGCATCACCGCGCAACGTCCGCTGGCGTTCTACGCTTATGCGCTGGGCGCGTTCGAGGGCGCCCCGATGCCGGCGCACCATTCCGAAGTGCTGCAGCAGCTGCGCGAATGGGGCTTTCCCGTGAGCCCGCTCGTCGCGACCGCGCGCGGCGCGGAGGGATGCCTTGCATATTTCGCGAAGATCGGCGCGCAGCGCGACGCATTGCCGTTCGACATCGACGGCGTGGTGTACAAGGTGGACGACCTCGCCGCGCAGCGCGAACTGGGTTTCGTCGGGCGCACGCCGCGTTGGGCCATCGCGCACAAGTTTCCGGCGCAGGAACAGACCACCGTCGTCGAGGACATCATCGTCAACATCGGCCGGACCGGTGCAGCGACTCCGGCGGCGAAACTCAGGCCGGTGTTCGTCGGCGGCGTCACTGTCACCAATGCCACGCTGCACAATGCAGACCAGGTAGCGCGGCTCGACGTGCGCGTCGGCGACACGGTCATCGTGCGCCGCGCCGGCGACGTGATCCCGGAGGTGGTGCGCGTACTCCCGGAGATGCGCCCGAAAGGTGCGAAACCATGGAGCATGCCGGGACGCTGCCCGATCTGCGGGTCGGACATCGTGCGGGAGGAGGGTGAAGCGGTCGCGCGCTGCACCGGCGAACTGGCGTGTGCCGCCCAGCGCACGCAGTCGGTGTTCCATTTCGCCGGCCGCCGCGCAATGGACATCGACGGCCTTGGCGAACGCTATATCGAGGACCTCGGCGAATTCGGTTACCTGCGCTCGGTCGCCGATCTCTACAAGCTGACGCTCGACGACCTGCTGGAGATGAAATCCCGTGCCGACGAACGCGACGGGACGACTCCGGAGACGGTGAGGGCCGGCAAGATCGCAACGAAATGGGCGGAAAACCTCATCGAGGCGATAGACAAGAGCCGACACACGACGCTCGAGCGCTTCCTCTACGCGCTCGGAATCCAGCACGTCGGTGAAAGCACTGCAAAGTCGCTGGCCCTCTGGTTCGGCGACCTGGACCTGATCCGGCATTTGCCATGGCCGTTGCTGAAACTGGTGCCGGACATCGGTGATGAAGTCGCGCGCGCCATCGATGCGTTCTTCGAGCAACCCGGCAACCAGAAAGTCATAGACGATCTGCTGGCACGCGGCGTCGAGATCGGCAACACGCATCCGCCGAGTGCGAAGTTGCGAACGGCGCTCGCGCTGGAGAACCTGCTGGCGCGCGCGGGCATTCCCAGGCTGACCGCGAAACGCGCGGAGCAGCTCGCGTCGGCATTCGATTCATTCGAGGCCGTCGCCGCGGCCGATGTACTCGCGCTGGTCGAAGCCGGGCTGCCGCAGGACTCCGCCGAATCGGTGCACGGGTTCCTGCATGGGCAGGAAGGACGGGTGCTTGCCAGGCGCATAGCGGCTTCGCTGCAGGCGTTGCATCGCGCGGTTGCGCACGTGCGCTCCGCGGCGGCCAGCCCGCTGGAAGGTGTCACGGTGGTGCTGACCGGCACGCTGTCCTCGCTCACCCGCGACGAGGCAAAGGAGAAACTGGAAGCGCTCGGCGCGAAGGTCGCGGGAAGCGTGTCGAAGAAGACCGGCTTCGTGGTGGCCGGCGAAGCCGCGGGTTCCAAGCTCGACAAAGCCCGGGAGCTCGGGGTCGAGATCTGGGACGAGGAGCGCCTCGCCGGATTCCTGAAACAGCATGGCGTTTGAACCGCAGACGAAGCGCGCGGCCATCAAGCTGCGCGCGCGCCTCAACGCGCTGATCCGCGATTTCTTCGCGCGGCGCGGCGTGCTGGAGGTGGAGACGCCGATCCTGTCGGCGGCGGGCAACACCGACCTGCACATCGAGGGTTTCGCCACGCAGTTCATCGGCAATGGGCAGGCGGGTGCGCGCGAGCGGTTCATGCGCACCTCGCCGGAATATCCGCTCAAGCGCCTGCTCGCGGCGGGCCTGGGCGACTGTTACGAACTGGGCCGGGTGTTTCGGAACGGCGAGGCAGGACGCCGGCACAATCCGGAGTTCACCCTGCTGGAGTGGTATCGCGTCGGCTGGGACCACCATCGGCTGATGGATGAATGCGCCGGGCTGGTGCAGGCGGCGCTGGGTCTGGTCGAGCGGAACGCCGAGGTTGAAAAAACGACTTACATCAATTGGCTCAAGAAAGAACTTGATCTTGATCCGAGTAAGGCCGAGACAGCCGACCTGCGCGCGCCGCTGGCCGAATTCGGGATCGAGCCGGAGGGCCTCACGCGCGACGACTGGCTGGATCTGCTCATCACGCATCGCCTCCAGCCGGCACTGCCGCGAGATCGGATCACCCTGGTTTACGACTATCCGGCCACGCAATGCGCACTGGCGAAAATCCGGGCCGGCAGTTCACCTGATTCCAATGGCAGTGTTGCGGAGCGCTTCGAGCTGTATCTCGGCCCGCAGGAACTCGCCAACGGCTATCACGAGTTGAACGATGCCGCCGAGCAGCGCGCACGCTTCGAGCGCGACAACGCGCGCCGTTGCGAGCGCGGCCTGCGTGAATTGCCGCTGGACGAAAACCTGCTCGCGGCGCTGCACGACATGCCCGACTGCGCCGGTGTGGCGCTGGGCATGGACCGCCTGTTGATGTGCATGCTGGAAACCGACGACATCCGCGATGTGCTGACGTTTCCGTTTGCGGAGGCTTAGGTCGCCTGCACGCAGGCTCCTACGGGAGCGGCTGTTGCAGGAGTGAGCGTGCGCGCGCCCGGCGCGCAGCGCGGTTCAGAACTCCAGTTCCAGCGCGGCGCACAAGTAATCCACCAGGGGCGCGAGCCTCTTGAAGTTCTCGATCACGTATGGGCGCAACTCCGACGAGCACGCGAAGGCGTCGTCGAAGGCGCAGCCGGCCGCGTAGTTCTTGCGCTTCAGGTCTTCGATCAGCGCGTGGTCCGGCGGATAGCCCTGCGGCGCGCGACTCAGCGACTCGCCCCAGAACTCATAACGATCGCGGAAGGTTTTCGAATGCGCAGCGCGCTTCCATGCGGCCGGGTTATCGGCGATGAAGGCGCGCAGCTTCTTGAGAGTGTCCGATTCCGGATGCCAGATGCCCGCCCCGACGAAGCAGCCGCCCGGCGCGATGTGCAGGTAGAACGAAGGCGCGGGTCGCTCGCGCCGGCGTTCGTGGAAGAAGCGCGCGCCGGCCCAGGCCTTGTACGGCGCCTTGTCGCCCGCGAAGCGCACGTCGCGCTGGATGCGGAACAACGAGCCGCCCACCTTGCGCGGATCGGCGCGGTAATGCGCGCTGATCTTCGCCAGCGGTGCCTGCAGGTCGCCGATCAGCCGCAGATACGGCTCGCGCACATAATGCTCGTATTCAGCCTGGTGCGCCTTGAACCAGGTGCGATTGTTGTTGCCCGAAAGCGTGCGCAGGAAGCGGAAGGTTGCGGAAGAAAAGTACGTGTCAGGCATGCTCAGCGTTCTCTATTTCGAATTCCCGGCCCAGTTCGTGACTCCATGCTTCGAGCCGGTCCAGCAGGATCTGCTTCTCGCCGGGCGGCACCTGCGCGCGGAGCATCGCGATCTCGGCTTCGTACTGATCCAGCGTCAGCGTGGTGAGCGGCATTTCCTTCGTGAGCGTGTCCCGGCAATGGGCCAGCCAGCGGGCACGTTCTTCCTGTGAGAGCGTGGCCGGCCAGTTGCGTGCGCGGTAACGGAACAGCAGCTCGTCGTATTTCGCGTCGGTGAAGCCGAAATCGCGCAATCCGAGCTGCTCCGGTGGCGTGCCGCGCACCTGCGTACAACGACGGCGGTCCGCATCGCTCGCGAAACCGGCATACAGCGCAAGCTCGGGATCAGGCAGCTCGCGAGGACTTTCCCGGGAGAAGACTTCGCGCACGCGCTCGCGCAGGCCTTCGGTTGCGCGCAATGCGGCGAGGTGCTCCAGGCAGCGCTCCAGATCCAGGCGAATGCGCGCCGTGTCCACGCCTTGCAATACCGACAGCGGCGCCAATGCCGGCGACTTGTTGGCGTGGATGGTTTTCAGCGGCACGCGTTCCATGCCTTCCGGCAGGTCCGCTCGCGGCACGTACAGGCGTTCGCGGATGGCTTCCACGTCCAGCTCGGCCCAGGCCGGATCGGGATCGAGATCGGCCACGATGATCTCGTTCTTGCGTTGCGGGTGTTCGGCCAGCGGGACGACCACGGCAAGACAGCCGCGCTCCGCGGGATAGCGTTGCGAAACATGCAGCACCGGCGTCATGCGCGCCACGTCCAGCAGCTCGAACACGCGCTGCTTGCGGCGCATGCCGAAATGCCATTCGAACAGTTTCGGCTGGCGCAAACGCAGCAGGCGGGCGAGCGCGATCGTGGCTTCGACGTCCGAGAGTGCGTTGTGTGCGCGTGCCTGTTGCAGGTGATTGGCCGAAGCCAGATGTTCGAGTCGAAAGCTCGGCGTGCCATCCTCGCGCAGCGGCCATTCGATGCCTTGCGGGCGCAGCGCGTAGCAAAGCCGCACCAGATCGATCAGGTCCCAGCGCGAACACTGGTTGTCCCACTCGCGCGCGTAGGGATCGTGGAAATTGCGGTAGAGCAGCTGGCGCGTGACTTCGTCGTCGAAACGGATCGAGTTGTAGCCGACGGCGCAGGTGCCCGGTGCGGCGAGTTGCTCGTGCACGCGCGCCGCGAATTCGGCTTCGATCACGCCCTCGCGTTCGGCATCCTGCGGCACGAGGCCGGTGACCAGGCATGCTTGCGGATGCGGCAGGCGGTCGCGCGGCGGCCTGCAGGTGAGGGCGACCGGTCCGTCGATCGGCTCCAGTTCGGAGCTGGTACGGATCGCGGCGAATTGCACCGGGCGATCGCGGCGCGTGTCCGCGCCCCAGGTTTCGTAGTCGTGCCACAGGAAGGTGTGCGTCATCGCGGGCGAGGGTAGCGGCCTGCGCCATGGCGATCAATGCGCAGGTGTTGCGATGCGGAGTCGCGGGTTACACTTCCGCACGGGAGGGAGCATGATCGCCGATGACAATCTGATCTGGATCGATCTGGAAATGACGGGCCTGTGTCCGGATACCGACTCGATCCTGGAAATCGCCTGCGTGGTGACCGATCGCGATCTCAATGTGCTGGCGACCGGGCCGGAGTACGCGATCCGCCACGACGAGGTGCGGCTCAACGCGATGGACGACTGGAACCGCAACCAGCACGGCAAATCCGGATTGTGGCAGCGCGTGCTGGAATCGGAGGTGGACCATGCACGCGCCGAGGCCGACACGCTGGCGTTCCTCGCGCAGTGGGTGCCGGCCGGCAGGTCGCCGATGTGCGGCAATTCGATCTGCCAGGACCGCAGGTTCCTGTATCGGCAGATGCCGGCGCTGGAGAAGTATTTCCATTACCGCAACCTGGACGTGTCCACGATCAAGGAACTCGCGCGCCGCTGGGCGCCCGACCTGATCAAGGGCTTCACCAAGGAATCCGCGCACACCGCATTGTCGGACGTGCAGGACTCGATCGCGGAGCTGCGGTATTACCGCGGGCACATGGGGACGCTGGCCGGCAAGTAGCGTGGGCCCTGCGCACCTTTGACACGGTTCGCGCCCGCATCACGCGAGCAAACTCGACTCCGTCAGCACATCCACGCCGGACGCCGGCGCGATGGCGGATGCCGGAATGCGATCGCCCGCGCGCCAGCGCGCGATCGCGTCGCGCTTGGCTTCGCCGTCCACCAGGAACAGCACGCAGCGTGCGCGACTCAGGCGTGCGGCACTGAGCGACACGCGTTCCGGCGGAGGCTTGGGTGCGTCGAATACGCCGAGCGCATCGACCGCATCGTTCGCGTCGCCCCAGTCATGATCGGGAAACAGGCTGGCGGTGTGGCCGTCTTCGCCAAGCCCGAGCAGGACAAGGTCGAATTCGCCCACCGCGCGCAGCGCCCGCGCGTACTGCGCGGAGCCTTCGACGGGACCGGACTCGGCCGGAATGGTATGGATGTTCGGGCGCGGAATCGGCACCTGGTCGAGCAGGGTGTCGCGCGCCATGCGGCTGTTGCGCTGCGGATCGGCAATGGGCAGGCAGCGCTCGTCACCGAAATACACCTGCCATTTCGTCCAGTCGGTGATCACCTTGCGCAGCATCTGGTAGATCGCACGTGGCGTGCTGCCGCCCGCCAGCACGATGCGGAATACGCCACGCGCGCCGATCGCGTTCGATGCCGCGGTGCGGATGCGCAGCAGCGCATCGGCTTGCAGGTCGGCCACGTCGGCGAAGCCGTGCCAGCGCAGTTGTTGCGCAGGTTCTCTCATGTCGCCGTGGGTGGCGGAGTGAGCCCTTCGTGTTTCATTGCATGCCCGCCGAATTCGTTGCGCATTGCCGAGAGCAGCTTGTCCGAGAACGAATCCGCGTCGCGTGAACGCAATCGCGCGATCAGCGAGGCGGTGATGATCGGTGCCGGCACGTCCAGGTCGATCGCTTCGGCAACGGTCCAGCGGCCCTCGCCGGAATCCACCACGTAGGGAGCGATGCCGTCGAGGTTCGGGTTCTTCTTCAGCGCGTCGGCGGTGAGGTCGAGCAGCCACGAACGCACCACGCTGCCGTAGCGCCAGATCTGGGTGATCCGTTCCAGGTCCAGCTTGAACTCCTGCTTGTGCTTCAGTACGGAAAGCCCTTCGGCGTAGGCCTGCATCATTCCGTATTCGATGCCGTTGTGGATCATCTTGGTGAAGTGGCCGGAGCCGGTCGGGCCGACGCGGCCCCAGCCCGCATCCTTGCCGGGTGCCAGCGCCTCGAAGATCGGGCGCAGGTGTTCGACGACTTGTACATCGCCGCCGATCATCATGCTGTAGCCTTCCTTCAGGCCCCACACGCCGCCGCTGGTCCCGCAATCCACATAGTGCAACTTCTGCGCGGCGAGGCGCTGCGAGCGCCGCATGGTGTCCTTGTAATTGGAATTGCCGCCGTCGATCACGATATCGCCGACCTGCAGTCCGGGAATCAACGCGTCGAGGGTCTGGTCCACGATCTGGCCGGCGGGCACCATCAGCCAGAGCACGCGCGGGCCTTTCAGCATGCCCGGCAGCGCCTCCAGCGAGTCAATCGCTTCGCCGCCCTGATCGGTCAACCGCTTGCGCGCATCCGCGTTGGGATCGAAACCGATCACGCGATGGCCGCCTTTCATCAGTCGTTGGGCCATGAAGTTGCCCATCTTGCCAAGACCGATCATGCCCAATTCCATTCTTCAGCTCCTTCGTGCGGGTTCGCGCAGGTGGACGACGCAACCGCCCGATCATACGCCGATCGAAAAGTTGTCTCAGGTCAAAGTGGCCGGTTGCATCAACATACAGCGGCGCCGGGTACATAATGGGTACTTTGCCGCGACAAGGATTTTCTCGGCCGATGCCAACCCAGGGTTGCCCGCACACCACGCTGCTCGCCAACGGCGAATACGCGGCGATGCTCACCGACGCGGGTTCCGGTTACAGCCGCTGGCGCAATCTGGCGATCACCCGCTGGCGCGAGGACACCACCTGCGACCCGTGGGGAAGCTGGTTCTATCTGCGCGACGTGCGCGACGGCGAAGAGCGCCATCCATGGCCAAGAGCTCCGTGGTCACCGACCATCCAGCCGCTCGGGCCGGATGACGCGGAACGCGACACCCAGCTGCTGGAGCACGCCGCGCTGTACGCGCATCGCGAAGGCGACCTGACCACGACTCTGGAAGTGGCGCTGCATGGATCCGATGCACTGGAGGTGCGCGGCATCGGCTTGCGCAACCACGGCGATGCCCCGCGCGAAATCGAGATCACCTCGTACGCCGAACTGGTGCTCGGCAGTCCGCAGGGCGATGCCTCGCATCCGGCGTTCTCCAAGATGTTCGTGCAGACGCACCGGGAAGGCGGCGTGCTGCTTGCAACACGGCGCAAGCGCGACCCTTCCGAGCCGGACGTCTGGGCGGCCCACGCCGTCGTTGTGGACGGCGACGCGCTCGGCGCGCTGGAATGCGAGACGGATCGCCTGCGCTTCATCGGTCGCGACCGCACGGCGCGCTCGCCGCAGGCGCTGGATGCCGGAGCGAAGTTGTCGGGCACGCTGGGTACCGTGCTCGATCCGGTGTTCGCCCTGCGCGTGCGGGTGCGCGTGCCGCCACATTCGACCCGAAGGGTTGCGTTTCTCACTGCCGCGGCGGCAAAGCGCGATGAGGCTCTGGAACTGATCACGCGCAATGCGAATGTTGGCGCGTGCACGAAAGTGTTCATGGGTGCGCAAGCCGAGGGCGCTTCCAGGTTGCGTGCGCTCGGCGTCGGTGATGGACAAGCGCGCGGCTTTCGCCGCCTCGCGGATGCGCTGCTCTACATCGATCCCGCGTTGCGCGCCGCGCCCGAGATCCTGGCGCAGGGCGAGGGCGGCGCGCCGGTGCTGTGGGCGAAAGGCATTTCGGGCGATTTGCCGGTCGTGCTACTGCGGCTGGACGATGCCTCGCAAGCGTCGCTGTTGCGGGAACTGTTGCGCGCGCAGGCGTATTGGCGTTCGAAGCGGCTTGCCGCCGATCTGGTCGTGTTGAACGAAGCGGGCGGCGACACTGCGGCCTCGCTGCAGCAACAACTCGAAACCGTCGTTGCGCAGGCGCCCAACGGCAAACCGGACAAGACACAGGGCTCCGTGTTCGTGCTGCGCGGTGATCAGCTGGACGAGCGCCTGCGCAATGGCCTGCTGGCCGCCGCGCGGATCGTGCTGGATGGGAAGCATGGCGATCTCGAGTCGCAGGTCGCGCGGCTGGGCGATTTGCGCAAGCCGCGAGTTGCGAAATCGCTCCGATGGAGTAATGCAGGAGCGCGCCGGCACGAAGCGCCGCCTTCTCTTCGCGCGACAGAGGCGCCGCCGAGTCATTCCCGCGGATCGCTCGCCCCTCGACACGAAGACTTCAATGGCCTCGGCGGCTTCAGTGCGGACGGCCGCGAATACGTCACCGTGTTGCGCGACGGGCAGGGCACGCCGATGCCCTGGTCGCAACTCGTGGCCAATCCGGATTTCGGGTTCCTCGCCACCACCACCGGCGGCGGCTATTGCTGGGCCGTCAACAGCCAGCAGAACCAGATCACTCCCTGGTCCAACGATGCGGTCTGTGATCCGCCCGGCGAAGTGCTGTACCTGCGTGACGCGGGAAGCGGCGCTTTGTGGTCGGCGACCGCTTCGCCGATCCGCGTGCCGGGCAGCACCTACGTTGCGCGCTTCGGCCCCGGTTACGCGAAGTTAGAAACCGCGGCGCACGACATCGAATCGGAGCTGGTGCAGTTCGTGCCCGTTTCGGATTGCGTGAAGATCTCGCGGCTGCGCCTGCGCAACCGCAGCGGGCGCAAGAGGTGCCTGGATGTCACCGCGTACGTGCGCTGGGCGCTGGGCGCGATCGGCACCAACGTCACGCCGTTCGGCGTGACTTCGTTCGATGCGCAGGCAGGTGCACTGTTCGCGTGCAACCGCTGGCGTGACCCTTTCACTGACCGCGTTGCTTTCGCCGCTTTCGACAGAGCCCCGGACTCGTACACCGGCGATCGCGGCGAGTTCCTCGGGCGCCACGGCGCGCTTGCCGCACCCGCCGCGTTGACCGCCGCGCAGCCGCTCTCGAACCGGACCGGTGCGGGCCTCGATCCCTGTGCCGTATTGCAGACGCAGGTGGAACTCGCACCTGGTGGCGAAGCTGAAATCGTATTCATGCTGGGCGAAGGCGCGGATCGGGTGCAGGCTTCGGATCTTGTCCGGCGTTATCGCGAGACGGATCTGGATGCGGCTTTTGCGGAAGTGCAGGAACAGTGGGATGACACCCTCGGCGCGGTGCAGGTACGTACGCCCGATGCGCAGATGGATCGTCTCTTGAACCGCTGCCTGCTTTACCAGACGCTGGCTTGCCGCCTGTGGGCACGCACCGCCTTCTACCAGGCCAGCGGCGCCTATGGATTCCGCGACCAGTTGCAGGATGTCGGCGCGTTGTGCGTCGCGCGGCCCGATCTCGCGCGCGAACACATCCTGCGCGCGGCGGCGCGGCAGTTCATCGAGGGCGACGTGCAGCACTGGTGGTTGCCGCCGGACGGGCGCGGCGTCCGTACCCGCATGACCGACGACCGCGTGTGGCTGCCGTACATCCTCGCGCATTACATGCAGACCACCGGCGACACGCGCGTGCTGGACGAGGACGTGCCGTTCGTGGAGGGCGATGCATTGAAGCCGGGCGAAACCGAATCGTTCTTCGCGCCGCGGGTGTCGAAGGAGAGCGCCCCGTTGTACGAGCACTGCGCGCGCGCGATCGACGTCAGCCTGGACAACGGCGTGCACGGATTGCCGCTGATGGGCACCGGCGACTGGAACGACGGCATGAATCGCGTCGGCATCGGCGGCAAGGGCGAGAGCGTGTGGCTGGGATGGTTCCTGTGCACCGTGCTCGAAACCTTCGCGCCGGTCGCCGAACAGCGCGGCGAAACGCAGCGGGCACAGGCCTGGCGCGCGCACGCGGACGACTTGCGCGATGCACTGGATCGCGCCTGGGATGGCGAGTGGTACCGGCGTGCCTATTACGATGACGGCACGCCGCTGGGTGCGCGCGGCGACCGCGAATGCATGATCGATTCGCTGGCGCAGTCGTGGAGCGTGATCTCCGGCGCGGGCGAACCTGCACGCGCCGGGCGCGCGATGCGCGCCGTGGACGAGCATCTGGTGCGCGAGCAGGACGGACTGGTCGCGCTGTTCACGCCTCCCTTCGACAAGACCAGACACGATCCCGGTTACATCAAGGGTTATCCGCCGGGCCTGCGCGAGAACGGCGGGCAGTACACGCACGGTTCGATCTGGTCGGCAATCGCCTTCGCCATGCTGGGCGACGGCAACAAGGCGCACCAGTTGTTCCGAATTTTCGATCCTCTCCGCCACACGCAAACACCCGAAGGCGTCGATCGCTACAAGGTCGAACCCTACGTGGTGTGCGCGGACGTGTATTCGGTCGCACCGCACGTCGGCCGTGGCGGCTGGACCTGGTATTCCGGTTCCGCGGGCTGGCTGTACCGTGCGGGCCTGGAATGGCTGCTCGGCTTCCGGTTGCAGGGCGACACCTTGCGTATCGAACCGTGCATCCCGACGTCGTGGAAAGGCTTCGAGATCGAATATCGCCATGGCTCGTCGCGCTACACCATCAGCGTCGAGAATCCGGAGAACGTGTGCCGCGGCGTGGTGCTGGTCGAGCTGGACGGCCATGAACTCGACAGCGCGGACCTGGCGATCCCGTTGGCCGATGATGGCGAGCAGCATCGCGCCAGGGTCGTTCTGGGCCGAGACCCGCGCCAGGGCGCGGACCAGCTGAGTTGAATGGGGAAAACAGGGTTTCCGCTTTCGCGGGGATGACGAAAAAAGGAGCAGCGAGTGGCCGTAAAATCCGATGCATTCGTTTTCTTCGGCGCCACCGGCGATCTGGCCTACAAGCAGATCTTCCCGGCGCTGCAGGCGCTGATCCAGAACGAAGATTTCAATCTGCCGATCATCGGCGTCGCGCGCTCGGACTGGAACCTGGAACGCCTGCGCGATCGCGCCCGCGCGAGCCTGCGCGAACACGGTGGCATGGACGAGAAGGCCGCGCGCAAGCTGTGCCGCTTGTTGCGTTTCGTCAACGGCGACTACAACGATCCGGCCACCTTCAAGCAATTGCGCAAGGCGCTGGGCGAGGCGAAACATCCGCTGCACTACCTCGCCATTCCGCCGAGCATGTTCGAGACCGTTGTGAGGGAGCTCGACGCCTCGGGTTGCGCCGAGGGCGCGCGGGTGGTGGTGGAGAAACCGTTCGGGCGCGACCTGCGTTCCGCGCGCGAACTCAATGCCACGCTGCACAGCATCTTCCCGGAAGATGCGATCTTCCGCATCGACCATTACCTCGGCAAGGAGGCGGTACAGAACCTGTTGTACTTCCGGTTCGCCAACAGCTTCCTCGAACCGGTGTGGAACCGCACCTACATCCACAGCGTGCAGATCACCATGGCCGAAGCCTTCGGCGTGCAGGGACGCGGCAGTTTCTACGAGGAGGTCGGCGCGCTGCGCGACGTGGTCCAGAACCACATGCTGCAGGTGCTGGTGTTGCTGACGATGGATGCGCCGACCGGGAGCGGTGCCGAGGCGATCCGCAGCGAGCGGCAGCGCCTGCTGCGCGCGATCCGTCCACTCAATCCCAGGGAAGTCGTGCGCGGCCAGTTCGACGGCTACCGTCATGAAGCCGGCGTCGCGCGCAATTCGAAGGTGGAAACCTTCGCTGCATTGAAACTGCACATCGACACCTGGCGCTGGGCCGGCGTGCCGTTCTACATCCGCGCCGGCAAGGAAATGCCGGTCACCTGCACCGAAGTGTTCGTGGATCTGAAGTGCCCGCCGTTGAATGTGTTCGACAAGATCGAAGCGGAACAGTCGAATTATTTCCGTTTCCGCCTGAGCCCGGACGTGGTGATCTCGACCGGAGCACGGGTGAAGAAACCCGGCGAGGCGATGCGCGGCGAGAACGTGGAACTGATCGCGCGCCAGCAGCCCAGGCGCCCACGCCTGCCGTATGCGCGCCTGCTGGGCGATGCAGTGCGTGGCGACTCGGAGCTGTTCGGTCGCGACGACGGCATCGAGGCCGCATGGCGCATCATCGATCCGGCCCTGAACGACGCCGAGCCGGTGACGCGCTACAAGCCCGGAACGTGGGGACCGCCGGCATCCGACAAGCTGATCGCGCCGGACGGCGGCTGGCACAATCCTGTGGTGGCCAAGCCACCCGCGAAATCGAAATGAGCGCGCGGCACGAAATCGTGTTCCTGTTCGACGTGGACGACACGCTGCTGGACAACGACAGCGTCAATGCCGACCTGGACGCGCACATCGAGCGCATCTTCGGCGCGGGCGGGCGCAAGCTGTATCGCGACATCTACGAATCCGTGCGCCACGAAGTGGACTACGCCGACTATCTCGGCGCCATCCAGCGCTTCCGCGTGCAATGTGGCGATGAAATACGCGCGCAGGATCTTGGTGCGTGGCTGCTCGAATACCCGTTCGCGGATCGCCTGTATCCGCACGCGCTGGACGTGATCGCGCACGTCGCACAGTTCGGTCCCGCGGTCGTCCTGTCCGACGGCGACGTGGTGCTGCAGCCGCGGAAGATCAGCGCATCCGGCATCGCCGACGCGGTGGACGGGAACGTGCTGATCTACGTGCACAAGGAGACCATGCTGGACGATGTCGAACGCCGCTTTCCCGCGCGGCGCTACGTGATCGTCGAAGACAAGCTGCGCGTGCTGGACGCGCTGAAGCAGCACTGGCGCGAGCGCCTGACCACGGTGTTCGTGCGCCAGGGACATTACGCGCACGATCCGGAATTGATTGCGCAGTATCCGCCTGCCCAGATCGCGCTGGACGCGATCGGCGACCTGTGCGGATACCGGCGCGAAGATTTCCTCTCCCATACCCAGTCGGCCATGGCGGCCGGAGGTCATTCATGAACCCCACCCAGGAACTCCACGAACTCGGCCAGAGCCTTTGGCTCGACAACATCACCCGCGGCATCCTCGACGACGGCACGCTGAAGCGTTACATCGCCGATGATGAGATCACCGGCCTGACCTCCAATCCGACCATCTTCGACCAGGCGATCGCCGGAGGCAGCGATTACGACGAGCAGATCGCACAGCTCGCGGGAGAGGGCAAGTCCGGCGAGGACGCATTCTTCGAACTGGCGCTGCAGGACCTGACCCGCGCCGCCGACCTGTTCGGGAAGGTGCACAAGAAGACCCAGGGCGTGGACGGCTGGGTTTCGCTGGAGCTCTCGCCGTTGCTGGCCGACGACACGCAAGGCTCGATCGAGGCCGCCGCGAGGCTGCACGAACAGGGCAAGCGCGACAATCTCTTCATCAAGATCCCGGGGACGCCGGCGGGCGTGCCGGCGATCGAGGAATCCATCTTCAACGGCGTGCCGATCAACGTGACCCTGCTGTTCTCGCGCGAGCAGTATCTCGCCGTGGCGAATGCATACATGCGTGGCATCGAGCGGCGCATCGAGGCGGGGCGCGATCCGAAAGTGGTTTCGGTTGCGTCGTTGTTCGTCAGCCGCTGGGACGTGGCGGTGAAGGACAAGGCGCCCGCGGAATTGAAGAACCGGCTCGGCATCGCGATCGCGCAGCGCACCTACAAAGCCTATCGCGAGCTGCTGGAGTCGCCGCGATGGAAGAAGCTCGAAGCGGCGGGCGCGCTGCCGCAGCGGATGCTCTGGGCCAGCACCGGCACCAAGGACAAGTCCGCTTCCGACACGCTCTACATCGAGGCGCTGGCCGCCCCGGACACCATCAACACCATGCCGGAGAAGACGCTGCTTGCATTCGCCGAGCACGGTCGCGTCGGCCAGCCGATGCGCGAGGATGGCGGGGATGCCGAGCAGGTGATCGCGCGCTTCAAGCAGGCGGGCATCGACGATGCGCAACTCGCGGAGCAACTGCAGCGCGAGGGCAAGGCATCGTTCGACAAGTCCTGGAGCGAACTGCTGAAGCGTATCGCCGACAAGGCGGCTCAGGTGTCGGGCAAGCGGAGTGCCCAGCGATGAGTGCGCGCGTTTCCCTGACCGCGCTGCCGGAATGGCGTGCGTTGTCTGCGCACTGGAAATCCTTGCGCGGCACCACGCTCAAGCAACTGTTCGCCGGCGAGCCGGAGCGCGGAGACCGGCTGGTGGTGGAAGGCGCGGGCCTTTACCTGGACTACTCCAAGAACCTGGTCACCGCGGAAACGCTGCGCCTGTTGCAGGACCTCGCGCGGGCACGCGGCGTCGAGCAACGGCGCAATGCCATGTTCCGTGGCGACAAGATCAACGAGACCGAGAAGCGCGCGGTGCTGCATGTTGCGCTGCGCGCGCCGCGCAACGCGTACATCGAGGTGGACGACGAGAACGTGATCCCGCAGGTCCACGCGGTGCTGGACCGCATGGCCGCGTTCTGCAACAAGGTGCGCGACGGCGAGTGGAAGGGCCACTCCGGCAAGCGCATCCGCAACGTGATCAGCATCGGCATCGGCGGCTCGGACCTCGGCCCGGTGATGGCCTACGAGGCCTTGCGTGAGTACAGCCGCCGCGACATGACGTTCCGCTTCGTCTCCAACGTGGACCCGACCGATTTCGTCGAGGCCACGCGCGACCTCAGCGCCGAGGAGACGCTGTTCATCATCTGCTCCAAGACCTTCACCACGCTGGAGACGCTGACCAACGCGCATGCCGCGCGCCAGTGGTGCCTGCAGCAGTTCGGCGGCAACGAAGCCGCGGTCGCGAAGCACTTCGTCGCGGTTTCGACCAACGAGAAGGAAGTCGAGAAGTTCGGCATCGACACCGACAACATGTTCGGCTTCTGGGACTGGGTCGGTGGCCGCTACTCGATGGATTCGGCGATCGGCCTGTCCACGATGCTGGCGATCGGGCCGGATGCATTCGGGGAAATGCTCGCCGGGTTCCATGCCATGGACGAGCATTTCAAAAACACGCCGGCGGAGAGGAACCTGCCGATGCTGATGGGGCTGCTCGCGGTCTGGTACAACGATTTCTTCGGCGCGCAGACCGTGGCGGTGCTGCCGTACGCGCAATATCTCAAGCGCTTCCCGGCCTATCTCCAGCAACTGACGATGGAGAGCAACGGCAAGCACGTCACGCTGGACGGTCGGCAGGTGGACTATGCGACGGGCCCGATCTACTGGGGCGAGCCCGGCACCAACGGCCAGCATTCGTTCTACCAGTTGATCCACCAGGGCACGCGGCTGATCCCGTGCGACTTCATCGGCTTCTGCCAGCCGCTGAACACGATGGGCGACCAGCACGACCTGCTGATGGCCAACCTGTTCGCGCAGTCGGAAGCGCTGGCATTCGGCAAAACCCTGGAACAGGTGCGAGCGGAGCGCACGCCCGAGTGGCTGGCGCCGCACCGCGTGTGCGAAGGCAACCGGCCCAGCAACACCATCCTTGCCCAGCGCCTCACCCCTTATGCGCTCGGCACGCTGGTCGCGCTGTACGAACACAGCGTGTTCGTGCAGGGCGCGATCTGGGACATCGATTCCTTCGACCAGTGGGGCGTCGAGCTGGGCAAGCAGCTTGCGAAGAAGGTGATCCCGCAGCTCGGCACCGCGGAGCCGAAGCTGGACCACGACAGCTCGACCAATGCGCTGATCCGGCGATACCGGAAATGGCGGAAAGCGGAGGGCTGACTCTTTGACACGGATGAACGCGGATGAGAACGGATAGAGCAGCAAAAGAGAAGCTTCATTGGCCAGCACGAGTTTTTGCTCGTCATCCCGGCGCGGGCCGGGATCCAGTGTCTTTGTTCGTTGGCACTGAACGGCTTTGCCACCCATGGCTCTGGATCCCGGCCAATCCTTGGCCGGGATGACGTTTGCGAAGTCGGGCAAAAGCAGGATGCGATAAGAGAATGAGCGAAAAGATTTCGCCTTTGGCCGGCAAGCCGGCGCCCAAGTCGCTGCTGGTCGACATCGGCAAGCTGCTGGACGCGTATGCGGACAGGCGTCCGGATCCGTCCGTGCCTTCGCAGCGCGTTGCGTTCGGCACTTCAGGTCATCGCGGTTCGTCGCTGGAATGCAGTTTCAACGAGTGGCACATCCTCGCGATCACGCAGGCGATCTGCGATTTCCGTGCGAAGGAGAAGATCACCGGCCCGCTGTTCCTCGGCATCGACACGCACGCGCTGTCGCAACCCGCGAGCGACACTGCGCTGGAAGTGCTGGCCGCGAACGGCGTGACGACATTCATCGCCAAGGGCGGCGAGTTCACGCCAACGCCCGCGGTTTCACATGCCATCCTGGTCCACAACCGCGGCCGCACCTCGGGTCTGGCGGACGGCATCGTGGTCACGCCCTCGCACAATCCGCCCGACAACGGCGGCTTCAAGTACAACCCGGTCAACGGCGGTCCCGCCGACACCAGGATCACGAGCTGGATCGAGCAGCGCGCGAACGCTTATCTGGAGAAGCAACTCGAAGGCGTAAAGCGCGTAGGCATCGAACAGGCGCGCCGCGCGGACACCACGCGCGAGCACGATTACCTCGATGCCTATGTCGCGGACCTTTCCAACGCGATCGATTTCGACGTGATCCGAGGCTCGGGCCTGCGTTTCGGCGTGGACCCGCTGGGCGGCGCGGGCGTGCATTACTGGGCGCCGATCGCGGAGCGTTACGGCATCAATCTTTCCGTGGTCAGCGAAACGGTGGACCCGCAGTTTGCCTTCATGACCGTGGACTGGGACGGCAGGATCCGCATGGACCCGTCATCAAGTTTCGCGATGCGGCGGCTGATCGGATTGAAGGACAAGTACGACGTCGCGTTCGCCTGCGATACCGATCACGACCGCCACGGCGTGGTCGCGCGCAGCGCCGGGCTGATGCTGCCGAACAGCTATCTCAGCGTGGCGATCGCCTACCTGTTCGGGCATCGCCCGGAGTGGCCACGCAGCGCCAGGCTCGGCAAGACCGTGGTCAGCACGTCGCTGCTGGACCGCGTCGCGCGCCGCACCGGACGCGAGCTGTACGAAACGCCGGTGGGCTTCAAGTGGTTCGCGAACGGCCTGTTCGACGGCTCGCTCGGCTTCGGCTGCGAGGAGAGCGCGGGCGCCTCGTTCCTGCGCCACGACGGCACGGTGTGGACCACCGACAAGGACGGCATCGTCGCGGCCTTGCTCGCCGCCGAAATGACCGCGCGCGCGCAGCGCGACCCGGGCGAGCTGTACCAAGCGCTGACGCGCGAACTCGGCACGCCGCTCAGCAACCGCGTGGATGCCAAGGCCACGCCGGCGCAGAAGAAGAAGCTGTCGAAGCTCTCGCGCGACGAAATCAGGCTCGACCAGATCGCCGGCGAGAAGATCGAACGCGTGCTCGATCGCGCGCCCGGCAACGACGCGCCGATCGGCGGCATCAAGGTGATCGCGAAAAGCGGCTGGTTCGCCGCGCGCCCCTCGGGCACCGAGGACATCTACAAGATCTACGCCGAGAGCTTCCGCGACGAATCACACCTGCAGGCGCTGCTCGAAGAAGCCCAGGACGTGGTGGACAAGGCGATCGCCTGATTCCGTAGGAGCCTGCTTGCAGGCGACCGTGCTTGCCGGGTGATGGGGATCCGGGTGGGAAGATCGCGGCGGGGAAGCGGCTCAATGTAGCCCGGACGGGGCCCGAATTAATTCCGGGCGGAATCCGGGAGCTTTCGCGAACGGTCCCGGATTCCGTTTCAATCCATCCGGGCTACATTGGCTGCGCCGAGAGCTTTCGCGACGAATCACACCTGCAGGCGCGACGCGGAGCAGGACAGGGCGAATCGCGTAAGCCCTTGTAGG
This sequence comes from Rhodanobacteraceae bacterium, assembly GCA_051954935.1. Taxonomy (GTDB): domain Bacteria; phylum Pseudomonadota; class Gammaproteobacteria; order Xanthomonadales; family Rhodanobacteraceae; genus 66-474. The sequence goes on from JBQCHG010000049.1 coordinate 37,400, forward strand.
AGCCTGCTTGCAGGCGACTGCTCACTTGCCGGGCAGGGGGTCGGGTGGGAAGATCACGGCGGGGAATTGTCTGAAGTCGTTTGGCGGAAGCCGCTGCGCGGGTTCGCCCCATGCGAGTTTGTAGTACGCGGATTAAGCGGAAATGCCCACGGGGAGAGCCTCTAATGCAAGAGAAGTCAATCGCCGGCTACTACCAGTTCGGCACCTGCTATAGGTATCTTTTGGACGCGCGCCCTGAAATGCCTGTAAAGGGCGACCATCTGGTGCTCAAAAATCTGGAGAGATTTTTGAGACAACTAGAAACACTTGGTCTCACTGTCACGAAGCGTGCGGCGTCAGACCTCGAGGCGTTCTGCAAGGAATTGGAAGGGAGCCAAGATGATGAAACGCTTGGAGACGAACGCGCAAAAAGGCTGCGAAAACTAACCCTTGACCTTCGAACAACACTGAATGCCGAGATCGTTGGCATTAAGGCATTCGTGACGAATACAAAGAAGATCGCGATTGAGAATCTGCTTGGAAGCATGAAATCTTTGTTTAATCCGGGCATCTTTGAGCGATTCCCAGAGATCGCCGCGTACGACTTCTCTGAAGCTGGCAAGTGCATCGCGTTTGAGCGGGCGACAGCAGCAGCTTTCCACATTCTAAGAGCAACAGAGGCGAACCTGCGCCACTACTACAAATCAATGATTCGTCAAAAGAGGATAGCCAGCGAGATGTGGGGGCCAATTGTTGCAGACCTTAAAGTACGCAACCAGACAAAAAAACATGCAGCTCTAAATAATCACTTGGACCATATTCGCGCTTCGTTCCGCAATCCCACTCAACACCCTGAGACGGTTTACGACATTCACGAGTGCCAAGACCTTCTATCAGTGTGCATTGACGTGAACAACAGAATGTTCAAAATAATAGATGAGCATTGACGTACCGTAGTCCTGCCTAGGGTTCCCTACGCGTAACTCTTCTTTTTCTCCTTCTCCTGAGGCGCCGCCTGTTCCGACGCAATCGCCGTGGCGACGTCGCGTGGATAGGTCTTCAACGCGCGGAA
>JBQCHG010000050.1:0-3627 GCA_051954935.1 Rhodanobacteraceae bacterium
CTGCCATTCGCCAATCTGGGCGGCGATCCCAAGCAACAATACTTCAGCGACGGCATCACCGAGGAACTCACCAACGCGTTGGGCCAGAACACCGCGCTGCGCGTGATCGCCTGGGACACCGCATCGAAGTACCGCGACGGCAAGCAACCGGCCACCGACATCGCCAAGGCGCTGAACGTCGCCAACGTGCTGACCGGCAAGATCCTGCGCCAGGGCAGCGAGGTGCGGGTGATCGTGGAGCTGGTCAACGCCCGCACCGGCTACCAGACTTGGTCGTCACACTACGACGATTCGCTGGCCAACATTTTCCAGGTACAGGACAAGATTTCCGCGTCGATTGCGGATGCACTGAAGGTGAAGTTCGCCAGTCTCGCGCCCGCGCCCACGGTGAATCCCGAAGCACACGATCTGGTGCTGAAGGCGCGCGCCCTGGTGGATACCGCCCATACTGCAGCCCCCGTCGAGCAGGCCCGCAGCTTGTTGGAACGGGCCGTCGCACTCGCGCCCGATTATGCCGATGCCCATGCCGGGCTTGCGCACGCGTGGCTCGATCTGACCCAGTTCTCCACATTGTCGCTCAAGGATGCCGTGTTCGAAGTGCGCGCGGAAGCCGGCAAGGCGTTGGCGCTCGACCCGCGCAATGTGGAGGCGCTGGTACAGCTTGGCAATGCGGATGCGTCGGAAGGCAAGATCGCGGGAGCCAAGACCGAGTACGAACGCGCGCTGGCGATCGATCCCAGCAATGCCGTCGCGCATATGGATTACGGCATCGCGCTGCCAGTGAAACAATCGTTGGCACAGGAATTGGAAGCGGTGCAGCTCGATCCCCAGAACGCCACCGCGCAGTACAACCTCGCCGACACCTATCTGGACCTCGGCGAATTCCAGCAGGCGCTGACCCCCGCAGTGTCCTTGATGCGGCTCTCGCCATACAGTGGTGACAACGCGTTGCTGCTGGCGTGGACGTATTCACTGCTTCACCGTAATCAGGATGCGGTGAAAGCCTTCGACCTGGCGCAACCCGATACAGATCTGGGCAAGGCGATTGTCGCCGCGGGCCGGCTGGTCTACCAATCCTTGCTGGAGCCTCGACTGCACGGGGAAGCGATGACCGCCGTGGCCGTGTTGCGGAAACGTTCCGACCTCGACCCGACTTCAATCTACGACGTGATCCAGCTTTATCTGGTGCTCGGCGACGACAGGACCGCGCTGGAGCTGCTGCCGCAGTTCTGCGCGGGCGCGCCGGTCGGCTGCACCGATCTCAGCCTCAACCCGCTGTGGCTGCCGCTGCGCGGTGAGCCGCGCTTCCAGGCGTTGATGAACAAATACGGCACCGTCTCGCAGCCGCTCGCCTCGGCATCGTCGTCGCGGTGATGCCCCGCTCTTCGGTGGACGGCGACCAGGACCAAACTTCCTCGCCATTCCCAGGCTTACGTTAAGCTTGGCGAATGACATTTATCACCCTCTCCAACCTGATCGACGGCAAGCTGGTCGCGCCGGAGGGCGGCGCGTACCTCGACATGTTCGAGCCCGCGACGGGCGAGGTCTACGCACGTTGTCCGGATTCCGATGCACAGGATGCCGAAACCGCGATTGCGGCAGCGGAACGCGCGGCGCCGGCCTGGGCGGCGTTGCCGGCAGGCAAGCGCGCGAAGCATCTGCATCGGCTCGCGGGTGCCGTCGAAGCACGACTCGACGAACTCGCACGCGAGGAATCGCGCGATACCGGCAAGCCGGTGAAACTCGCTCGCAGCGTGGACATTCCGCGCGCGGTCGCGAACCTGCGGTTTTTCGCCGAGGCCATCGCGCAGTGGCCGGGCGAATCGCACGTGGATGCGCGTGCCATCAACATCACGCTGCGCCAGCCGCTGGGCGTAGTCGGCTGCATCTCGCCGTGGAACCTGCCGCTGTATCTCTTCACCTGGAAGATCGCGCCGGCACTCGCGGCCGGCAATACGGTAGTGGCCAAGCCATCGGAAATCACGCCGTTCACGGCCTTCAGGCTGTCGGAACTCGCGATCGAATGTGGCCTGCCGCCCGGCGTGCTGAACATCGTGCACGGCCTCGGCCCCAAGGTCGGGCAGGCGATCGTCGAACATCCGAAGATCAAGGCCGTGTCGTTCACGGGCTCCACGCGTATCGGCGCCACCATCGCCGAGGCCGCGGCGAAGCAATTCAAGAAGGTGTCGCTGGAAATGGGCGGCAAGAATCCTGCCATCGTGTTCGCTGATGCGGATCTTTCTGATGCCAACCTCGACGCCATCGTGCGCTCGGGCTTTTCCAACCAGGGCGAGATCTGCCTGTGCAGTTCGCGGCTGCTGGTCGAACGCTCGATCTTCGATGAATTCAAGCAGCGCTACCTGGACAAGGTGAAGGCGCTGCGCGTCGGCGATCCGAACGAGGCGTCCAGCGATCTCGGCGCGCTGGTCTCGAAACCGCATTTCGAGAAAGTGATGGGCTGCATCGACCGTGCGAAGCAGGAAGGCGGAAAGCTATTGACCGGCGGCGACGCGGCGAAGCCGTCGGGGCGCTGCGCCGAAGGCTGGTTCGTCGCACCAACCGTGATCGAAGGACTGCCGCAGGACTGCGCGACCAATCGCGAGGAAATCTTCGGGCCGGTGGTGACACTGATTCCGTTCGACGACGAAAACGAAGCAGTTGCGATCGCCAACGGCACCGATTACGGACTCGCCGCTTCGCTCTGGACGCGCGACCTCGCGCGCGCGCACCGTGTCGCGGAACGCATCGACTTCGGCATCGTGTGGGTGAACTGCTGGATGCTGCGCGACCTGCGCACCCCGTTCGGCGGTGTCAAGCATTCCGGGATGGGCCGCGAAGGCGGCGTCGATGCGCTGCGGTTTTTCACCGAGCCGAAGAACGTTTGCATTGCGCGGTAAGGGTGAAGAGTAAAGTCGTCCCGCTGCGCGAGACTGTAAAGAGGAAAGTCGGCGGCTGCGCCGCCTGCTAAGCGGAAGCTTCACCGCTGTCCTTTGCAGCGGACGCAGTGAGCGACTTTCCCTTTACCATTTGCGCTTCATAGCGAACGTAGTGAGCGACCCAAATGCCATCACCGAAGGAATTGCTCGAAAACAACCGCCGCTGGTCGCAATCGATTCGCGCGCAGGACCCCGGATTCTTCGAGCGGCTGTCGAAGCAGCAGACGCCGAAATACCTGTGGATCGGCTGCTCGGATTCGCGCGTGCCAGCCAACCAGATCCTCGGTATCGATCCGGGCGAGGTGTTCGTGCACAGGAACATCTCCAACCTGGTGCTGCATTCGGACATGAACTGCCTGTCGGTGATGCAGTTCGCGGTCGACGTGCTGAAGGTCGAGCACATCATCGTGGTTGGCCACTATGGCTGCGGTGGCGTTCAGGCGGTGCTGGACCAGCGCCGGATGGGGCTGGTCGACAACTGGTTGCGCCACGTCGGCGATGTCGCCCAAAAGCACAACGAGATGCTGACCGGACTTCAGAACATGATCGACCGCAACGTGCGCCTGTGCGAGCTCAATGCGCTCGAGCAGGTGGTGAACGTGTGCCACACCACGATGGTGATGGACGCCTGGGAGCGTGGCCAGAACCTGACCGTGCACGCCTGGTGCTACAGCCTCACCAACGGCCACAT
>JBQCHG010000051.1:0-56838 GCA_051954935.1 Rhodanobacteraceae bacterium
AAGCGTTGATCGCGCGGCGCGCACGCGGCGAGCCGATTGCCTATCTCATCGGCTCGCGCGGGTTCCATGCGCTTGAGTTGCGGGTCTCGCCGGACGTGCTGATTCCGCGTCCGGAAACCGAACTGCTGGTCGAACTGGCGCTGGCGCGGATTCCGGTGGACGCGGAATGCCGCGTCGCCGACCTTGGCACTGGTTCCGGCGCCATCGCGTTGAGCATTGCGCGCGAGCGCCCGCGTGCGCGAGTGCTGGCGACGGATGCGAGCGGCGCGGCGCTCGCCGTCGCACGCGACAACGCGCGGCGTCTGAATCTGACGAACGTGGGGTTTGCGCAAGGCGACTGGTGCGCCGCGTTGGGCGATGGCTGCGATTTCGACCTGATCGTCTCCAACCCGCCCTACATCGCGGAAGACGACCCACACCTGCGCGAAGGCGACCTGCGCTTCGAGCCGCGCGCTGCGCTCGCTTCGGGTGCCGATGGCCTGGATGCCATCTGCGCCATCGTGCGCGACGCGCGTGCGCACCTGCGCGGGGGTGGCTGGTTGTTGCTGGAGCACGGGTTCGCGCAGGGTGCCCAGGTGCGCGCGCTGCTGCAGGAATCCGGCTACCGCGAGGTGTTCACCGAACGTGACCTGGAAGGCCGTGAAAGAACCACCGGCGCTCGTTCCTATACGGCATCCGCATAATCCTGTGTTTGTGTGAGATCGGCCGGTTCCTTCTTTTTCAATGCCACCGCGACAGGCGTCAGTACCAGCGCGACGAACAGGTTCACTGCCAGCGCGATCAGGCCGATGTAGATGCCTTGATGCGTGCCGGTGCCGAAGGCCACCATGTACACCGGCTTCAATCCATTGACCCATGCCAGCGCGCTGCCCAGCACCATGCCGGCGAGCCAGCCGACGAGCAGGGCGGACGGGCGGAACCAGCGCAGGAAGAGGCCGAAGATCACCGCCGGGAAGATCTGCAGCATCCAGATGCCGCCCAGCAGTTGCAGGTCGATCGCGAACTTCGTGGGTAGGTACAGCACGCACAGCAGCGCGCCGAACTTCACCAGCAGCGAGACGATCTTGGCGATGCGTGCTTCCGCCGCGTCGCCCATGTTTCGATTGACGTACGGGCGCCAGATGTTGCGCGTGACCAGGTTGGCCGCGCCAATGGACATGATCGCCGCCGGCACCAGCGCGCCCAGCGCGATCGCGGCGAAGCAGAAGCCGGCGAACCAGGGCGGGAAACTGGCATTGATCAGCGCCGGCACCGCCATCGACCCGCTGGTCACGTGGATATGCGCCGCAAGCGCCATGTAACCGAGCAGCGCGATCAGGCCCAGCAGCAGGCTGTACGCGGGCAGCCACACGGAATTGCGGCGGATCACGTCGGAGCCGGATGCGGAAAGCGTCGCGGTCATCGAATGCGGATACAGGAACAGCGCCAGCGCCGAACCGAGCGCGAGCGTGGCAAACGACCAGTATTGATCAGGCTTCAGCAGTACGCCGGTGTCGCCGCCTTTCGCCGCGAATGCGGCTTGCGCTTCCGCGAAGATTTTTCCGTAGCCGCCGAGGTGCATCGGGATGATCACCACCGCCGCGATCACGGTGATGTAGAGCATGGCGTCCTTGACAAACGCGATCAGCGCCGGTGCGCGCAGGCCGCTTGAATAGGTGTACAGCGCGAGGATCACGAACGCGATCAGTAGCGGCGTTTCCTTGCCGATGCCGGTTGCCGAAAATCCCATCGCCTCGAACACCACTTCCAGCCCGACCAGTTGCAGTGCGATGTAGGGCATCGTCGCGAGCACGCCGGTGACCGCCACCGCCAGTGCCAGTCCCTTGCTGCCATAGCGGCCTTCCACAAAATCCGCCGCGGTCACCCAGCCGTGCTTGCGGCAGGCGTTCCACAATCGCGGCATCGTGAGGAACACGATTGGATACACGAACACGGTGTAGGGCATCGCGAAGAAGCCGTACGCGCCAACCGCGTACACCAGCGCCGGCACGGCGATCAGCGTGTAGGCCGTGTACAGGTCGCCGCCGAGCAGGAACCAAGTGACGAAGTTGCCGAAGCGCCGTCCGCCCAGCCCCCATTCATGCAGCAGCGAGAGATCACCCCTGCGCCAGCGCGCGGCGGCAAAGCCCATGATCGTGACGGCGGCGAAGAAAAAGACGAAGACGCCGAGCGCGGTCCAGTCGAGCGACGCCGATCCTGCCTGCGCCGTCATGCGCGCCTCCCGATGAACACGATCCAGGTCAGCACCGCGGCCAGCACCACCCAGGCGAACATCCAGACATAGAAGAAGGGAAAGCCGGCGACGGTCGGCTCGGTGCGGTTGTAAAACGGCACGTCGAGCAGGGCGATGAAAGGCAGAAGCAGAAGCAGCGGTAGGTACTTGCGCACGCGTTTCCCCCATGTAGGAGCCTGCTTGCAGGCGACCGATGTTTGCGCAAGAACGGGTGGCGAGCAAGCTCGCTCCTGCGCCCGTCGGGCCGATCCGGTCAGCGAGCGGAGCCGCGTTTCATGGCATCATACGCAGCCTCGCGTTCCCTCTCTTGGCCGCCTCCATGCTGATTTTCGAACTTTCGCAGCCGGGCCGCACCGCGGCCGCGCAACTCCCGCCGGACGTGCCGGTGCCGGACGATGTTCCCGCCCACCTTCGCCGCGATACGCCGGTCGGCTTGCCGGAAGTTTCCGAGCTGCAGGCGCTGCGCCATTACACCAACCTGTCGCGCAAGAATTTCTCGATCGACACGAACTTCTATCCGCTCGGTTCGTGCACGATGAAGTACAACCCGCGCGCCTGCAATTCGCTGGCGATGCTGGACGGTTTCCTGGGAAGGCATCCGTATGCGCCCGAATCGTTGAGCCAGGGTTTCCTCTCATGCATGTACGAGCTGCAGGAAATCCTCGCCGACGTCACCGGCATGAAGGGCGGCGTGTCGCTGGCGCCGATGGCCGGCGCGCAGGGCGAACTCGCGGGCGTGGCGATGATCATGGCCTACCACCGCCACCGCGGCGATACCGCGCGCACCGAAATCATCGTGCCGGATGCCGCGCACGGCACCAATCCGGCAACGGCTTCGATGTGCGGCTGCACGGTCCGCGAGATCCCGACGCAGGCCGACGGCGACATCGACGTCGAGGCACTGAAGAAGGCGCTCGGCCCGCAGACCGCCGGTATCATGCTGACCAACCCGTCCACCATCGGCGTGTTCGAGCGGCGGATCGGCGAAATCGCCAAGCTGGTGCACGAAGCCGGTGGGCTTCTGTATTACGACGGCGCGAACTTGAACGCGATCCTCGGCAAGGTGCGGCCCGGCGACATGGGCTTCGACGCCATCCACATGAACCTGCACAAGACCTTCTCCACGCCGCATGGTGGCGGCGGTCCGGGCGCGGGCGCGGTCGGCGTGTCGGAACGCTTGAAGCCGTTTCTTCCCATTCCGATGGTGGAAAAGCGCGAGGACGGCACCCACGGGTGGGTGCGCAAGAAGGATCGTCCGCTCTCGATCGGCCGCCTCACCTCGTTCGCCGGCAACGCGGGCGTGCTGCTGCGTGCCTACGTGTACGCGCGCATGCTCGGTCGCGAGGGCATGGTGCGCGTGGCGGAGTACGCCACGCTCAACGCGAACTACCTCGCCAAGCGCCTGGCCGCGATCGGTTACACGCTGGCCTATCCGGATCGTCGCGCCAGCCATGAGTTCATCGTCACGGTCGCACCGCAGAAAAAGCAGACCGGCGTCACCGCGCTGGATTTCTCAAAGAGCCTGCTCGACCGCAACATCCACGCGCCGACCAACTACTTCCCGTTGCTGGTGCCGGAATGCCTGCTGATCGAGCCGACCGAAACCGAGTCCAAGGAAACGCTCGACGAGTTCGTCGCGGTCATGGGCGACCTGCTGAAGCTTGCGAACGAGAATCCGCAGGCGATGAAGGATGCACCGGTGACCACGCCGGTGCGGCGGCTGGACGACGTGAAGGCCGCGCGCGAACTGGATGTCGCCTGGCAGCAGGGTAAAGCGCGGGCGGCATAGCCATGCCCAGCACCGTCCGCCGCGGACCGCGCCAGATCTGGCAGGCGCTGATCTGGTCCCTGAAGGGTCTGCGCGCGGGTTGGTGCTACGAGGCCTCGTTCCGGCTGGAGGCCTGCCTGCTAGTCATCCTGTTTCCGCTCGGCCTCTGGCTCGGCCATGGCCCGGTCGAGAAGGTGCTGCTGTGCGGATCGCTGCTGCTGGTGCTCGCCATCGAGCTGCTCAACTCCGCGCTGGAAGCGCTGGTGGATCACGTCTGCCCGGACATCCATCCGATGGCCGAACGCGCCAAGGACATGGGTTCCGCGGCGGTGTTCATTGCCATGCTCGGGGTGCTGCTCACCTGGATGGTGATCCTGGGCGCGCGCCTTTGGGGCTAGCTCGATCGCTTGCGGGCAGGCATTTTGCCGTGCCGCATTGATCATCGGCAGGCGGCCTCCTACTGTTTGCCTTATGGACTTCATGCGCGGCATCCACCATCTGCTGCACGCGCCCGCATCGCGGAAATTCCCGCCGGCGGTGATGCAGGAAATCCAGCAGGCGATCATGCAGGGCGAGAAGCAGCATGACGGCGAAATCTGCTTCGCGATCGAAGCGCGATTGCCCCTGCGTTCGTTGCTCGCCGGTCATCGCGCGCGTGCGCGTGCCGAGGAATTGTTCGGGCAGTTGCGCGTGTGGGATACCTCCCGCAACACCGGCGTGCTGATTTACGTGCTGCTGGCGGACCGGGAAGTGGAAATCGTGGCCGACCGCGGGCTGGTCATCCGCCTGCCCGGACCTTCGTGGAATCTGGTGGCCGAGGTGATGCGCAAACACTTCGAGCAGGACGACTGGCGTCGCGGCGCACTGGCCGGGATCAAGGCCCTGAATGCGCTGCTGGTGCGGCATCTGCCGGCGCGGTCGGGTGGACACACGAACCAGTTACCCGACCGGCCGATCGTGCTCTGAAAGGTCGTGAAGCACCGCCGCAAGCTCGGGCGGGGAAGGGATCGGCGCGCGGCACGACATGCCGGTGCACACATAGGCAATGCCGTTTCCGCTTGGGGCGCGTTGGCCCAGCGCGCCCGGGAGCGTGGCAGCTTTCGCCGGGATCAGGAATGCATCCATGCGCGCGGCATTCGCTTCGCGCACGGCTGCGCGCCAGGCATCCTGCCCATCGTCGCCACGGATCACCACCTGGATGCGTGGCGCGTGGAATTCGCGCAGTGCACGGAGCAAGGTCGGGCACGCATCCGGGTGTTTCGACAGGAGCTCGCTTCCGGCGCGCAGGCAGCGCTCCGCGGATTCCAGGTAACGCGTCTCGCCGAGCAGGTGCCCGAACCTCAGCAACGTCAACGCGGCCACGCCGTTGCCGCTCGGCAATGCTTCGTCCGGGAAGGTGCGCGGATTCTGCAAGGGTGTTGCGTGTCCGGCCGTGCTGAAGCGGAAGCCGCCTTGTTCATCCTCGAATTTCTCCAGCAGCGCATTGGCCAGCGCGGTTGCCCAGCGCAGGTCCTGATCACGCCAGCGGCATTGCAGCAGTTCCAGCAGCGCATCCAGCAGAAACGCGTGGTCGTCGAGAAAGCCGGGAATGCGCGCCCGCTCGCCGGCGACATTGGCGTACAACGCATTGTCGATCCACGCTCCCTCGCGCAAGCCGGCGAGCGCCTTGTCGGCCACTTCGATCCATTCGGGCCGCTGCAGCGCGCGTGCGCCGCGCGCCAGTGCGGAGATCGCCAATGCGTTCCATGATGTCAGGACCTTGTCGTCGGTGCCGGGCCGCACGCGCCTCGCACGCGCTGCAAACAGCTTCTTGCGCGCGGAATCGAGGTGGCGCTGCACGCTCTCCGGCGTGTCGTCGAGTTGCCGTACGATCAGCTCCAGAGGCTTCGCCTTGAGCAGATGCCACGCCTTGCCTTCGAAATTCGGCAACCCGTCCAGTCCATAGGCGGCTTCAGCCACGGCGAATTCCCGGTCGTCCAGGACTTCGCGCAGTTGTTCGCGTGTCCAGACGTAGAATGCGCCTTCATCAAGGCGACCTGCCGCCCCTTCGCTGTCCGCATCCAGCGCACTGAAGAACGTGCCGGCACCGGAATCCATCTCGCGCTGCAGCCATTCGACTATGCCGCCGGCGGCCTGTTCGCACCCGACATCATCGAAAGCGGCCGCCGCGCGCGCGTACAGCGGCAGCAACTGCGCATTGTCATAAAGCATCTTTTCGAAATGCGGAATGGTCCAGCGCGCATCCACGCAGTAACGGAAGAAACCGCCGCCGAGGTGATCCTGCAATCCGCGCGTCGCCATGTTGCGTGCGGTCAGCATCACCATGGCCGCACAATCCTCTGGCATCACCGCCGAGCGTTGCGTGCCTTGCCGTTCCCTTTCCCGATAGGCGGGAAGCGGCTCGATCGCGCAATCGATCAACAGCTCCAGTTCACTCGCGTGCGGAAACTTCGGCGCCCCGGCATTGCCGCCATTCTCCGGGTCGAAACGCCCAGCAATCCGCTGCAGGGCCGTGGCCACAGCCTCCGGGTCGGGAATCTCTCCTGTCGCCGTTTGGCCTGCATGCGACATCCAGCCGCGCAGTTCCGCGTTCTGCTTGCGCAATTCATCGCGATGCGTGTCGTAGAACGCGCGTACCCGTTGCAGCAGGTCGCCGAAGCCGGGGAGGCCATGCCGCGGCTGCGGCGGAAAATACGTTCCGGCGAAGAACGGAGTGAGGTCCTGGGGATCGAGGAACACCGTAAGGGGCCAGCCGCCGCCGCGGCCGCTCAGCGCCTGGTGCGCGAGCTGGTAGACGCGATCGAGATCCGGTCGCTCCTCGCGATCCAGCTTGATATTGACGAACAGCGCGTTCATCGCCTGCGCGATCGCCTCGTTTTCGAAGCTCTCGTGCGCCATGACATGGCACCAATGGCAGGCGCTGTAGCCGACCGAGAGCAGGATCGGCGTGTCGGCCGCTTTCGCGTGCGCGAGCGTGGCCTCGTTCCATTCTTGCCAGTGCACCGGATTGCCGGCGTGCTGGCGCAGGTAGGGGCTGGACGCGTCGACGAGTCGGTTCTGCATGGCTTGCATCCGTGCGGAGAGGCCATGGTACCCGCTGAAGCAGAAGCCCGGCAGTTGCCAGGCTTCGCTTCCGGACCAGATTCGACTGCTCAGTGCGCAGCGGCAGGGGATGCGCCGCTTCCACCCGCACCCAGGTACTTGGCGAGGAACGCCTGCATCATGTTGAACAGCTCCTCGTTGTGCTCCTCGCTGAAGAAGCCGTGCAGCTCCTTGGGCTCGGCGAGCCACTCGTAGGGTTTGCCCGCCTTGTCCAGCGCAGAGCGCAGATCGGTGGCATTCTCGTAAGGCACGCGCGGATCGTCCTTGCCGTGCGCGATCAGCACCGGCACGTTGAACTTGTCCATCATGCTTACCGGCGAGATTGCGTAAGCGTCGGCTTCGGTCCCGATCGAATCACGGAAATAGACGCGGCCATACTTCAGGCGGCGCGTATCGCTCTTTTGCATGCCGATCCGCCAGTCGTAAACGCCGGCGTAGTCGATCGCACACTTGTAGAGCTTCGGGGCAAGGATCGGCTGCATCAGGGACGAGTAGCCCCCGAAGCTGCCGCCGAACACGCAGATGCGGTCCGGGTCCACGTAGCCCTGCGCGATCGCCCACTTCACGCCGTCGACCAGGTCGTTCTGGATGCCGCTGCCGAATTGCCCGTAGCCGGAGCGCTGGAAATTGCGCCCGCGCCCGCCGGAACCGCGGTAGTTGATCTGCAAGGTCGCGTAGCCACGGTTGGCCAGGAACGCGGACCAGGGGTCAAAGAACCACTCGTCCGCAGGGCCGATGGGACCGCCGTGCGGGATCAGCACCAGCGGCAGGTGCTTGCCATCGCTGCCCACCGGCAGCGTGAGATAGCCCACCAGCTCCGTACCGTCGCGCGCGGTGAAGTGCACCGGCTTGCGTTCGGGCATCTGGGCCGGGTCTATCCACGGCAACACCTTGTAGAGTGGCTGCGCGTGCATGGTGGTGCGATCGAACAGGGCGTAGACGCCGGGATTGCGATCGCTGTGCAGATGGATCAGCAGCATCGAACCGTCCGTACTGGCATCGGCGATGGTGACCATGTCGGCCGGATCGGTATCGGCCAATGCCTGCATCACCCGCGCATAGATGCCGTTCCCGATGTACTTGATGGTGGGCCGGCCCTGCGCCGTGAAGATCGCCGCGTAAGGCTGGTTTGTCACCGGCTCGAACAGCACGTCACTTACCGATGCAAATGGATCGGATGCCAGCACCTTGCGATCGGTGCCGTCGAGATTGCACTCGATCAGCGCGTTGGGACCGCCGTCGGTGCTGGAGAGCGCATACAAGTGCTTGCCATCTGCGCTGATCGCCAGTGGAGTGAAGTATTTTCCGATCGTCGAATCCGGCAATTTCGTCCAGGTATTGCCATCGGTGCTGGTGAACACCTCGGTTTCGCTATGGTCACCTATACCGGAAGCGATGCGTGCGACTCCGTTGTAGGCGAGGAGGTTCATGCTTCCGTGCGCGACCTCGCCGACCTCCCTCGCATAACCGCTCACGGCATCCACGTCGTAAAGCCGGCTCTTCGATGAATCCCAGTCCGTTCCGTTGGAGCTCTCGTCGAACAGCTGCAGGTTCAAGTAGAAATGGCCGTTCGGGGTCGGCGGCAATCCGGAAATCTCGGCCGCGCCGCGTGGCAGGCTCTGCAGATTGGCTGTAGCCCAGCGGCTGTCGCGAAGATCCGGGTCCGGGCTGTAGAGCGTCTTCTTCTGCGTTCCGTCGTAGTTCACCGCGATGATCTCGCCGGTGCCCGACGGTTGTTCCAGCGTGCCGGTCTCCTTGCCGATGGACATGATCAGGCGCGTGTTGCTGACCCAATGAACGTCCACCGGCACGTATCGCGCCGCCATGTTGAGCCGGCTCACCGCCTTGAGGTCCGGCAGGTGCAAAATGGCGAGCTGATAATCGGCGTCGCTGCTTCCGGAGTTCTCGCTGACCGCCACGGCCAGGTATTTGCCATCCGGCGACAACGCCGGATTCATCAAGGTTGCGTGCTTGACGAAATCGGAAACCGGCAGTTCGGTGGCCGACGTGGCCATGCCGGGCGCAAGCAGGCTGGCCGCAACGAGCCAGGTGATCAGGCGAAAGGAACGCATCGTATTTCCCCGTGAAAAATCCCCGCCGGCGAGTATGCCAGAGCCAACCTCGCTGTCGCAGCGCGTTGCGGTGGGACCTCGACTGTCGCTACCGTAGTCATTTCCCGGACTGGACCACATGACCTCCGATTCGCACGAAGGGATCGAATACCCCGCGCTGTACCTGAGACGCGGCGAAGATGCGCGGCTGCGCGCCGGGCACCTCTGGGTTTTCGCCAACGAAGTGGACGTGGCGCGTTCGCCGCTGTCTTCGTTCGAAACCGGCGAGCCGTGCGTGATCCTGGATTCGCGCGACAAGCCGCTGGGGGTGGGTTACGTCAACCCGCATTCGCTGATCTGCGCGCGGCTGGTATCGCGCGGACTGGAGCATGCACTGGATGCGTCCCTGCTGACGCACCGGTTGAAAGTCGCGCTCGCGTTGCGGGAGCGCTTGTACGGGGAGCCGTTCTATCGGCTGTTGTACGGCGAGTCCGACGGCGTGCCGGGCTTGACGCTGGACCGCTTCGGCGATGTGATCGTGGCGCAGGCGACCACGGCCGGCATTGAGCGGCTGAAGCCGCAGGTCGAGGCGGCGGTGAAGAAGACGCTGAACCCGCGCGCGATGATCTGGAAGAACGATGCCGGGATCCGCGCGCTGGAGCAGTTGCCGAGCTATGCCGACATCGCCTTCGGGGACGTGCCCGCACCGCTGGTCGTGCGCGAAGGCGGGCTGGAGTTCGCGCTCGATCCGATCGGCGGCCAGAAGACCGGCTGGTTCTACGACCAGCGCGCCAACCGCGATGCACTGGCGCCGCTAGTGGAGGGCGCGCGCGTGCTGGACATGTTTTCGTATCTCGGTGCATGGGGCCTGCGCGCGGCGGCCATGGGCGCGAGGGAAGTGGTGTGCGTGGACGCTTCCGCACCGGCGGTGGCCGCGATCCGCCAGAACGCCGGGCGAAACGGCATGTCCGACCGCGTGCGTGCCGAGCGCGCGGATGCATTCGAATTCCTGAAAGCGGCGCGCGAACAACGCGAGCATTTCGACGTGGTGATCCTGGACCCGCCCGCGTTCGTGAAGCGCAAGAAGGATCTCAAGGAAGGTTCGCTTGCGTACCGGAGATTGAACGAGCTCGGGATGCAGGTGTTGTCACGCGACGGGATTCTGATCACCTGCTCGTGCTCGTACCACATGCCGCGCGAGGCACTGCTGCAGGGCGTGCAGCAGAGCGCGCGGCATCTCGACCGGAACGTGCAGGTGCTGGTGTCGCTGCAGCAGTCGCCGGACCATCCGGTGCATCCGGCGATACCGGAAACCGATTACCTGAAGGGCTTCGCGTGCCGGGTGTTGCCGGCGTGATCCGGAATCCGTGGCCGGGAGCCTGTAAGATTCCGGCCTTGTCTTGACCCACGATCCCCATGACCCATCCCTATTTCGTCGACTTCAACCCGATCGCCTTCAATCTCGGCCCGATCGGCGTGCACTGGTATGGGCTGATGTACCTGGGCGGGTTCGTCGGTGCATGGGTGCTCGGCAACCATCGGCGCAAGCTCGGACGTTTCCCGGTCAGCCGCGACGCGCTGGCGGACCTGGCGTTCTACGTAATGCTGGGCATCATCATCGGCGGGCGCGTGTGGTACATGCTGTCCTATTACAAGTCGAGCATTGCGCCGAACCTGCTCGAGTGGATATGGAAGGAGCCGCTCGCGCTGTTCCGCATCTGGGACGGCGGCATGTCCTTCCATGGCGGCCTGCTCGGCGTGCTCGCCGCGAGCCTGTGGTGGTGGTGGCGGAATCGCGACCGGATCACGCATTACTTCGACGTGGTGGATTTCGTCGCGCCGCTGGTGCCGATCGGACTTGGCCTGGGTCGCATCGGCAACTTCATCAATGGCGAACTGTGGGGAAAGCTCACCGATCTGCCCTGGGGCATGGTGTTTCCGCATGCGCTCCAGCAGAACGTCCCGCAGTTTCGCAATGCCACCGTTGCGCAGTTGCACCAGCTCTGGCAAACCGGCGCGCTCGACGCCTACGCGCGCCAGCCGTCGGAACTCTACGAATTCTTCCTCGAAGGCGTGGTGATGTTCACCGTGCTCTTCATCTACTCGATGAAGCCGCGCCGGCGCTATGCAGTGTCCGGCCTGTTCGCGCTGATGTACGGCGTGTTCCGCTTCGCGGTGGAATTCGTGCGCATGCCCGACGAGCAGCTCGGCTACCTGCTCGGCACGCACTGGCTGACGATGGGCCAGGTGCAATCCATCCCGCTGGTCGTTGTCGGGGTGATCCTGTTGTGGATGTCGCGACGCGCGCCGGTGCCGCGGATGGAGGCCATGGGCGAGGCGGCCTGATCACGCCGCGAGTCACAGCCACTTCGCGCGTTTCAGCACCACGTAGAGCAGGGCACAGATGCTCGCGGTGACCGCGATCATCACCGGATAGGCGAGCGGATTGTCCAGCTCCGGCATGTGCCTGAAATTCATGCCGTACCAGCTTGCCAGCAGCGTCGGCGCTGCGAGCAGCGCGGCCCAGCCGGCCAGGCGTTTCACCACTTCGTTCTGGCGAACCGTGATCAGCGAGAGGTTGACGTTCATCGCGGCGCCGAGCATCTCGCGCATCGAATTGATCGCGTCGCTGACGCGCGAAACGTGGTCATGCACGTCGCGGAAATACGGCCGCACTTCGTCGCGGATCAGCTCGGGATGCAGCCGCACCAGCTGGTTCAGGATGTCCTGCAGCGGCGCCACCGCAAGTTTCAGCGTAAGCAGCTCGCGCTGCATGTCGTACAGTCGCTTGATGGTGTCGCGCTTGTAGGCCTCGGCGAAAATGTCCTGCTCCAGCGCCTGCAATTCCTTCTTGAACTCCTCCACGATCGGCAGGAAGTTGTCCACGATGAAATCCAGCACCGAGTACAGGCCGTAGCTAGGCCCGCAGGCCAGGTGCGCCGGCGTCTGCTCGCAATTGCGCCGCGCCGGTGCATAGGACAGCGAGGAACCGTGGCGTACCGTCAGCAGGTAGCGCTTGCCGAGGAAGATGTGGGTCTCGCCGAAGGCGATGTTGCCGCCGATCAGTTGCGCGGTCTGCGCGACGATGAACAGCGAATCGCCGTAGGCTTCGATCTTGGGTCGCTGGTGCGCGTTGTGCGCGTCCTCGACCGCGAGTTCGTGCAAGCCGAACTCCTCGCCCATCTTCTCCAGCAGCGGTTCGTCCGGTTCCACCAGTCCGACCCAGACGAAGGTGTCCGGCTCGGCCAGCACGTCACTGATCTCGTCCAGCGTGATGTTGCGCAGCCGGTTGCCATGCACGTCGTAAGCGACGCAGTTGGCGACCATCGGGCTGGAAGCGGCGGGCGTGTCCATGCGGCCGATTATGCGCTATCCCTGCGCGTGAAAGCGGCCGTCCATGGCCGCACTTCTGAAAAGAGCGCGCGGATGGGAGCGAGAGCAATGCAGTCCGCCAATAAACGCAAGAGTGCGAATGATGCCAGGAGGATTTGCGTTTATTCGCGTGCGGGCTGGCGCTTTTGAATACTCGCGCCCAATCCGAACAATAGCCCCAGCCAGACCGGCAGCGCCAGCAGGATCCACGGCAGGTTGCGTTGTGGCAGCAAGTTCGTGAGATTGACGATCAACGCGACTATCGCAGCGAGCGCCATCAGCGAAGCGAGCGCCAACGTGATGCCGGACGGGCGTGCATCGCGACGCGCAAGCTTGAGCACGCCGGGAACCAGCAGCAGCGCCACGGGATCGAACAGCAGCAGGTTCTGGTTGGCCCACGCCGCGCGATGCGCGGTGAGGCCCCACAGGATCGCCATGCCCAGGCCCGCCAGGCCCGCTAGGAGCAGGTAAAGCGCACCGCCGAATGCGAATCCGTAGCGTGCGACGCGGTTGCCACGTCGAAGCCATCCGGCCAACGCAAGCGCCATGCCGCAAATCAATCCCGCTGCCAGCAGGGGCCAGCGCAGGTCCGGTGGCGATGGGGGCGGCGGCGGGATGCGCGCTTCGGCAAGGCGCGTTTCCGAACTCACCAGCGGTTCGCCATCCGGGGTGTGCACGCTGCGCAGAGTTTCCATCAGTTGCGCGGGGAGGAAGCTGCCGCTCCAGCCGTTCAATGGCTGATCGGCATAAGGCCCGAGCCCCAGGTCGAGCACCAGCATCAGCCAAGGTTGCCCCGCCATCAGCCGGTCCGTCTGCGAGCGATAGGTGAAATCGCGCCGCTGCTTTCGCATCTGCAGCTGCAGCGTGCCCCGCAGTACGTCGTTCAGGGCGTCGCGCAGGCGCGTGGTGCAATTGGCGACATAGTAGTCGTAGGCGTAGCGCGCGTTCTGTGGCTGCACGTTCCAGACCAGGAAATCGCGAAGACGCGCGCGTTGTTCGGGCGCGAGGTTCAATCGCTGCGCCACGATCCAGCGGCCTTCGCCCTCGTAGGTCGCGAGATCGTCGGCGGCGGGCCACGCTGCGGCGAGATAGTTCATCCGCCCGCGCGCGAAGTTGTAGATGAAATCCTTCTGATTAAAATCGAACAGGCCGTAATTGAAGGCTATGGTCTGGCCGTCGCTGATATCGGTCAGCACCAGCGCGTCGTGTCCGAAGCGTTCCCAGTAGATCTCGCCGGGGCCGTAGGTGTAGAGGTCAACGCGCAGGTTTTCGCCGGGGGCGTGGACGACATCGGCGTGGGCGGCAAACGACCAGGCTGCGATCAGCACGCACAGGAATCGCAGCATCGAACGCATGCACACCCCTATTCTCGTCGTCCGGCGCGAAGCGCCGTTGTCTTTTGCGAAGGACGGGGGCTGGTGGCGACCAGGCAACACCCGAGCGCGACGTTACCGGATTCCGGCCTGCGCCGGAATGACGAGCTTCCTCTCGCTGGTGCCTGGATCCTCCGCTTCACGCGTTATCGCGCTTGCGGACCCGGAACTGGAGAACGCGCCGATCATCTGCGCGCGTGACGCTGAACGCGAACCCGTCCAGCGCGATTTCTTCGCCGGGTTCGGGGAGATGGCCGATCTCGGCGGTGATCATCCCGCCGATCGTGTCGTGGTCTTCGTCGGAATAGCGGCTGCCGAGCTGCTCGTTGAACTCGTCGATCGGCGTCAGCGCATCCACCAGCCATTCGGATTCGCCGGCCGGCACGATCAGTTGCGGCGGCGGTTCGATGTCGTGCTCGTCGTCGATCTCGCCGACGATTTCCTCGAGGATGTCCTCGATGGTGATCAGGCCGGCGACGCCGCCGTATTCGTCCACCACCACTGCCATGTGATTGCGCGAGCGGCGCAGCTCCGCCAGGAGCACGTTCAGGCGCATGGATTCGGGGATCATCACCGCCGGGCGCAGCAGTGCGCGGATGTCGGCGGATTTGCCCTGCGCGCAGCCGCGCAGCAGGTCCTTGGCGAGCAGGATGCCGAGTATTTCGTCCTTGTCCTCGCCATGAACCGGAAAACGTGAATGGCCGGATTCGATCACGGTGGCGAGGATGGAGGCCGGATCGTCGTCTATAGCCAACATCACCATTTGTGCGCGCGGCACCATCACGTCGTCAACCAAAAGATGGGCGACGCGCAGCGCGCCTTCGATCATCGCGTAGGTGTCGGGCGACAGCAGGCCATTGGCCTGTGCTTCGCGCAGCTCGGCGAGCAATTCCTCGCGGTTGCGCGGTTCACCGGAAAGCATGTGGCCCAGACGATCCCACCAGGAACGATGGGCGGGGCCGTTGTTACTTGGGGGTTCTGCGGACATGAGATTGGGTACGTCCCCGAAGGGGCGGGGGTGCAAGTGTAGCAAGACGGTGCTTTTCGTGCGGCGCGTTCCTACGGCCGATATGGATCGGGAATACCAAATCCAGCCAGCACGCGCGCCTCCAGCGCTTCCATCTTCGCCGCATCCCTGTCGTCCTGATGGTCGAAGCCCAGCAGGTGCAGCACGCCGTGGATCGTGAGGTGCGCGTAGTGGTCGCGCACGGACTTGTGCTGTTCGCGTGCCTCGCGCGCGACCACGGGCGCACAGATCACGATGTCGCCCAGCAGCGGCGATCTCACGCCGCGCGGCAGTTCCGCGGGAAACGACAGAACGTTGGTCGCGTAATCGCGACCGCGGTAGCGGTGATTCAACGCGCGGCCTTCGCGCGTGCCGACGATGCGGACCGAAATTTCCGCGGGGTTGCGGTGGTGCGCGCCGGCGAGGGCTGCATCAGCCCAGCGGCGGAAACTCGCCGCCGCAGGGGTGCCGCGGCGCGGCACCGCGTACGAAAGATGCAGGTCAGTCGGCGCCATTGGCGTCGCGCTGCTCCGCGGCTTCATAAGCCCGCACGATCTTCGCCACCAGCGGATGCCGCACCACGTCTCGCGAAGTGAAGAAGGTGAAACTGATCCCATCCACGTCGCGCAGCACCTCGATCACGTGACGCAGGCCGGAGCGCGCATTGCGCGGCAGATCCACCTGAGTCACGTCGCCCGTCACCACCGCGACCGTGCCGAAGCCGATGCGGGTCAGAAACATCTTCATCTGCTCGACCGTGGTGTTTTGCGCCTCGTCCAGGATCACGAACGAGTCGTTGAGCGTGCGTCCTCGCATGTAGGCGAGCGGCGCGATCTCGATCACGTTGCGCTCGATCAGCTTGGCGACCTTCTCGAAGCCGAGCATTTCGTACAGCGCGTCGTAGAGCGGGCGCAGGTAGGGGTCCACCTTCTGCGAAAGATCGCCAGGAAGGAATCCCAGTTTCTCGCCGGCTTCGACCGCGGGACGTACCAGGATCAACCGCTGCGCGCGGCCGGCCTCCAGTGCCTCGACCGCGCTCGCGACCGCGAGGTACGTCTTGCCCGTGCCGGCCGGGCCGACGCCGAAATTGATGTCGTGGGTGGCGATCGCGTGCAGGTAGCGCACCTGGTTGGCGCCGCGGCCGCGGATCACGCCGCGCTTCACTTTGATCGTGACTTCCTGCGCCGTTTCCGCAGCGCGTTCGGCCAGCGCGTCCACCCCGGACTCGGAAAGGTGCAGGTTGATCGTCTGTCCGGTCAGTGCCTCGTTTTCCGTGCTGGCGTAAAGATCGCGCAACACGCGCTCGCCGGCCTGTACCGCGTAGTCCTCGCCGATCACGCGGAAGATGTTGCCGCGATTATTGATCTCCACGCCGAGACGCAATTCGATCTGGCGCAGATGTTCATCGAACGGGCCACAGAGATTTGCGAGACGCTGCGAGTCGTCGGGTTCGAGCACCAGGTCGCGCTGGGTAAGACTGTCGGCGGTCATCCGGTCAGCGTAGCGCGGGTGCCCGCCGTGAGCCAACCCCGGCCACCGCAGGGCAATGGATACGGCAGTTTGCATATAATTAACTAATGAATTAATTTATGCACATGGCCATTCCGGGCAAGTCGTCAAAAACCACGCGCCGTCGGGTCGGGCGCCCGCGTGGCGATTCGCCGGATCTGCGCGAACGCCTGATTGATGCCGCCATCGCGCAGTTCACGCGGGCCGGTATCGGCGCGACGTCGCTGCGCGCCGTTGCGCAGGCCGCCGGCGTGACGCCGGCAATGCTGCATTACTACTTCGGCGACAAGAAGCAGATGACGATGGCTGTGGTGAGCGAGCGCCTGCTGCCGGCGACGGCGCCGCTGCGCGCCCGTATCGAGGCGGCGGGCGACGATCCGGCGGAGCTCGCCGAAGCGTTCGTCGGCGGCATGGTGGGCATGATCGCGGCGAATCCCTGGCTGCCGGCCCTGTGGGTGCGCGAGGTGCTCTGCGAAGGCGGCGCGCTGCGCGAACTCGTATTCAAGCGTGCCGTCCCCCAAGTGCCGCAGGTGCTGGCGCAGCGCTTCGCTGCTGCGCAGGCGCGCGGCCGGCTGGACCCGCGGCTTGATCCGCGGCTGATGGTCGTGTCGCTGGTTGGCCTGACACTTTTCCCCGCCGCGGGCGCGCCGATCTGGCGAAAGGCATTCGAGGCGGACGATCTTGATGCCGCGGCGTTGCGCAGGCATGCGCTGGCATTGCTCGATCATGGCATGGGTGCGCGCCCGCGCGCACGAAGGAGGGCGTCATGAAATCCAGTCGCGGAATCCGGTTCGGCCTGGTGTTGATCGGCTGCGTGCTGCTTTCTGCATGTGGCAAACGGGCACCGCAGGCGCTCGGCACGCTGGAATACGACCGAATCAATCTCCCCGCGCCGGCAGCGGAGCGGATCATCGCGGTCGAGGTCCGCGAGGGTGAAAGGGTGAGGGCGGGGCAGTTGCTGCTGAAGCTCGACCCTGCGCACACACAGGCGCAGCTGGCGGCGGCGGAAGCTCAGGCGCGGCAGCAACAGGATCTGCTGCGGGAGCTGCAGATCGGGCCGCGCCCCGAGGACATCGCCAAGGCCCGCGCCAATCTTGCCGCCGCGCAGGCCAGCGCACGCCAGGCCCGCGCTTATTACAACCGCCTGCTCGGGCTGAATGGCAACAATTACGTTTCTGCCGCCGACCTGGACACCGCGCGGGCGGCGGCCGGCAGCGCGGAGGGGCAGGTGGGCGCTGCGCGCGCCGCGCTGGACGAACTGCTGCACGGCAGCCGCCCCGAGGACATCGCGCAGGCGCAGGCCGCGCTCGCTTCCGCGCAGGCCAATTCGCAGGCGCAACGCGTGCTGCTCGGCAAGCTCGACGTCGTCGCGCCGCGCGACGGCATCGTGGACAGCATTCCCTACAAGCTCGGCGACCAGGCGCCGGTCGGCGCGCCTCTGGCGATCCTGCTCGCAGGCGATGCTCCGTACGCGCGCATCTACGTGCCGGAACAGCAGCGCGCGAACGTGCACGTCGGCGATCTCGTGACCGTGCATGTGGACGGGCGCGATCACGCGTTGCAGGGCCGGGTGCGGATGGTGCGCAGCGAGCCGGTGTTCACGCCTTACTATGCGCTGATCGGCGAGGACGCCGCACGGCTCAGCTACATCGCCGAAGTCACGCTCGGCAGCGATGCCGCCAATCTTCCTGCCGGCCTGCCGCTGCACGTCGAGTTGCCGAGGGCCGCGCGGTGAGCGCCGCCATGCAAGATGTCCGCAACGGTTGCGCGATCCGTGCGCGTGGATTGAGCAAGCGCTTCGGCCACCTGCAAGCGGTAGACCGCGTCGACCTGGATGTGCCGGCGCGAAACGTTTACGGCTTCCTCGGCCCGAATGGCTCCGGCAAATCAACCACGATCCGCATGCTCTGCGGCCTGCTGACGCCCAGCGAAGGCGAGATCGAGGTGCTGGGACTGAAGATCCCTGCGCAGGCCGATGCCTTGCGAAGCAAGGTCGGTTACATGACGCAGCGCTTCTCGCTGTTCGAGGATCTCACCGTGCGCGAGAACCTGGAATTCCTCGCCGCGATCCACGATTTCCCGCGGCAGCGGACGCGCACGCGCGTGGATGAACTGATCGAGGAATACGACTTCGCCGATCGCGAGAAACAGCTCGCGGGCACCATGAGCGGGGGCCAGAAGCAGCGGCTCGCGCTGGCCGGCGCGGTGATCAACAAGCCGCAGCTGTTGTTCCTGGACGAACCGACCAGTGCGGTGGATCCGGAATCGCGCCGCGATTTCTGGGAGAAGTTGTTCGAGCTGGCCGATGCGGGAACCACGATCCTGGTGTCCACGCATCTGATGGACGAGGCCGAGCGCTGCCACCGCCTGGCGATCCTCGACCACGGCAAGCTGGTGGCCGACGGCACACCAGGCGAATTGGAAAAGCAATTGGCAGGGCGAACACTGCTGGTGCACGCGCACGATCCACGCCGCGCGCAGCAGCGCATCGCGAATCTGGAAGGCGTGCTCAGCGTGGCGCAGGTCGGCAATGCGTTGCGCGTGCTGATCGACGGCGGCCGCGACACGCCGGCGCATATCCGCGAGGCGCTGGCCGGTTCCGATGCACAGGTCGAAGCGGTGGACCCGAACCTCGAAGACGTGTTCGTTTCCGCCACGGCTTCCGGCGCGCCGGTGCGGGAGCGCGCGGCATGAAGGCGCGCAGGCTGGGCGCGATCATGCTCAAGGAGTTGCGGCAGTTGCGCCGCGACCGTGTCACGCTCGCGATGATAGTGATGGTGCCGGTGATGCAGCTGATCCTGTTCGGGTACGCGATCAACTTCAACCTGCGCGGCCTAGACGCGGGCATCTCCGACCAGGCCAATACTTCTGCCTCGCGCGCACTGGTGATGGACATGCTGGCGACGGAAGTGGTGAAACCGGTGCTGACCGTGCAAACGCCGCAACAATTGATGGATGCGTTGCGGCGCGGCCGGATCAGTGTCGGAATTTCGATCCCGCCGGATTTCGAGCAGCGTCGCTCGAGCGGACGCACCGTCGCGCAGATCCTGGTGGACGGCAGCGACACTTCGGTGTTGGGCGCCGCTTCGCAGCTGGCGCAGGTACCGGTGGACAGTTCCGCGCCGGACACGCGCGCACCTGCACGCAGCACGCCGGCGAGCGGGCCGATCAGCGTGGTCGGTTTCTACAATCCGCAACGGCGCACGGCGGTGAACGTCGTGCCCGGCCTGATCGGCATCATCCTCACGATGACCATGGTGATGTTCACCGCGATCGCGATCGTGCGCGAACGCGAGCGCGGCAACATGGAGTTGCTGATCGCCACGCCCCTCACGAGCGGCGAACTGATGGTCGGCAAGGTGTTGCCCTACGCCGGCATCGGGCTGATCCAGACCACGCTGGTATTGCTGCTGGGCGTGTGGCTGTTCGACGTGCCTATCCGCGGATCGCTGCTTGAAGTCTATGCGGCGGCCGTACTCCTGATCCTCGCCAACCTCGCGCTGGGCCTGATGATCTCGACCAGGGCGCAATCGCAGTTCCAGTCCATGCAGATGACGATCTTCATCTTCCTGCCGTCCATCCTGCTGTCGGGCTTCGTGTTCCCGTTCGCGGGCATGCCGTGGATCGCGCAATGGATCGCGGAAGTGCTGCCGCTGACGCATTTCCTGCGCCTGATCCGCGGGGTGATGCTGCGCGGCGCGAGCTTGTCCGAAATGTGGATCGAGGTTGCCGCGCTCGCGGCTTTCATCGCGCTCGCGATGGGCGTGGCCATCGTGCGGTTCCGCAAGCGGCTGGATTGAGGCAGGCGGGCCTATCAGCTTGTCTGATAGCCGGTGTCTGGATGACCTCGTCATTCCGGGGCCTTTCGCGGGAGCCGCGAACGGAACCACGGAGCTCTTTGCCATGGATGGCGTTTTGTCGTCCGCAGATGACGGGAGAGCAGATTCCGGATCGCCGCTGCGCGGCGCCCGGAATGACGAATCAAATAGTGACGCGTGCGCGCAGCGAATTGGTGAGCGCGGTGGTGATCGTCACGTCCACGAATTGCCCGATCATGCGCGGGTCGCCGGGAAAGTTCACCGAGCGCATGTTCTCGGTCTTGCCGGTGAGTTCGTTCGGATTGCGAGCGCTCGGGCCGGTGACCAGCACGCGCTGCACGCTGCCGACCATCGCCTCGCCGATCTTCGCCGCCTGCGCGTTGATGGTCGCCTGCAGGCGTTCGAGCCGCTGGTGTTTCACCGCTTCCGGCGTGTCGTCGTGCAGGTTGGCCGCGGGCGTGCCGGGCCGGCGCGAATAGATGAAAGAGAACGACTGGTCGAAACCGACGTCCTCGATCAGCTTCATCGTCTGCTCGAAATCCGCATCGGTCTCGCCGGGGAAGCCGACGATGAAATCGGAGGACACGGAAATGTCCGGCCGAACCGCGCGCAGCTTGCGGATCTTCGCCTTGAACTCCAACGCGGTGTAGCCGCGCTTCATCGCCGCGAGCACGCGATCTGAGCCGGATTGCACCGGCAGGTGCAGGAAGTTCGCGAGCTTCGGCACATCGCGATAGGCGGCGATCAGCGAATCGGAAAATTCAAGCGGATGCGAAGTGGTGAATCGGATGCGGCCGATCTCGTCCAGTTGCGCGATCGCGCGGATCAGCAGCGCGAGGTCGGCCACGTTGCCGTCGTGCATCGGCCCGCGATAGGCGTTGACGTTCTGGCCAAGCAGGTTGATTTCCTTGACGCCCTGTTCGGCGAGCGAGGCCACTTCGGCCAGCACGTCGTCGAACGGCCGCGAGATCTCCGTACCGCGCGTATAGGGCACCACGCAGAAGGAACAATATTTGGAGCAGCCTTCCATGATCGAGACGAAGGCGCTCGGGCCTTCCGCGCGCGGCTCGGGCAGCGAATCGAACTTCTCGATTTCCGGAAACGAAATGTCCACCTGCGGCGTGCCGGTTTCGCGGCGCGCCTCGATCAGTGCAGGGAGGCGGTGCAGTGTCTGGGGGCCGAACACCAGGTCCACCTGCGGCGCGCGCTTCACGATGGCTTCGCCTTCCTGGGATGCCACGCAGCCGCCGACGCCGATCAGCACCTGCGGGTTGGCCTGCTTCAGTTCCTTCCAGCGGCCGAGCTGCGAGAACACCTTCTCCTGGGCCTTTTCGCGGATCGAGCAGGTGTTCACCAGGATCACGTCGGCTTCCGCCTCGTTCTCCGTCAGCTCCAGTCCGTGGGCCTCGGCCAGCACGTCGGCCATGCGCGAGCTGTCGTACTCGTTCATCTGGCAGCCGTGGGTCTTGATGAACAACTTGCCGGACATGGCGCTTCGGAATCGGGGCGGGATTGCGTAGTTTAAGGCGGCGGCTCCATGCGGTCAGCCGCTTTTGAGGAACCTGCCACGAAAGGGCGCTTGGCATCACATTCCCCCGGGCGCAAACTTCCCCGCCATGAGGATCGCCACGGACCATGGGGGAGCGGATAGCCGCCGTGCACGGTCGGCCTTCGCGGGGATTCCGCTCCGGATGCGGGCGGCGCTCGCGTTGCTGTTCGGCGCGCCGATCCTGTCGATCATGATCGGGCTACCCGCGCACGCCGCTGCGCTATACGCGTGCAATGGAAGTCAGGGCGAGACGGTTTTCACCAGCCACCCATCCGAATACCACGGTTGCAAGTGGGTGAGCGGCTCGCGGCGTTCGGCGCATCCGAAGCCGGCAGCAACCGGACCGGATGAAGCCAAGGCGGTTCCTGCTTCGCTGGTCCAGGCGTCTCCCCCGCCGGCGCAGTCGTCCACGCCGGCAGCAAATGAAGCCAGAGCCAATCCCGCGGTGATCAAGATCACGCCGTTGCAGGCGGCGAGCGCACCGGTCGTGAGCGCGCTGCCTTCGGCCGAAGGCGTGCTGCCGATCGCCAAGCCCTGGCCGATGGCGGTGATGGACACGATCGCAACCAACCTGTTGCCGAAGCTGCTGGAATCCTCGCAGCCGCAGCCCGCCCCGGCATCGTCGGCGAGTTCGTCGTCTACCCCACCGGTGCGGACCGATGCGCCGGTCACCGCCTCCGCGATGCACGCGCCGAGACGTGGCGCGGTTTACAAGATCACGCGCGCCGACGGCACCATCGAATACACCAACATCGCCGCGCGCGCGCAGGGCACCAACGCGACGATGCTGTTCACCTACATCATCACCTGCTACGCCTGCAATGTGCATTCCAGAATCAACTGGAACACCGTGGCGTTGCACGTGAACGAATACGACGACGTGATCCGCAACGCCGCCGCAAAGAACGGGGTGAGCGAGGCCCTGCTGCGTGCCGTGATCCACGCCGAATCCGCATTCAATCCGCGCGCGCTGTCGTACAAGGGCGCGCAGGGCTTGATGCAGCTGATGCCGGGCACGGCCGCCGACATGGGTGTGACTGACGCGTTCGATGCCTCGCAGAACATCAGTGGCGGTGCGAAATACCTCGCGCAATTGCTGCGCGATTTCAACGGCAACGTGGAATTCGCGACGGCGGCCTACAACGCCGGCGAAGCGGCAGTGCGCAGGTACAACGGCGTGCCGCCCTACGACGAGACGCAGGTGTACGTGAAGCGCGTGGCGATCCTGCGCGACCGTTATCTGAAAGCCTTGCATCCGGCTGCACTGGCGGCAGCGGGGGCGCAGTAATCGAACGCCCAAGCGGACTCTTCATCGATGCAGAGGACGGGAGCGGCGCGATGAATCACGCGTGGGTGACGGGAAAGACTCACCCCCGATCCATCCCGCTCGCCATTTCCGGCCTTCGCGCCAGCACCACGTCGGTATGGAAGGGCGCACCACCGCGCAGCCCTGAAACTTCCACGGTGGTGCCGGGTTTCAGTTCCGCCTCGCGGTTGCGCAGGTCGGCCGGATCGATCACTGGCCGCTTGTTCATCTGCAACAGCACGTCACCCGGTTGCAGGCCGGCCTTGGCTGCCGGGCCGCCCGGATAGACGTCGGTGACGGTCGCGCCGCGCGCGGCCGCTGCGGGCAGGCCTGAATTTGCCGAGACCGCGACGCCGGCGTAATCGGCGCCGAGCCAGCCGCGCACCACGCTGCCGTGCTCGACGATCTGCTCGAGCACCATCTTGGCGGTGCGCACCGGAATCGCGAAGCCGATGCCTTCCGCACCGACGCCGCGCTCCAGCATCGCGGTATTGATGCCGACCAGTTGCCCGTGCGCGTTCACCAGCGCCCCTCCTGAATTACCGGAGTTGATCGCCGCGTCGGTCTGGATGAAATCCTCGTACGGCGACAGGCTCAATTGCCGGCCTATCGCACTGACGATACCCATGGTCACGGTCTGGCCGATGCCGAACGGGTTGCCGATCGCCAGCACCACGTCGCCCACGCGCGGCATTCCGGAGGCGGTCTCGATCGAGGGCAGCCTGCCGGCATCCACCTTCAGCACCGCGAGATCGGTGTCGTTGTCGGAGCCGATCACGCGCGCGTGCGCGACGCGCCCGTCGTAGAGCATCACCTGGATGTCGTCGGCGCCGGCGATCACGTGGTTGTTGGTGAGCACGTAACCGTCCGGCGTGAAGATCACCCCCGAGCCCAGACTGCGCTCGCGGCGCTTCAATGCGGGCCCGGTTTCGCCGCCGAACAACCGCTGCATCAGCGGATCGGGAAATATCTTGACCGCGCGCTCGGTCACGATCTTGTCCGCATAGATGTTGACCACCGCCGGCGCGGCGTTGGCGACCGCGTCGGCATAGGAGACCGGACCGGATTCGGGCGACAGCGCCGGCGCCGGATGCGCGGGCGCCACCTGCGCCTGCGGTGCACGCGTGGAGAGGCCAAGGTGCGCGCGCATGCGCGCGCCGAGACCCGGCCAGAGCAGGCCGATCACGAACGCGGCGGCGAGGCCTGCCACCACGAATTGCAAAACGAAAACGAACGGGCGGGCGAGGCGCGGCATCGAAAAATCAACAGAGGGCCGGCAACGCGATTGTGCACGGCGTGAGCGATCGTTAAACTACCACGATTTTGGGGCCGGGCTGACCGCCAACGCTGAACGGGCCAGGGATGGCTCGCCGTAGCGGCGTGGCTGCGAGCATGCCCGATCGTGCAGTTCGAACTGGAGTGCCTGATGGCGAGTGAAGTGGTTGACAAGGGCCGACGCAAGTTCCTGGCCGGCACCACCGCGCTGCTCGGCGGGGTGGGGGTGGTCGTTACGGCGATACCGTTCATCGAATCGTGGGAGCCGAGCGCGCGCGCCAAGTCCGCCGCGGCGCCGGTCACGGTCGACATCGGCAAAATCGAAGCCGGGCAGATGATTCGCTATGCCTGGCGCGGCCTGCCGGTGTTCATCGTCAACCGCACCCAGCAGCAGCTCGCGGCGCTGCCCGCGCAGGATCCGCGCCTGAAGGATCCCAAGAGCCAGAACACCGACCAGCAGCCGACCTATTGCCAGAACGAATACCGTTCGATCAAGCCGGAATGGCTGGTGGTGGTCGGTATCTGCACGCACCTCGGCTGCGTGCCCGACTACAAGGGCGAAGTGAAGCCGGAGCCGTGGGACCCGGAATGGAAGGGCGGTTTCTACTGTCCGTGCCATAAGTCGCGCTACGACATGTCTGCGCGCGTCTACGACGGCGTGCCTGCGCCGGCCAACCTCGTCGTGCCGCCCTATCACTTCGTTGACGACACCCACGTGCAGATCGGCGTGGACCCGAATGGAGCCCCGACATGACCGAGCACGTCACGATTCGTCCGCGCAACCGCGTGCTGGCCTGGGTCGAGGAGCGCCTGCCGATCCTCTCGTTCACGGCGTCGCACACCACCGGCTATTACGCGCCGAAGAACTTCAACGTGATGTATTACTTCGGTTCGCTGGCGCTGCTGGTGCTGGTGAACCAGATCGTCACCGGCATCTTCCTGACGATGAACTACAACCCGTCGGCGGCGGGTGCATTCGCGTCGGTCGAATACATCATGCGCGACGTGGAGTGGGGCTGGCTGATCCGTTACATGCACGAAGTCGGCGCCTCGATGTTCTTCATCGTGGTGTACCTGCACATGTTCCGCGGCCTGATGTACGGCTCGTACAAGAAGCCGCGCGAGCTGGTGTGGCTGCTCGGCATGCTGATCTTCCTGACGCTGATGGCGGAAGCCTTCATGGGCTACGTGCTGCCGTGGGGCAACATGTCGTTCTGGGGCGCCAAGGTGATCATCTCGCTGTTCAGCGCGATCCCGGTGGTCGGCAACACGCTGGTGACCTGGATCATGGGCGACTTCCTGCCCGCCGACGCGACGCTTAACCGCTTCTTCGCGCTGCACGTGATCGCGCTGCCGCTAGTGCTGCTGCTGTTGGTGGTGCTGCACCTGGCCGCGCTGCACGAGGTGGGTTCCAACAACCCGGACGGCGTCGAGATCAAGCAGAAGAAGGGTCCGGACGGCCATCCGCTGGACGGCATCCCGTTCCACCCGTACTACACGGTGAAGGACCTGTTCGGCGTGGGCGTATTCCTGATCATCTGCGCCTTCATCATCTTCTTCGAACCTACCGTCGGCGGCTGGTTCCTGGAGCATGACAATTTCATCCCGGCCAATAATCTGGTGACGCCGGCCGAGATCAAGCCGGTGTGGTACTTCACGCCGTTCTACGCGATCCTGCGCGTGATCCCGAGCAAAGGTTGGGGCGTGATCGCGCTGCTGTGCTCGATCGTGGTGCTGTTCCTGGTGCCATGGCTGGATCGCGGCAAGGTGAAATCCATCCGCTACCGCGGTCTTGGCTACAAGGTTGCGCTGGCGATCTTCGGCATCGTGTTCGTGCTGCTGGGTTCGATCGGTGCGGGCAAGACCGCCGAGTGGATTCCGGAGATCTTCGGGCCGAACGCCGATCTCACCTTCATCGAGAACACCTTCGGACGGATCCTCACGATCCTGTACTTCGGATTCTTCGTGTTCCTGTGGGCCTACACCTACTTCGGCTGGGAGAAAACCAGGCCGGTTCCCGATCGCGTGACCGTCGTGCAGCACTGAGGAAAACCAATGCGCATTTTCAAATCCATCCTGGTTGCATTGGTGCTGCTTTCGCTGGCCACGGCCGCGGTCGCCGAAGAGAGCCCGTATCCCAATGCCGATACCGGTATCGGCGACAAGGCATCCCTGCAGCGCGGTGCCAAGCTGTTCTTCAACTACTGCGTGGGCTGCCACTCGTTGAAATACCTGCGCTATTCGCGCATGGCCGCCGACCTCGGCTTGACCGAAAAGCAGGTGATGGACGAACTCAACTTCACAGGCGCCAAGTTCGGCGACCCGATCATGTCGGCGATGCCGGAAACCGACGCCGAGAAGTGGTTCGGCAAGGCGCCCCCGGACCTGTCGCTGGAGGTGCGCGCCAAGGGCGCCAATTGGGTCAGTGCCTACCTGCATTCGTTCTACCTGGACCCCTCGCGTCCGGTCGGCTGGAACAACACCGTGTTCCCGAACGCGTCCATGCCGTTCCCGCTGTGGGAACTGCAGGGCGTGCAGACGGCGGTGATATCGCCCGCCAAGCCCGGCGAGGAAGCCGCCGTCGAGAAGCTGGAGATCAAGCAGCCGGGCAGCATGGATTCCGTGCAGTACGCGCAGGCGGTGCGAGACCTGGTGTCGTTCCTGCAGTACGCCTCCGAGCCTGCCGCGATGCAGCGCACGGCCATGGGCGCCTGGGTGCTGATCTATCTGGCGCTGTTCACCTTCATCGCCTTCATCCTGAAAAAGGAATACTGGAAGGACGTGCATTGATCTGCGGCGGCAGGTGTGCGAAAACACGCCTGCGGGCAATACAGGATTGATCGGGAACCGCGGGCGGGTGGGCTGCCCGCGGGTCCGGCGGCTGGCGCTTGATCCGGCCGGCCATTGAGAAGCGCGGGCCTGGGCCCGCTCGAATGCGCATAGGATGTGCACGAAGTGCCCGACTCGGCGTGTTCTGGCAAGTCCCGGACGGAATCGTCCGGAACCAAAAAGGGGACCGCAGGCATGACCCAATCCGCTCGTTCACGCTCCATCCTCACGCTGTTCACCGCGTCGGATAACGTGCAGTGCCATCGCGTGCGCATGGTGCTGGCGGCCAAGGGCGTCGGCTACGACCGCGTGGATGTGGCCATCGGCAAGCCTTCCGAGGAACTGCTGGAGTTCAATCCCTACGGCGACGTGCCGACCCTGCTCGATCGCGACCTGGTGCTCTACCAGCCGGCATTGATCTGCGAATACCTGGACGAGCGCTATCCGCATCCCCCGCTGATGCCGGTGGATCCGCTCTCCCGCGCGCGCCTGCGCCTGGCCTGTGTGCGTATCGAGCGCGAATGGCTGCCGCTGATCGAAACCATCCAGGCCGGTGGCCGCCCGGCCGAGCCCGCGCGCAAGCGCATGCGGGATGCCCTGATGGCGGCGCTGCCGCTGTTCAAGGCTTCCAAGTTCTTCCTCAATCCGGAGATGAGCCTGGCCGACTGCCTGGTCGCGCCTGTGATCTGGCGGTTGCCCATGCTCGGCGTGCAATTGCCTCGCGAAGGCAAACCGATCCTGGATTACGGCGAGCGCATCTTCCGGGGCCAAGGTTTTGCCCGCAGCCTGACGCCGGACGAAAGGACCCTCCACGAAGCGGCGGGTTGAAACCCGCCACGCGCGGCCTGATTCATTTCTTATGTGTCGCGCAGACTAGTGCATCGATGGCTGAAAACGCACCCGTGATGACTTCCAACCGCCCGTATCTCCTGCGGGCGATCTACGACTGGATCAGCGACAACGGATTCACGCCGTATATCCTGGTGGATGCCGACCACCCCGGCGTGCGCGTGCCGGCCAGCGCGGCCCGCGAGGGCAAGGTGGTTTTGAACATCGCGATGCGCGCGGTGGACAATCTGGAACTCGGCAACGAACGCATCCGCTGCAAGGCGCGCTTCGGCGGCGTCAGCCAGGCGCTGGACGTGCCCGTTTCCGCGGTGCAGGCCATCTACGCCCAGGAGAACGGGCAGGGAATGATGTTTCCTCCGGAGGAGCCGGCCGGCTCGACGCCCGCGCCATCCGCCCCGACCGCCGTGTCGCCGAGCCCGGAAGCCAGCCGCGAAGCGGCTCAGCAGGTATCCGACGCGCCGCCTTCCGAGGAACCGCCTCCCAAAGGGCCGCCGAAGCTGCGGGTGGTGAAATGAGTTCAGGATGAACTCATCGCTCCCGGGGATCATCCCACTTCCTTCAATGCAACGTCCTGCGCCCCTTTGTGATCGGCACCACATTGCCGCCGGAAGCAATCGGCTCGGGCATGCGAGCGGGCGGCGTGGATCGCAACGAGGGTGGGACAGGCGCAAAGGGATCCTCCCGTGCCGGCAGACTGAAGTCCACCAGCCGGTCACCGACGAGGGTCAGGCTGGCACGGTGGCGGTCGTCGCCGTCGTAGCTCAACTCGAACCGGTAGCTGCGTGCCAGCCGCGGCGGTCCGCCGCGCCAGACGGGCCGCACGCTATGCAGGGCCACGCTCTGGTCCAGCATCTGGGCCCCATGATCGGCGCACAACCGGCCGGCGTGCAGGATGGCCAGTTCGCGTGCCCGCATCGCCGCGTACCAGAGCAGGCCGGCGGCAACGCAAATGGAGAGCGGGAGCAGTGCTTCGTTCAAGAGATTTCAGATAATATGCGCGCTATTGTAAACAAGCGTGACTTCCGGCAGGGGCGACCCGTCCGGCGGATACGGCTGTCAGGGAAGAATGCGCGCGGGTAAGGGGTGAATGCAATGAAACTGGTTTTTGCGGGCGGCGAGCATGTCCCGGTCACGCTCACCGACGGGGTCACCGTGGTGGGCGCGGCGGCGGACGCCGGCATTCAACTGGAGCAGCCCGGCATCGCGCCCCGGCATGCGCAGATTGAGCGCCGCGGCGAAAGGGTGCAGCTGCAGCCCTGCGCGGAGCCGGTGCGCCTCAACGGGAGGCCGGTGCACGATGCGATCATGCTGAAGGCCGGCGACACGCTGGAGTTCGGGGAAGTGCGCTGCCGTGCCGTGCACGCCACGGCGGAGGTCGAAGCCGTGGACAGCAGCACGCGGATGCGAGCGGCGGTGCCGCGTTATGTGCTGCGTGGCGTCTCCGGCCCCACTTTCGGGCGCAGCTTTGGCGTGGGCGGCGAAATGGTGCTGGGCCGCCAGACCGACTGCGATGTATGCATCCCGACCGGCGAAGTGTCGCGCCGCCACGCGCGCATCAAGCCCGGCCCGGACGGCGTGCTGGTCGAGGATCTGGATTCGGCCAACGGCACCTACCTCAACGGCAAGCGCATCCGCAATGGGATCCTGCGCCCGGGCGAGGAGCTGGCGCTCGATACCGTACGTTTCATGCTGCTCGTTCCGGGAGCGGAGATACCGGCGGGGCAGGCAGCATCCGGGGCGCGGCGCAGCAACGGCCTGCGCATCGCGGTGGCGCTCGTGATCGTGCTGGGACTCGCTGCACTGGGCGCCCATTTCGCCGGGCTCTGGTAGACGCCCCTCATCGCTGCAAGCCGTGCCGTCGAGTTTCTTGGCCAGTTCCGAGAGCTACTCGAACCGCATCGATAGATCCACTGCGCGGATGTGTTTGGTGAGCGCACCGATGGAGATGTAATCCACGCCGCATTCGGCGATCGCGCGCACGCGCGCCAGGTCAACGCTGCCCGACACTTCCAGCGGCATGCGTCCGTCTGCGAGTTTCACCGCTTCCCGCAGCATGTCGGGCGTGAAGTCGTCCAGCAGCACGCGATCGGCACCGGCCTGCAATGCCTGCGCCAGCTCTTCCAGCGATTCGACTTCCACTTCCAGGAGCAGGTCTGGATGGTGCTCGCGTGCAGAAACAATGGCGGGAACGATTCCGCCCGCCGCGGCGACATGGTTTTCCTTGATCAGGATCGCGTCGTAGAGGCCGATGCGGTGATTGGCGCCTCCGCCGCAGCGTACCGCGTATTTCTGCGCCAGGCGCAGGCCAGGCAGGGTCTTGCGGGTGTCCAGGATGACCGCGCGGGTGCCGGCGACCGCATCTGCGTACGCACGCGTCACGGTCGCCGTGGCGGAAAGCGTCTGCAGAAAATTCAGCGCGCAGCGTTCGGCGCCGACCAGCGCGCGAGCTTTGCCCTCGATGACGCACAGCGCTGTGCCAGCCGTGACGCGATCGCCGTCATTGCGGGTCCATCGGATGCGCACGTCTGGATCGAGAGCCTGGAAGCACGCCTGTGCCCAAGGAACGCCGGCGATCACCGCGCCTTCGCGGCAGACGATGCGAGCGAGTGCGCGCGCTTCGGGGTCGATGAGGTCGGCGGTGACATCGCCGCTGCCGAAGTCCTCCGCCAGCGCACGCCGCACGTCGGCTTCGATCAGCTCCTGCGGGGGCGGCTTCAGTTCGGGCATGGCGATCTCGAGGAGGAATTTCCGGGATTGTCGCAGCCGTGAGGCAGGGGGGGAAGCGGGAACGGCCAACGAGCGCGAGCATTGGGCGCGCTCTCGGAGCGAAACGCAGCGAGGGGCGCTTGTGTGCTGGCGAAATGATCGGGCTGGCTTTTCAGGAAGGCGGCGCCACGGCCCAGCGTAACTTCCGTCTATGCGTCTTGCTCCGGGTGGCCTTCCCGCAGCCGCTCCACGATGGCATCGAGGGCGCGATCGAACAGCGGCACCTCTTGAAGAACCAGCGCGCGACCGTCGCGCATCTCGGCGGCGAGCTGCTGCAAGCTGCGGTCGGCGATCTTCAGGCCTCGCCGGTTGACGAATAGGTACTTGCCGCTGATCGGGCTGATCCAGGAAAGTTTGGCGCGCTCACGAGTACCCGTCTCGTCCACGAACTCGATCCAGGTGCCGACCTTCAGTGCGCGGACCGCCTGCACCGATTCGAGATCGCCAATGGATACCGCGACCTCGAGGGGAGCTTCCGAGGGCTCTTCCAGGATCGCCTCCACTTGCGTGGCGATCGGAACCAGGGCTTCGCCCGCCTCGCTCGCTGCGCATTCGGGACTTTCGCCAAGCTGCCTGGCCCAGAACTCCCGGAGTTCGCCCAAGAGCTGGCGCAAATCCGGTTCTTGGAAGGCCACGGTCACCAGGCCGTGGCGCAGGCTCTTTTCCAGCGAGGGGAGCATTTCGCGCAACTGTTCGCGCGCGGCCTCGTCCGCGGGAGTCTCCGCGGTACGGGCGA
The DNA here is from genome assembly GCA_051954935.1 of Rhodanobacteraceae bacterium. GTDB lineage: Bacteria > Pseudomonadota > Gammaproteobacteria > Xanthomonadales > Rhodanobacteraceae > 66-474. Next base: position 31,543 of record JBQCHG010000051.1, read on the forward strand.
AATCCTCGATGAAGGCCAATGCGTCCTGGAAATCCTGCGAGGTCTCGCCATGGCGCAGCAGTACCAGCACGAGATAATTCGCCCAGGGCCGTGCCAGGACGTTCTGCAACAACGCGGGCAGCGGATGCCCCTCCGTGCGCGCGACGATCTCGCGCGCAGCGCGGCGGCGTGCTTCCTGCAGGCGTTCGCGACCGCGTGCGGCCTCGGTGACGCGCTGTTCGGCAAGCTCGGCGCGCTTGCGGTTGCTTTCGACGAAACCTTCGAAGTCCTCGAGCTGACGTTCGAACGCGCCGATGTCGTCGTCGAATTCGCCGAGCACCGTTTCGACGACGCCCCGGAATTTATCGTACAGGCGACCGTCGCGATCGGAATCTTCCGACCAGCCTTTGGCCGTGTCGGCCAGCAGATCGAGCAACCTGCGCGCAGGATGCGAGGCGTGCGCAAACATGCGCCGATCGAGGATTGCCACCTTGACGTACGGGATCTGCAAACGTGCCAGCAGCAGCCGCAGCGGTGCCGGGACGGTCTGGTCCTGCAGGATGTATTCGAACAGCATCCCGACCAGGTCGATGGTGTCTTCGTCGGCACCGGACACGTGCGCCCGCTCTTCGCCCGAGAGGCGCCGGATCTGGTCGAGCAGCTCGTCCTTCAGGCGCTGCACCATTTGCACGGCCGCGTCGTGGTCGACCACCGGCGGTTGCGCGGAGAACGATGCGGCTTCGCCCTGAAGCAGGGTCAGGGCGCCAAGGAGTTCGGCGGGGGTCAGCGAGGCGATCGCCGGGTTGCTGCCGGTTGCGTCGGCTGCAGTATCGGCCGGCCGGGCCTGGCGACGGGAGGCCAGCAACGCGGTCAGCGTGCGCATCAATTGCGCATGCAGGCCGGCCGAATCGCCGCTCAACGCCGAACCCGCGGAGGCGTCGCGTGGCACGTCGGCCGAGCGGCGCTCCCGGTCTCCATCCGTATCCGTCGACGAGGATACGCGCGCGACCACGTGTCGCAGGTGCGGCAGCACGCCCGCCTGCATCAGTTGCACGTTCACTTCGTGATACAGCGCATCGAGCCCGGCCAACACGTAGCGCTCGAACAGCTTCAACACGATCAGCCGAACCTTGATGTCCACATCGAGTTCGCGCAACGCGGTGCGGAACGCATACGCGAGCGAGGCCGGGCCGAGCGGATTGGTGCCGTCCTCGATGTGCTGGCCGCCGCAAATCACGGCCAGCCGCTGGTTCAGGGCATGCAATGGGCTGTTGAGGCGGCCTTCGGCCTTGCTGACCATGCTCGCGATCGCAAGCGATTCTTCAAGGTCGCGATCATCCACCAGCGCAAGTTCGCCGGTGCGGGTACTGGCCGAGGCGTTTCCGCCGCGCCGCTTGCGCGGCTGGCCGGCAGCGAACTCGTTGAAATTGCGCGCGACCTGCTCGCCGAACAGCCGCTCCAGCAGCGGACGGCGCTTGCGCACCTCGCGCATACCATCGAAGAACTGGGTTTGCGCGGCGTTGCTTTCGGCTTTCTCGGCGAGGTCGAACAACGCATCATCCACGTTGTCGAGCAGGGTGGAAACCAGTTCGTGCGCGCGTTTCAGCGTGAGCGCGCGCACCGCGCCAAGCAACTCGCCCACGCGTTCGCTGCGCGGATCGCTGCGGCCGGCAAGCTCGACGACCTTGTTGTCGTCGGGGAGGAGCTCATTCGGGGAGCTGGACATGCGACGCCTGCCTTGGCCGGGGCGAATTGTCACAAAGTATGGCGGAGCCCCGTTGCCGAAACGTGATGGCCGTCACGTTGCAATCGCCGTGCTCAGCGCGGGAAATCGGCAAGCTGCAAAGTGCCGATGCCTTCGTCAGGCAGCATCACCGGTATGTCGTCCTCGACGCGGTAGACGACCTTGCCATCCACCGTGATCAGCCCCGCCGAGAGCGGGCCCGCGACCTTTTCGCCGCGCACGGTATCCAGCGAGCCAGTCGCCACCGCACGGTTGAGCGCTTCCAGTTCCGCAGAGCTGAGCATGCGGAGCGGGGTCTTGCTGACCGGATCGCACAAGATGTCGAGCAACCGCTTGTCCACGCGAGGGTCTCCGGGATCCATTCGCGACGACCGGACTGCCGCCGCGCACTTGCGTACAATAGCCGTTTTGGGGCCGCCGGACCATGAAAACGAAGCAGCAACCGCGCGTCGGCGTGGTGATGGGCTCGCAGTCTGACTGGGAAACCATGCAGCACGCCGCGGAAACGCTGGCGCAATTCGGCGTCGCGCACGAAGTGCAGGTGGTGTCCGCGCATCGTACCCCCGACAAGCTGTTCGCCTACGCGGAATCGGCCGCCGCGCGCGGCTTGCAGGCGATCATCGCCGGCGCGGGCGGCGCCGCGCACCTGCCCGGCATGCTGGCCGCGAAGACGCGCGTGCCGGTGCTGGGCGTTCCGGTGGAATCGAAGGCGCTCAAGGGGCTGGACTCGCTGCTCTCGATCGCGCAGATGCCTGCGGGTATTCCGGTCGGCTCGCTGGCCATCGGCAAGCCCGGAGCGATCAACGCCGCGCTGCTGGCAGTCGCAATCATCGCGTTGAACGATGCAAAGGTCGCCAAGGCGCTGGACAAATTCCGCGCCAACCAGACCGCGCAAGTCCTGAAACATCCCGATCCGCGCAAAGCGGCGAAGCGGCGCTGATCCGATGGGCACAGTAGGCATCCTGGGCGGCGGCCAGCTCGCGCGCATGCTGGTACGGGCCGGCGCGCCACTGGGCGTGCGCTTCGTGGTCGTGGATGGCGCAGCCGAAGCGTGCGCAGGACAGGTCGCGCCGCTGATCCGCGCGGACTGGCGCGACTTCGACGCACTGGAAAAGTTCGCACGGCAGGTGGACGTCGCGACTTTCGATTTCGAGAACGTGCCGGCGGAAACGGCGAAGTGGCTGGCCGAACGCACGCAGGTGTTCCCGAATCCGCGTGCGCTCAGCACCGCGCAGGATCGATTAGCCGAGAAGACCCTCTTCCGCGAGTGCGGGCTGGGCACACCGGCGTTCGCGAAAGTGGATACGCGCGAAGACCTGGATGCTGCGCTGCGCGAAGTCGGCGCGCCGGCAATCCTGAAGACGCGCCGGCTGGGTTATGACGGCAAGGGCCAGTTCCGCTTGCGTTCCATCGCGGACGCCGATGCGGCATGGCAGGCATTGGGCGCGAATGCGCACGGGCTGATCCTCGAGGCATTCGTGCCGTTCGAATGCGAAGTGTCGGTTGTCGCGGTGCGCGGGCGCGGCGGCGATTTCCGCACCTGGCCCTTGACGCGCAACTGGCATTCCGAGGGCATCCTCTCCGCGAGTCTCGCGCCGGCGAACATCGATCCACGCCTGCAGGCGCACGCGTTCGAGCTGGCACGCGTGCTGGCGGAGAAGCTGGACTACGTCGGCGTGTTCGCGCTGGAACTCTTCGTGCATCAGGGCAAGCTGCTCGGCAACGAAATGGCGCCGCGCGTGCACAACTCCGGGCACTGGACCATCGAGGGCGCGCTCACGTCGCAATTCGAGAACCACGTGCGCGCGGTGCTCGGCCTGCCACTGGGCGACACCGCCGCGCTCGGCCGCAGCTGCATGTTGAACTGGATCGGCGAGCTGCCGGACGCGAATGCGATCCTGCGCGAATCCGACGCGCACTGGCACGATTACGGCAAGTCGCCGCGCGCCGGGCGCAAGGTCGGCCACGCGACGCTGCGGGCGCGCGACGATCAATCGCTCGCGGCGGCGTTGCAGCGCGTGGGCGCGGCGCTGGGCTGCGAGCAGCAGGTCAGGCCGGTACTGGAAGCCCTGAGGAACTCCTAGCTTCAGATTCGCCCGAACGTTTGGCGACCCACGCGCCGACCAGCGCGGACAAATAAGGAATCGCCTGCGCGGCCAGGATCAGCATCCACAACTGGCCTTCAAGGTATTGGCCGCCGTAGTCGATCGCCATGCCAATGATGGCGAGCGCCAACGCTGTCGCCATCAGCATTTCCTCGCGCACAGGAGTGAACGCGCTCGGCTTCTTCTTGCCCAGCCTGCGGCTCTTGGCGGTGCGCACGAACACGCCCTGCTTCTTGAACAGGCCGCGCCAGATGCCGCGCGCGATTGCGTGGCTCAGTCCCATGCTCGCAACGGAAGCCATGATCGTCTCGCGCCACGAGCACGGCACGCGCGCGCGGAACAGCACGATGCCGAACAGCGTCTTCGCAACGAAGAAGCCCAGCACCGGGATCAGGAACAACTGCATCGGCAGGCTGAACACGGATGGCGCCGCGAGCATGCCGATCGTCCACGCCAGTGCCATCAGCGTGAACACCAGATGCAGGGCATCGGCGAACCACGAGAACCAGCCGGTGAGGAAGTGGAAGCGCTGGCCGGCGCTCAGCGGACCACGGTGGACCATCCAGCCCCAGCGGCCCTTGAGGATCTGCATCGCGCCGAAAGCCCAGCGGTTGCGCTGCGACTTGTAGGCGGCAAAGTCCGCCGGCAGCAGCCCCCGGCCCATCACCTCGTCCACGTACACCAGCTCGTAACCGGCGTGCATCAGGCGCAGGCCCAGTTCCGCATCCTCGCAGATCGTCCATTCCGCCCAGCCACCGGTGCCCTCCAGCGCCGAGCGACGCACCATCGTCATGGTGCCGTGCTGGATGATCGCGTTGCGCTCGTTGCGATGGTGCATGCCGATCCGGAAGAAGCCGTCGGATTCCCAGCTCGTCATGCGCCTGAACGCGTTGTGCTCCCAGTCGCGGTGAGCCTGCGGGCATTGCACCACCGCGATCTTGGGGTCATGGAAGTAGCCGGTCAGCGCGGAAAGCCAGTCCGCGCGCACCACGTAGTCGGCGTCAATCGCGGCGATCACCTGCGCGCGCGGATCCGTTTCCTTCAGACCGAAATTCAGTGCACCGGCCTTGAAGCCCGGCCAGGGATCGAGATGGAAGAAGCGGAAGCGCGGGCCGAGTTTCTCGCAATAAGCCTGCACGGGCTTCCACACTTCCTCCTTCTTGGTGTTGTTGTCGATCACCAGCACTTCGAAGTTGTGATAGTCGAGGGCGGCCAGCGAGTCGAGCGTGGCGATCACCATCTCCGGCGGCTCGTTGTAGCAGGCCAGATGGATCGAAACGAACGGCTGCCGCTCCGGCGGATCGGGTTGCAGCAGACCGAAATGCCGCAGCCAGCGCTTGCGCCACAGCACTTCGGTGAATTCGAAACCGTTGATCAGCAGGATCGCGAGGATGGCGAGCTGGGCCGGGAACAGCAGCACCAGCATGCCCCAGTCCACCACATCCAGGTAGAAGAAGAATGGCACCGTCGCCGACCACACGATCAGCGCGGCGGCGAGCTGGATCAAGGCGAGGAACACGAAGCGGCCGACCAGCCGGAAGCGCGAGAAGGCGAAGGCGAACCACAGCATCGGCAGGAACGCCAGTGCGGCGGCGGCAGTGGCTTTCCAGGGCCAGTTCACATCCTCCAGCACCGGACCTGTCAACGGAAACTTCAGGTGGCGATAAGAGTCGAACATGCCCCAATAGGCTTCGACGCGACGCCCGCCCAGCGCTTCTTTCCACGGCTGGTCGATCGCTTCCATCAGGTAATAATCGATGCCGCGTTCGCGCGCGACGTTGAGCCACTGACGCAGGAAAATCGCCTCGTTCGCGATGGACGGCTTGGCGTATTCGAAGCGGTCGCCGTTGGAGGGCCAGCCGATTTCGCCGATCACGATGTGCTTGTTGGGAAACAGCTGATGCAGCTGCTGGTAGCGAGTCAGCGCTTCGCCAATGGCTTGTCCGTTCCTGACCGGCACGCCTTCCCAGTAGGGCAGCAGGTGGACGGTGATGAAATCCACGTGCTGCGCCAGCTCCGGGTATTTCATCCAGATGTGCCACGGCTCCGCGGTGGAAACCGGCTGCCTGATCGCCGCGCGCGCGCGATCGAGGTACGCCATCAGTTCGTGCGGCGACATGTCGTTGCGCAGCAGCACCTCATTGCCGACCATCACCCGCTTGATGTCCGGCCAGCGTCGCGCCTGCGCGATCAGCGCATCGAGTTCATGCTCGTTGTTGTCTTCGCGCCGGTCCAGCCAGGCTCCGGCGAGCAGGTCGAGGTCGTGTTTCATCGCCAGCCTGGGGATGGACGGGCTCTCCAGCGACGAGTAGGTCCGGATGCGATGCGTATATCGCGAAAGCAGCGCAAGGTCGCTGTCCAGTTCGGCATCGCTCGGATGCGTGTCGTTGAAGGGACTCTGGTAGCGCTGGTAGGCGCTGTAGGCGAAGCCGCCGATCTGGCCCTGCCAAGTCGCGACGTGGGTCGGCCGATCGGCGACACCCCACAGCACGAAATTCAGCCCGGCCACGATGAGGGCCAGCGCCAGGGCCGTGAGCAGGGCAAGCAGCCGCGGACGGCGGCGGGCGGCGGACTTCGGGTCCAAACGAATTCCCCGGAACGCGATGGTGATCGCGCAAAACGCGCAGCTTAAGTCACCGCGGCGCGGGGCTCAAACCGTGGCGGCGCAAAGGCCCCTACGCCATTCAGCGCGGAGATATTCGCGGTGCGAAAACGCAGGCCATGGATGGCCGTGTCGAAGTGAGCTCCCGGCGCCGTCGCATGACGGCGAGCATCGCAGCACCAAGCGGGAGCAAGGCGCGACTGTTTGAGCACAAGGATGTGCGAGTTCGCGCCGGCCCGCTTGGCGCGAGAAGCGCAGCGGAGTCGAGCCAACCGGATGTTGGCGAGACCGTCATGCCCGGCGCCAATGGCTTTGGTTACTTTCCCCTAAAGGAAAGTAACCCGCGCCGTGGGACGGCGCGGAAAAAAAAAGACATGGATGTCGAAGCCGGCTTGCAAAGATCGGCGCAACGGCACCCATCCGGCGCTACGCGCCACCTTCCCCCGTGAACGGGGGGAAGGGGATTCATCACGCCTCACGCCATCTGCGTGCCCGCGAAGTCCCAGTTCACCACGCTCCAGAACGCCTCGATGTATTTCGGGCGGGCGTTGCGGTAGTCGATGTAATAGGCGTGTTCCCAGACATCACAGGTCAGCAGCGGCCGGTCGCTGCCGGTGATCGGCGTGCCCGCGTTGGACGTGCTGACGATGCCGAGCGAGCCGTCCGCGCGCTGCACCAGCCAGGCCCAGCCGGAACCGAACGTGGTCGCGGCGACTTTGGAGAATTCCTCCTTGAATTTCTCGAAACCGCCGAACGCCTTCTTGATCGCGTCCGCCAGCTTGCCTGTGGCTTCGCCGCCGCCATTGGGCGACAGGCAATTCCAGTAGAACGTGTGGTTCCAGGCCTGCGCCGCGTTGTTGAACATCCCGCCGGTGGCCTTGCGCACGATGTCCTCGAGGTTCATGTCGGCGAAATCCGTGCCCTCGATCATCTTGTTGAGGTTGTCCACGTACGCCTTGTGGTGCTTGTCGTGGTGGAATTCCAGCGTCTCGGCCGAAATGTGCGGCGCCAGCGCGTTGCGGTCGTAGGGCAGCGGGGGAAGTTCGATCGCCATGGTCCTTGACTCCTTGTTCTATGGACGGAGATGAGGCCGCGCGCCTGCTACAATTGCGGTTCTCGGCGCAACGCCATCGCACATTCTAACCCCATCGGCGCGAGCAGCGCTCTTGCCTCGTTTAGCAAAGGGGCAATTCGACTGGAAATCGAATGGGGGTTGTGAAGCGACATAGAGTGTGAGCGAAGCGCAACTTTTGGGTATTTCAGGAACGGTTGTATGGACATAAACGAACGCATCAAGAGCACGCTCGAGGGACACCCGATCGTGCTGTACATGAAAGGCACGCCGCAGTTCCCGATGTGCGGTTTTTCCGCCCGCACCGTGCAGGCGCTGAACGCCGCCGGCGCGGAATTCTTCTCGGTGAACGTGCTGGAAGACCCGGAGATCCGCGCCAACCTGCCGCGCTACTCCAACTGGCCGACCTTCCCGCAGCTCTACATCAACGGCGAGTTGATCGGCGGGTGCGACATCACGCTGGAGCTGTACCAGTCCGGCGAACTGCAACGCATGGTGCAGGAAGCCGGCAACCCGGCCGCGCAATGAATCTGCCGCTCGCGCGGCTGCCGGACGATCACGTGCCGGCGACCGATGCGCTGAAGGATCGCGTCATCCTGATCACCGGTGCGGCGGGCGGCTTGGGCCGCGCGACCGCGCTGGCCTGCGCGCGTGCGGGGGCGACCGTGCTGCTGGCCGGGCGCAAGCGACGTGCCATCGAACGCGTCTATGACGAAGTCGCAGCGGTGCCGGGAGCGCCGCCGCCGATCATCCAGTTGGTCGACCTCCTCGGCGCCACACCGGCGGACTACGAATCGTTGGCGGAAATGATCGGCAACGAGCTCGGCCGGCTGGATGGCATCGTCCACGCGGCCGCGCGCTTCGATGGGCTGACGCCGGTCGCGATGCACAAACAGAAGGAATGGGTGGAGACGCTGCACGTCAATGTCAGTGCGCCCTTCCTGTTGACGCAAGCCTGCATGCCGCTGCTGCAGGAGCGCGCCGATTCCGCGGTGGTGTTCGTGCTGGACGACCGCGAACGCATGGGACGCGCGCACTGGGGCGCTTATGGCACGGCCAAGGCCGCGCTGGAAGGCTTCGCCTCGATCCTGCATGAGGAAACCGAAGGCTCCAGTCTGCGCGTGCACGCGTTGCTGCCCGCGCCGATGCGCACCGCGCTGCGCCGCATGGCCTGGTTCGGCGAGGATGCCGACGCGGTCGCCACGCCGGAGGCCGCTGCCGATGCGGTCGTGTATCTTCTCTCATCACAGGCGATGGAAGCGCGAGGCAAGCTGCTGGATTTGCGCGAAGGCTAGCAGCGCGGACGGTCAGGTTGCGGGGGAAACGCGATGGAAACCCAGATGACCACGCTGTCGGCCGGGATCCTGCTGTTCCTGATCCTGGATCCGCTCGGCAATATTCCGTTCTTCCTGTCGCTGCTGAAGCACGTGCCGCCGCAGCGGCGGCGCTGGGTGATGATGCGCGAGCTGCTGATCGCGCTGGCCGTGCTGATTGCGTTCCTGCTCGGCGGCCAGGTGATCCTGCATTCGCTGCAACTCAAACAGGAATCGGTCAGCATCGGCGGCGGCATCGTGCTGTTCCTGATCGGCATCAAGATGGTGTTCCCGCCGCGTGACGGGGGGATCTTCGGGCCGGTGGGGCAGGGCGAGCCGTTCATCGTGCCGCTGGCGATTCCGGGCGTGGCGGGTCCGTCCGCGATGGCCGCGCTGCTGCTGCTCACCAATTCGCAACCCGGCCACACCGCGCAATGGGGCATCGCGCTTTTCGCCGCGTGGCTGGCAACAGCGGCGATCCTGCTGTCCTCGACCTATCTTTTCCGATGGCTGGGCGAGAGCGTGCTCACCGCGCTGGAGCGGCTGATGGGCATGCTGCTGGTCGCACTCTCGGTGCAGATGGTGCTGAGCGGTGTCGCTGCCTATCTCCATCCGGTCTGACCGCTTGACCGTCGTTGCGCGCCGCGACCATGCTTGCGGCCCACCGTCGGTGATCTGGAAATCCTACGAATGAACGACGCGCAACCCCGCACCGCACCGCAAACCGTCAACGCCCGCGTCACGCCGGCCGGCACGCTGGACGTACTTTCGCGCAGGGAGATCGCGCGCCTCCGGGATGCCACCGCCGCCGGCCTGCATGGGCTGTTGCGCTCGTGCGCGCTCGCGGTGCTTACCTCCGGCGAGGTGCACGACGATGCGCGCACGATGCTGGATCGTTATCGTGATTTCGACATCCAGGTGTTGCAACAGGACCGCGGAGTGCAGCTGGAGCTCATCAACGCGCCGGCGCAGGCTTTCGTGGACGGAAGGATCATCCGCGGCACCAACGAACTCCTCTTCGCCGTGGTGCGCGACATCGTGTACGTGTCCACGCAACTCGATGCCGGCCAGTTCGAACTGGACGACAGCACCGGCATCACGCATGCCGTGTTCGACATCCTGCGCAACGCGCGCGTGCTGCGCGCGCGCTCCAGTCCGAACCTTGCCGTGTGCTGGGGCGGACATTCGATTTCGCGCGAGGAATACGACTACAGCAAGACCGTCGGGTACCAGCTCGGCCTGCGTGGCATGGACATCTGTACCGGTTGCGGTCCCGGTGCGATGAAAGGGCCGATGAAGGGCGCCACGATCGCGCACGCCAAGCAGCGCCATTACAAGAATCGCTATATCGGCCTGACCGAGCCGGGCATCATCGCTGCCGAATCGCCCAATCCGATCGTGAACAACCTGGTGATCCTGCCGGACATCGAGAAGCGGCTGGAAGCCTTCGTGCGCATCGGTCACGGATTCATCGTGTTCCCGGGCGGCGTAGGAACCTGCGAGGAAATCCTCTATCTCCTCGGCATTCTTTTGCATCCGGAAAACACGCACGTGCCGTTCCCGCTGGTGTTCACCGGACCGGCGGTGGCCGCGCCATATTTCGAGCAGATTGATTCCTTCCTGCGCCTCGCGCTGGGCAAAGGAATCAGCCGGCATTACCGCATCATTGTTGATGATCCGATCGAAGTGGCGCACGAGATCCGCGACGGCATCGAGCGCGTGCGCCAGCAACGCATCGAGCAGCACGATGCGTTCTTCTTCAACTGGGCACTGAAGATTCCCTACGAACTCCAGGTGCCGTTCGTGCCCACGCACGAGAGCATGGCTGCGCTGGACCTGCGCGCCGGTCGCGAGCCGCACCTGCTCGCTGCCGACCTGCGCCGCGCGTTCTCCGGCATTGTTGCCGGCAACGTCAAGGAAGAGGGCCTGCACCAGATAGACCGGAAGGGTCCGTTCGTGATCAACGGCGATCCGAAGATCATGCACGCGCTGGATTCATTGCTGCGCAGCTTCGTCGCCCAGCACCGCATGAAGCTGCCCGGCCGCGAATATGTGCCGTGCTATCGGATTGCCGGGGCGGAAGAACCGGTCAGGGCCTGAGGCCCGTGATTCCGGCCACCCTGGGCGCGGGCTCATGTCTGAATGAAGATGGGAGATCGGACTAAGGTTCGGCGTTCCGAACCCGTTCGTTGCGCAATGGCGCTCAGCGCGACGGAAGGCGGAGGTCGTCACGCCGGCTCCGGCTTTGACAGTGGCCCGAAAGGCCCGGATAATTCGCTGTTCCCCGCGCCGAATTGCTCAGCTGGTCGAGCGGCGCGCACTGGCGGAATGGCTTGGATGGCATTCCGCGCGCGAGGGCGAGGCAAGGATGCCGAGAGGAGAGCGCTCCAGGGATGGATCAAAGCAGAGTTTCCAAAAAACGCCCGAATAGCTCAGCTGGTTAGAGCACTAGACTGTTAATCTGGGGGTCCTTGGTTCGAGTCCAAGTTCGGGCGCCACGAATAACTGAATGCCCGCAGCGATGCGGGCATTTTTCGTTTCGGTCAACCGCCTACAAGCTGTGCAGAAAGGTTTCCAGCAGCGCGCCGCGGTAGCGCTGCTTGTGCAGCAATAGCGAGAGTGTGCGGCGCAGGTCGAGAAAGGGGGTCTCGAGTACCTTCAACCGGCCCGTCGCGAGCGCGTCCGTGAGCGCGACTTCGGGCAGGCACGCGATGCCCAATCCGGCGGCAACGGCCTGCTTGATCGCTTCGGTCTGATCCAGTTCCAGCACGAGTTCGCCCGGTGGAAGTTGCGCAAGCGCGCGCTCGGTCATGGCGCGCGTGGCCGAGCCTGGTTCGCGCAATACCCAGCGTGCGCCGGCGAAGTCGGCGGGCTTGAGCGAGCGCTTGCGGGCCAGCGGATGGTCGGGCGCCGCGCATACGCGCAGGCGATCCTCGCGCCACGGTTTCAGCTGCAGTTGCGGATTTGCAACCGCCCCTTCCACGCAGCCGGCGTCGAGCGCGTGATCCAGCAGCAACGCGGCAATGCTGTCGGTATTGGCCACGTGCAGCCGGATCGCCACTTGCGGGTGCGCGCGTACGAAGCTGCCCAGGAGTTCGCCTACCCGGTAGTTGCCGACGGTATTGCTTGCCCCGATCCGCAGTTCGCCGGAGAGCGCGGTGGGCTTGCCGCGCGCGATCTGGCCGAACTCGGCATGGCGTTCCAGCAGTTCCCGTGCACGCGGCAGCAGTTCGCGTCCACGCGCATTCAGATGCAGCCGCCCGCGCTCGCGATCGAACAGTGGCGAGCCGAGCTGCCGCTCCAGTTCGGCCAGCGCCATGCTCGCGGCGGGTTGGGTCAGGTGAACGCGTTCGGCGGCGGCACGCAGGCTGCCCAGCAGCGCGGTCTGGACGAACACTTCGAGCTGGCGCGGGGTGAGGTTGAGCATCAGGAGAGTTTATTGCAGCGATCAAATATTCAAAGTTTTGCTGATTGAAGGCGGGCAGGAGAATGGACGCTCTTCGTCCCGGATTTCCAGATGAACGCGATCGTCGGCCGTGCCGCGCCCGTTTACGCCGAGCATGTGCCCGGCCTTGCCCTCGCGCTTGCCCTCGCGCTGATCGCCCTGGGGCTTGGGCATTTCGCGCCGTTGATCGGTGGGCCGGTGATCGGGATCGTGCTCGGGATCGCGGTGCGCAACGGATTCACGCCCGGAGTGCGCTTCACTCCGGGCATCCGTTTCGCCGGCAAGCAGGTTTTGCAGTGGTCGATCGTCGCGCTGGGGTTCGGGCTCAGCCTGGGCCAGGTGGCAAAGACCGGACTGGAATCGCTGTCGGTCGCGCTCGTCACCATGAGCACCGCGTTCCTCGCCGCGTGGGGGCTGGGCCGGTTGCTCGGCGTGCACGGCCAGCTCAAGGTGTTGATCGGCGTCGGCACCGCGATTTGCGGCGGTTCGGCGATTGCGGCGGTGACGCCGATCATCAAGCCGGACGAACACGACACCGCCTTCGCGATCTCCACCATCTTCCTGTTCAACGTGGTCGCGGTCTTGCTGTTCCCGCTGCTCGGCCACCTCATGCACCTGTCCGACCTCGGATTCGGCCTGTGGGCCGGCACCGCGATCAACGATACGTCGTCCGTTGTCGGCGCCGGTTACAGCTACAGCCATGCGGCCGGCGATTACGCGACCATCGTCAAGCTGACCCGCGCGACATTGATCATTCCGGTGTGCATCGTGCTGGCGGTGACGGTGGCAATGCGCGAGAAGAAGAAAGGTGCGGCGGATTTCAGCCTCACGCGCATCTTCCCCTGGTTCATCCTCTGGTTCCTCGTCGCTTCGGCCATGCGCACGGCGGGATGGATTCCCGTGGTGCTGCAACCGGCGATTCACGAACTAGCGGAATTCCTGATCGTGGTCGCGCTCACCGCGATCGGCCTTTCGGCAAATCTGCGCAGGATGATCGCCAGCGGTCCGCGGCCGATCCTGTTGGGGCTGGGCGTATGGATTGCGGTGGCGGTCAGCAGCCTGCTGGTGCAGTTCGCGATCGGTCGGTTGTGAGGCAGCTTCGTGGTGCACAGCGACCCGGCGGCAGCCGCGCGGCGGCTGTCAGGCGGCGGCCGGACCGGGCCGCATGTGCATGCGACGTGCGACTTCGGCGTGCGGTGCCGGTCAGAACATCTCGGCTACGCAGAGCCCGAAGGAGCTGACGGCGAGGCCCAGAGCCAGCACCGTGATCAGTGCGCGTTTCATGGTCTACCCCTCACACTCGCGCCAACGCAACGTTGGCAGGCGAGAGGGATCAAGAACTGTGCCACTGCCGGAAGTCATGGCTTGGCGGGCGCACCAGCCGGGAACCCGAAAATCGTGAACAAACGTGTCATCGGCGGCGTGGTCATCCGGTGCCCGCCAGGCAAGCCTGCAGGCGGGCCTGCTGGGCATCCGTCACGCGCACGCGGCCGGAATTGGCGACCACCACGGCGAGCCCTTCGCGTGCGTCCCCGGGATGGCAGATGGTGAGTTGCGTGTTGCTTCCCGATGCACTGCCGTCCGGGCGGAAGACCACGCGCGGCCGGCCGCTGCTGCTGAGCACGCGCATTTGCGCAGGCATGGCGTCGAATACCGCCAGCGGCATCCCGGCATCCGGTTCCCGGTCGCGATCCGCATCCGCGGCGATCAGCCAGCCATCCTGCCAGTCGTCCCAGGCTGCGCAAGTGCGATGATCCGGACTCGGACAGACGATCACTTGCATGTGGCGGGTTATCGCCATTTCGCGCGCGTGCATCAGGCTGGCCTGCAGCGCGCTTTCGGCCGAGTGCCGGTGCGAGCGCACCAGCATCGAACCCAGCGCGGGCATGCCGATGACCGCGAGGATCACTGCGGTGCTCAATACGATCAGCAGTTCGATCAGGGTGAGTCCGTGCTGATGCGGATCCGCCGCAATGGCCATGACCGTTCCCCATGTGAGCGATGGGGAAATGGTCGGTGTGCCGGAAGTGGAGCGGCAGCGGCGCGCGACGCTTGATTGCGTCGGCACGCGCCTACATGGTCTGTCATCCCGGTCTTATAGAATGGCGTGATGGAAGACATCCAGCGCAGCGACGAGCGGTTCCGGCTCGTCGCGCCGTACCAGCCCGCCGGCGATCAGCCGCGCGCAATCGAGAAACTGATCGAAGGGTTCGACTCGGGCCTCGCAGCGCAGACGCTGCTGGGCGTCACCGGCTCGGGCAAGACCTTCACGATCGCCAATGTCGTGCAGGCGGTGCAGAAACCAACCCTGGTGCTGGCGCCCCACAAGACGCTGGCCGCGCAGTTGTACGGCGAGTTCCGCGAGTTCTTCCCGCACAACGCGGTGGAGTATTTCGTCAGCTACTACGACTATTACCAGCCGGAAGCCTATGTGCCTTCCAGCGACACCTACATCGAGAAGGATTCATCGCTCAACGAGCACATCGAGCAGATGCGGCTGGCGGCGACGAAGGCGCTGCTGTCGCGCCGCGACGCGCTGATTGTCGGCACGGTTTCCGCGATCTACGGCCTCGGCAATCCGGAAGACTATCTTTCGCTGCGGCTGATCCTGTCGGTCGGCGAGCACGTCAACCAGCGCGAGCTGATCCGCCATCTCACCGAACTGCAATACACCCGCAACGAGATGGAGCTGCACCGCGGCACCTACCGCGTGCGCGGTGAAACCGTGGACGTGTTCCCGGCCGAAAACGAAACCGAAGCCCTGCGCATCGAGTTGTTCGACGGCCAGGTGGAGTCGCTGGCGCTGTTCGATCCGCTGACCGGAGAGACCATCCGCAAGATCCCGCGTTATACGGTCTATCCGCGCACCCACTATGCGAGCACGCGCCAGTCGGTGTTGAACGCAATCGAGACGATCAAGCTGGAGCTGACCGACTGGCTGGATCACCTGCGCAAGGAAAACAAGCTGGTCGAAGCGCAGCGGCTGGAACAGCGCACGCGTTACGACCTCGAGATGCTCAGTGAGATCGGCTTCTGTTCGGGTATCGAGAACTACTCGCGGCATCTCACGCGCCGCCAGGCCGGCGAGCCGCCGCCGACGCTGTTCGATTACCTGCCGCCCGACGCATTGCTGGTGGTGGACGAGTCGCACGTCACCGTGCCGCAGCTCGGCGCGATGTACAAGGGCGACCGCTCGCGCAAGGAGACACTGGTGGAATTCGGGTTCCGCCTGCCGAGCGCGCTCGACAACCGGCCCCTGCGCTTCGCGGAATGGGAGGCGCGCGAGCCACGCACGATCTTTGTTTCGGCCACGCCCGGCAAATATGAGCTGGAGAAATCGGGCGGCAGCGTGGTCGAGCTGGTGGTGCGCCCGACCGGGCTGGTGGATCCGGAAGTGGAGGTGCGCCCGGCTCGTAGCCAGGTGGACGACGTGCTCGGCGAGATCAAGCAGCGCGTCGCGCTGGGCGATCGCGTGCTGATCACGACGCTCACCAAGCGCATGGCCGAGAACCTCACCGACTTCCTGCACGAGAACGGCGTCAAGGTGCGTTATCTACATTCGGACATCGAAACGGTCGAGCGCGTGGAAATCATCCGCGACCTGCGCTTAGGCAAGTTCGACGTGCTGGTCGGCATCAACCTGCTGCGGGAAGGCCTGGACATGCCGGAGGTTTCGCTGGTCGCGATCCTGGACGCGGACAAGGAAGGCTTCCTGCGGTCGACCGGCTCGTTGATCCAGACCATCGGCCGTTGCGCACGCAACCTGCGCGGCAAGGCCATTCTCTACGCCGATACCATCACGCGCTCCATGCAGGCGGCGATGGACGAGACCGACCGCCGCCGCGCCAAGCAGATCGAATACAACCTCGAGCACGGTATCACGCCGAAGTCGGTGCAGAAGAAGATCGCCGACATCATGGAAGGCGCGCGCGAGGCGCCGCCCGGCCGGGCGCGCACGCGTTCGCGCGGCGAGGCGCCGCGCAAGGCCGCCGAGGAAGCCGCCGACTACGCTGCGCTCGATGCACATTCCGCCGCCGCGCTGATCAAGAAACTGGAGGCGCAGATGTACAGGCACGCGCAGAACCTGGAATTCGAGGATGCCGCGCGCCTTCGCGACCAGATCAAGCAGGTGCGGGAAAGCGCGCTGATGCAGTGACTCGCGGCTCAGCCGAGCAACGCCGCCTCGAACATCAGCCCGGGTCCGAAGCCCAGCGCGACAATGGGGCCGGTGATCCCGCTGACGCGCATGCGCTGGAGGATGAACAGCACGGTAGGCGAGGACATGTTGCCGTGCCTGGCGAGCACGGAGCGCGAAACATTTCCCGCCTGATCGGGAATGCCGAGCGAATCGATCGCGGCCTGGATGATTTCGGGGCCGCCGGGATGGATCGCCCAGTGCGCGACATCGCCGACGCCCAAGCCACGCGAAGCCAGCCACGGCTCCAGCCACTCGCATAGCGATGCGCGGATGCGTTTCGGTACTTCCAGCGAAAGGCCCATCTCGAAGCCGTGGTCGCCGATGCGCCAGGTCATCGCGTCTGCCGAATCGTGCGTCAGCAGGCTGGCGGTTTCCTGCAATTGCAGGCCCGCGTCGCCTGCCGTCGAGAGGATTGTGGCCGCGGCGCCATCCGCGAACAACGCGTTCGCCACCACCTGTTGCGGGTTCCAGCCGTAGCAGAAATGCAGGCTGCACAGCTCCACGCAGCACAGCAACACGCATGCATCCGGCGCGCTGCGCGCCAACGCGGACGCGGCCCGCAGGCCGTTGAGCGCGCCGTGGCAGCCCATGAAGCCGAGATTCAACCGACCGACATCGCGCGGCAATCCGAGTTGCGCGATCAGTTCCGCGTCCAGTCCCGGCGAGAACAGGCCGGTGCACGACACCGCGACCAGGTGGGTGATGCGCGAGGGCTCGATGGTCGCGTCGCCCAACGCAGCGTTGCAGGCGCGCGCAGCGAGCTTGCCGGCTTCGTGCGCGTAACGCGCGAGCCGCACGGCGGTAGTGGGGCCGCGATCGGTGAACGAAGTGCGCGGCGGATAGAACGCCTCGATGGACGAAGCATCGTCTTCGCGATCGAGCAACACGCTGCCGCGCCGTTGCACGCCGCTGGCGAGATAGATGCGTTCCAGCCATGCGCGTTCGCGTTCGTCGCGGCAGCAGCGCGCCGCGGCCAGCGGGATCGCGGTCTCCTGCGCGAAAGACCGGTGCGGCGTCGCCGTGCCGAGGCCGCGTATCAGGACCGCGTTCACTTGTGCACCGCCGCGGCCAACCTGAAGTCCCGGTTCAACCATGTGGAAAGAGGAGCCACCAGGGCGGGCGCGACATCCAATGCCGATACGGCTGCGGCGAGCAGCCGGGGGCGACGCAGCACCCGTGAAACGCCGCGGCAGACGCGTTGCCGGGCGCGGACATGGCGCGCATGGAGCGCACTCCAGCGCGCGATGATCGAATCGTCCCAACCCATAACCGCTTCGCGCACCAGCGGCGTCACGGCCGCCGCATCCGCAGTCGCCCACGCCATGCCTTCGCCCGTGAACGGCTCCACGTAGCCCGCGGCATCGCCCAGGACCAGCACGCGTTCGGCGCCGAGCATGAGGCGTGTGCGTGTGAGCTGTGGCGTGCCGCGCCAATGGATCCCGTGCAAGCCGTCGAATACGGGGAAGCCCGCGGTGCCGAGGATCTGCGCGATCGCCCGCGCCGGTCCGCCGATCCCGGCACACCATCCGGGCTCCACCGCTGTGGCGACATTGGCAGTTCCATCCTCCGCGCATACCAGCCCGACGTAACCGTGCGCGGCGCAGGCCATGTGAACGACTCCGGCGCGATACCACGCAGGCACATTCGCCACGTTCGCACCCATGCCGATGCGCGCACGTGGCGCGATCCGCCACGCGACATCGGGCAGCAGGCGGCCGGCGAGCCCGCCGCAGTCGAGCACCACGCGCGCGGTGAGGATGAAATGCGAAGCGCCGTTTCGCAGCACCACCTCACGACCGTCGCGCATCGGCTTGCCAAGGTTTGCGCGTGTATCCGACACGAAACGCACTCCGGCACGGATCGCGTGTTCGACCAGGATCGCATCCAGGCGCCGTCGCGAAATCGCCCAGCCTTTTGGCAGCGGAAATTCCGCAGACCGGCCGTTGGACGCCAGCCGCATGCGTCCATAGGGGCGCCCGGTTTTCAGCTCGATCCCCGCATCGCCCATCGCGTGCAAGGCGGCGGCATTGAGGCAGCCGCCGCAGGCCTTCTCGCGTGGCCAGGCGGACTTCTCGACCAGCAGCACGCGCAGGTCAGCGCGCGCGAGATGCAACGCGCTCATTGCACCGGCCACGCCGCCGCCGACCACCACGACGTCCCATTCGCGCGGCAGTTCATCAGACATTCGATGCATCCGGCGGCCGCGACCAGGTCATCAGGAAGCGTCGCGGCCAGTGCCGCTCGAAGCGCGCCTCGTGCAGGCCGGCTTCCTCCGCCAGCGCACGCGCCTCGTCCAGGGTCAACGCGGCGCGCACCGAGCGCAGGCCATCCTCGTGCACGACGTGCGAGCGCGACAGCAATCGCGTGCCGACCCAGGCGAGCGTATAGCCGGCCGGGCCGCGGATCAGGTCGCTGATGAAGAGGTGATCGGTATTGGCGGCGAGCTTGCGCAGCAGCGCGACGATCTGCGCGTCGCTCAGGTGATGCAGGAACAGTGTGCTGATGATGAAGGTGTAGTGCTGTGGCAGCGGCTCCTCCAGCACGTCGGCATGGATGAACTTCACCAGTTCGCCCGCATGGGAGGCCTCCAGCGCCGCATGTTTCAGGGCCGTGTCGCTGATGTCGCAACCTTCTACCGCCAGCGCGAAACCCTGCCGGCGCGCGCGCCGTGCAAGCGCGATCGCAACGTCGCCTCCGCCGCAGGCGACATCCAGCAGCGACGCACTCGCGCCGGGGCGCGCGGAAAGAGTGCGTGCGATGTGCGGCCACAGCGTCGCGGCAGTTCGGCTCGCGCGATTGATGCGCTGCAATCCGTGCAGCGCGGCGTGGTGCGCCTGCGCGGCGAGCGCCGGATCGTCCATCAACTCGCCTTCCAGCCGCCGTTGCGCCACGCCACGATCTCCTTGTCTGCGCTGCCGTCGAGATTAGCGCATCCTCCGAAGATCGCCGCGAAGGCGGCGTTATTTCATGCTTCGCGCAACGCCACCGCCGCGCCGAGCAGGCCGGGATTGGGATGGGTGATGACTTGCACCGACATGCGCTGCATGTAGAACGTATAACCGCTGCGCTCGATGAAGCGCTGCATGAAGCCGCTGTCGCGGAAGTAGTCGAGGAAATGCAGGACCACGCCGCCGGCGATCATCACGGTGCGCGCGCCGTGCAGCATCGCGACATCGCCGGCCACGCGGCCGAACGCGTTGCAGAAGCGATCCAGTGCGCGTTCCGCGTCGGCGTCGCCTTCGCGCAGCGCGGCATCCACGATTTCCTTCGGCATGCGCAGGTGCGGTTGCGGCGCGGGCAGCGCGACCGGGGTGATGCCGCGCAAGGCGGCATCGATGCGGGACAGCCCGCTGCCGCTCAGCAGCAGCTCGTTGTACACGCGGCTGTGGCGCGCCTCGATCCAGCGCACGATCGCGTGCTCCTCGTCGTCGCTCGCCGCGAAAGTGGCGTGGCCGCCTTCGGTTTCCACCACGCGCCAGCCTTGTTCCTGCGGCCCGACCAGCAAACCGACGCCGAGCCCGGTGCCCGGCCCGATCAGGGTCACCGGCCCCTGCAGCGTTTCGCCGACTTCGCCGTACATCGGCACGCGTTGCGAGATGTCGAGGTGCGGCGCGGCCCAAGCGATCGCGCCGAAATCGTTGATCAGCTCTAGGTGGTCGAGTCCCAGCGCGCGCTGCAGATCGCTGCATTTGAACGACCACGCGCGGTTGGCGAACCGGATCTCGTCGTCGCCGACCGGTGCGGCCACTGCGAGTGTCGCGCGCCTCGGCCTCACCCCAACCTGCTCGAAGTAATGCAGTGCGGCGTCGCGCAGCGTCGCGAAGCGATCACCGCCGAAAGTCTGCTCGTGCAGGATGTTCGGCGTGGGCGAGGCCAGGTCGGTCAGCGCGAAGCGCGCGTTGGTGCCGCCGATGTCGCCGATCAGGCCCGGTTGATCCACGCCTTGTCCCATGCGCGCATAGTCCCGCGAAAACGCCAAGGATAACGTCAAAAGAAAAACGGCGAGCCAAACTCGCCGTCACTTGTCGCGATGCCCGGTCAGCGGTCCGGCGCAGTCGGTCCGGGTTGCCCGGCCGCCGAATGCAGGCTGGAACGCCGCACTTTCAGCCTGGCCGGCAGTACCCGGCTTTGCGCGGAATCGCCGCGGATCAGCCGCAGCAATGCGCTGACCAGCGCCTCGCCGGCCTGATGGGTGTCCTGCAGCACGGTGGTCAGCGGCGGATTGACGAACTCGGCCATCGGGATGTCGTCGAAACCGGCCAGCGCCACTTCCTCGGGCACCAGCATTCCGTAATTCGACAGCGTGCGCAGCGCGCCGATCGCGATCAGGTCGCTGGCGGCGAATACCGCGTCGAATTTCTCGCCGCTGGCGATGAGCGCTTCCATCGCCTCCTGGCCGGAGCTCTGCGTGCTTTCCGCATCCATCTGCAGCGTCGGTTCCGGCGTCAGCCCATGCTCCTGCAGCGCGCTGGAATAGCCGCGGTAGCGTTCGAAGAATTCCGGGTAGTGCACGGAGGCGGTGCCCAGGAAGGCGATGCGCCGGCAGCCCTGTTCCAGCAGGTGCTCGGCGACCGCTCGCCCGCCCTGGTAGTTGTCGCAGCCGATGGTGACGTAGGGCGCGTCCGGTTGCACTGCGCCCCAGCGCACGAACGCGGTGCCGCGGGCGACCAGTTGTTCCAGCCGGTCGCAGTAGGAGAGGTAATCGCCGTAGCCGAGCAGGATGATGCCGTCCGCCTTCTCGCTTTCGGCGAAATCCGCATGCCAGTCGCGCGAGAGTTGCTGGAACGAAATCAGCAGGTCGAAACCCTGGCGCGCGCAGGCCCGGGTGATCGAGCCGAGCATGGACAGGAAGAACGGATTGATGTGCGAATCGTCGGCCGTGGGATCTTCGAAGAAAAGCAGGGCCAGCGTGCCCGAATGCTTGCGGCGCAGGCTGGAGGCATTCTTGTTGACCGTGTACTTGAGCGATTCCGCGGCCGCCAGTACGCGGCGCCGCGTCTCCTCGTTCACGAGCGGATTGCCGCTCAGCGCGCGCGACACCGTGGCCTGCGAAACGCCTGCCAGGTAGGCAATGTCGAGCGAGGTGATTTTCTTCTTTGCCTTCACGCTGGGCTGGGATCTCATGCCACGGATGCCGCGCACGGGCTTTCCGGCACTTGCGCGGACCGATCCTAGCTCACTCACGCCTCCCGCGGCCAGCGCGGGAGGATGCCGCGCTCACTCGCGCATTTCTTCCAGCTCCATGCCTCGGGTTTCGCGCACGAGATACATGACGAACACCAGCGAGATGAACGCGAACGCGGCGTACAGGCCATACGCGAAGGTCAATCCGATTTCGGCCAGCAAGGGGAAAGTCGCGGTGATCGCGAAGTTGGCCAGCCATTGCACCGCGGCGGCCACCGCCAGCGCCATCGCGCGGATGCGGTTGGGGAACATCTCGCCCAGCAGTACCCATACCACCGGGCCCCAGCTCACGCCGAAGAAGATCACGTAGAGGTTGGCGGCAACCAGCGCGACCGGCCCCCACGGAGCGGGCAGGCTCAAGCTCGCGCCCGTGCCGGTGGCCTGCGAGAAGCACCACGCCATCATCGCGAGGGTGATCGCCATGCCGGCCGAACCGATCACCAGCAACGGCTTGCGCCCGATGCGATCGATCAGCGCGATCGCGACCAGTGTCACGGCGACGTTCACGACCGAGGTCGCCACCGTGATCGTGAACGAGTCGGCTTCGCTGAACCCGACCGAATGCCAGAGCATGGACGAGTAATAGAAGATCACGTTGATGCCGACGAACTGCTGGAATACCGACAGGAGGATGCCGATCCACACCACCGGCAACAGGCCGCCCTTGCCGCCGAACAGGTCGCTCCAGGCCGGCCGATGTTCGCGCCGCAAGGTCTGTTCGATTTCCGCCAGCTTCTGCTGCAGCGCGCCTTCATTCGAGAATCCGAGCACCTGCCGGAGCACCTCGGTCGCCTGGGCAAAGCGGCCGCGCGCGACCAGGTAGCGAGGGGATTCCGGAACCGCCAGCACCAACGCGCCGTAAATCACCGAAGGGATCGCTGCGGCCAGGAACATCCAGCGCCACGCGGGCATTCCCAGCCACAGCGTGCCTTCCGCCCCATGCGCCGAACCGGACAGCCAGGCATCGCTCGCAAGCGCGACGAAGATGCCGAGCACGATCGCCAATTGCTGCATCGAACCGAGCCGGCCTCGCATGCGCGCGGGTGAAACTTCCGCGATGTAGGTGGGCGCCACTACCGAGGCCATGCCCACGCCCATGCCGGCGATTACGCGCCACAGGATCAACACGCCCACACCGTTGGCGAGCCCCGCACCGAGTGCGCCCGCGGTCAACAACACGGCGGCGACCTGCATCGTGCGCAGACGGCCGAATGCGTCGGCCAGCCGCCCCGCGTACCACGCGCCGAGCGCCGAGCCGAGCAGGGCACAAGACACCGCAAACCCGGTCCAGGCAGCGCTCAAGCCGAATGCATCGTGGATGGCGTCCACCGCGCCATTGATCACGGCGGTGTCGAATCCGAACAGGAATCCGCCCAGCGCCGCCGCCGCCACGGCCAGCAACACACGCACCGTGGCGTGTTGGTCGCGCATCGTTGCACTCATTTCGGTTGCACTCATGGCTGTCTATTTCCCAGGATTGGCCGCTTCCAGATCGCGTTCCATCAGCAGCCGGTCCGATTTTTCGAGTTCCGTGAACACCGTGCCGTAGGCAGGCAGGTATATCCGGTCGTTTTCGATGCTGCCCTGCCGCAGGCCGCCATGTCCTTCCAGCAGTGTCAGCCCGATGTTCCGGGGCAGGTTCAGCGATGCCGGTTCCGCCGAGAGGTTGAATACCACCAGCAGCGCCTGCTGCTCGAATTCGCGGGTGAATGCCAACACCGGTTCGGGTGTTTTGATGAAATGGATGTCACCCCAACGCAGCGCGGGATGCTCGCGCCGCCAGCGCATGAACGCGCGAAAGATGTTGAGCGTGGAGGCCGGCTGCGTCTCCTGCCATGACACCGCCAGCGCGCGATGCTCGTCCGGGATCGGCAGCCAAGGTGTTGCGCGGCTGAAATCCGCATTCGGGGCGGTGCTGTCCCACGGCATCGGCGTGCGGCATCCGTCGCGGCCCTTGAAGTTGGGCCAGAACGTGATGCCGTAGGGATCGCGCAGTGCTTCGTAAGGCACCTCGGCCTCGGTGAGCCCGAGCTCCTCGCCCTGGTACACACAGACCGAGCCGCGGAGCGAACACACCATCGCGGTGAGCTGGCTCGCCATCGCCGCGGAAGCATTCCCGTTGCCCCAGCGGCTGAGCACGCGTTCCACGTCGTGGTTGGAAATCGCCCAGCACGGCCAACCTTCGGTCATCTGCGCCTCCTGCGCGCTCACGGTGTCGCGGATGTACGCAGCGCTGAAATCGTCGGTCAGCAATTCGAAGCTGTAGCCCATGTGGAGGCGGCGGCCGCTGGTGTACTCGGCCATCGTGGCGAGCGAATCCTCGGAGGAAATCTCTCCCAGCGCGGTGACGCCCGGATAGCGGTCCAGCAGCGCGCGCAACTCTTCCAGGAATGCCAGATTCTCCGGCTGCGTGTTGTTGTACCAGTGGTACTGGAACGAATACGGGTTGTCCGCGCTGAAGCCGCGGCCCACGCGCTTCTCCTTCGGCTTGGGCGGATTGTCCCGCAGCTTCGCGTCGTGGTAGCAGAAATTGATCGAGTCCAGACGGAACCCGTCCACGCCCCGATCGAGCCAGAAGCGCAGGTTGTCGAGCACCGCCGCGCGCACTTCGCGGTTGTGGAAATTCAGATCCGGCTGTGAGGCCAGGAAGTTGTGCAGGTAGTACTGGCCACGTCGAGGTTCCCACTGCCACGCGCAGCCGCCGAACAGCGAGAGCCAGTTGTTGGGCGGCCCGCCGTCCTCGCGCGCATCGGCCCACACGTACCAGTCGGCGCGCGGGTTGTCGTGGCTCTGCCGGCTTTCCTTGAACCACGGATGCTCGGCCGAGGTGTGGCTGAGCACCTGATCGATCATCACCTTGAGTCCGGCTTCGTGCGCCTTCGCGAGCAGATGGTCGAAGTCGGCAAGGTTGCCGAACAACGGATCCACGTTGCGGAAATCGGCGATGTCGTAGCCGAAATCTGCCATCGGCGAAACGAAGAACGGCGCGATCCAGATCGCGTCCACGCCCAGCCGCGCCACGTAATCGAGGCGGCGGATGATGCCGGGAAGATCGCCGATGCCGTCGCCGTTGGTGTCCAGGAAACTGCGCGGGTAGATCTGGTAGATGACCGCGCCGCGCCACCACGGAGCGTTCGTTCCGGTGCGGGAATCGCGAAGCAAAGATGAATCTTCTGGCACACCCGGATCCCCGTCTGCGAAGGCGCACAGCTTAATCGCCGATCCGTCGTACCCGGCACAGGGCTGCATACGTATTCATCCGTGTTGCAGGTGCAATATCGGAGCGGCCGCGGCGAGCGGTGCGCGGCTCCGCGCCGATCACTCAAAACACGCATCAACTCGCGTTTGCATCCGGTTCGTGCATGGCATTCGAAGGCAGCGCGCGGCGCATGCTGCGCTGCGATGAGAGCCATTTGAATACGTATGCAGTGATGTCTCGACGCCGATTTGTGGCGCTTACCATGCCGACGCGCCGACGCGAGTTCCGCGCCGGCACCGCCCGCGAAGACGAAGCGCGGCAGACGTGTAATCGCAAATCAACCGTTGTGACGACTTCCGTGGGGGAAGAGAAATGGTTCTGAGACGCAACATCCTGGCCCTGGCCATTGCATCGGCGTGCTTCGGCACGTGTTCCGTCGCGCTTGCGGGAAATGC
>JBQCHG010000052.1:0-19785 GCA_051954935.1 Rhodanobacteraceae bacterium
TTCGCTCATCGCGTAGATGATGCGGCGCTGCACGGGCTTGAGCCCATCGCCGATGAAGGGCAGGGCACGGTCCAGCACCACGTACATCGAATAGTCGAGGTACGCGCGCTCGGCGTATTCGCGCAGGGGAATCTGTTCGAAGTTGGATTGGAGGTTCATGCAGCGGGTCATTCCAGAAACAAAGGGTTGTGGCTAAGGCCGTATTCCTAGTTCACGCGTCATGGCGGTGTCCACATCGCAATACGGTTTGGCGCTTTGGATGCGGCGTGACTCTTCGAAGTAGATGGCAGGCCAGCCGAACACTCCATCTTCGTTTCGCTGCAACCGGTACACCGTAAACGTAACAGGCTGGACATCCACGAAGGATCGACCGAGCGGCCGTTCAGCCGTGACGAGAGTCACCGGAAGTTTGGAGGAAGCCCGCAAAATGACCATATCGCGCAGAATGCAATCGGCGCCTTCGAACGTCGAAAAGCTGTCATTTTCCTTGCCGTTCTTCTCGAACAAGGGCACGACGCTCCACATGCGGGAGTCATTATCTTCGTCCAGCTTCGCATCCGTATAGAACGTCGTGAGCGTGAAGCCGTGGGCATTGAAGTTTTCGCGGCGCGCGACAAATATCAGATCGGGAACCCCATCTCCATCGAAATCCAGATGGTTCGGCCCATTTTTTAGATGCAACACTCGCATTTTCGCCAGTGATGCCGCCGGGGACGAGTCGGCTGCGTGCACGGTCGACGTGCAGACTGCAACAATCACCAGCAGTGGGAACACCATGTGCCTTGATGGGTTCAATGCACCCGCTCCGCATGGATGCCGAGCTTCTGCAATTGCGCCTGCACGTCATCCGGTCCGGCCAGGTGTGCCGCACCGACGGCGATGAAAGCGGTTTGATGGTTGTCCAGCATCTGCGCGATCTGCCGTGCCCAGCGCTGGTTGCGCTCGGTCAGCAGCGTCCTGTACAGCACCGGATACTTGTCGCGCATGTCGGAATTTTCCAGCTCGGCGATCGCATCCACGTCGCCTTGCTGCCAGTCCTTCACCAGCGCCGTGATTTCGGTGTCGGCCTTGGCGTAGTCGTCCAGCGAGTTCCGCAGCATCGAAACCTGTACGGCTTGCGAGAGATCGGCAAAGTAGCGGATCTGCTGCTCGGCGGTCTCCAGACCCTTGACCGGCTTGCCTTCCGACGCAAACTGCTGGCGCAGTTTCTTGTCCGCGCCCGATTCCGGGTCGAACCCGGCCTTGATGATCGGCGCCACCGTAAGCGAGACGGCGGCCATCCACGGCTTCATCGCGTCCAGTGCCTGCACGGGGATACCCGCGGTCTGCGCGGCGGCCTGCAGGCGCTGCTCGTCGGCGGGATCGAGTTCTCCGGAAAGCGGATGTGCGAAATCGATTCCGTATTGCATTACCAGCGGCTGCATCGTGGCCTGGTCATCGTCCACCAGTTCGACATAGAGGACGTCGCTTGCAGCGAGCGCGCGATCCAGTTGCGGGTAATGCCACTGCGTATCTTCCGGGAGTACGTGCACGGTGCCGAACAGGTAGACGGTCGTGCCGTCGTGGTGGATCTTCCACAGCGCGGGATCTGCCAGCGTCGCCGTGCACACGACCGAGAGCAGACAGGCAAGCAATGCTTTGCGCCAGGTTTTCATGGACAACTCCACCAGCGAAGGCGCGATTGTTGCGCGTCCGCGCGCCAAACGCGACCCCGGCCGTGATTTTTCGTGGTTGCCATTCGCCGCGTTCGAGAGTCGTCGCGCGCACTTCCGCTCGCAACTGTCGGAGTACCGCCTTGCATCATCAATGCCGGTAACGGCTGCAAAAATTTTTTTTTTTGATCATGCGATTCGAACTATTGGTTGCGCGGGGGTATCAAAAAAGATGGTGGTGAAAGTAGTCCATCACTGCCGGCGGGAGGCAGGCATTTCAATCGGCCATCCGTCCCATCAAGGAAGACCCGCTGCGGTCTTGGAGGAAATCGTCATGAAGCTTCACTCAGTCGCCATCGCAATCGTATTCGCCGGAATGGCCGGGGCGGCAGCCGCCGGCAATAGCCAAGTCTTGCCGCGTATTTCGGTTTCTGGTGTCGATCTCGCGGCCTGCACGCCGCCGGCCGACGCGCGGGCTTGCGATAACTTCCACAGCCTCATCCGCGCAAACTTCTCGGATCGCGAAATCGGGATGTTGTTCGGAGATCGGACTTCGTATCCGGAATACCTGTCCGGCGGCTATGACCGCGTCCGGCAGCGCTACTTGGTGCTGGTGCAGGAGTATGTCGCCGCGCTGCCCCCGGCCTCTGTGGAGATCGCCGGCCGGTAAGGAGTCGGTCCAGGCATCCTCGCATGAGGGCGTGCTGTTCGGATCGGAACAATGAGCGCGCATGGGCTGTCGCTCGTGCGCGCGAGCGGAGAGCCGCGGCGGTCGCAAAGGTATCGCGTCCGAACGTAGCCGACGCGACCACCAATTCGCCGCTGCGGGTCGGCGCGGTATCTCAGCGCGGCACGCGGTAGCCGCCGCGCACGCCGCGCGGGGAAAGCGTCAATTGCCAGAGCTGGTCGCGACGGGCGCGGAACGTCGCCGCGGAAGCGGAGAGGTAATAACGCCACATGCGGCGAAAGCGTTCGTCGTAGCGGGAGTTCTGCGACAGCACCGGCCAGGCCGCATCGAAGTTTCCGCGCCACGCCATCAGCGTCCTGTCGTAATCGGGACCGAAGTTGTGCCAGTCCTCGACCACGAACAGGTCTTCCAGCGCGGGCGCCACTTGCGAAGCCGCCGGCACCATCGAATTCGGAAAGATGTATTTCTCGATCCAGGGATCCGGCCGGCTCGGCGCGCCGTTGGTGCCGATGCAATGCAACACCGACAGGCCTTGCTCGTGCAGGCAGTGACGGCATACTTCGAAATACGTGCGGTAGTTCTTCCAGCCGACGTGCTCGAACATGCCGATGGAATACACCGCATCGAATTTTTCGTCGAGTTCGCGGTAATCCTGCAGCCGGATCTCGATCGGCAAGCCCTTGCACAGCTCGTGCGCAAATTCGGCTTGCTGCCGCGATACCGTGACGCCCACGCCCGACACGCCATACTTTTCCGCGGCGTACTTCAGCGCCTCGCCCCAGCCGCAACCGATGTCCAGCACGCGCATGCCCGGCTTGAGTTGCAGCTTCCGGCAGACGAGGTCGAGCTTGGCCGCCTGCGCGTCATCGAGATTGTCCGCCTGCGCCCAGTAACCGCAGGAATACACCAGCCTCTTGCCCAGCATCGCGGAGAACAGGTCATTGCCGAGGTCGTAATGGGCCTTGCCGATCTTGAACGCGCGCCGGCCGCGCTGCAGGTTGATGAAGCGCGCGCGCAGGTGCGCGCGCAGGGTATCCAGGTTCTTCAGGTGTTCGTCGAGGTGCGCGTCCAGCACGCGGAAGAAGAAACCATCAAGGTCCTCGCAATCCCACCAGCCATCCATGTAGGCCTCGCCCAGACCCAACGAGCCATGGGCGAAAGCGCGCGCGAACACGTGTTCGTCATGTACCCGCAAATCCCAGGGGCGATCGCCGTTGACGCGCACGTCGGCCGGTTCGAGCAGGCGCTCGGCGCGTTCGCGCAAACCGTGTCCGTGATGGCGCGTCTCGCCGGAAGGTGCCGCCACGCGAACGGAAGAGGCGGTGTCGTTCATGCCTGCGCTCCTTGCGACCGTTTCCCAAGTTTATACAACAACGGACATGCGGCCCACTGCAGAGCCAGCGCGAACGCGACGGCGTACACCGGAGCCAGGTCGTACAGCACGCCCAGGACCGCGCTGCCCCCGAACCATGCCAGCCCGTAGATTGCGTTGAACACGCCCATCACTGTGGCGCGTTTGTCGCGCGGGATGCGTTGCGCGACCGCCGCGCGCAACAGCGAATCGTGTGCGCCGAAGCCGGCGCCCCAGAGCGCCATGCCCGCTATCGCCGCCCATTCGCCGCCGAGGAACACCAGCGGTGCGTACAGCGCGGGTATCACCGTGGTCCACAGCAGCACGCCGTAGCCGCGCTTGTCGAACAGTTTGCCGAGGATCAGCGCTGCGCCGCCGCCGGCAAGGCTGGCGACCGAGTAGAGGATCGGGATCACGTCCGGCGACATCACATGGCCGGTGCTGAAGTGGAACGCGATCAGCGCGAAATCGGCGTAACCGGCTGCGATCAGTGCGGTGGCGAGCAGGAAGAGTTTCAGCTCGCGCAGCGCTTTCGGATCCTGCGGCGGGATCGCTGCGTGCGCATCCATTTCCTGCGGCTGCGGATAACGCGCGCGTGCGACCAGCAGCGTCGCCAGGGCGGCGAGCGCCGGCAGCAACAGCCATGCGAACGCATGCCGATAGCCGCCGTGCAGGAACAGCACCAGCGATGCGATCAGCGGGCCGAGCACGGCGCCGGTGGAGTCCAGGGCTTCGTGCAGCCCGAAGGCCCAGCCCGCGCCGCCCATGTCTTTCGCCGCATGCGAAAGCATCGCGTCGCGTGCAGGCGTCCGCAGCGCCTTGCCGCTGCGCTCCAGGATGATCAGCGCCGCGGCTGCCGGCCAGTTCCCGGCGAGCGCGAGCGCCGGCACCGCGAACAGGTTGATCGCATAGCCCAGGATCGTGATCGCCCAGTAACGTCCGGTGCGGTCGGCCAGCGCGCCGGTGCCGAAGCGCAGCACATAGCCGAGCAGCTCGCCGCCACCGGCGACGATGCCGACGATCGCGCCGCTCGCACCGAGCGTGCCCAGGAACGGACCGGTGATCGAACGCGAGCCCTCGTAGGTCATGTCGGCGAACAGGCTGACAATTCCTATGAGGACTACAAATCCGAGCGCCTTGCGCGCGGCATCCCTGTCGCGCGGGTTTGCCATCGTCTTCAGGCTCCTTCGTTGCCCAGCACGCCGAACTCCGCCGGCAGGCGTGCGTAGAACAATTGCAGGTGTTCCTCGCGCACGCGCTGTATCAGGCGATCGGCATCGGCGGCGGTGATCACGAAATCCACGCGCACGGTTTCCTGTCCGGCGAGCTCCAGGAAATGCGCTTCGTGCATCACGCCGTGGCGGCCGAATCCCGCGATGGAGCGGAATGCCGTGCCGCCCGCGATGCCGAGCTTCTTCGCTTCGCGCAGCAGCCAGTCGTAAAGAAGCACGCCGTGGTGGCGCCGGCCCTCGTGCATGAAGAAGCGCAGATACACGCCTTGTGTGGGTTGTGCGCTCATGCCCATCCCCTCGTGAAACTGCGCGCGACGGCGAAGCCGACCAAGGTCAGTGCCAGCGAGCCGATCAGGTGCAGTCCGATCATCGCGCCAGCCCACGCATACTCCTGCCGCAACAACAGCGTGACCGTCTCGCCGGAGAATGTCGAAAACGTGGTGAGCCCGCCGAGAAAACCGGTGGTGATGAACAGCCGCAGCTCCGGCGACAGCGCGGAGAATTGCGCGAACGCGCCGAGCGTCACGCCCATGATCAGGCCGCCGAGCAAGTTGGCGGCAAGCGTGCCGAGCGGGATCGTGGGGAAGATCGGGTTCAGCGCCAGGCCGAACACGTAGCGCAGGCAGGCGCCGAGGAAGGCGCCGCATCCGGTTGCGAGGAAGGCGTACAGCATGTCGGTTCCTTCTGCTCCTTGGGTGCGGAACCGTATGCGCGGGACGATCGTCTTGCGGCGACGCCTACACGCACCGGATCGCGGTGTGGGTAGGCATCATCAGCCGAAAGGCTCCGGCGGTTCGGGGAGGCATGCCATCTCCCTTGCGTCTGCGCGATGGTAGCGTGGCCACACCGGACGGCGTCAAGCCTGCTTCGGCCGACCGCTTCGCGTTACGCTTGCTCGAACGGACCGGGAACTCCCCCTTGGACACCTCTCCGCACGCCGAATCCCGATCCGGGGAGCAGGGCCATGCCGCGCTGGCGATTCTGCTCGGCGCGCTGACGATGCTCGGCCCGTTCTCGATAGACACCATCTTTCCGGGATTTCCGGATATCGCGCATGCGTTCCATGCCTCCGCCGACGCGGTGCAGCAGACGGTCAGCGTTTATCTGTTCACCTACGCAGTAGCGGGCCTGCTGCATGGGCCGTTGTCGGATGCGCTCGGTCGCAAGCCGGTGATCGTGGGTGGCTTGGCGCTGTATGCGCTCGCATCGATCGGCGCCGCGCTCGCGGGTTCGCTCCCGCTGCTGCTGGTGTGGCGCGCGGTGCAGGGCCTGAGCGCGCCGGCAGGCATCGTGGTGGCGCGCGCGGTGGTGCGCGACGTGTACGAAGGCCCGCAGGCGCAGAAGTTGATGTCGGCCATGATGCTGGTGTTCGGCATCGCGCCGGCGGTGGCGCCGATCGTGGGCGCCTGGCTGCTCGGCATCGACGGCTGGCGCGGCATCTTCTGGGCGCTGGCTTTCTTCGCCACGTTCCTGATGGCGGTCGTGCTGGTGGCGATGCGTGAGCCGCATCCGCGCGCACGACGCTCGCCGCTGCACGCACGCCACGTGCGGGACGTGTACCGCCGCATCGTCGCCGACGCGCCGTTCTGGCCGCTCGCGATTTCCGGCACGCTGAACTTCTCCTCGTTGTTTCTCTACATCGTCTCCGCACCGGTGTTCGTGCTGGAGCTGCTGCATCTTTCGCCGCAGGGATTCCCCTGGCTGTTCGTGCCGATCATCGGTGGCATGACCGCGGGCTCCTGGCTTTCAGGACGCCAGGCCGGGCACTGGTCCGCGGCGACTACGGTGAGCATCGGCTACGCGCTGATGGTGTTGGCGGCCATCGCGAATCTCGCGCTCGCGATTCTGTTGGCGCACCCGCAGGTGCCCTGGACGGTGATGCCGATGTTCGTGCAGGGTCTGGGCGTCGGGCTCGCTTTCCCGACATTGACCTTGTTGCTGCTGGATCGTTTTCCCGGCCAGCGTGGTTCGGCTTCCGCGATGCAGAGCTTCGTGAGCCTGCTGTTCAACGCGGTAATGGCCGGCGCGATCGCGCCGCTGTTGTACGACAGCACGTTGATGCTGGCGATCGGCTCGGCGGCGTTCGTGCTGGTCGGGTATTTGAGCTGGCGCGCGTATCGACTTTTGTGCTGATGAGCGGTGAATCTCGAACGCCGAAGGAGCGGTTCGGCGATGAGCGCCATCCATGGCAAAAAGCTCCCTGGTCGCGCAGGCGCGCTCTTATAAAGGCGCCAGCAGCCCGCGCCCGATCAGGAACGCACGTGCGTCTTCCGCGTCCTGCTCGAACCAATTGCGGGCGGAGCCAAGCCGGAACGTGTAACCCCAGGCATCCATGTCGGCCAGCGCGCGATCGCGACCGAAGCCGGGCAGGGCGTCGGCCAGCACGATCTGCAGATAGCAGGTCGCGTCTTCTTCCGCGATCGAATCGGTGGCATCGGTGTGCACCGCGGCGCGGCGCTGTGGATCGAGCACCAGCAGGTGGCAGGCCTCGTGCAACAGCGAATGCACCGGGGTGTCCGCGCGCGCGTACACACTGGAACCGATCACGCCGGCCTCGCACTCGCCCCAGTAGCTGCCGGGGATCGGTGCGCCGTCTTCGACGCGGATCAATTCAAGGCCGTGTCGCGCGAGCAACGCATCACATGCCTCGAGCCCGACGTCGGCGAGGCGCAGGACGTCCTGGGATTTTTCTTGCGAAGGCGTTGTTGCCCCCTCGGCCTGGCCCTCTCCCCGCAGGGGAGAGGGAAAAGCGGCATCATTTGGCGATGTCGGGCTCCGATTTTTCCCCTCTCCCCCATGGGGAGAGGGAGACAGGCGCGAAGCGCTTGTCGGGTGAGGGCGATGCGTCGCGTTGTCGTTCATCGTGCTGCCGATGGTGCGAGTGCGTGATGGATTACGCCCCGCCGGCCGCCTTGGCCGGGCCTTCCGGCAGCGCCACCGACAGCTCCAGCACCTCGTGCTCGCCGTCGCGCTCCAGATTGATCTGCACCGCGTCCGGGTCCACGTTGACGTACTTGCGAATCACCGCCAGCAATTCGCCGCGCAACAGCGGCAGGTAGTCGGGCGCGCCGCGGTTGGCACGTTCCTGCGCCACGATGATGCGCAGGCGCTCGCGCGCGATGTTCGCGGTGTTCTTCGGGCGCGCGCGCAGGAAGTCGAGAAGACTCATGTCCGCACTCCTCAGGTTCCGAACATGCGCTTGAAAAGGCCTTTCTTCGGCGCGTCGATGAAGCGCAATGCAACGTCTTCACCGAGCAGCCGCGCGACGGCATCGGCATAGGCCTGCCCCGCGATCGAACCGGCATCATGGATCACCGGCACGCCGGCGTTGGACGCGGCCAGCACGTTTTCCGATTCCGGGATCACGCCCAGCACCGGGATACCGAGGATCTCCTCGACGTCCTTGACGCTCATCATCTCGCCGGCTTCCACGCGCACCGGGTTGTAGCGTGTCAGCAACAGATGCTGCGGCATCGCGCCGTCGCCGCGTTCGGCGCGGCGCGTCTTGGATGAAAGCAACCCGAGAATGCGGTCGGAATCGCGCACGGAAGACACTTCCGGATTCACCACCACCACCGCGCGATCGGCGAAGTACATCGCCAGGTGCGCGCCTTTCTCGATGCCGGCCGGCGAATCGCAGACGACATAATCGAAGCCGTCCTTCGCCAGTTCATCCAGCACGCGCTCCACGCCTTCCTGGGTCAGTGCATCCTTGTCACGCGTCTGCGACGCGGCCAGCACGTAAAGATTGTCGTGGCGCTTGTCGCGGATCAGCGCCTGCTTGAGTGTTGCTTCGTTGTGGATCACGTTGACGAAGTCGTAGACCACGCGCCGCTCGCAGCCCATGATCAGGTCGAGGTTGCGCAGGCCGACGTCGAAGTCGATGACCGCGACCTTGTGGCCGCGCTGGGCGAGGCCGGTGGCGAGCGAGGCGGACGTGGTGGTCTTGCCCACGCCGCCCTTGCCCGATGTGACGACGATGATTTCGCTCAAGGGTGAATCTCCGATGAGGTTGCCCTGTGGTTAAAGTTTCTCGATGCGCAGCTTTTCGCCCTGCAGGAAGATCTGCACGGCGCGTCCCTCGTACTGCGCGGGGATTTCCTCGAACACGCGGTAGTGGCCGGCGATGGATACCAGTTCCGCCCGGAATTCGCTGCAATAGATGCGGGCGTTCTCGTCGCCCAGCGCGCCCGCGAATGCGCGGCCGCGCAACGGCCCATAAACATGTACATTGCCATCGGCCAGCACTTCCGCACCGTTGGCGACCGGCGCCACGATCACCAGGTCGCGTCCGCGCGCATAGACCTGCTGGCCGGTGCGCACCGGCTGCGAGTGATGCTGCGCGGTGACGTGCACCGGCGAAGCGTTGGCGGATTCCGCCGCGCGCACCGGTTGCGAAGTCTGCGCATTCGCAGGTGCCGAAGCAGCTTCCGCGCGCGGCGCCGGTTCGCCCTCGCGCTCGTAGGCTGCGCGGAACTTGGCGATCAGCGGCAGGCCCAGGCGCCGCGCCAGCGCATCGGTTTCACTGGTGCCATAGGCCAGCCCCACGGGCAGCATGCCGGCCGCACGCACCGCTTCCAGCAGTGCGTCCACCGCGCCGTCGTCGGGTTGCTTCGGCAGGTGCGAGAGATCCAGCACCACCGCCGCGCGCTCGAACAACTGCGGTGCGGCGTGCACGCGGCGTTCCAGTTCGGCGTGCAGCGCGGCGGCATCTTCGCGCTTGACGCGCACGCTTGCGATGCCGACCTGACCGAAGCGCAGCTCGACTGCATCCGTGTTGTCGTTGCGCACTCCGATTGCCGCGCTCACGCGCCCCCCGTGGCCGCGCGCGGCAATTCGGCGGGGGCAGGCCGCTCGCGATCGGCGAGCCAGGGCAGGGGGGGCAGGCCGCGCGGCCAGTTGTCGCGCACGAATTCGAAACACTCCAGCGGCTTGGCCAGCAGGCACACGCGGCGGCTGCTTTCAGGCATCACCTGCTGGCCCACTTCGCTGAAGCCGCGGGTGCCGTGGAACAGCATCGCGACGTCATCGCGCGGTTCCAGGAATACCTCGCAGGCCAGCTTCGGTGCGCGCACTTCGGCGTAGCTCTGGATGTCGCTGTAGAACAACCGGCCCAGGCCGTGACCGCGATACAGGTCGCCGATCACTACCCGGTCTATGTAGACGAAGTGGTCGTAGCGCTGGCGGAACCAACGGAAATTCGAACTGGCGTGCGGGGCGTCCTCGCGCAGCGCGATCAGGAAGCCGGCCACCACGCCGTCGATCACGGCCACGCGGAAATAATCCGCATGCTCGAAAAAATGCCGCACGTTCGCGGCATCGAGAGGCAGGATCGCGGGACCGGCGCTGTTGTTGAGGGCAAGCACGGCATCCAGGTCGCGCTCGCGGACATCGAGGAGTTCAACCGCCATCTTTGCTCCGGAAACATCTGCATGCGCGTCGCGCGCTCATGCGTATCTCTGGATTATGCCATGCACACCGGGGCGGGCATACCGTGAGCCGGCCCGCAGGTCGGGGCATCGGCCACGCGCGCAGGCCCGCTTCGCTTGCCTTATCATCGGAGCGTGTCGCGGCCACCCCTCAATCACATCCGTCTGCTGCGCTACGCGGGCCTGTTCACCTATGCCTGCGTGGGCGTGCCGCTGGTCAGCCACGACTGGCTGCTGGCGCGGCTGAACGATTCGCAGGCGCAGGATCAATTCAGCCAGTTGCAGCAGCAGGTCCGCACGCACACCGATGTGCTGTTGTGGGCCGTCTGCTACGTCGTGTTCGGGCTGGTCTACTGGCTGCTGACCCGCAACATCGGCTCGCGCCGGCACTGGACGGTCAAGCTGCTGGGCGTTCTGGTGCTGTCCGGTGCGGCGATCGCGATCGGCTGGTTTTCGCAGAGCGGCCTCTCCGCGCTGCTGATGATGGTGGTCTGCGTGGTGCTGCCGCTGCTGCTGCCGCTGTCGCTGGGCGTGGCCTGGCTGATCATCCAGAATCTTGCGCTGATTCCCGTTTTCGCCAGTTTCCCGGGATTCGATCTGGGCAAGGCGGTGCTGCAGGTCAGCCTGTACTTCAGTTTCTCGGTGATCACCTTCATCGCCTCGATGGTGGCCAGCCAGCAGGCCGAGGCACGCGAGGAGCAGCGCCGGTTGAATTCCGAACTGCGCGCCACCCGGGCGTTGCTGGCCGAATCCAGCCGCATCTCCGAGCGCATGCGCATCGCGCGCGAACTGCACGATCTGGTCGGCCATCACCTGACCGCGTTGAGCCTGAACCTGGAAGTGGCCAGCCACCTCGTCAACGAGGCAGCCGCCGAGCATGTGGGCAAGGCCCAGGCCACCGCCAAGCAATTGCTGACCGACGTGCGCGAGGTGGTCACCGAATTGCGCGACGATGACGCGATCGACCTCACCGGCGCGCTGCGCAGCCTGACCGAAGGCGTGCCGGGGCTGAAAGTGCACCTGGAATTGCCGCCGCGCTTTGCGGTGGACGATCCGCGCCGTGCACAGGTGCTGCTGCGCTGCACGCAGGAGATCGTCACCAACGCAGTGCGCCATGCCGCCGCTCGCCACCTGTGGTTGCGCTTCGAACGCACGCCCGATGGCATGCTTGCATTGAAGGCGCACGACGATGGCCGCGGCGCATCGGATCTGAAGCCCGGCAACGGGCTGGCGGGCATGCGCGAACGCCTGGCCGAGGTGGGCGGCCGTTTGTGGATAGACACCGCGCGGGATCGCGGGTTTACGCTGGAAGCATCATTACCGATCGAGAATATCGCGGCTTGAAAACCCGCTGCGCTCGGCAGCTCGCACGCCGGCGGTGCTCGGATTGCTCATGTACTGACGTGTACACTGCGCATCCTGCGCTCCGGCGTCGCGCGATCTGCCTTCGCTCGCGACGGTTTTCAAGCCGCTCTGGCGCGCAAGTAATGGGGATGGCCGCATGATTTCCGTATGCCTGGTTGACGATCAGAATCTGGTGCGACAGGGCATCAGGTCTCTCCTCGAACTCTCGCCGGAAATCCGCGTCGTGGCCGAATGCGTCGACGGCGCGCAGGCGCTGGAGACCATCCCGAAGGTCAAGCCGGACGTCGTGCTGCTGGACATGCGCATGCCCGGCAAGAGCGGGCTGGACGTGCTCAACACCTTCGCCGCGCAGGGCGAGGTGCCGCCGACGATCATCCTCACGACCTTCGACGACGACCAGCTCGTGCTGGCCGGATTGAAGGCCGGCGCGCGCGGTTACCTGTTGAAGGACGTCTCGCTGGAACAACTGGTCGAGGCGGTCAAGACCGTTGCCGCCGGCGGCTCGCTGATCGCGCCGATGGTCACGCAACGGCTGCTGGCCGGTGTCGGCCGCATGCAGAACCAGTTCACCAGCCTCGAGCAGCCCGATCCGCTGACCGAGCGCGAAACCGAAATCCTGCGTCTGATGTCCGGCGGCTACAGCAACAAGGAAATCGCCAATTCGCTGGGCGTGGCCGAAGGCACGGTCAAGAACCACGTCTCCAACATCCTTTCCAAGCTGGGCGTGCGCGACCGCACGCGGGCGGTGTTGAAGGCGCTGGAGCTGGGGATAGTCTGAGTGTTGCAAAGCTGCAGCGTTCGGCCCGGTCCCTCCGAATGCAGGCCATGGATGGCCGTGTCGAAGTGAGCTTCCTGCGCCGTCGCATGGCGCCGAGCATCGCAGTCGGGCGCGCGGGAAAGGCGCGCATGTTCGAGCACAGGGGCGAGCCGGGGCTTTCGTGAGATGCGTTGAATCGCATCTCACGCCGGCGAGCGGGCAGTCCAGGGACGGACTGCACCGGACTTGGACGACGGAGCTGGATGTGTAGTCGTCCAAGTGCGAGTTCGCGCCGGACGGCGCGGAAAAGGCATGGATGTGGTGTTCCGTATCTCTCATAAAGCGATCCTTCCATTTTCACCAAAAAAGGTGAAAATGGAAGGATGTCGCTGCGCCTCACTTCCCGCCAGTCCGCCATCCTCGCCTTCATCCGCGAGTGCCTGGAACACGGCGGCCAGGCGCCCACGCTGGAAGAAATCGGAAAGCACCTCGGACTGGCGCATGTCAGCGCCGTTTCCAAGCATCTGCGGGCACTGGAAGCCAAGGGCCACCTGACGATCGCGCCCAACCGCCCGCGCGGAATCCGCCTGAAGGAAGAACTCGAAGTCGTTGATCCGAAAATGCTGGACCTGCCGCTGATCGGCAGGATCGCGGCCGGTGAACCGCTGCATTCCGAAGCGAATGTGGAAGAAAAGGTGCGGTTGTCCGCCGGGCTGTTCCGGCTGAAGCCCGATTACCTGGTGCGGGTGGTCGGCGATTCGATGCGCGGTGAGGGCATCCTGGACGGCGACCTGGTCGGCGTGCACGCCACGCCGGTGGCGCGCCACGGCCAGATCGTCGCCGCACGCGTGGGCGGCGACCGCTTCACGATCAAGCGCCTGTACCGGAAAGACGGTGTCATCCGCCTGCTGCCCAACAGCCCCGGTTATCGGCCGATCGATCCAGATCCCACCGAAGACTTCGCCATCGAGGGCCTGTTCGCGGGGCTGATCAGGACGGGGTGATGGCTGGGTTGTCGCTCGCGTTTTCGAATCAGGTCTGGCGGGGCCGGGCCGCGCCCGGCGCCGCGCCCGCGCAGCCGACCGGCTGGGCGGAACTGGATGCCGCGCTGCCCGTCGGCGGCTGGCCGGATGCGGCACTGACCGAAATCCTGTTGCCCGCCGACGGCGTCGGCGAATTGCGACTGCTGATGCCGACCCTGGCGCGCCTGACGCGGACGGATCGCCCGGTGCTGCTGATCGCGCCGCCGTATGTGCCTTGCGTGGCCGGCTGGCGCGCACGCGGCGTGGACATGGGCAAGGTCGAGGTCGTAGCCGTCGACGAACGGCGGACCTTGTGGGCAATGGAGCAGTCGCTGCGCGCGGGATGTTGCTCGGCGGTGCTGGGTTGGCCGCGCCAGGTGGACGAGCGCCAGTTGCGACGTTTGCAGGTGGCCGCCGACAGCGGCCGCGCGCTGGCGTTCGTGTTCCGCGATCGCAAACATGCCGTGCAGACGTCGCCGGCCGCGCTGCGCATCGAAATCGAAAGGCATCCTGCGCAACTGCGCATCCGCAAATGCCGCGGCGGCCCGGTGCCCGCGCAGGCCATCGCATTCGAACGGGATTGAATCGCGATGTTGTGGGCATGCATTTCCTTGCCGCGTCTCGCGCTGGATGGCGTGCTGCGCCAGCGCGCGGATGCGCGTGCGCCGCTCGCGCTGGTGGACGGTCCGCCGCACGCGCGCGTCCTGGTGGACGTGAACGAGACCGCGGCGCGCGGGGGCCTCCGCGCTGGCCAGCCGCTCACTGCCGCGCACGCGTTGCTGGCGCACTTCGAGGTGGTGCCGTTCGATGCCATGGCAATGGAGCATTCGCATCGTTTCCTTGCCGCCGTCGCGTATCGCTACAGTTCGGAAGTCGCGCTGCTGCCGGAGGCGATCGTGCTCGAGGTCGGCCACAGCCGCGCGCTGTTCGGGCCGTGGCCGAAACTGGCGCAGCGGCTGCGCGACGACCTGACGCAACTCGGCTTCCGCCATCGCCTCGCCGCGGCACCCACGCCGCACGCCGCGCGAGCCCTGGCCGAACATGCCGACGGCGATGCGATCCCGGATACGAAGAATTTGCGCGCGAGTCTGTCGCGGTTGCCTGTTTTGCATGCGGGATTGCCGGAAGAAGCCGCGGCGACCTTGGTGCAGACGGGCCTGCGCACGCTGGGGCAGGTGCTGGACGCGCCACGCGATGGCTTGCGACGGCGTTTCGGCAACGACCTGTTGCTGGCGCTGGATCGCCTGACCGGCAACGCGCCGGATGGCTTGGCGCGCTATCGCCCGCCGGATCGTTTCGTGCAGCGTGTCGAATTCGAGCCCGAGGTCGAAAACCTTTCCGCGCTGCTGTTTCCGCTGCGCCGGTTGACGGGCGATCTCGCGGCTTATCTTTCCGGCCGCGACGGCGGGGTCCAGCACTTCACGATCGAACTGGAGCACCGCGCCCACGACAGCACGCGCGTGCAGGTCGGCCTGCTGGAACCGCTGCGCGATCCTGAAGCCTTGTTCGAATTCTCGCGCGGTCGTCTGGAAGCGCAGCGCTTGCGCGCGCCGGTGCGCCTGATGCGCGTGCTGGCCGATGAACTGCCGCCGTTCGTGCCGGCCGGGCGCGACCTGTTCGATCGGCGTCCGGCGCACGCATTGACGATGACGCAATTGCGCGAGCGCCTGCGTGCGCGACTGGGCGACAACGCGATCTACCGTTTGCACGATACGCTCGACCCGCGTCCCGAACGCGCTCAATCGCGCGATGATGAAGCGACGATCCAAGAGACACTGCCGCGTCCGACCTGGCTGCTTGAACGTCCGATTCCGCTGCACGGGCCGACGCCGGAATTGCTGGCTGGCCCCGAGCGGCTGGAAACCGGCTGGTGGGACGGCGAGCCGGTGCGGCGCGACTACTACGTCGCCCAGACTTCACTCGGCCAGCGCGCGTGGATCTTCTGCGCGGCGGGACAGCAGGGCCCGTGGATGCTGCACGGGTGGTTCGCGTGAACGCGTGCGGCTACGCCGAACTGCACTGCCTTTCGAACTTCTCGTTCGGCCGCGGGGCCTCCAGAGCGCGCGAGTTGTTCGAGCGCGCCAAGGCTTGCGGTTACGAGGCGCTGGCAATCACCGACGAATGTTCGCTGGCCGGCATCGTGCGCGCCTGGGAAGCCGCGCGCGATACGAAGATGAAGTTGATTGTCGGCGCTGAAATTCAACTGCGAGATGGTCCGAAGCTGGTGCTGCTGTGCGAGGACAAGGCGGGCTACACCGCCTTGTGCCGACTGATCACGCGAGGCCGGCGCGCGTCGGCAAAGGGTGAATACAAACTCTCGCGTGCAGATCTGGCAGGCGAAATGTCGGGCGTGCTGACGCTGTGGATCCCGCAGGAAACGCCGGATCCCGAACACGGCCGCTGGATCAAGAGCGTTTTCGAGGGTCGCGCCTGGCTCGCGGTGGAGCTGCATCGCGGCCCGGACGATGCGAAGCGTTTGAAGGATTTGCAATGCCTAGGCAAGGAGCTCGGCTTGCCACTGGTCGCGAGCGGCGACGTGCACATGCACGTGCGCGCACGCCTGCCGCTGCAGCACACGCTCACCGCGATCCGCCATCGCACCACGATTGCCGAAGCGGGGCCGTTGCTGTTCAAGAATGGCGAGCGCCACTTGCGCAAGTGCATGGAACTGGAGGCGCTGTATCCGCGCGAACTGCTGGCTGAAACATTGCGCATCGCCGCGCGCTGCACGCTCGACCTGAGGCAGGCGGTGCAATACCGCTATCCGGCCGAGCTGGTGCCGGAAGGGCATACGCCGGCCACCTGGCTGCGCGAACTGACCGAGCGCGGCATTCGCTGGCGCTGGCCGCAGGGCGAGCCGGAGAAGGTCCGCAGGCAGATCGACTCCGAACTCGAGCTGATCGCATTCAAGGAATACGAAGCGTTTTTCCTGACCGTGCACGATGTGGTGCGCCATGCGCGCGAGCAAAAAATCCTCTGCCAGGGCCGCGGCTCGGCGGCCAACTCCGCGGTCTGCTACGCGCTTGGTATCACCGAGGTAGACCCCGAGCACGGCAACCTGCTGATGGAGCGCTTCATCAGTCGCGAGCGCAACGAGCCGCCCGACATCGACGTGGATTTCGAACACGAGCGGCGCGAGGAGGTCATCCAGTACGTCTACAGGAAATACGGGCGCCAGCGGGCGGCACTGGCGGCGACCGTGATTTCTTATCGGGGCAAGAGCGCGGCGCACGACGTCGGCAAGGCAATGGGTTTGTCGCCCGAGCAGGTGGACCAGTTGAGCCGTGCGGTCGGCTGGTGGGATGGCGCAAGCGCGCTGGACCAGCCCCTGCGCGAGCGCGGCTTCGATCCGGATTCGCCCATGCTGAAACGCGTGCTTGCGCTCACCGCGCAGTTGCTGGACATGCCGCGGCACCTCAGCCAGCACGTCGGCGGTTTCGTGATTTCCGACGCACCGTTGTCGGAACTGGTGCCGGTCGAGAACGCGGCGATGGCGGACCGCACCATCATCCAGTGGGACAAGGACGATCTGGATTCGATGGGATTGCTGAAGGTGGATTGCCTTGCGCTCGGCATGCTCACCTGCATCCGGAAGTGTTTCGATCTGCTGAAACAACATGGTCGCGGCGATTGCACGATCGCCGGCATCCGGAAAGACGATCCCCGGACTTACGCGATGGTCCAGCGCGCCGACACCATCGGCGTGTTCCAGATCGAGAGCCGTGCGCAGATGAGCATGCTGCCGCGCCTGAAACCGAAGGAGTTCTACGACCTGGTGATCCAGGTCGCGATCGTGCGGCCCGGGCCGATCCAGGGCGACATGGTGCATCCGTACCTGCGCCGCCGGCGCGGCGAGGAGCCGGTGACGTATCCGTCGGAAGAGACGAAAGGGGTGCTGGAGCGCACGCTGGGCGTGCCGCTGTTCCAGGAGCAGGTGATGCGGCTGATGATGGTCGCGGCCGGTTACACGCCGGGCGAAGCCGACCAGTTGCGCCGCGACATGGCCGCATGGAGACGCCGCGGCGGCCTCGAGAAACACGAGCAGCGCATCCGCGCCGGCATGCTGGCGCGCGGTTACACGCCCGAATTCGCCGAGCGCACGTTCAACCAGATCAAGGGA
Source organism: Rhodanobacteraceae bacterium (assembly GCA_051954935.1). GTDB lineage: Bacteria > Pseudomonadota > Gammaproteobacteria > Xanthomonadales > Rhodanobacteraceae > 66-474. Next base: position 17,617 of record JBQCHG010000052.1, read on the forward strand.
TTCGGCAGTTACGGGTTCCCGGAAAGCCATGCCGCGAGTTTCGCCATCCTTGCTTACGCCTCGTCGTGGCTGAAATGTCATCATCCGGCCGCGTTCGCCTGCGCTCTGCTCAACAGCCAGCCGATGGGTTTCTACGCGCCAAGCCAGATCGTGCAGGATGCGCAGCGGCATGGTGTGCGCGTGCTGCCGGTGGACGTGCGCCATAGCGATTGGGATTGCACGTTGGAAGCCGATCGCCATGGCGGGCTTGCGATCCGTCTGGGCTTGCGACAGGTGCGCGGTTGCGCGGAGAAAGCCGCGCAGGCATTGATGGCCGCGCGCGCGCAACACGCATTCGCCGATGTCGCCGACCTGTGCGCGCGCGCATCACTGGATGCACGCCACCGCACGCTGTTTGCGCAGGCCGGTGCGTTGCGCGGGTTGGCCGGACACAGGCATCGCGCGCAATGGGCGGCGATCGGCGTGGAGGCGCATCGGCCGCTGTTCGACCATCGCAGTCCGGACGAAGCGGCGGTGCATTTGCCGTTGTCATCCGTCGCGGAAGACGTGCACGCCGACTATGCGCGCACCGGCCTGACGCTCGGGCCCCATCCGCTGAAATTGTTGCGCGCACGCCTGCGGGCGCAGCGCTGGCTGGATTCCCGGCAACTGCAATCGCGGCCGCATGAGAGCGAGGTGCGGATGGCCGGCATGGTGGTGCAGCGGCAGCGCCCCCAGACCGCCAGCGGCGTCACCTTCATCACGCTGGAGGACGAGCACGGGCCGGTCAACGTGATCGTGTGGCGTGACGTCGCCGCGCGCCAGTGGCGGCCGTACCTGGAAGCGAAGCTGCTCGGCGTACAGGGGCGTTGGGAACGCGTGGATGGCGTCAGTCATTTGATCGCGCATCGGCTGTTCGACATCAGCGGAATGCTGGGCGAGCTGGATGCGAGGTCGAGGGATTTCCATTAGTACGCATCCTTGCGTGTGAAAGCAGCCATCCATGGCTGTTTTCACTAAAAGCAGGCATCAAGACAGGTCACGGGATAATTCCGCCACCTTCCGCAAATCCTCCACCAGCTCCCCGAATGCCGCATCGCGCGATTGCGGATCCGGCATGCGCAGCAGCGCGGAAGGATGCCACGTGCCGATGCCGCGCACGTCTTTTCCCAATTCGCGCCATTCGCCGCGCTCGCGGGTGATGCGGAAGGCGTCGCCGAACATCGTGCGCGCGGCCATCGCCCCCAGGCCGACCACGATGCGAGGCTGCACGCGCAGCAGCTCCGCTGCCAGCCACATGCGGCAGGCGGCCTGCTCAGATGCATTCGCACTCTTGTGCAGGCGGCGCTTGCCACGCAGCTCGTACTTGAAATGCTTGACGGTGTTGGTGAGGTACACCGCCTCGCGCTGCAGGCCGGCTGCTTCAAGCGCCTCATCCAGCATGCGCCCGGCCGGGCCGACGAACGGGCGGCCTTCGAGGTCTTCCTGCGCGCCGGGCTGTTCGCCGATCAGCATCACCGCGGCGTGCGCCGGCCCTTCGCCGAATACGGTCTGGGTGGCGCCGCGCCACAGCGGACAGGCATGGCAATCGGCCGCTTCGTTGCGGACGGAAGCCAGGCTTCCGCGCGGAACGACTGCCACCGGTTTGGCCAATGGTACCTGCGGCGGGACGGCGCCGGTACGCGGCTTGGGGGGAGGGCGGGAAGCCACGCGGAACACGATTGCGCCCCCGCCGTGCAGCATCCGTCAATGCAAAACCCGGTGACAGTTCCAGTCACTGGCGCACAGCTTGGCGCTCCTGATAGCCCCAACCAATGGCGTCCGCGCTCCGGAGCGGCTACCATCCGCCATTCGGCGCGCGTGCTGCGCGGCGGATGGGGCGCGAATCTCGTGCGCGACCCTGGAGTTCCACTTACTACGAAGTGCGGAGACTGCTGGCATGACGCGTGTGCTTGAATTCATCGTGGCCATCATCATGGTCTTCATCCTGGCCGTGATTGTCGGGGTGTTCTTGCCCAGCCATGGCCATATCCAGCGGTCGCTGTCCATCAGTCACGACCCGCACCAGATCTACGACGTACTGAACAACTTCCGCCGCTTCGACGATTACGCCGGGCAGGTGCTGAAGGCGGAAGATCCGGGCCTGCAACTGAGCGTTTCCGGCGCCGCCTACGGCCCCGGTGCCAAGGT
>JBQCHG010000053.1:0-6515 GCA_051954935.1 Rhodanobacteraceae bacterium
CGACCGGCGCGACGATGCTCATCTCGCCAGCGGAGCCTCGATGCGCTGCTCGATTGCCCCAAAGATCGAATTGCCGTCCACGTCCAGCATCTCGATCTTGATCAGGTCGCCGTATTTCAGGAACGGCGTGCTCGGCTTGCCGTCGCGCAGCGTTTCGACCGTGCGCTGCTCGGCCAGGCACGAGGCGCCCTTCGAGGTGTCCTGGTTGGCGATCGTGCCCGAACCGACGATGGTGCCGGCGGTGAGCGGGCGCGTTTTGGCCGCGTGCGCGATCAACTGGGCGAAGTCGAACTGCATGTCCTCGCCGGCCTCTGCCTCGCCGAACCACTTGCCGTTGATCCAGGTGCGCATCGGCAGGTGCAGCTTGTCATCGCGCCAGGCTTCGCGCAGTTCGTCGGGCGTGACGAACACCGGCGACAGCGCCGAACGCGGTTTGGATTGGAGGAAGCCAAAGCCTTTGGCCAACTCGTTCGGAATCAGCGCGCGCAGGGAAACATCATTGACCAGGCCGACCAGCTGGATGTGTTCCGACGCTTCCTCGGGCGTGACAGCCATCGGCACGTCGTCGGTCACCACCACCACCTCGGCCTCCAGATCGATGCCGTAGTCCTCGCTCGGCACGCGTACCGGATCGCACGGGCCAAGGAAGCCCGCGCTGGTGGCCTGGTACATCAGCGGATCGGTGTAGAAACTCGCCGGCACTTCCGCACCGCGCGCCTTGCGCACGCGCTCCACGTGCGGAAGATACGCGCTGCCGTCCACGAATTCGTAGGCGCGCGGCAGGGGCGCGGCGAGATCGTTGAAATCCAGTTCGAATGCGTGCTGCACGGCCTTGTGCCGGTGCAGGCACAACGCATCGTAGAGCGCGTGCAGGCGCGGCGCGGTGTTGTGCCAGTCGTCCAGTGCGGCCTGCAACGTCGGCGCGATGCCGCTCGCGCGCACCGCATGGCACAGGTCGCGGCTGACGACAATGAGTGTTCCGTCCCTGCCACCTTCTTTGAGAGATCCGAGTTTCATCGCGTCATCCGTTCTGTTTGGAGTCGTTCTTTGCCAGAAGGGGGCTTGCGCAGCACCGCCACGAGGTTCGGATCCAGCGGCAACCGCGGCATGCCATACAGGCGCGAAAGCCTGCGCTCGATGCGGCGCCTGCGCCAACCCAGCCAGCGCTGCCGCAAGGCCGACAGCGGATCGTCATGGGCGGCGACGCGGCATGCATTGGCGATGCGCACCACTTCCATGCCGCTCGCGGTGGCGAGGTATTCGATCTTGTAGCTCGACAACGTGCTCTTGTGACTGAAGTCGCCGTGCTGGAACACGCGGCCGAACGGGCTCTGGCCGTTCGGAAAGCGCGCCAGGAAAACGCCACCTTCGCGCAGCAATCGCCGGATCAACCCGAAATTTTGCAGCAGCTCTTGCGTGCCCCAATGCTCGAGTACGTCGAATGCCGCGATCAAATCGTACTGTTCGCCGCGCTCGACGAGCTCGGCAAGGGTCGCCTTCGAAGCCTCGAAGCCGTGCGCGCGCGCGGCCTCCAGCATCGAATCGTTGATCTCGATGCCCGAAACCTGCGCACCTTGCGCGCGGCTCCACGCGAGGAAACCACCGTTGCCGAATCCGATCTCCAGCATCCGGCGCCCCTGCAGCGGGATGCCGCGCAGTTCCGCCGCGAAGTAACGCGATTCCTTGTCGCGCGGTGCAAACGCGCCGCTCCACTGCTTCCATTCGGTGTAGTGCGCGTACGGATCGACGTCGTCGGCAGGTTGCGTTTCCATCGGCAACGTACGTCAACCCTCGCGGCGCGAGGGATCGAAATGCTTCTTCAACCCCGCCCAGCATTCCTGGTAGTCGCGCTGCCGGTATGGCGACTCCAGCGCCTGCCGGGTCGGATGGATCACGTAGCGCGTCTCGAACATGAAGGCCATCGTGTCCACGATGTGCTGCGGCTTGCCGGTATCGCTCGTGCTGGCCTTCTCGAACGTGGCCGCATCCGGTCCGTGCCCGCTCATGCAGTTGTGCAGGCTCGCACCACCGGGCGCGAAGCCTTCGGCCTTGGCGTCGTAGGCACCGTGGATCAGGCCCATGAATTCGCTCATTACGTTGCGGTGGAACCACGGCGGCCGGAACGTGTGTTCCGCCACCAGCCAGCGCGGCGGGAAGATCACGAAATCCATGTTCGCGGTACCGGGCGTGTCGGACGGCGACGTCAGCACGGTGAAGATGGACGGATCAGGGTGGTCGTAGGAAATCGAACCGATCGTGTTGAAACGGCGCAGGTCGTAGCGGTACGGCACGTGGTTGCCATGCCAGGCGACCACGTCCAGGGGCGAATGATCCATCGCCGCGCGCCACAGATGTCCCTGGAATTTGGCGATCAGTTCGAATTCGCCTTCCACGTCTTCGTACGCCGCGGCGGGCGCTTCGAAATCGCGCGAGTTTGCAAGGCAGTTGGAGCCGATCGGCCCGAGTTCCGGCAGGCGCAGCGGCGCTCCGAAGTTCTCGCCGACATAGCCACGCGCCGTTCCGTCCAGCAGCTCCACGCGGAAGCGCACGCCGCGCGGAATCAACGCGATCTGCTGCGGCTCGATTTCCAGCACGCCCAGCTCTGTTGCGATCTTGAGGCGGCCCTCCTGCGGCACGATCACCAGCTCGCCGTCGGCGTCGTAGAAGAAGCGGCCTTGCATCGAGCGATTGCAGGCGTACAGATGCAGGCCGCAGCCGCTCTGCATCGCCGCGCTGCCGTTGCCCGCGATCGTGTAGAGACCATCCACGAAGTCGGTCGGCGGCTGGGGCAACGGAAATGGGCTCCAGCGCAACTGGTTGGGCGAGGTCGGTGCCTCGTCGAAACGGTTGTGGAAATGCGGATGCTCGAATGCTTCGAAAGGTCGGTGCATCGCCGCGGGACGGATGCGATACAACCAACTGCGCCGGTTCGCGTGCCGCGGTGCGGTGAAGGCGGTGCCGGAAAGCTGTTCGGCGTACAGCCCGTACGCCACGCGCTGCGGCGAGTTCTGCCCGACGGGCAGCGCCCCCGGCAATGCTTCGGTCGCGTGCTCGTTGCCGAAGCCGGATTGATATCCCCTGCCGTCCATGTGTTTACAGGACGCCGCGCTTCATCTGGTCGCGCTCGATGGATTCGAACAGCGCCTGGAAGTTGCCCTCCCCGAAGCCTTCGTTGCCCTTGCGCTGGATGATCTCGAAGAAGATCGGGCCGATGACGTTCTGGGTGAATATCTGCAGCAGCAGGCGCTTCTTGGTTTCCTGGTCGGCGTCGATCAGGATCTTGTTCTTCGCAAGCCGCGGCACGTCCTCGCCGTGGTTCGGCACGCGCACATCGATGACTTCGAAATAGGTGTCCGGCGTGTCGAGGAACTCCACGCCCGCCTTGCGCATCGCTTCCACCGTGTCGTAGATCGTGTCGGTGAACAGCGCGATGTGCTGGATGCCCTCGCCCTTGTATTCGTCGAGGTACTCGTTGATCTGCGACTTGGGATCGCTCGATTCGTTGAGCGGGATGCGGACCATGCCGTCGGGCGCGGTCATCGCCTTGGACACCAAGCCGGTCTTGGCGCCCTTGATGTCGAAATACCTGATCTCGCGGAAGTTGAACAGGCGCTCGTAGTAATCCGCCCACGTCTTCATGTTGCCGAACAGAACATTGTGGGTCAGGTGGTCGATGAAGGTGAGGCCGAAGCCCTTCGGCTTGCGATCCAACCCGGGCAACCATTCGTAATCGTCGAATACGCCGCCCGAGTCGCCGTAACGATCCACCAGATACAGCATGCAGCCGCCAATGCCGACGATGGTCGGCGCATCCACGGCCTTGGTGCTTTCCTTGTTGGCGATTGGTTCGGCGCCGTTCTTCAGCGCGGCTTCGCGCACTTCGTTCGCCGGGCGCGTGAAGCGGATCGCGAACCCGCAGGCGCACGGCCCATGCTTGGCGGCGAAATCGGCGGCGAAGGAATCCTGCTGCTCATTGACCAGGAAATTGCACTCGCCCTGGCGGTACAGCGTGATCGCCTTGCTCTTGTGCTTCGCCACCGCGGTGAAGCCGAGCTTCGGGAACAGCGCGTGCAGGAGTTTCGCGTCCGGCGCGGCGAACTCGACGAATTCGAAACCGTCCACGCCCATCGGGTTGGCGAACGTGGTCGGCTGCATGCCGATGTTGGGTTGGGCGCTCATGGAGTCCTCCGGATCGCTGAAACTCGAACGCGTATTCTAACGCGCCAGCTGGCATCCCCGACTGACACCGGGCAGGGATGCTCTGGAAGCGTAGCGAGCGAAGACAGATTGCGTGACGCCGGAGCGCAGGAAGCGGAGTGTACACGTCAGTACATGAGCATTCCGAGCACCGCCGGCGCGTAAGCTGCCGAGCGCAGTAGCTTCCAGAACACCCCTCAACGCACGCCATGCATCAGCTTGTTGACCAAGGGGGCTATCAGCAGCAGGAACACGCCTGCGCCGATCAGCAGCCAGAAGCCGAACGTGAACCCCGACAGCGCGGAGGCCGCGGTCATGCCTCCGCTGCCGGCGATGCGCGTGGCGAACAGGCCGGAGAGATTGCCGCCCACCGCCAGCGACAGGAACCAGCCGCCCATCGCGAAGCCCACCAGCCGCGGCGGCGCCAGCTTGGTCACCATCGAAAGCCCGATCGGCGACAGGCACAGCTCGCCCAGCGTCTGCAGCGCATAGGTCGCGACCAGTGGCCAGAACGGGATCAGTCCGGCCGGACCGATCAACTTCGACAGCGCAAACATCAGCACGAGGAAGCCGAGGCCGTTGAAGACCAGGCCCAGGCCGAACTTGCGCGGGATCGACGGCTCCATGCGGCGCCTGTCCAACCATCCCCACACCAGCGTCAGCGGCGGCGCCAGCAGGATGATGGTGAGCGGACTCACGGACTGGAACCAGCCGACCGGAAACACCCAGCCGCCGAACAGGTTGCGGTCCACCAGGTTCTCGGCGAGGAAATTGAACGAGGTGCCGAGCTGGTAATAGAACATCCAGAACAAGATGTTGAAGGCGAAGATGATCAGCATCGCGATCACGCGGTGCGTCTGCACGCGATCGTGGCGCGCGGCTTCCACCAGCAGCATCGCCGCGACGAGGATGAAGAGGATACCGAGCAGCCATTGCAAGCCGTCGGCGCCCACCTTCGACAGCAGCAGGAACACGATGGGCACCGCGACGATCACGCCCAGGAACACCCACGCCACCCGCATGGGGCTCTCCGCACCCGGCGCAGGCCGGCCGATATTCCCCAACTGGCGGCGGCCGAACCAGAACCACAACAGGCTAAGCACCATGCCGATGCCGGCGGCGAGGAACACCAGCCGGTAGTTCTCCTGCATCGGCGTGGACGTGAAGTGTGCGGCCAGCCAGCCGGTCAGCAGCGGCGCGGCCAGGGCGCCCGCATTGATGCCCATGTAGAACAACGTGAAGCCGCGGTCGCGGCGCGGATCGTCGCGGCCGTAGAGCTGACCGACCATCGAGGAGATGTTCGGCTTGAACAGGCCATCGCCCACGATCACGAGAGCGAGCCCGAGCAGCAGCATCGCGCGCGAGGGCACCATCAGAACAAACAATCCGGCTGCCATCACCGCGGCACCGAGCAGGATCGTGCGCTGGTAGCCGATCAGCTTGTCGGCCACCCAGCCGCCGAAGATGCCGGTGCCGTAGATCAGCGCGGTGTAGGCGCCGAAGATGCCGCTGGCCCAGGCCTGCCCGGCCGGGTCGCCGTGATAGAACTGCGCGACGATGTACAACGCCAGCGCCCAGCTCACGCTGTAGAACGCGAAGCGCTCCCAGAACTCGGTCATGAACAGCATCCACAGCGGGCGCGGATGGCCGAAGAGCTGCGGATACGCCGGCATCGGCGCCGGCGCGGTCGTGTCGGTTGCGATGGTGTTCAAGCGTCCCCCTTGCGACTGTTCACTGACCGAGCACGGTCCGCACTTCCAGCAATTCCGGGAAGAAGGTGAGGTCCAGCGCCTTCTTCAGGAATGCCACCCCGGACGAACCGCCGGTGCCGCGACGATAGCCGATGATGCGTTCCACCGTCTTCATGTGGCGGAAGCGCCAGAGCTGGAAGCTCTCCTCGATGTCGACCAGTTGTTCCGCGAGGTGGTATTCCGGCCAGAACCGCGCCGTGTCTTCGTAGATGCGCTTGAACACCGGGATCAGTTTCTCGTCGCGCGCGTGCGGCTGCGACCAGTCGCGTTCCAGCAACTCCTTCGGCACGTCGTGACCGTGCCGTGCCAGGTAACGCAGGAATTCGTCGTACAGCGATGGCGCGCGCAGCGCGGCTTCGAGTTGCGCACGCGCAGTCTCGTCGTGCTTGAAGACCGCGAGCATCCCGGCATTCTTGTTGCCGAGCAGGAACTCCAGCATGCGGTATTGCAGCGACTGGAATCCTGAGGCGGGGCCCAGCACGTGGCGGAATTCCAGGTATTCGGACGGCGTGAGCGTCTCCAGCACCGCCCACTGTTCGAACAACTGTCGCTGCACCTGCTTCACCC
>JBQCHG010000054.1:0-8822 GCA_051954935.1 Rhodanobacteraceae bacterium
ATCAGGTAGCATCGATTGCCCCGAGCAACGAAAGGATTCCGCCATGCCCTGCCTGCTCGTCCTGCTTGCGCTGTGCGTGCCGCGCGTGGTGATCGTGCTGGTGTGGCTGTTCTCGCGCTGGTTCGACGTGTTCCACAATCCGCTGTGGCCGGTGCTGGGATTCGTGTTCCTGCCGACCACGCTGCTGTGGTACACCGCCGTGCAACACTGGTATTCCGGGCAATGGACCATCGTTCCGGTGGTCGGCATCGTCATCGCGCTGCTGATCGACCTTTCGCCCGCCAGCCGGAGGCGGCGCTGAGTCGTATCAGGATTTCCCGGCCTGGTGCTGCAGCCTTTCCGTCCTGCGCCGCCAGGTTCGCGCGGTCTGCGGCTTGATGAACAACGCCACGATTTCGCGGTTTTCGCTTTTGGCCTTCTCCTCGATGCGGTTCACGCATTGCTCGATCTGGTCGGCGTTCAAGTGATCATCGAATTCCGCACTCAGGTTGGCGACTACCTGTTGCGGACCCATCTGGAAAGTGAGCACGCCGTTGGCGCAGCGCACGCCTTCGTCGGCTCGCGCGATCGCCAGGATGGAATCGCCGATGTGCGGGTGCGCCGGCTCGCCGATCAGCAGGTTCTTGCTCTCGCGCAGCAGCAATAGCGAAGTGCCCGCCAGCACCACCGCGATGCCGATCGAAGCCGCGCCGTCCGCGCGGGGCGCGTGCAGCATGTGCGAACCGAGCACGCCGCCCAGTGCGAACAATAGGCCGAGCAGGCCGGCGCTGTCGGTGAGCAGCTCGGTGAAGTCGCTGGGATCCTTGCTGCGGCGGAACGCCTCGAAGTAGCCGAGCCGACCCTTGCGTGCGCCGATGCCTTTCATCGCCACGGCCCAGGAGATGATCTCGAACACGAACGAAACCGCCAGCACGATGTAGCTCAGCCGCGCGTCCACAAGCCGATCCGGCCTGCGCAGGTGGATCAGCCCTTCGTAGAACGATATGCCCGCGCCCAGCGCCAGCACCAGCAGCGCGACCACGAAACTCCAGAAATACAGCTCGCGGCCGTGGCCGAACGGGTGTTGCGGATCGGGCGGCTGTTGTGCGCGATGCAGGCCGTACAGCAGCAGCGCGGAATTGACCGTGTCCACCAGCGAATGCACGCCTTCACTCAGCATCGCCGAGCTTCCGGCCAGGGCGCCGGCGATGAACTTCGCGATCGCGATCAGCAGGTCGCCAAGCAGGGACACCACGACGATGGTGTGGGAGCCGTAACCGCGCGCCATGGCTTTAAATGACACGGTGCGCGTCCCCGCACCGTGATGGGTGTGCCTGTAAGCGGAGCAGCCGGCGGGCGGTCATCTGGCCTGACGCGGAACGCGTTGCGTGCTAGCTTGATGACTTGTCTGGAGGGATGCCAATGAAAACACGTCTTGCGGGTTCGATCGCTTTTGCCGCCGCGCTGCTGCTGGCGATGCCTGCCTTTGCGATGTTGAAGGCCGGCTCCACGGCGCCTGGGTTCACGGCCACGGCCAGTCAGGCCGGAAAGGATTTCACCTTCTCGCTGAAGGATGCACTGAAGAAGGGGCCGGTGGTGGTGTACTTCTATCCGGCCGCCTACACCGGCGGCTGCGACCTGGAAGCGCACACCTTTGCCACGCAGGCGGACAAGTTCAAGGCTGCGGGGGCCACGATCATCGGCGTGTCGGCCGATTCGATCAAACGGCTCAACGAATTCTCGTCCGACCCGGATTACTGCGCCGGCAAGTTCCCGGTGGCGTCGGATGCGGACGGCAAGATCGCGGCTTCCTACGGCCTGAAACTGATCCCGCCGCAGTCGGGGGTGACGGACGTGCGCGGCCAGCCGGTCACGCATGGCTTCATCCCGCGCACCACCTTCGTGATCGCGAAGGACGGCAAGATCGTCAGCGCGCTGTCCTCGAACGAGGACCACCTGAAGCCCGATCAGCACGTGAGCAAATCGCTCGCGATCGTGCAGGACATGCAGCAGGGCGGGGCGCCGTAGGATTGCCGGCCGGCTCCGCGCCGGCTGCGAGCTGCATGGCGCGTGGAGGGTGTCGCGGCGGCGGGTTAGCCGCGCGCCTTCCCGTTGACAACATTGCGTTTTCCACGTTGACAACACGTGGCTTCCGCCGTTACTTTACGCGGCTCGCCGGGCGCGTTTCAGGCGCGCCGCACCTGCCCAGGTGGCGGAATTGGTAGACGCACTAGTTTCAGGTACTAGCGGGTAAAACCGTGGAGGTTCGAGTCCTCTCCTGGGCACCATTGTTTTGCAATCGTCCCTGATTGCTGTTTCCGGGAACCGATCGGCAATCATCCGGCTTTGGCCCGGTCGAGTCCAGAAGCGGCCGTCCATGGCCGCACTCCTCAAGTAAAGCCCGCTCCGAAACGGATCGGGGGAACGGCGAACCCGATTCTTCGCTGGCCGCACTTTTACTCATGGCAGTTCGCGGTCTCGCATGACGATGGCGGGGCATTTTTGTGCCTCGTCCGCAACCAGATCAATCCGCTATCCACATCTTCAGCCGCGAGGTTGCCATTCGTGGCGCACGACGATGCCCGCCGCCAGCAGCGTGCCCAGTGCGAGCGCGTACCAGGTGATCGCGTAGCCGAGACTGTGGTTGTAGATGTGGATGCTCGTGAGGCCGGCGACGGGTGGCTCGCTCGCGCCGCCTGAAGTTGCGTCGGCATCCACGAAGTACGGCGCGACTTGATCAGGCTGCAGTTTGTCCGCCGCCGCGATGGCGGCAACGTCGCGCGAGTACCACAGGTTCTTTTCCGGCTGGTTGTGGCGCAGGAAACCGCCGCGCGGCTCGGTGAGGCGCAGCAGCCCCGTCAGTGTCACCTCGCCGCCCGGGGGGACGATCTTCGCCAATGCTGGCGTGCCGGGAAGCCCCGGCGGGACGTAACCACGGTTGACCAGCACGATGAAGCCGCGATCCGTGCGCAGCGGCGCCATCACCCAATAGCCGTAGCCTTGCGAGCTCGATCCGTGCACGAGCGTCTGGCCGCCGATGAAGCGGCCGTGCAGGCGAACGTGCAGGTATTGAAGATCCCCTGCGTCGATGCGCGGCCACTGCGCGGGGCCGGGCGCATCCGCCGGCGGCGCGTGCACGCGGGTGGCGATGTCTTGCGCGATCTGCAGTTTCAGGTGATAGCGACGCACCTGCCAGTTGCCGAGCAGGATGAAGCCGACGAACATCGCGGCCAGCAGTGTCATCCCGAGGATGAACTTGAGCTTGCCTTGGCGCTTCAGCATTCGCACGAATATCGCAAGCTGGCAGGCCCATGAAGTCCACCCTCACCCGCCAAGCGCTTCGCGCTTGTCTCCCTCTCGCCAATGGGGAGAGGGTTGGGGTGAGGGGGCACAAAGCTCATGGCCGCGGCCCAGTCTTCGCACCGCTTTGGTTTACTTCGCCGGTTGCTTGGTGGTCGGCTGGTGGCTGATCGGGTTCTGCTCGTACTGCGACGACATCGGCATCATGTTCGCGTTTTCGGCGTACATGACCCAGATCGACGCCCCGAGCACGATGATCACCAGCACGGCGGTGAAGATGAAGGTCATCATGTTCCAGCCGCTTTCCGAGCGCGTGTCGAGGTGCAGGAAGAATACGATGTGCACGAAGATCTGCACGACCGCGAGCGCCAGGATCGCGAGGATCAGCAACTGCTTGTTGGCGATCACGTGATCCATGACCAGCCAGAACGGGATGACCGTCAGGATCGCCGCCAGCACGAAGCCGGTCAGGTAGCCGCGCAGGCTGCCGTGGTGTTCGTGCATCGGGTCGTGGTTGCCGTGCGGCATCGCGTGACCGGATGAAGGCTGGTTCATCGCACCACTCCCACCAGATAGACGTAGCTGAAAACGCCGACCCACACCAGGTCGAGGAAATGCCAGAACATGCTGAGGCAGCGCAGGCGGCGCACGTTGTCCTCGTTCAGGCCGAAGCGGATGGATTGCACCATCAGCACGATCAGCCACAGGATGCCCAGCGTGACGTGCAGGCCGTGCGTGGCCACCAGCGTGAAGAACGACGACAGGAATGCGCTGCGGCCCGGGCCGGCGCCGTCGGCGATCATCGTCAGGAACTCGCGGATTTCGAGCGAGACGAAGGCCGCCGCCAGCAATCCGGCCACGGCCAGCCAGCCCAGCATCGCGCCTTTCCGCTGGCGCGCCATCTCCAGCATCGCGAACCCGAAGGTCACCGAGGAGACCAGCAGCAGCGCGGTGTTGAGCGCGAGCCCGGGCAGGTCGAGCACCTCGGCGCCGGTGGGGCCACCGGCGTATTCGGTGCCGAGCACCGCGTAACAGGTGAACAGCGACGCGAAGATGAAGCAGTCGCTCATCAGGTAGATCCAGAACCCGAGCAGGGTTCCGTTGTGCGGCGGCGACTCCGTCAGGCAATAGAAGTCCGATGGCGCCGGATGGGCGGTATCGACGGCGGTGGTGTTCATGCGCTTGCGCCCTGTGCTGCTGCCAACGTGTTGCTGCCGGATTCGAAACGGCGCACCTCGTCCGCGGGGATGTGGTGATGCTGGTGGTAATTGAAGCTGTGGACGATGCTCGCGATGATCACGCCCAGCAGCGAAAGCGCCGCCAGCCACCAGATGTACCAGACCAGACCGAACGCACAGGCGAAGGACAGCGCGCCGATGATGATGCCGGTCGGCGTGTTCTTCGGCATGTGGATGTCGTTGTAGCCGTCGCGCGGACGCGTGAAGCCGAGCCTCTTCATCGTCGCCCACGCATCGCGATGGTGCACGATCGGAATGAACGCGTAGTTGTAATCCGGTGGCGGCGAAGATGTGGACCACTCGAGCGTGCGGCCGTCCCACGGATCGCCCTCCACCGCGTATTCCTGGCGCCGGCGGATGCTGACGTAGATCTGGATGATGAAGGACAGGATGCCGAGTGCGATCAGGAAGGCGCCGATCGCGGCGACGACGAAGTACGGCTGCAGGCTGGGATCATCGAAGTGGCTCAAGCGCCGCGTCACGCCCATCAGGCCCAGGATGTACAACGGCCCGAACGCCACCCAGAAACCGACCAGCCAGAACCAGAACGTGGCCTTGCCCCAGAATTCGTCGAGCTTGAATCCGAACGCCTTGGGGAACCAGAAGTTCACGGCCGCGAACACGCCGAACACCACGCCGCCGATGATCACGTTGTGGAAGTGCGCGATCAGGAACAGGCTGTTGTGCAGCAGGAAGTCGGCCGGCGCCACCGACAGCATCACGCCGGTCATGCCGCCAATGGTGAAGGTGAACAGGAAGCCCATCGCCCACAGCATCGGCACGGTGAATCGCACGCGGCCGCGGTACATGGTGAACAGCCAGTTGAAGATCTTCACCCCGGTCGGGATCGCGATCATCATCGTCGTCAGCGAGAAGAACGAGTTGACGTCCGCGCCCGAGCCCATGGTGAAGAAGTGGTGCAACCACACCAGGTACGAGAGGATCATGATCGCGACGGTGGCGTACACCATCGACGAGTAGGCGAACAGCGGCTTGCCCGAAAACGTCGGCACGATTTCCGAGTACACGCCGAACAGCGGCAGGATCAGGATATACACCTCCGGGTGTCCCCAAACCCAGATCAGGTTGATGTACATCATCAGGTTGCCGCCAAACCCGTCGGTGAAGAAGTGCGTGCCGCAATAGCGGTCCAGCGCCAGCAGGAATAGCGTGGCGGTGAGCACGGGGAAGGTCGCGATGATGAGGCCGCTGGTGCAAAGCGTCGTCCAGGTGAACACCGGCATCTTCATCAGCGACATGCCGGGCGCGCGCATCTTGAGGACAGTGACCACGAAATTGATGCCGGTCAGCAGGGTGCCGACACCGGACAATTGCAGGCCCCAGATGTAGTAATCCACACCGGGCCCCTGCTGCAGTTCCGACACCGGCGGATAGCCCAGCCAGCCGGCCATCGAGAAGTCGCCGAGGAACAGCGAAGTCATGAACATCACAGCGCCGCCGCAGGTGAACCAGAAGCTCAGGTTGTTGAGGTACGGGAACGCCACGTCGCGCGAGCCGATCTGCAGCGGCATGATGTAGTTCATCAGCCCCACGATGTAGGCCATGGCGACGAAAAAGATCATGATCGCGCCGTGGGCCGAGAAGATCTGGTTGTAGTGGTCGGGCGGCAGATAGCCCATGTGCGGGCCGAAGGCGTAGGCCTGCTGCGCGCGCATCATGATCGCGTCGGAGAACCCGCGCAGCAGCATCACCGTGCCCAGGATCATGTACATGATGCCGAGCTTCTTGTGGTCCACGCTGGTGAACCACTCGTGCCAGAGATAACCCCATTTGCGGTATTTCGTGATGGCGGCGACGATCGCCACGCCGACGATCAGCACCACGAAGAAAGTCACCAGCAGGATGTGGCCTTCGGTGTCGGGGTTGAGGAACGGGAACGATTTGATCGTAAGCCGCCCGAACAGGAAGTTCCAGATCGCGGCACGATGGGGCATGGCTTCAAGCATGTTTGAATCTCTTCAATATTGATCAGTGCCCACCCGACGTGGAGCCGGAAGGCGGTTCCGGCTCGGGGGGCATCTTCATGGACTGGTGCGCCGGCATGCCCTGCATGGGGCCGCTGCCCATCTGGTTCTTGCAGGTCCCGCCGGACTGGACGCACAGATTCAGGACCCGCTGGTAAAGGTTGGGGTCGAACTTCGCGTAATAGTGCACCGGCTCGGCGCGGCTGGGCTGGCGCAGTTTGTCATAGGCCGCGAGGTCGAGATCGCCGCCTGCCGCGCGGGCCTTGGCTATCCACGCATCGAAATCCTGCGCGTTCAGGCCATGGAACTTGAAGCGCATGTCGGTGAAGCCCGAGCCGCTGAAATTCGCGGAAAAGCCCTTGTACTCGCCGGGCTTGTTGATGACGCCGTGCAGGATCGTCTGCATGCCTGGCATCGTGTAAACCTGGCCCACCAGCGCCGGCACGAAGAACGAATCCATCATGGTGTCGCCGGTCAGCTTGAACCGGATCGGCCGGTCCACCGGCGCGGCCATTTCGTTCACAGTCGCAATGCCGTACTGCGGATACAGGAACAGCCACTTCCAGCGCAGCGATATCACGTCCACTTCGAGCGGCTTGATGTCGGCGGCCACCGGCTTGCCCGCCGCGATCCGGTCGAGCGGGCGGTACGGATCGGTCTGGTGAGTGCCGATCCAGCTCACCGCGCCGACCGCGATGATGATCAGCAGCGGCACCGCCCACACGACCAGTTCCAGCTGCGGCGAATGGTCCCAGTCGGGATCGTATTTCGCCTGCCGGTTCGACGCGCGGTAGCGCCACGCGACGACGCCGATCGCGACCATCACGGGCACGATGATCAGCCAGGTGATGACCGTGGTGATGATCATGATGTCGCTCTGCTGGCGCGCGACGTCGCCGGACGGATCCAGCAGCACCAGGCTGCAGCCTCCGAGCAGCAGGAAAGGAAGCAGCAGCAGGCTGCGCAGACGTTTTACGACCATTGTTGTGCTTGCATTGTTGTACTTGGGCGCATTGCAAAAACGGTTTATGATACTCCGACACCTCGCCGTTGCAGACTCCGCGACTTTCGCGACGGCCGCCTTGATCCGCATCAAGGCGCTGATCCGTACAAACCGCGACGCTGTTCCGGCGCACCGCGTCACGCCCCACGTGTCTCCGCCATCATCCGTTTCAGCATTGCGACGCGAAGCCATGCCCACCAGCGATACCCTGACCACTCCTCCTGCGCCCCGCGGCGCGCATGCAGGGGCATCACATGACCGCGTCACCCCGGGAGACCTGGTGGTCGGCGTGGTCGTCGGACGCATTTCCCAATCCTTCGACGTTTTCGTGTTCGGGTTGGGTTGCGTGCTGGCGTTCCCCAAGGCGTATTTCCCGTTCGCCAGCCAGCTGGACGGCATGTTCTACGCCTTCGCGATTTTCGCGCTGGGTTTCGTCGCGCGTCCGCTGGGCTCGATGTTCTTCCTCGTGCTGGAGCGCAATTTCGGCCTCGCGACCAAGCTGACGATCGCGTTGTTCATCCTCGGCATGGCGACCGCCGGCATCGCCTTCATGCCCGGGTATGCGACCCTCGGCGGGTGGGCCATCGTAGCGCTGGTGCTGCTGCGATTCGGCCAGGGCTTCGGGCTGGGCGGCAGCTGGAACGGACTGGCCTCGCTCGCCGCGCTGATGGCGCCGCGGGAGCGCCGCGGCTGGTACGCGATGCTCGCGCAGCTCGGTGAACCGATCGGCTTCATCCTGGCCGCCGGCCTGTTCGCCTTCATCTGGTCCAGTCTGACGCCGGACGACTTCTTCGCCTGGGGCTGGCGTTATCCGTTCTTCGTGGCGTTCGCCCTCAACGTGGTGGCGTTGTTCGCGCGCCTGCGCATGGTGGTGGCGCCGCGTTACGCCGAACAGTTGAAGCATCGCGACCTCGAACCCTCGTCGATGCGCGAGCTGGTTCGCTCGCAAGGCCTCAACATAGCCCTCGGCGCCTTCGCCCCGCTGGCCAGCTACGCGTTGTTTTATCTGGTGACGATCTTCGGGCTGTCATGGGCGCTGTTGTTCACGAAAATGTCCACCACTGAATTCCTGCTGGTGCAGATCATCGGCGCGCTCGTGGCGATTCCGTGCATGTTGCTGTCGGGGCGGATCGCCGACCGCTTCGGCCGGCGCACGACGCTTGCGGTATGCGGCGTGCTGATCGCCATTTACAGCGGCTGGACGGCGTTGATGCTCTCGGGCGGCACGGTGCAGGCCTATCTGTTCATCCTGTTCGGATTCGCCCTGCTCGGGTTTTCGCACGCGCAGGCCGCGGGTGCGGTCAGTTCCAGTTTCCG
>JBQCHG010000055.1:0-123102 GCA_051954935.1 Rhodanobacteraceae bacterium
GGCGCAGGGTTGGCCGCGGGTTTTTCTTATATTGGCGAGTAGACCGCGGAGCCTCTGCAGAAGCGTCGCGAGCGAAGCTGCCATCCATGGCAAAAAGGCTCCGTGATTGCGCGTTCGGCGGCGCGCAGGCACCGGAGTGTATACGTCAGTACATGAGGATGCCGAGCACCGCCGGCGCGCGAGCTGCCGAGCGCAGCAGCTTATGCAGAGGATCCAGATGGAATTCAAGGATTACTACGAGACTCTTGGCGTCAAGCCCGATGCGAACGAGGCCCAGATCAAGGGCGCGTATCGCAAGCTCGCGCGCAAGTATCACCCGGACGTCAGCAAGGAAACCGGCGCTGAGGAGAAGTTCAAGTCCGTCAACGAAGCCTATGAAGTGCTGCGCGACAAGGAGAAGCGCGCGGCCTACGACAACCTGCGCGCAGGCGGCTATCGCGGCGGCGACCAGTTCCGCCCGCCGCCTGATTGGGCGCAGCAGCATGGCGCGGGTGGATTCCAGTTCCGCGACTTCGGCGAGGGCGATGTCGGCGGGTTCAGCGATTTCTTCGAATCGCTGTTCGGCCGCGGCGTGGGTGCACGCGGGGCGCGCGGCCCGATGCGCGGGCGCGACGTGCGTGCGGGTGTGGAGATCGACCTGCGAACCGCCTATTCGGGTGGCAAGCAACGACTCGGCTTGCGCGATGCGCACGGCGAACGCACGCTGGAGGTGAATATTCCCGCCGGCATCCTGCCTGGGCGCGTGATCCGGCTTGCAGGGCAGGGTGAGCCCGGTGCGCAGGGCGGGCCGGCCGGCGACCTGCTGCTGGAAGTGCAGGTGCGCGAGGATCCGCGGTTCCATCTGGAAGGCCACGACGTGCTGGTGGATCTGGCGATCGCGCCTTGGGAAGCGGCACTCGGAGCTAAGGTGCCGGTGCCGACGCTCGGCGGCGACGTGGAGCTGCGCATCCCCGCAGGTTCGCGTTCCGGTCGCAAACTGCGCCTGAAGGGGCGCGGGATGCCCAGGAGCGGCGATCAGATCGTCACGCTGGTGATCCAGACGCCCCCGGCGGACGACGAGAAATCGCGCGAGGCTTACGCCGCGTTCGAGCAGGCGTTCAAGGGGTTTGACCCGCGGGCGTAAAAGCTCAGAGATGGGCCAGAGCGCAGCAGCTCTGAAAGCCGCTCTATTTCGCCAGTGCTTCCGTCACCGCCTTCGTCAGCTCAGCCTCGTTGACCGGCTTGGTCACGAATGCGCGCGCACCCTGGCGCATGCCCCACACGCGATCGGTGTCCTGGTCCTTGGTGGTCACAAGGATCACGGGGATGTGCGCGGTGGCGGGATCCTTGGAAATCGAGCGCGTGGCCTGGAACCCATTGAGGTTCGGCATCACCACGTCCATCAGCACCAGATCGGGCAACTCGCGCTTGGCGACCTCGACGCCTGCGGCACCATCTTCGGCAGTGAGCGTCTCGTGGCCCATCTTCTCGACCAGCCGCTTCAGACCCAGCAGCTGCGAAGGCGAATCGTCCACGATCAGGATGCGCGCCATTTAAGAATCCCCACAACGGTTGACAGGCATTTTAAGGGTGCCCGCATCCTCTGACTATGCCCCAAAAGCTCGCTCGACGGTCATTTTGTCCCGGCTCACTCGCCGATCCGCACCAGCGTGCGACCGAACGAGCCACCATGGAGCATGTGTCCGAACACGTTCGGCAGTTCCTCGAGGGCCGCTTCACGCGTGCAGATGGTGTCCAGGTGTTCGGGTTTCCAGTCGGATGCGAGGTGCTGCCAGATCTGGTCGCGAATGTCGCGGGCGGTGCCGGCTGAGGCCACTCCGAGCAGGTTGACACCGCGAATAATGAAGGGCATGACCGTGGTATCCAGCTTGCTTTCGGCGGCGAGGCCCACGCTGGCGACATTGCCGTAGGGCGCGGTGCAGGCGAGCAGTTGCGCAAGCATCGTTCCGCCGACGTTGTCCAGCGCACCTCCGAAGCGCACGGATTCGAGCGGCCGGCTACCCAGCGCGAGTTCGTGCCGGTCCAGCACCTTGGCCGCGCCGAGGCCTTCCAGAAACGCCGCACGATCGGCCTTGCCGCTGATCGCGTGCACTTCGTAACCTGCGCGCGAAAAAATATCCAGGGCCAGCATGCCCACGCCGCCGGTGGCGCCATTGATCGCGATCGGACCCAATTCGGGCACCTGCCGGTTCTCGCGCATCCGGAACAGCGCGAGTGCGGCGGTGAATCCCGCGGTGCCGAGAATCATGCTCTCGCGCAGCGACAATCCATTCGGCAGCGGCACCGCCCACTTCGCGTCCAGGCGCGCGTATTCGGCATAGCCGCCGTCGCGCGTTTCGGAAAGCCCGCAACCGGTGCACAGTACGGCGTCGCCCTCCCTGAATTGCGGATCGCGGGATTCGACGACGTGCCCGGCCACGTCGATGCCGCCGTTCAAGGGAAACGTGCGCAGGATCTTGCCCTGGCCGGTGCCCGCCAGCGCGTCCTTGTAGTTGACCGATGAATACGCGGCCCTGATCAGCACCTCGCCGGGCGAAAGGTCGTCCGCGCGCATCGTCTCGATGGCGGCGCGATAGCCCTGGTCGTCGTTGCGGATCCGGAAAGCGCGGAAGGAATCGCGTGTGCTCATGTCGTTGGCTCTGTGTAGGAGCGCGCTTGCGCGCGACTGTCGGGTCAATCCGATTCGAGCAATACGATACCCGACATTCGCCGCCCGGCCTCCACCTGTGCCTTGGGTTGCAGCTTCGAAAGCAACTTGAAGAACCACGCGCCGCGCATGGTGCGCTTCAGCCGGAAAGATTCGTCCCAGGTGGAGCGGAAGTCCTTCTCGTGCCAACCGAACGGTTCGAAGAACGCGGTGCCCTGTTCCGGGAAGAATTGCATCGGCGCGTTGCCTTGCTGCAGTTTGCTCAGCCAGCGGCTGCGCTCCATGAACTTGCGCAGCCGCGGCGAAGCGATGTCCTGCAGCCACCAGCGAGCACGCGCCACGTCATGCAGGTCGCGCGCGAGCTCGCCGACCTGTTCGGGCGTGAGATATACGAGCAGACCTTCGGTGATCACCAGCGTCGGGCCCTGCGTGGCGGTGCGCCCAAACAGTTCGCGACGTGCATTCGGGTCCCGCAGATCGGCGGAGACGAATTCCACTTCGCAGTGCGGCGCGGCATTGTCCATTCGTTCGCAGAAGTAGCGGATCATGTCCGGCATGTCCACGTGAAACCAGCGCAACGACTTCGGCAGGTCGAGGCGCCAGGGCCGCGCATCGAGTCCTGCGGCAAGGTTCAGCACGGTCGCGGCGCCCTCGCGAACGCAACGAAGCACGATTTCGTCCATGACCGCAGTGCGCACGACCATCGGCCACGCGGTCGCCGCACCTTTCGGCATCGAGCGCACGATCGCCTCGCCGCGCTCACCACCGAGCCTGCGTGCGTAGGGATCGTTGAAGATGCGATCCGGCCGCTCGCTCTCCATCGCCCGGTAGATCGCGACCCACAGCGCGGTATCGGAGACGTTGCGGATGGGTGAGGGATCAGTCATACCTTGCCCTAACAAGGTTCAACTTGCCGTCGGATCCGGCTTGCGCCGGGATGACGAGCAAAAGCTGGATCCCGTGTCATCGGCCATCCATGGCCGGCACGGGATGAGTTCATCCTGAACTCAATTGGCCTTGTGTATTGCGCGCTTGTCCACCGACAGCGCGGCTTCGTGCACGGCCTCGGAGAGCGTCGGGTGGGCGTGGACGATGCGGGCGAGGTCTTCCGACGAACCCTTGAATGCCATCGCCACCACCGCTTCGGCGATCAACTCGGATACTTCCGCGCCGACCATGTGCACACCCAGGATCCTGTCCGTTTCCGCGTGCGCGATCATCTTCACCATGCCGGCGGGCTCGTTCATCGCCACCGCGCGGCCGATGGCGGAGAACGGGAACGTGCCGACCTTGTAGGGAATGTTCTCGGCCTTGCACTGCTGCTCGGTCTTGCCGGCCCAGGCGATCTCGGGTTCGGTGTAGATCACCCACGGGATGATGTCGTAATCCACGTGGCCGGACTTGCCGGCGATCAGCTCGGCGACCATCACGCCTTCCTCGAAACCCTTGTGCGCCAGCATCGCGCCGCGCACGCAGTCACCGACGGCCCACACGCCGTCCACGCCGGTCCAGCAGTGCTCGTCAACCACGATTCGCCCGCGCTCGTCGGTCTTCACCCCGGTGCCGTCGCCGAGCAGGTCCCTGGTGTACGCGCGCCGGCCGACTGCGACCAGCAGCTTGTCCACGGTCAATGTGTGTTCGCCATCCTTGTCGGAGTAGGTGACTTCGACGGCGTTCTTCTTCACTTCGGCCTTGCCGACCTTCGCGCCGAGCTTGACGTCGAGTTCCTGCTTCTTGAACTCGCGCGCGGCCGCCTTGGCGATGTCGGCATCGGCTGCGCCGAGGAAATCCGGCAGCGCTTCGAGGATGGTCACCTGCGCGCCGAGGCGCTTCCACACCGAACCCAATTCCAGGCCGATCACTCCGGCACCGATCACGCCGAGGCGTTTCGGGACGGCATCGAAGTCCAGTGCGCCGGCGTTGTCCACGATGTATTTGCCGTCGAACTTCGCGAACGGCAATTCAATCGGGACGGAACCGGTGGCGATGATCACGTTGGCGGCGGAAATCGCCTGCTTGCCGCCGTCCGCGCCCGTGATCTCGACCTGGTTGCCCTTCAGCAGCTTGCCCATGCCTAAGAACGGCGTGATCTTGTTGGCCTTGAACAGCATCGCCACGCCGCCGGTGAACTGCTTGACGATCTTGTCCTTGCGACCGATGAACGCCGCCATGTCCACCTTCGCGTTCTCGACGCTGATGCCGTGTACGGGCAGGTTGTGCGTGAGATTCCAGAACTGCTTGGATGAATCGAGCAATGCCTTCGAAGGAATGCAACCGACGTTGAGGCAGGTGCCGCCGAGCGCCTGCTTGCCGTCCTTGCCCTTGAAGCCGTCGATGCAGGCGACCTTCAGGCCCAGTTGCGCCGCGCGGATCGCGGCGTGATAACCGGCGGGGCCGCCGCCGATGACGATGACGTCGAATTGGGTGTCTGCCATTTCAGGTTCCTTTTGGATTTCTTCTCTCTTCGGGAGAGCCGCCATCCGTGGCCAGGAGCTCCGTGGTGGCCGAAGGCCGGGTGAGGGTTCGGTTTTGGCGAGGTGTTGCGGTGATCCCCGAACCCTCACTCCAACCCCTCTCCCGTCGGGAGAGGGGCTCAAGCTTTCAAAGCCCCAGCAGCATCCGCTGCGGGTTCTCGAGCTGGTTCTTGATGTCCACCAGGAACAGCACCGCGTCCTTGCCATCGATGATGCGGTGGTCGTAGGAGATCGCGATGTACATCATCGGCGCGGCGACGACCTGGCCATTCTCCACCACCGCGCGTTCCTTGATGGTGTGCATGCCGAGAATCGCGCTCTGCGGCGGATTGACGATTGGCGTGGAGAACAGCGAGCCGAAGGTGCCGCCGTTGGTGATGGTGAAGGTGCCGCCCTGCAGTTCCTCCAGCGTCAGGCCGCCCTCGCGTGCGCGTTTGGCGAAATCGCCGATCGCCTTCTCGATGTCGGCGAAGCCCATGCCCTGTGCGTCGCGCAGCACCGGCGTCACCAGTCCCTTGTCGGTGGAAACGGCCACCGAGATGTCCTGGTAACCGTGGTAGATGATGTCGTTGCCGTCCACCGAAGCATTGACGATCGGATGGCGCTTCAGCGCCTCGCAGACGGCGCGCACGAAGAAGCTCATGTAGCCGAGCTTCACGCCGTGCGCCTTCTCGAACTGCTCGCCCAGCTGCTTGCGCACCGCGACCACTTTCGAGAGGTTGACCTCGTTGAACGAGGTCAACATCGCGATCGAGTTCTTCGACTGCATCAGTCGTTCGGCGATGCGCGCGCGCATGCGCGTCATGGGCACGCGTTCTTCGGCGCGTGGGCCTGGCGGAATCGGCGCCCTCGCCTCGGTCGCGCGCGCGGCGGGCGCGGCAGCCGGAGCGCCTTTGCCGTAATTCACCAGGTCTTCCTTGGTCACCTGGCCACTGCGGCCGGTGCCTTCGATGCGCGAGACGTCGATCTTTTCTTCGGTGGCCATGCGCTGCGCGGCGGGCGAAAGATTGCGCTCGGCGGCGGCAGGCGCGCGAGCGGGCGCGGCAGGGGCGGCGGCTTCGCGCTTCGGCGCCGGCTCGGCCTTCTTCGCCTCTGCCGGCGCGGCTTGCGCCACGGCACCTTCCTCGATCACTGCGATCACGTCCTGGCTGCCGACGGTGTCGCCCTGTTTGGCGCGGATCTCCTTCAGCACGCCATCGGCGGGCGCCGGCACTTCCAGCACCACCTTGTCGGTTTCCAGGTCCACCAGATTCTCGTCGCGCTTGACCGCGTCACCGGGATTCTTGTGCCAGCTGGCGATGGTGGCATCGCTGACCGATTCGGGCAGCACGGGAACTTTGACTTCGATCGACATGTGTCGTCCTTCAATCTCTCAGTTGTGCCTGGAAGCAATCACCGTTCGTGCTGAGCGTAGCTTGCGCAGCAAGCGGAGTCGAAGCACATCGCGGTCCACCCTCGACTCCGGCGCTTCGCGCCTACGCCCAGGGCGAACGGCAATGATTCATTCCAACGCGTGATCATCCCCCACTTTGCCCGCCAGTGCCTGCGCGACCAGCGCGTTCTGCTCGACGACGTGGGTGTTGTAGTGTCCGGCGGCCGGTGCGGGCGAACGCGCGCGGCCGGCGTAATGCAGGCCGTGGTCCGCGCCGATACAGGCTTGCAGGTGGTGGCGGATCTGGAACCATGCGCCCTGGTTCATCGGCTCTTCCTGGCACCAGATCACTTCGCGCGCCTGCGGATAACGCGCGAGCTGCTCGATCACTTCCTGGCGCGGGAACGGATACAGCTGCTCCACGCGCACCAGCGCGACATCCTTGAGCTTGTCCTTTTCCGCGGCCTCGAACAGGTCGTAATGGACCTTCCCCGAACACAGGACGACGCGCTTCACCTTCTTCGCGTCGGTTATGCGCGAATCCGGAATCACCAGCTGGAAGGTCCCGTTGGCGAGATCGTCCAGCGAGGAGATCGCCAGCTTGTGCCGCAGCAGCGATTTCGGCGTCATCACCACCAGCGGTTTGCGCGCATCGCGCAGCATCTGCCGGCGCAGCATGTGGAACATCTGCGCGGGCGTCGTCGGCACGCACACCTGCATGTTGTCCAGTGCACACAGTTGCAGGTAGCGCTCCAGGCGTGCGGAGGAATGCTCCGGCCCTTGGCCCTCGTAGCCGTGCGGCAGCAGCAGCACCAGCCCGCACAGGCGGCCCCACTTGGCCTCCCCGGACGAGATGAACTGGTCCATCACCACCTGCGCGCCGTTCGCGAAGTCGCCGAACTGCGCTTCCCACAGCACCAGCGTGTCGGGATCGGCGGTGGCGTAGCCGTACTCGAACGCCATCACCGCCTCTTCCGAAAGCAGCGAGTCGATGATTTCTACCGACACGCCTTCGCGCACGTGCGCGAGCGGCGTGTAGACGTCGCCGGTCTTCTGGTCGTGCAGCTCGGCGTGGCGGTGGAAGAACGTGCCACGCCCGGCGTCCTGGCCGACCAGTCGCAGTGCATAGTTCTGCGCGATCAGCGTGGCGTAGGCCATGTTCTCGGCGTAGCCCCAGTCCAGCGGCAATTCGCCTTTTGCCATTTTGCGGCGGTCGTCATAGATCTTGGCGACGCGCGACTGCAGCGTGGTGCCTCCGGGCGCTTTCAGGATTTCCGCGGCGAGCTGGTCCAGCAGCCTGCGTTCGACGCCGGTCGCCACCGCCTGCGCCAGCGTGCCATGTGCATAGCGGCTCCAGTCGATCTGCGTCTTGGCGATATGGCCGGGTTCGGCGAGTTCGGTCACCGGCTTGCCCGCTTCCAGACGCTCGCGGTAACTCTCCGCGGCTTTCTGTGCGTCGTCCGCGCCGATCAGCTTCGCTTCCGCCAGGCACTTCGCGTACAGCTCGCGCGTAGTCGGCGTCTGCTTGATCTTCGCGTACATCACCGGCTGGGTGGCGGCCGGTTCGTCAGCCTCGTTGTGGCCGTGGCGGCGGTAGCAGACCAGGTCGATCACCACGTCCTTGTGGAAAGCCTGGCGGAAATCGAAGGCCAGTCGCGCGCATTGCAGCACCGCTTCCGGATCGTCGCCGTTCACGTGCAGCACGGGCGCATTGACCATCTTGGCGACATCGGTGCAGTACAGCGTGCTGCGGCCTTCCCACGCCGGCGTCGTGAAGCCGATCTGATTGTTGACCACGACGTGCACGGTGCCGCCAACGCGGAAACCGCGCGTCTGCGACATGTTGAACAGCTCCATGTTGACGCCCTGGCCCGCGAGCGCGGCGTCCCCATGGATCAGCACCGGCAATGCGCATTTCTGCGAACCGTCGTGCGCGCGGGTCAGGCGCGCGCGCACCGAACCAGCGACCACGGGATTGACGATTTCCAGGTGCGAAGGATTGAACGCCAGCGCGAGGTGCACGTCGGCTGAAGGCGTGGCGATGTCGGCGGAGAAGCCCATGTGGTACTTCACGTCGCCCGAGTGCGCCGGGTCGTCCGGATGGTCGAACTTGCCCTCGAATTCCTCGAACAATTTTTGCGGCGGCTTGCCCAGCGTGTTGACCAGCACGTTCAGGCGACCGCGATGGGCCATGCCGATCACCAGCTCGCGCACGCCGTCGCTGGCGGCGCGCCGCACCAGGTCGTCCAGCAGCGGGATCAGCGAGTCGCCGCCTTCCAGCGAAAAGCGCTTCTGGCCGACGTACTTGGTATGGAGATACCGTTCCAGCCCTTCCGCGGCGGTCAGCTTGTGCAGCACGCGCTTGCGCTCGTCCGCGGTGAGGCCGGGATCGCCGCTCATCTTTTCCAGGCGCGAGTAGATCCAGCGACGCTGTTCGACGTCGCTGATGTGCATGAACTCCGCGCCGATCGTGTTCGCGTAGGTCGCGCGGAGGCGATCGCGGAGCTCGCGCAGCTTCATGCGCTGGCCGCCGCCGGCGAAGGTGCCGCAGTCGAACGTGGTGTCGAGGTCCGAGTCGGCCAGGCCGTGGAAGGGCAGGTCGAGGTCCGGCGCCGGCATCTTCGGCGCGATCGCCAG
Source organism: Rhodanobacteraceae bacterium (assembly GCA_051954935.1). GTDB lineage: Bacteria > Pseudomonadota > Gammaproteobacteria > Xanthomonadales > Rhodanobacteraceae > 66-474. Next base: position 9,131 of record JBQCHG010000055.1, read on the forward strand.
CGGATCGAGATCCGCGGCCAGATGCCCGCGCGAGCGGAACGCGGTCAGCAGGCGCAGCACGCCGGCCTGCTTGCGCGCGTGCGCCTCGTCCACCGGGGATGTGCTGATCAAAGCCGCCCGGGCATGGCCGTTCAGTTTCTGCGCGCGCTCGATGCGGGCGATCGCATCAGAATGCGGCACGTCATTGCGGCCTTTGAACCCGTCGAAATACGCACGCCATTGCTGCGGCACCGACTGTGCGTCGCGCAGCCAGTCTTCGTAGAGCTGCTCCACATAGACGGCATTGCCGCCGCCGAGCTGGGAGGACTCGAAAAATTGTTGCGGAGACAAAGCCTGCAACTTGCTGTCGCTGTCGCTCACGCCATCACCTGTCAGGGGTCGCGGGCGCATCGGCATGCGTCCGTCGGCTGCAAAAGCCAGTCGCGAATTATAACGACTTGTGATGACTTGGTGCTGCGCTGCGACAATTCAATGGCTTTCGGTCAGCTCGCGTTGAACCGGCCGGGCCGGGCCGTGCAGGCGGCTCAAAGCTTCAGCGGACGCAGCTCGCTCATGGGCTCCGAACGTTCCCAGACCTGGTCGAACAGCGCCTGCAACTGCGCCGCGCGTCCGGGCGCGTAGGTCGAGCCCACGCATTCCATCCGCTGAGCGATGGGGCGGAACAGATACGCGCCGGCGTCGGTACACATGAACGCCGAAGGATATTCGCGATCCACGTCCTCGATCGGCCGGCGGAACTGGATCACCGAAGGCAGGCGCTGTGCCAGATCGAGCATGCGATTGCCGGCCTGCTGAGCACGGCTGATGTCCTGCGCCAGCACGCGGATGGAGGCACCGCGCCCGGAGATCGCGATCCGGCGCAGCTCGACCAGGCACGCCGAGTCGTCCAGCAGCATCGGATCCAGCTCTCGGACCAGGATGCGCAATTCGTGGCGCACGCTGGTGAGCACCGAGAGCGTGGCTTCGATCAACTGCTCGCGGGTCTGCACGCTCAACACCTTCGCCGCCGGTGGCGGCGCCGGCGCGGGTCGCCGTGGACCGGAGAGGGCGCCCAGGGCCATGTGCATCGGCCGATGCAGGATGCCGGCTTCCATGAAATCCTCGCCGGCAATTTCGAAGCCGTGCTTGAGATAGAAGTCGGTCGCATCGGCCTGCGCGTGCAGGCGCACTTCCGCCATCCCGCGCGTGCGCGCCTGCTCCAGCAGCAGTTGCAGCAACGAGCTGCCCACGCCCCGATCGCGCCAATTTTTGAGCACGGCCATCCGGCCGATCTGGCCCGCCGGAGTCATGCGGCCGGCGGCAATCACCATGCCATCCGCCGCGCGCGCCATGGCATGCACGCTGCGTGGATCATCCTCGTCCAGCTCCATTTCGGGCGGCACGTTCTGCTCGCGCACGAACACTTCTTCGCGGACGGCGGTCAGCGAGGCGCGGTCGCGCTCGTTCGCCCAGTCGGCGGTTTCGATGGTGAAATCATCAGGGATCATGCACGGCTCGCGGCAAATTGTGTCGGATTGTGACGCGTTTTCAGCGCCGCCGCACCGCCACATGTCCGTCCTGCATCAACGAGGCCAGTACCGATACGCCTGCCGCGCGCTGCGGCAACTTCGCGAGTTCCGCGCCTGCAATGCTGCGCCGGTTGCCACCGAGCACGCGCGCCCATTGCAGCGGGCAGGCGTGGGCTTCGCCGCCCGCGTAAAGCACTGCGCCGCGCAACGTGCGCCGCCAGGCAAATCGGGTCCAGGGATTGCGCTCGAACGAACTGCCCTCGAGCTTTTCATCCAGCGCGTCCGCGCTGGGCGATCGCGGCGGCGGTGCGACGTTCTGGGCGTTGCGATAGGAAGTGATGAATCTTCCGAAGAACTCGGCGAAGGATTGCTCGTCCATCGCCTGCGCGCATGGGCCGAGCGCGACGCGCGCGCGCTTCAACGCCGCGCGATCTATTTCGCCGGGTTCCGAGGAAAGCTGCAGATCGGGATCGGCGTAACGCTGCGATTCGGAAAGACCTGCCGCGATCTGCTCGGCGAACTCCACCAGCAACTCCGAACTGGCCGGTGCGCGCATTCCGATCGAAAAAGTCATGCATTCGCCGACACTGACGCCGTCGTGCGGAACGCCCGGCGGCAGGTAAAGCACGTCGCCGGGTTCGAGCGTCCAGTCGTGCGTCGGTTCGAACTCTTTCAACAGCTTCAGTTCGGCGTCCTCGCGGAAATCCGTAGGCGCGTCCGGATCGGTGCTGATACTCCAGTGCCGTTGCCCCAGTCCCTGCAGCAGGAATACGTCGTACTGATCCAGATGCGCGCCGACGCCACCGCCATCGGTCGCATAACTCACCATCACGTCGTCGATGCGCCAGCTCGGCAGGAACGAAAAATGATCGAGCAGGGCGGCGACGTCGGCGTCCCATTTGTCCACGTCCTGGACCAGCAGCGTCCAATGCGACTCGGGCAATGCGGCGAAGTCGGGTTCGGCGAAGGGGCCGGGCCGCAATGTCCACTTGTCGCGCTTGCGGTCATGCAACACGATCCGCGAGAGCGCGAGTTCCTCGCAGGCGAGCCCGGCGAGATCGTCAGGCGTCAGCGGCGGCACGAAATCCGGGAATGCGTTGCGGATGAGCAGCGGGTACTTCTGCCAGTAGTCGCGCAGGAAACGCGCGGGCGGCATGCCGAGCGGGCGGGAGGCGCTTGCGTGCACCTCGATGGGCGGGTGGCTCATCGAGCGCGTGCCTTCGGCCGGCCCGGCGAGTGCGCTCGCGGATGCTTTTCCCACTGCTGGATCAGCTTGCGCCCGACATTGGCGATGGCATCGATCGCGGGTAGCAGGTCGCGCCCGAGTTCGGTCAGCGCGTACTCGGCGGACGGCGGCGAGGTATCCAGCAGCGTGCGGGTTACCAGGCCGCGTGCTTCCAGCTCGTGCAGGCGCGCGCTCAGGACGCGCGCGGAGATGCGCGGGATGTCGTGACGCAACTCGCCGAAGCGGCGGGGGCCCGCGCTCAGATACCACACCACGTTGGGCGCCCACGCGCCGCGCAGTAGCGCGAGCGTTTCGGTAAGCGGACAGGCCGGCGGCGGTGCGGCGACCCGGCTTTTTCTCAATGGCAGGCCCATGGCGAAACGGCGATTCCTGGTAACCGGTTGGATACCACATTTTATCACTAACCACGGGTAATATGGTATCCAGTAGTAACCAAGTGGCTGTAGGATATCTCGCGTGCTGCCAATTGCGGCGGCCTCTTCAGAAAGGAGATTCCATGAAGCTCTACTACTCGCCGGGCGCCTGCTCGCTTTCCCCCCACATCGTCGCGCGCGAACTCGGCATCGCGCTGGAACTGGAGAAGGTGGACACGAAGGCCAAGAGCACCGAAACCGGTCGCGACTTCTGGCAGATCAACCCGAAGGGCTACGTGCCCGCGCTGGAGCTGGAGGATGGCGAACTGCTGACCGAGGGCCCGGCGATCGTGCAATACCTGGCCGACCTGAAGCCCGAAAAGGGCCTGGCGCCGGCCAACGGCACGCTGGCGCGTTACCGCTTGCAGGAGATGCTGGGCTACATCAACTCCGAAATCCACAAGAGCTACAGCCCCTTGTTCAAGCCGGACACGCCGGAGCAGACGCGTGCCGAACGCAAGGATTATCTGCGCAAGCGCTATGCGTTCATCGAGGACGTCCTGTCGCGGCAAACCTGGCTGCTCGGCGAGCATTTCAGCGCAGCGGATGCCTATCTCTTCACCGTCACCAACTGGGCGCGCCACGTCGAGCTCGACCTCTCCGAGTTCAAGGCGCTGAGCGCGTTCCAGCAGCGTGCTGCCGCGCGGCCGTCCGTGCAGGCGGCGATGGAAGTCGAGGGTTTGGTCAAGCGCAGCGTCGCGGCTTGACTCCGATCGGGACGGCCGGCTCCGCCGGCCGTCCTTGCTTCGCGATCATTGCGGCAGCGCGAAGGCGATGACGTAATCGCCGCGTTTCGTACTCAGGCCACCGTGGCCACCTGCCGCGATCACCAGATATTGCCTGCCGTTGATCGCGTAGGTCATCGGCGTGGCCTGGCCGCCGGCCGGCAGTTTGTATTGCCACAGCAGTTTGCCATTGCGGATGTCGAAGGCGCGGATATCTCCATCTATCGTCGCCGCGACGAACACCACGCCGGAGGCGGTAACGATCGGACCGCCCATGCCCGGCACGCCGGCATTCCAGTGATTGAGCACTGCATTGCCCAGCGGTACTTGCCACAACCGCTCGCCGTTGCGCATATCCACTGCTGTCAGCTCGCCCCAGGGCGGCCTGACGCACGGTGTGCCGAGCGAAGTAGTGAAGACCTTGCGGCGCATGCCGTAAGGCGTGCCGCGCATGCGCGAGAAGTCCCAGCCCTCGTACTGCTTCGAATCGGCTTGCGCTTCGAACTCGTCCCGTGGCACCAGTGCAACCAGCATCGGCAAGTCGTTGGTGTTCACCACCGCGATCTGCCGTTGCGGATCGAAGGCCAGCCCGCCCCATTCCACGCCTCCGGCATAGCCAGGCTGTTCGACGCTGCCCTGCAGGCTTGGCGGCGTGAAGATACCTTCCGACTTGTAGCGCTCGAGGTGACAGCCGAACGAGATGTGTGCGAGGTCGTTCTTCGTGACCGGGCCTTGCCGCACCAGCGGGGCCGGCACGAGCGCAAACGGCTGCGTCTTCGAAAGTACCTCGCCCGGTGCGCCGTCCTGCGGCACCGGCCTTTCGACGATCGGGAATACCTGCTTTCCTGTTGCGCGGTCGAAAGTGAACAGCATGCCGGTCTTGGTCGGCTGGATCACGGCATCCACTGCACGGCCATCATGCTGCAGCGTCACCAGCGAAGGTTGCGCCGCGCTGTCGTAATCCCACAGGTCGTGGTGCACGAGTTGGAAGCCCCACGCCAGCTTGCCGGTGTCGCCGTCCAGCGCGACCACCGAATTGGCCCAGCGGTTGTCGCCGGGGCGCAGCCCCCCGAAAAAATCCGGGCTCGCGGAACCCGTCGGCACGAACACCAGGTGCCGCTGCTGATCCACCGAGAGCGGCGCCCAGGCGTTCGCCGCGCCGGTCACCTGCGCCGCGTGTGAGTTCCATTGCGCATACACCGGATTGGATGGATCGCGCGGGATCGGGTCCCAGCCCCAGACGAACTTGCCGCTGCGAGCGTCGTAGGCGCGCACGGTGCCGTGCTCGAGTTCCACGCCACGGTTGTCGCCGACCGATGAGCCGAGGATCACCTTGCCGTCCAGCACCACCGGTGGCGAGGTGACGAGGTAATCGCGCCAGTGATCGCCCGGCTTCCAGGTGGAATGGATGCCGCTCAATAGATCGAGTGCGCCGTGATCGGCGAAGTCCTGGCACGGCTTTCCGCTCTTGGCGTCCAGCGCGAGCAACCTGCTGTCGAGGGTGGGCGCGAAGACGCGCGCATGGCAGGGCGCGTCCGCTGTGGATTGCGGATCCACCCACAGCGTGACGCCGCGCGAAGCCGCATCCGAATACCAGATCCTCGGCACATTGGCGTCGTGCCGCCAGCGCGGCTTGCCGGTCACGGCGTCAACCGCGATCACATCCGTGGCGCTGGTCGTGAAATACAGCGCGCCGTCGTAGAGGATCGGCGTGGCCTCGGCGGTCATGTGCGAGATCCATTCGTCGCCCGGAAAGCCCGCGCCGTGCTCGCCGGTGCGGAAAGTCCAGGCGACCTGCAGGTGATCGACGTTCTCCGGCGTAATCTGCGCCGCACTGGAGTAGCGGGAGCCGCCGGCATCGCCGCCGTAATGTGCCCAGCCGGCATCCGGCGCGGGCGGTGGGGCGTTGTAGCCACCGCAGCCGGCCAGCAGGGTGACAAGTCCGGCGATCGTGCAGCAGCGGCGAAACGGCAGGTGCATCGTGCGACTCCGTTTGGGAATGCGCGAAAACTAACAGCGGGGGCTGCAGCGGCAAGCTGGAAGGTGGCGAACGGCGCGATCCGGTGGCGAGCGGCGCCGTGCGCGCGACGAACTCAGTTGAACAACTGCGGCAGCCGGCTGCGGTAGCGGCGGCTGAAGTTCACGTGGCTGCCGTCGGCGAGGATGATGCGGTAATCGCCGCTGTCCCATGGCTGGATTTCGCGGATGCGATCCAGGTTCACGATATGGCCGCGGTGCACCCGCGCGAAGCGCTTCGAATCCAGCTTGCGCTCCAGCGCGACCAGCGATTCGCGCAGCGGATACGTGCTGCCCTGCGCGTGGATGGTGACGTAGTTGCCGTCGGCCTCAATGCGGTCGATGTCGGCGGTGTTGAGGATGAACTCACGGTTGAGCTTCTTCACCACCAGTCGTTCCAGCGGCGCGGGTTCCGGCATGGCCGGTTCAGCGGCGGCGGTCGGCACTTCCGCCGGCGTGATCTGGCTTTCCAGCCACAACCGGTAAATGCGGAAGGCCTGCAGACCGGCGATGACTAACCCATACGTGACGAAGTCCTTGCGGTATTCATAGACCCAGTCGCTCAGCCACGGCCCGAACCGGTAATGACCGCCAAGCAGGCCATAGCCGAGCTTGCGCAGCAGCACCATGCCCCCGACATGGATCAGCGAGAACACCGGCGTGACCGCAAGGTGCAGCGGCACCGCCCAGCGCCACGTGTGAGAGGTGATCGGCGCGCGCCGATAGAGCCACGCCAGGAATGGGATCAGCGTCCACAGCAGTGCGGCGCTGGAGTATTCCCACACGACCGGTTCCCACCATTGCAACGGATCGCCCTGGCGTGCGTGATCGGTCAGCGCGGTAAACACATTCGCGGTACAGATCGCCGCGGTGATGCCGCCGAAAATCAGAACCTGCCGGACCAGCAGCCTGTGCCGGATGCCGGCAGGCGTGAGCTGCGGGGCGGGTGGGGGCATCGCCATCGTGCGGCGATCAGATGCCGCGGGCAAGCCCGGCGGCGAGGCCGGTATAGGTGCCGGGCGTCAACTCAAGCAGCCGTTGCTTCGCATCGGCGGGAAGTTGCAGCGAGTCGATGAATTCGCGCAGCGATTCGCGCGTGATGCCTTTGCCGCGCGTCAGCGCCTTCAGCTGTTCGTACGGTTCCGGCAAACCATGGCGGCGCATCACGGTCTGGATCGCTTCGGCCAGCACTTCCCAGCTTGCCTCCAGGTCGGCGGCGAGCCGCGCCTCATGCACCTGCAGCTTGTTCAGTCCACGCATCAGTGCATCGAACGCCACGAGCGTGTGGCCGAATGCGGTGCCGAGGGCGCGCAGCACTGTGGAGTCGGTGAGGTCCCGCTGCCAGCGGCTGATCGGCAGCTTCTCGCTGAAATGCCCGAACAGCGCATTCGCCAGGCCGAAATTGCCTTCGGCATTTTCGAAATCAATGGGATTGACCTTGTGCGGCATGGTCGAGGAGCCGACTTCGCCCGCCTTCAACTGCTGGCGGAAGTAACCGAGCGAGATATAGCCCCACACGTCGCGCGCGAGGTCGATCAGGATGGTATTGACGCGCCGCATGCAGTCGCAGAACTCGGCGATGCCGTCGTGCGGTTCGATCTGCGTCGTGTATTCGTTCCATTGCAGGCCGAGCGATTCCACGAACTGTTTCGACAGCGTGCGCCAGTCCACGTCGGGATAGGCAATCACGTGCGCGTTGAAATTGCCGACCGCGCCATTGATCTTGCCGGGGATCCCGATCGAGGCGAGTTGCGCGCGTTGGCGCTCGAGCCTCGAGACCACGTTCGCCAGCTCCTTGCCCAGCGTGGTGGGGGATGCGGTCTGGCCGTGCGTGCGCGAGAGCATCGGCAGCGCGGCATTCGCGTGCGCCAGTTCGCGCAGTTTCGCAACTATCTTGGCGATCGCCGGCATCAGCACCGTGTCGCGCGCGTCGCGCAGCATCAGCGCGTAGGAAAGATTGTTGATGTCCTCGCTGGTGCAGGCGAAGTGCACGAACTCTTTCGCTTGCGCAAGCTCCGGCTTGTCGCCAATGCGTTCCTTGATGAAGTATTCGACCGCCTTGACGTCGTGGTTGGTCGTGGCCTCGATCTGCTTGATGCACGCCGCGTCCTCCACCGAAAAATCCTGGGAGATCTTTTTCAGGGCATCCCGCGTGGGAGCGGGGAACGGCGGCAACTCGGCAATGCCCGGATGCGCGGCCAACACCAGCAGCCATTCGATTTCCACCTGCATGCGGCACTTGATCAGCCCGTATTCGCTGAAAATCGGCCGCAGTGCGTCGGCTTTGGCGGCGTAGCGGCCGTCCAGCGGGGAAAGGGCGGTAAGGGGATCGAGGGGCATGGCGGGATTCCGGGTCGCGGCGCTGCGTAGTTTAACGGCGGCTCGCTATACTTGTCGGCTGTGTCTTCGCATGGGCCAAAGCAATGCAGAACTTCCGCACCGAGCGCGACAGCATGGGCGAACTGAAAGTCCCCTCCGATGCGCTGTGGGGCGCGCAGACCCAGCGCGCGGTCGAAAACTTCCCGATTTCCGGCCTGACCTTGCCGCGCCAATTCATCCGCGCGCTCGGATTGATCAAGGCCGCCGCCGCCGCGGCGAACCTCAAGCTTGGTCACCTGAAGCCGAAGCAGGCGCAGGCGATCGCCAAGGCTGCACAGCGCGTGGTCGCGGGCGAGCTGGACGCGCAATTCCCGATCGACATCTTCCAGACCGGCTCGGGCACTTCGTCCAACATGAACGCGAACGAGGTGATCGCGCACGTCGCGACCGCCGCATCCAAGGTCAAGGTCCACCCCAACGACCACGTCAATTACGGGCAGAGCTCCAACGACGTGATCCCGACCGCGATCCAGGTCAGCGCCACGCTCGCCACGCACGAACAACTGTTGCCTGCGTTGAAGCATCTGCGCAAGACGATGGACAAGCGCGCGCGCGAACTGAACAAGGTCGCCAAGACCGGTCGCACGCACCTGATGGACGCGATGCCCGTGACCTTCGGCCAGGAAATCTCCGGCTGGTCGGCGCAGATCGGCTCGGCGATCGAGCGCATCGAGGACACGCTGAAGCGCCTGCGCCGCCTGCCGCAAGGCGGCACCGCGGTCGGCACCGGTATCAACGCCGATCCGAAGTTCGCATCCGCGATCTGCTCGGAGTTGTCGAAGGCGACCGGTGTGAAATTCGCGTCGCTGGACAATTTCTTCGAAGGCATGTCCGCGCAGGATGCAGCCGTCGAATTGTCCGGCCAGTTGAAGGCACTGGCCTGCGCGCTGATGAAAATCAGCAACGACCTGCGCTGGATGAATTCCGGTCCGCTGGCGGGCCTGGCAGAAATCGAACTGCCTGCGCTGCAGCCCGGCTCCTCGATCATGCCGGGCAAGGTCAATCCGGTGATCCCGGAAGCGATGACAATGGTGTGCGCGCAGGTGATCGGCAACGATGCCACGATCACCATCGCGGGACAGAGTGGCAACTTCCAGTTGAACGTGATGCTGCCGGTGATCGCCTATAACCTGCTGCAATCCATCGCGATCCTGGCCAATGCCTCTCGCCTGCTGGCCGACAAGGCGATCGCGGGATTCAAGGTCAACAGCGCGCGCGTCAAGGAAGCGCTGGCGCTGAATCCCATCCTCGTCACCGCGTTGAACCCGGTGATCGGTTACGAGAAGGGCGCGGCCACCGCCAAGCAGGCGTACAAGCAGAAGCGGCCGATCCTGGATGTCGCGCTGGAAACGACCGGCCTTTCCAAACAGCAGTTGCAAAAGCTGCTCGATCCGGTCGCGCTCACCAGGGGCGGCATCCACGGTGCAGGCGGAGCCGGAGGCTGAAGAACCCCGTTGCGGAAGCTCTTCAGCGGACTGGAAAATTTTCAAGGATCGATGACTTGCGGCACTGCCGTACGAGCGATCGTGCGCGATGCTGTGCTTGATGATTCATTGTTGGGGTAAGAGGATCATGAAACAAACGTTCCTGAAGCATGCACTATGGGCGGCGCTGTTCGCCGCGGGCGCCGCGATGGCACAGGATGCCGCGATCAGCGGCGCGGATTTCATGCACGGCAAGGCCGATGCGCAGTTGGCCGCGATCGGTGGCAAGGCAGCGTTAGACGGCCAGACCGTGGTCGTCACCGCGCCGACCTACTGGCAGCCGAAGGTGGCCGCCAAGATTCGCGCGGGCGCGCATGGCAAGCCGGTGGCGATCCGTTTCTCGAACGGCTTTTACGAAAACGTGCTGGTGCGCACCGAATCGGCCGCGCCGGCGGAAGCCGCAGCAAAGCCGGAGCCGAAGCCGGTCGGGAAGCCGGAAGCAAAACCCGAGTCGAAAGTTGCGGCGAAGCCCGAATCGAAGGCGGAAGCCAAGCCGGACGTCAGGGTCGCGAAAGTCGAGAAACCGGAGATCAAGCCGGCGCCGGCCGCTGCACCGACCGCCAAGCCGGTCGTTGCGGCCGCTCCGCCCAGGCCGGCAGAAGCCCCGCGTGCCGCGGCATCCACGCCGTTGCAGGCGCCCGCGCAACAGACTGTCGCGAGCGTATCGCCGCAGTCTGCGCCACAGGCCGCGAGCGACGTCATGGAGGTGCCGCAGGTTTCACATCAGCCGGCGGTGGTGCCGATTCCGACCACGGCGATCGACACGGCGAGCGCCAGGCCGGCCATGCCGGAATCGTCGCGGCAATCGGATGCCGTGGTACGCCAGCGCATGCTCGCTTCATTGAACGACGGGCGCCCGGCCATGGGCTCGCTGACCGAAGGTCAGTTGCAATCCGGCGATCAGGTGTATGCCGATGGCGATACGTTCGCGGTGGTGCGTCTGGAAGGATTGCAGCGGAGCCTGTACTGGCTGCAGGGGCCGGTGGATCTGCAGCGCGTGCAGTACATGCCGCAAGCCGATGGGCGTTATCAGGTTACCGGCACGATAGATACGAAGGCACCGCCCGTGCATCGGAACGGCGGCCACAATGTCGTTGTCTCCGATGTGCCGCCCGCGGGTTCCGCGGCCCGCGGGAGACTCGAACAGCGTTACAACAATGGGCTGCCGATTACCGGCAGCCTGAGCGCGGCGCGCCTGCAACCGGAGGACCGCCTGTTGGTGGACGGCAGCTCGATCATCGTTGCGCGCCGGGAAGGCAACAGCATGGCGCGTTACTGGTTGAGCGGCTCGATTGACCTGGGGCAGACGGGCATCCAGAAAATGGACGGCAACGTGTACCGGGTGATCGGCAACAATCTGCACTGAAAAAGGCGGGTCCAGGCCCGCCACTTCCCCGACCTTGCTCGCGAGAGCGAGGTCGGGGGACCGCCCCGCAAGTCCGATCACCCGTTCGCGCTGGCGACCACGTGCCTCTCGCAGCGGACCTCGCCGCGGAACACCGCGTAAGGCTTGAACGCCGGCAGCGCAGTGCCGAGTTCAGCCTGGGTGGTCTTCAGTTGCTTGAGATCGCCGCACAGGTGCATCGCGGCGGTTTCCACCACCTTGCTGCGCGCATCCATCTCGTGATCGATCTGATCCGGCTTGCCGGAGAGCAGCCCGTCGAATACGGTGCCGATCGCGTGCACGCCCAGCGCGGCGCCGGCCTTGCCGGTGGCGATGCCGTCATCGCGCACGCTGACCGCTTCGCCGTAGAACTTCTTCATCAGGTCGCGTTGCGCCGGCGTCAGCGCCACCGCATTGTCGCCGACGCGAAAATCGCCGTTGGAGGCGATGCGTGCATCCGCATGCCCCGGTGCGGTGACTACCAGCGAGCCGCTGTCGAAGCTGATGTGCAAATTGCCGCTGACGTGCGCGTCGAAGGAATCCGAACCGGAACACGCGGCCAGCGTGGGCGCGAGCAGCAGCGGGAGCAACAAGAGTTTCGCTTTCATGGTGTTTTCCCTGAGCAGGTAGGCTGCATCAAATCGCTTCAGCGGCGGATCCGTTCCGGGAGGCCTGCGCCAGTCAACCCTCACCGTGTGCTGGCCGAATTCGATGGTGGTGAAGACGCCTTCGGCGGCTGCGGCGGAACCGGCGGCACGGGTGGCGGCGGAGGGCGATTTCCGTCGTCGTCGCACTGCATGTCACCGCCAAAATAACTTATGCCGTCGCCAAACACCGCGAACGGGCGGAAGGCAGGCAGTAGTGCGACGAGTTCGCCTTGCGTTGCCTTCAACCGGCCGAGATCGCCGCACATTCGTTGTGCTGTGGCGTCGACGACCTTGCCGCGCGCATTGATGTCCTGGTCGATCCTTTCGGGCGTCCCCGCGACCAGGTTGTTCACGGCGCTGCTGATTGCGTGCATGCCGAGGGCCGCGCCTTCCTTGCCGGTTGCGATGCCATCATCGCGCACCGCCAGCACCTGCCTGTAGTAGCGCTTCAGCAGCGCGCGTTGTGAAGGATTGACCGCAACGGCGTTGTTGCCGATCGCCAAGTCGCCGTTCGCGCTGACGCGCGCATCGGGGTTGCTGGGGGTTTTCACCACCACGGTATCGCCAACGAACGAAACGTACTGGCCTGACGCGGAGCCGCCATGGTCGGAACAGGCGGCCAGCACGGGGGCTAGCAGGAGCGGGAGGAGCAGGACTTTCGGTTGCATGGGATTCCCTGGATTCTCAGGCTTCGTCACGCCAGCGGCGGAACCAGATGGCGGCGGCGATCAAGGCGATGCCCACTGCCGCGCCGATCCACATTTCCGGGGTTGCGAACGCCTGTGCCATGGACGGATAACTGATCGCGGACAGCTCGCCATAATGCATCGTGTGGCTCGCGCTGTCGGGATTCATCCAGCCGCCGGGCACGACGCTCAGCAGCAGGCGCGCGGCGATCTGGCCCCAGTAGAAATCCTGGCGGATGTGCGGCAGGCCGAGCAGGCCGACCCAGATGTTCAGCAGGCCCGCCACCGCCGGAATGATGATCGCCCACAAAAACGGCTTGCTGCGCACGGCCGAAGACCACAGCAGCAGCCAGCCCACGGTCGGCAGCGCCCACACCGCATCCACCGGCACCATGGCCAGCATGTGCAGCCACACAGAGAACGGTTCGACGTGGCCCCAGACGAACCCGAATGGATTCACGCCATGCGCGCCCAGCCAGATGCTGACGATGATCTGGGTGACGATGTAGCCGGCCAGCGCGATGCCGACGGCGATCAACGGCGCTACGATGATCCCGGCGAACACCTTCGACAGCACGGTGCCGGTATCCGACAGCGGCAGCGATTTCCAGAACAGGATGCTGCGATCCTTGCGATCGTCGTAGAGCGCGCCGAGCAGGTAGAAGAAGATCACGAACGACAGCACTACCGCGACGATCGAGCCGAACAGCAACATGGTTGCGTCCAGCATCTTCACGAACTGGCCGATGTCGTTGGCCGAGGCCTCGCTCAGCATCTGGCTGAGCGACGCACCGCCCATATAGACGTGCTCCATGCCCATCCGCGCTTTCATCACCTCGCCGGCGATGATGCCGAGAACCGTGATGATGATGATGGCTGCCGCGGCCCAGAACGGCGCCCACAGGAACCCGCGACGCGATTCCCAGTATTCGCGCTTCACCAGCCAACCGAAGGTGGTCATGGAGTTCATGCGTAGGTCCCTTTCATGGTGGCGACGAACAGGTCGGCGACCGAGGGCCGCCGCACTTCGCCCAATTGCGCGAGCTGCGCCGGCGCGACGCCGTCGAACAGGAAGATGCTCTTGCCGAACACCTGGCGTTCATCCAGCGGATGCAGCGCGCGCGCGGCTTCCGCGTGCCCGGGGTCGACCATCACCTCGGCGAAGCGCTCGCCCAGCGCATCCATCGGCGTGTCCAGCACGATCTTGCCGTCGCGAATGAACAGCAGGTCGGTGAGGATGTGCTCGATTTCCTCGACCTGGTGCGTGGTGACGAGGATGGTCTTGTTCTCGTCGAAGTAGTCTTCCAGCAGCCTCTGGTAGAACTGCTTGCGATACAGGATGTCCAGCCCCAACGTGGGCTCGTCCAGCACCAGCAACCGCGCATCGATCGCCATCACGATCGCGAGGTGCAATTGCACGATCATGCCCTTGGACATCTGCCGCACCCGCTGATTCGGCTGCAGCTTGGTGCGGGCGATGAAGCGCTCGCATCGCGTGCGGTCGAAGCGCGGATGGATGCCCGCCACGAAATCGATCACCTGGCTCACGGTAATCCAGCGAGGCAGTGTGGCCACGTCGGCGATGAAGCAGACCTGCTGCATCAACGCGGGACGTTCTCTTCGCGGATCCAGCCCCAGCACCGAGAGTTCGCCTTCGAAATCGGTGAGGCCAAGGATCGCCTTCAGCGCGGTGGTCTTGCCTGCGCCATTTGGACCTATCAGGCCGACAATGCGGCCGGCGTGCACGTCGAAGCGGGTATGGTCGAGCGCGACGGTCTTGCCGTAGCGCTTGCTCAAACCGGCTGCGTGGATCACGGTGGCGCCCGATGCGCGCACATCGGTATCGGGTTCGGCCACGGCATGGCTGGTCGCGCTCATCAGGATTTCCTCTTGTCGGCTTGTGCCATCAGCTTTTCGAGATCGAGCCCCATGCGCCTGATGCGCGCGTGCAGCGCCGGCCATTCTTCGCGCAGGAAGCGTTCGCGTTCGGATTTCAGCAGCAGTTCGCGCGCGCCTTCGGTGACGTACATGCCGAGGCCGCGGCGCTTCTCGACCAGTTGCTCGTCCACCAATTCCTGGTAGGCCTTGGAGACGGTGAGCGGATTGATCTGGTATTCGGCCGCCACCTGGCGCACCGAGGGCAGGGGGTCGCCCTCCTTGAGCGCCTCGTCCAGGATCATCGCCACCACGCGTTCGCGCAGTTGGCGGTAGATCGGCACATTGTCGTTCCAGGTGATGCTCATTTACTTGTCCTCGCCGGTGGCGGGAGTGAACGGCACTGGCCGCGCATCATCCTGGACACGAGGCCTTGGTGCTCAGCGAACGCCCACGGCGGGCTCGGCGAACGAATAGTAGGGCATGTCAATCCCGGTGCCCTCCAGGGAAGCGCTATCCAGACCCTTCGAGCCGCTCGCGTGAGCGGCATGGCCGAATGCGCGTTCGTAATCGGCGGCGGTCGGGCGCACGACGATGGCCGGCAGGGTCTGGAGGGGTTGCGGCTGCGCCGTGGTGCCGACCGCGGCGGGCAGTACGCGCTGGGCCGAGGCATTCGCATAGGCGCGGATGCCGACGATTCCTGCGCTGGCGATCAACAATGAAGCGGCGAAGGTCAACGGCTTGCTGGCGTTCATGGCGGTCTCCTTGGGTGACCGTGTTGAGTAGTGTTGTAGTTAACTATAACACCAAAAATGCCCCTGTCAAGCGCCTGCTGCGTCCCAGGTCTTCAGTCATGGGTGGAAGAAATTGCCGTGCATTACCGGAGGCGGACGGAGCGGACCGCGCGTTGACGACCACCGCTCACCGCCAACCTGACTGAAACCAAGCCGAAGCTGTACGGTCAAACCGTGCTGCGTTGCCAAGCGAACGCGTCGCACGCACAATGAATGGCTCGGCCGTTTGCGCGGCCTCGTCCCGGCAGCGCCGGTTCACCCAAACAGAGGATTTTCCGATGAAGCAAGTATTGCGTCCCACGCTCGTTGCGGCTGCCCTGATCGCCGCGCTGGGCGTCGCCGGCGCTGGCGTGGCCCAAGCGCAGACCGTGGACAAGAACAAGGCCAGTTACGTGGTCGGCATGGACCTGGCGAACAACATCCCGCCGATCGTCAAGGACGAGATCGATCCCAAGATCGTCGCTCAGGCTTTCACGGCCACCATCGAGGGCAAGAAGACCACGATGTCCGAGGCTGAAGCCAAGCAGGTGCGCGAGGCGTTCGTCACGCAATTGCGCGCCAAGGCCCAAGCCGAGTACAACAAGATCGCCGCGCAGAACAAGCAGGAAGGCGATGCGTATCTCGCCAAGAACAAGACCCAGCCGGGCGTGAAGACGACCTCCGACGGTCTGCAGTACCAGGTGATCTCGCAGGGCAACGGTCCGAAGCCGACCGCCAGCGACACGGTGCAGATCAACTACACCGGCAGCTTCGTCAATGGCCAGGAATTCGACGCGTCGGCCAAGCATGGCAGCGGCCCGGCCAGCATTCCGCTGACCAGCGTGTTCCCTGGCTTCCGCGAAGGACTGATGCTGATGCCGGTGGGCAGCCACTACAAGTTCGTGATCCCGTCGGATCTGGCTTACGGATCGGAGCCGAAGAACGGCTTCCCGCCGAACGCCACCCTGATCTTCGACGTGACGCTGGTGAAGATCGGAAAATAATCCGATCCGCCAGAAAGAAAAGCGCGGCCTTCGGGCCGCGTTTTTTTACCAGATGTATCTGCTTGCACAGCGGTGCGCCGATTGTGCACGAACGGTTCCACATCCATGTCTTTTCCGCGCCATCCCACGGCGCGGGTTACTTTCCTTTCGGGGAAAGTAACCAAAGCCATTCGCGCTGGACGCGATGGTCTCGCCGACATCGTGTCGGCTCGACTGCCCTTGCTCCTTGCCGCGCGCGCCGGCACAAACTCGCATATCCGTGTGCTCAAGCAGTCGCGCCTTGCTCGCGCGCTCGGCGTCGTTGCTGCGGCATCGCGACAGCGCGGGGAAGTTCACTCCGATACGGCCATCCGTGGCCTGCTCCGTGGTTGTGTGAAGTGCGCGTGGCAAGGCGGGTAGTTACAATGTGCGACTCGCTTCGCACTCGGGATCGCGCATGAAAGTCACCATCTTCGGCACCGGCTACGTGGGGCTCGTCACCGGCACCTGCCTGGCGGAGATGGGCAACCACGTGCTGTGCCTCGACGTGGACGCGGCCAAGGTCGCGCGGCTGGAAGGCGGCGAGATTCCGATCTTCGAGCCGGGCTTGGAACCATTGGTGACGCGCAACCACGCCGCCGGGCGGTTGCAGTTCTCCACCGATGCCGCGGCAGGTATCGCGCACGGCGATGTCATCTTCATCGCGGTCGGCACGCCGCCCGACGAGGACGGAAGCGCGGATCTTTCCTATGTACTGGCGGTGGCGCGCAGCATCGGCGAGCACATCGCGACGCCCAAGGTGATCGTCAACAAGTCCACCGTGCCGGTCGGGACCGCCGATCGCGTGCGCGCGGCCATCGCCGACGTGCTGGCTCAGCGCGGCGCACGCGTGGAATTCGACGTGGTGTCCAATCCTGAATTCCTGAAAGAGGGCGACGCCGTCAACGATTGCCTGCGCCCGGATCGCATCATCATCGGCGCCTCCGGCCAGCGTGCGATCGATGTCCTGAGCAAGCTGTACGCGCCGTTCAACCGCAACCATTCCCGCATCGTGCTGATGGACGAGCGCTCGGCGGAACTCACCAAGTACGCCGCCAACGCGATGCTGGCGACCAAGATCAGCTTCATGAACGAGGTCGCCAATATCGCCGAGCGCGTCGGCGCGGATGTCGAACTGGTGCGGCAGGGCATCGGCGCGGATCCGCGCATCGGCTATCACTTCATCTATCCGGGTGTGGGTTACGGCGGTTCTTGTTTCCCCAAAGACGTGCAGGCGCTGGAGCGCACCGCGCACGCGCACGGTTATCCGGCGCGCCTGCTGGAGGCGGTGGAGCAGGTCAATCGCACGCAGAAGCACAAGCTGTTCGAAATGATCTCGCGCCATTTCGGCAACGATCTGCGCGGCAGGACCATTGCGCTGTGGGGCCTGGCATTCAAGCCGAACACCGACGACATGCGCGAGGCACCCAGCCGCACGCTGATGGAGGCATTGTGGGACGCCGGTGCACGCGTTCGCGCGTTCGACCCGGAAGCGCGCACGGAAACACGGCGCATCTACGGCGAGCGCGAGGACCTTGCCTTGTGCGACGAGGCTTACGCCGCGCTGGACGGCGCCGATGCGCTGGCCGTGGTCACCGAGTGGAAAGCCTTCCGCAGTCCGGAATTCGAACGCGTGCGTGCGACGCTGAACACGCCGGTGCTGTTCGACGGGCGCAACCTTTACGATCCTGAAACGGTAGAAGCCGCGGGAATCGCCTATTACGGCATCGGCCGTGGCCGCAGCCTGGCGCGGAACGGAGTGCAGATATGAGCGGTTCGCCCGACCAGCGGCTTGACGAAGTGGAAACGCGATTGGCGTTCCTCGACGACGCATTGGCCGCCCTGAGCGAGGTCGAGGCCGAGCGGTCGCAACGCATGCTCCGCATCGAACGTACGCTTGCCGAGTTGCGGATGGAACTCGCCGCGCTTCGAACAGGTCTGGGTGATGATGTCAGGGACGAGCCACCGCCACCCCATTATTGAGCGGTCGCAAGCTGCAGCGCGCGGCCTGATTCAATTCAATATTGCCGCGCGCCGGTGGTGCACCTGACGACAAATTGGTAGCTGCATGAGCGATTCACTCCGCGATCAACTCCTCAAAGCCGGGTTCGCGCCTGCGCGAGCCGAGAAGCCGCGCAAGCCCGATCCGCACAAATCGGGCAAGCACGCCGACAAGTCGGCAGCGGCGCATGCGTCGAAGAAGAAGCCGGCGAACGATTTCGATCTGGCACGCGCCTATGCCATCCGCGCACAGGCGGAAAAAGCCGAACGCGAGCAGGCCGAACGCGAAGCGCAGAAGCAGGCGCAGGAGCGCCGCGAGCGCAAGCGTCGCCTGCACGAACTGCTGAGCGGCAATGCCTTGGCGATTCCCGCGGATGCCGAGCTCGTGCGTCATTTCGAGCACGCTGGCAAGATTCGCCGCATCCACGTCAGTGCGGATCAGCTCGCAGGCTTGAACAAGGGTGACCTCGGCGTTGTGTTGCAGGCCGGGCGTTTCATCCTGGTCACGCGCGAGGTCGCGCTCAAGGCCGCGGAGATCGCGCCCGATGCCGTCGCGGTGCTGGTGGATCCGAACGCGCCGCCAGCCGAAGCGGACGGCGTTCCCGATGACCTGATGTGGTAAAACACCCGGCCTGCAGCGGATTTGCAGCACGGCGGCGTAATCGCCGCAAGCGTTCGCAAGGACCGACGGCGGGTTGCGCGCGTTCGGCTCTAGCCCGCCCTACGGTTTCAATGCTGGCGAATCCCACCCCGCTTTCGGTTTGAACCTTTCGCCATAACGCACGGCAAGAGCCTCGAGTTTGGCGCGGAGGCCATCCACGCCCTCGCTGCGGATGTACTGGATCGGGCCGCCGCGGAACGGTGCGAAGCCGGTGCCGAAAATCACTCCCGCGTCCAGCAGGTCCGCATCCGCCACCACGCCTTCGGCGAGGCACGCGACCGCTTCGTTGAGCATCGGCAGGATCATGCGATCCTCGATGTCCTCGCTCGCGTGATAATCCCGCGGCACGTCCGGTTTCTGCGGCTTGCCTTCGTGCCAGGCGTAAAAGCCTTCGCCGTCCTTCTTGCCGCGCTTGCCGGCACCCACCTTGCCCTCGATGCCATCGGGCAATTGCAGTCCGAGGAAGGGTGCCAGCTCCTTGCCCACCGACAGCGCCACGTCCAGGCCGACCGTGTCGGCCAGCTCGATCGGCCCCATCGGCATGCCGAAACGTTTCGCCGCGCGATCCAGAACCGGTCCCGGCACGCCTTCTGCGTACATGCGCACCGCTTCCAGGAGGTAGGGCATCAGGATGCGATTGACCAGGAAACCCGGCGAGCCTTTCACCGGCACCGGCAATTTGCCGATTGCCTTCACGGAGGCCAGCGCGCGTTTCTCGATCAGCGGGTCGAGCGCATCGTGGCGCACTACTTCCACCAGGGGCATCTGCGCCACCGGATTGAAGAAATGCAGGCCCAGAAAGCGTTGCGGCCGTCTAAGCGCACGGCGCAATTCGTCGAGCGGAATGCTCGACGTGTTTGTCGCCAGCAAGGCATCGTCCGGCAACGATGCCTCGAGTTGCGCGTACAACACCTCCTTGGCTTGTGCGTTCTCGAAGATCGCCTCGATCGCGAGCTGCGCATCCTTCACCTGCACGCCGTCCACGTCAGCCTGCAAACGCGACTGCGCGGCGGCGATGCGCTCGGGAGTCTTGCCTTTTTTCTGGAACAGTTTCTGCGCGCGCTCGATCGCAGGTTGCACGAAGCGCAATTCGCGATCCTGCAGCGAGACTTCGAACCCTTGCTGTGCACACCACGCAGCGATGTCGCCGCCCATCACGCCGGCCCCGGTGACGTGCACGTGGCGGATGTCGTGAGCAACGTTGCCGGCCAACGCGCGTAACCGCTCGCGCAGGAAGAAGATGCGGATCAGGTTATGTGCGGTCGGGGTGGCCGCGAGTTTCGCCACCGAGCGCGCCTCCAGTTTCAGCCGCTGGCGGATGTCGCTGCCGCCGCATCGCCAGACTTCGATCAGCGCGAACGGCGCCGGGTAATGCTTCGGGTTCGCCTTCGCGGCAGTCTGCTTGCGAACCATCGGCGCCAGCGCCTGGCGGACCGGCCAGGTGTTGGTGAGCCAAGCCATCGCGCGCCGAACGACTTGCTTTTTCAGGGGCTTGCGGGCGCAACCGCGAGCCACGTCGAGCAAGGTTTCCGGCCGGGCGAGCTTGTCCACCAAACCTGAGGCCAATGCTTCGCGGGCCGAAGCCGGCCGGCCGGTGAGCATCATCGCCAGCGCCTTCGGTGCGCCGATCAGGCGCGGCAAGCGCGCGCTGCCGCCCCAGCCCGGATGGATGCCGAGTTGCACTTCCGGCAAGCCGATCTTCGTCTCGGGAACATCGGCCGCGATCCGCATCGTGCACGCCAGCGCCAGCTCGGTGCCGCCGCCCATGCAGGCGCCGTGCAGCGCCACGACCGTGGGTACCCTCAGGCGGGCCAGCCGCTCGAATATGCGCTGGCCGTTTTCGATCGCGCTCAGTACGGCGCCGTCGCGTTCGTATCGCGCAAACTCGTTCAGGTCGGCGCCGACCGCGAAGCCGGATGCTTTTGCGGAGTGGATCACAACTCCGCGCGGACGCTCGATCGCGATGCGCTCCACGATCGCATCCAGCTCGTCCAGCAGATTGCGCGACAAGGCATTGACCTTGCTGCCGGCGTGATCCATGGCCAGCACCACTAGGCCGTCGGGTTCCACGCTTGCTTGCCAGTGGCTGAACCGCAGGCCCTCGAACATGGTTTATGCGCCTCCCTGCGCGTGAAAGCAGACATCCATGTCTGCGCTTCTCACCAATAGGCGGCACATTGTGATTTCCATCGGGAATCGTCTCATTCGGTCCCCGCTATCATCCCGGCTGGCCCGCGCGCGGGTCAAACGCTCGAAGGAATGCACGGCATGCCCAAGCCGGATCCAGCGGCCACCAGCGTCCTGCTCAACCGCATCATAGGCGCGGAGCACAGCCTGGTTTTGCTGCCTTGCGGAGAAAGCGAGCGGCTGCACGAGCAGTTGCGCCTGCATTCGATCCGCACGGGGCAGGCGCTGTATGCCTGGAGCGACGGCGAGGGCCTGCGCAGCGTGCGCGAGGGCCAGTTGCCGGTACCGGGCAGCCGGCGGTTCGTCGACGCCCTGCGCTATGTCGCCCAGAGCGTGCATTTCGGCATTTATTTCTTCAGCGGCTACCCCCAGCCGTTCGACGCCAGGATGATTCCGCTGTTGCGGCAAGTCGCGAAACTGGGCGGCGACCGAGTGCGTCGGGTCGTGCTGCTGGATCCGGCTACGACACTGCCGCCGATGGTCGAGTCCTGCGAGCTGGGCTGGAACGATGGCGCAAACGCGCGGCCGCGCCTGCGCGACGGTCGCTGGGTGCGGGCATGAGCACGAATGCGCAAGGCGTGTTGATCGTCGCCTCGCGCCGCGAGGATCGCCGCTCCTTGTTCGACGCCCTGGACGGGCAGGGCTACGGCAAGATCATCAGTGCCCGCGATACGGAACATGCGCGCGCGCTGCTCGCGCAAGGTGAGCAGCCGAGCCTCGCGGTCCTCGATTTCGGCATCGCCGCGGCTGAATCCGCGGCTTTGACGAATGAACTGCCCGGCGTGCCGGTGATCGGCCTGCTCGGAGGCGGTCGTCTGGAGGACGACGAAGGTGGCCTGAACTTGCGACAGCTTCCGCCAGGCGTGGTCGAATGGTTGCGTTCGCCGGTAGATCCGGTCGAGGCGCGCGCACGCGCCCAGGCGGTATTCGCGCGCGCCAACCAGCCGCTCACGATGCGGACCGGCGAGGAGGATTACCGGTTCGTGTTCGACGGCAGCGCCGAGGAATTGGTGATCTCGGATCCGCGCGACGGAAGCATTCTGGAGGTCAATCCGGCGTTCGAGCAGGCCAGCGGCATGAGCGCGAAGCAGGCGCGCGGGCGTGCCTTCGAACAGCTGTTCCTCGTCGAGGCAAACGGGATGCAGGCCTGGCGCCAGCACCTTGAACACGACGGGCAGGCGCGCTTGCTGTGCGAGAAGCTGCACGCAAATGGCAGCCGTTATGCGGTGGAAGTGCTGACGCGGCTGGTGGTGCGCGGCGAGGGACTGGTGCACTTCAGCACGATCCGCGATGCCGGTGCGGCCCGCGATGGCCAGGCGTTGCTTGCCGCGCTCGCGAAAATCGGCACCAATGACGAAGGCGATGGTGCGCTCGCGCGGCGCGTGCAGCAATTCGCCGATGCGCTGCATCTGGACTTCGTCGGGGTGGCTTCGCGCCGCACCGGCGAGGAGGCGGGCTTGCTGGAGATACTCGCGCGCGCGGATCGCCTGCCGCCACCCCGCGAAATGCCCGACCCGCTCGCGCAACCGGCCGTGCAACTGGCGCTGGGCGGAGAGCCAGTGATTTCGCTGGGCGAGGCGCAGAAATTCGCGGACAGCGACGCCTGGCTGAGTGCGCTGGGTTTCGCCTGCTATGCCGCGCTGCCATTGCGTGACGGCCATCGCAACGTGTTGGGCGTACTGCTGTGCGCCGCGCGCAAGCCGCCGCCGTTCGATCCGGAGCTGAGCCGGCACGCGCTGGAGATCGGCGCGACGCAGTTCGCCGCCACGCTGGAGCTGCGCGAATCGCACGCGCAGGGCAGGGCGACCGGGCTGCTGGACGCGTTGACCGGGCTGCCGAACCGGCTGCTGTTCAACGATCGCCTGGAAACCGTGCTGCAGGAAGCGCACCGGTCGGGCGAGATGTTCGCGATGCTGTTCGTGGATCTGGACCGCTTCAAGAACATCAATGATTCGCTCGGCCACGGTGTCGGCGACCAGGTGCTGGTTGCGGTGGCGCGAAAGCTGCGCACGGCGGTGCGCGGTTCCGACACGGTGGCGCGCTATGCGGGCGACGAGTTCACCGTGATCCTGCGCCACATCGTGTTGCGCGACGACGTGCTGCGCATCGCCGAGAAACTGGTGCGCGCAATGGAGGCGCCGCTGACGCTCGAAGATGGTTCCGAACTGCACATCACCGCTTCCATCGGCATCAGCTTCTACCCGGACGACGCGGTGGAGGCGGAGCAACTGGTCAAGCACGCCGACGTGGCGATGTACAACGCCAAGGGCATGGGCCGGAACAATTACCAGGCTTATGTCGCGGTACCGGAGGAGCAGCACCAGCAGCGCATCGAGCTGGAATCGAAATTGCGCGCCGCGGAGCGCAACGACGAATTGCGCGTGTACTACCAGCCGCAGATCGACACCGCGAGCGAAGACATCGTCGGCATGGAGGCGCTGGTGCGCTGGGAGCACCCGGAGCTCGGGATGATCAGTCCGGCCTTCTTCATCCCGATCGCCGAGGAAACCGGGCTGATCATCCCGATTGGCGAATGGGTGCTGCGCCGCGCCTGCGTCGATTGCGTGCGCTGGCAGAAGCAGTACAAATTGCCGCTGCGGGTGGGCGTCAATCTTTCGGCTTTGCAACTGATGCAGCCCAATCTCGTGGACGTGGTGCGCGCGGCATGCGCCGAAAGCGGGCTCAATCCCAAACTGCTGGACCTGGAAGTCACCGAGAGCATCAGCATGAAATCGGTGCCGAACCTGCTGGAGACGCTTGCCGCGTTGCGAGGCCTGGGTTGCGGCATCTCGATCGACGACTTCGGCACCGGGCAGTCATCGCTGGATTACATCAAGCGGTTCCCGGCCGACCGCATCAAGGTCGACCAGAGTTTCGTGCGCAACATCGGCATGGATCCGGGTGACGAGGCGATCGTGCGCGCGACGCTGGAGATGGCGCATACGCTGGGCCGCAAGGTGGTCGCCGAAGGCGTGGAAACCGAGCAGCACCACGCCTTCCTGCGCGAACTCGGCTGCGACGAACTGCAGGGCTACCTGTTCTGCCGTCCGCTGTCGCAGGTGTCGTTCGACAACATGCTGGCCGAACGCGAGCGCGCCTTCGCCGCCGGCGCCGATCCCGCCGACCTGCTCGCCGAGCTGGAAGCCCTGACTTGACCGCGGCTGCCTTCACCCCAAACTTGTGAACTTTGCGCCAAGGGCGCGGTCACAGGCAGGCGCGACATTCGGCGCCGGAGGAGTACGGCCCGGATGGGCGAAGTCGAGACGGATCGTGCGCTCGTCGAGCGCGTGCGCAGAGGCGATGTCCGGGCGTTCGATCTGCTGGTGCGCAAGTACCGGCACAAGATCCTCGGACTGATCTCCCGCTACGTGCACGACTGGAGCGAATGCGAGGACGTGGCGCAGGAAGCGTTCGTGCGCGCCTGGCGCGCGCTGCCCGCATTCCGTGGCGAGAGCGCGTTCTACACGTGGATGTACAAGATCGCCGTGAACACAGCCAAGAACCATCTGGTCGCCCAGGGCCGACGTCCCCCGGCCGATGACCTGGACGCGGATACCGCAGTGCAGATCGATGCCGGCGCGCGGCTGCGCGATGAGGCCACGCCCGAGCGCGAACTGGCCCGCCGGGAAATTGAACGAACCGTGTTCGAGACGGTCGAAGCGTTGCCGGAGGAACTGCGCGTGGCGATCACGCTCCGCGAAGTGGATGGCCTGTCCTACGAGGAAATCGCCGAAAGGATGGGTTGCCCGATCGGCACCGTGCGCTCGCGGATCTTCCGCGCCCGCGAAGCCATAGACATCCAGTTGCGTCCGCTGCTCTCGGCGGAAGAAGATAAGGAACGATGACCATGGATCCGACCAGCCTTGATGAGTTGTCCGCCCTGATGGACGGCGAGCTCGGTACGGAACCCGCGCGCTTTCTGCTGCGCAGGATGGAACACGACCCCGAACTGGCGCGTACCTGGTCGCGCTGGCATCTGATCCGCGCCTGCCTCAATGGCGAGCGCGAGGTCGCGCATGCCGATCCCGTGCGCCTTGCGGGTGCCGGATCGAACGATGAGGAAGTCTTTTCCGCGCGCGTATTGCAAGCCGCGCGGGCGCGTCCGCAAACGCGCCGCCACTGGGCGCGGTACATCGGCGGCGGGGCGATCGCTGCCAGCGTCGCGGCCGCGGCGTTGATTCTTTCGGTTCCCCAGGCGACTTCCACCGACACCATCCTTGCGTCTGCGCCGGAACCCGCAACGGCTGCAGCGGCGCGTACGGGCGTGGTCGCCGCGGCGCCGCCGTCCGCGAAGCGCGAAGCCGCAGCGTTGCCTTGGCTCAACAGTCGGCAGCCGATGTTCCTTGCGGCGCGCCCGGCCGCCGCGAACGGGGCGCTCGGCGGCGGGCTGCTGCAACCGGGTTACCTGCAACAGGCCGCCTATGCGCCGGATGCCGGTGCTTCGGTGCTGACGAACGAACCCGGAACTTTCGGCAGTTCGCCGTACATGATCCTGCTGGTGCCCGATCGCGGCGCCGCGGCGCAAGTACCTCAACATTGATGTAGGAGCCGGCCTGCCGGCGACCACGGAGCGCCTGGACGGCAGCTTCGTCGCGCGCAGGCGCGCTCCCACAAGCAGATCGCTCACTGCGCGCTGACGATGCGCGCCGCACGATGTGCGGGGCGATGCTGTGAGTTTTCAAACCACCGAGGAGTCCCGTCATGCTGCAACGAGCAAGGCAGACGTTTGCCGTTTTCGTCCTGCTGCTGTTCTCGACGGCCACGCTGGCCGCCACGTCCCAGCTTCCCGATTTCACCAGCATCGTGCAGAAGTACGGTCCGGCCGTGGTGAACGTGCGTGCGCATTACGACCACGCCAGCGAGTTGAATGGCGGGCCGGATACCGGCCTTCCCGATGACCAGCAAATGCCGGACATCTTCCGCAAGTTCTTCGGCATCCCCGTTCCCCCGCAGGGTCCCGACAATGGCGCCGAATCACTCGGTTCGGGCTTCATCATCTCGGCCGACGGCTACATCCTCACCAACAACCACGTCGTCGCGAACGCCGACAACGTGACCGTGCGCCTGTCCGACCGGCGGGAGCTGACCGCGAAAGTGGTCGGCACCGATCCGCAGTACGACATCGCGTTGTTGAAGGTGAACGCGAAAGATCTGCCGGTAGTGACCATCGGCGATTCGCATACGCTGAAGCCGGGCCAGTGGGTGGTGGCGATCGGTTCACCCTTCGGCTTCGACCATTCGGTGACGCAGGGCATCGTCAGCGCGGTCGGGCGCAGCTTCGGCGCCGCCGACCAGCAATACGTGCCGTTCATCCAGACCGACGTGCCGATCAATCGCGGCAACTCCGGAGGTCCCCTGTTCAACCTGGACGGACAGGTGGTCGGGATCAATTCGCAGATTTTCTCCAGCACCGGCGGATATCAGGGCATCTCGTTCTCGATCCCGATCGACATCGCGATGAACGCGGTGCAGCAGCTCAAGACCAAGGGTTACGTCACCCGCGGCATGATCGGCGTGCAGATCCAGGACGTCACCGCCCAGATCGCCAAGGCGCAAAACCTCAAGCTGCCCAGCCCGCGGGGTGCTTTGGTGGCGAGCGTCACGCCCGGGAGTGGCGCGGAGAAGGCCGGTATCGAGGTAGGAGACGTGATCCTCGCCTACGACGGCCATCCGGTGGATACCGCGGCCGACCTGCCGCCGATGGTCGGCGCTACCACGCCCGGTTCGGAAGCCACGCTGCAGATTTCCCGTGACGGCAAGCTGATGAACGTCAAGGTCAAGGTCGGCGAGCTGCCGCGCGACCAGAACGGCACCAGCGTCGCCTCCAGCGGCACGCCGGAGCGGGCCGGCGGTGCGTTGGGTCTGGCGGTGCAGGCGATCACGCCGGCCATGCGCCAGCAGCTCGGGCTGAAGGACAAGGGCGGCGTGGTGATCAGCGACGTGACCGGCGCGGCCGAACAAGCCGGCCTGCAACCGGGCGACGTGATCCTGCGGGTTGGCAACCAGACGGTGGACAGCGTCGCCCAGTTCAAGGCCGCGACCGCCAGGGTGAAGCCCGGCGATACCGTGCTGCTGCTGGTGTCCCGCGACGGCGCAAGCCGGTTCGTGGCGATCACGGTTCCGAAGAAATAAGCGCCCCTCATTCGAGCGAGCCGACGCCGCTGCGCGGCGCGGCTCGATTCGGTTATCGCATACACGCGGGCTCCTGCAAGGGGTCCTTGCAGGAGCCCGCGTGCAGGCAACCGCGACATGCGATAATTGCCCGTTTGCGCCGCCCGGCGCCGGTGTTCGCGCCTATGCAGCTCATCCGCAACTTCTCCATCATCGCCCATGTGGACCACGGCAAGTCCACGCTCGCCGACCGCATCATCCAGATCTGCGGCGGCCTGACCGAGCGCGAGATGGAAGCGCAGGTGCTGGACAACAATCCGATCGAGCGCGAGCGTGGCATCACCATCAAGGCGCAGTCGGTGTCCTTGCCCTATACCGCGCGCGACGGGAAGACCTATCAGTTGAATTTCATCGACACGCCCGGGCATGTCGACTTCTCCTACGAAGTCTCGCGTTCGCTCGCGGCATGCGAAGGCGCGCTGCTGGTGGTGGATGCGGCGCAAGGCGTGGAGGCGCAGTCGGTCGCCAATTGCTACACGGCCGTGGAGATGGGCCTGGAAGTGGTGCCGGTGCTCAACAAGATCGACCTGCCCACCGCCGACATACCGAAGGTGAAGGAAGAGATCGAGGCGGTGATCGGCATCCACGCCGACGACGCGATCGCGATCAGCGCCAAGACCGGCGAGAACGTGATCGAGGTACTGGAAGCGATCGTCGCGCGCATCCCGCCGCCGAAACCCCGTGATACGGACAAGCTTCAGGCACTGATCATTGATTCCTGGTTCGACAATTACCTCGGCGTGGTGTCGCTTGTCCGCGTGATGCAGGGCGAGATACGCCCACGCGACAAACTGCAGGTGATGTCCACCGGCCGCGCGCACGAGGTGCTGGAGGTGGGCGTGTTCACGCCCAAGCGCAAGAAACTGGACAAGCTCGGCGCCGGCGAGGTCGGTTTCGTCTGCGCATCCATCAAGGACGTGCACGGCGCGCCGGTGGGCGACACGCTGACGCTGGCGAACGATCCCGCGCCGAAGCCGTTGCCGGGCTTCCAGCAGATGCAGCCGCGCGTGTTCGCCGGATTGTTCCCGGTGCTGGCCGACGACTACCCGGCGCTGCGCGAGGCGCTGGACAAGCTGCGCCTCAACGATGCCTCGCTGTTCTTCGAACCGGAGTCTTCGGAAGCGATGGGCTTCGGCTTCCGCTGCGGATTCTTGGGCATGCTGCACATGGAGATCGTGCAGGAGCGGCTGGAGCGCGAATACGACCTGGATCTCGTCACCACCGCGCCGACCGTGGTGTACGAAGTCCTGAAGACGGACGATTCGATCCTGCTGCTGGACAATCCGGCGAAGCTGCCGGGCTCGCCGCAGGTGGCGGAGATCCGCGAACCGATCATCGTGGCGGACATCCTTACGCCGCCCGATTACGTGGGCAACGTGATCACGCTGTGCGAGGAGAAGCGCGGCGTGCAGCGCTCGATCCAGTACATGGCCAGCCAGGTGCGGATCAGTTACGAGCTGCCGCTGGCCGAAGTGGTGCTGGATTTCTTCGACCGACTGAAATCGGTGTCGCGCGGTTACGCCTCGATGGATTACCACTTCCAGCGCTTCGAGCCGGGCCCGTTCGTGCGGGTGGATGTGCTGATCAACGGCGACAAGGTGGACGCGCTGTCGCTGATCGTGCACCGTACGCAGGCCGAGCGCCGCGGCCGCGAACTGGTCGAGCGCATGCGCGAGCTGATTCCGCGGCAGATGTTCGACGTCGCGATCCAGGCCGCGATCGGCGCGCAGATCGTCGCGCGTTCGACGGTGAAGGCGCTGCGCAAGAACGTGCTGGCCAAGTGCTACGGCGGCGACGTGACGCGCAAGCGCAAGCTGCTGGAGAAGCAGAAGGAAGGCAAGAAAAGGATGAAGCAGGTGGGCCGCGTGGAGATTCCCCAGGAAGCGTTCCTCGCGGTGTTGAGAACAGACAAGTAGAAGCCCGTCACGCCCAGTTTTTGCCCTTTGAATCAAAGGGTTGGGTCGAAGTTGTGCAACGATTTCGATGGGAGTTGCGGGGGTGTCGGGCGCCTCACGGTTGAGTGCGCACCGGCATATGCGCACCGGCATTCAATTTGAGAAGGAGCGGCATGGTGAACAAAGACACCTGGGGAATGATCCTGCTGGTCGCCGTGGTCGGAGTGAGCCTGTACTTCTGGTACGTGACTTCCGACTTCGCGCTGGCGCTGGTGCTGATGACCGGCGCCTTCGCGCTGATCTGGCTGGTCGACTGGCTGGGATTCCGCGCGCGCCGCATCGAGCGCGCGGTCGCCGAGGGCAAGCGGCCGGTCGAGCCGATGCTGGTGGATTACGCCCGCTCCTTCTTCCCGGTGATCCTCGCGGTGCTGCTGTTCCGCACCTTCCTGGTCGAACCGTTCCGGATTCCGTCGGGTTCCATGATGCCGACCCTGCTGGTAGGTGATTTCGTTCTGGTGAACAAGTTCGCCTATGGCCTGCGCCTGCCGGTTACCGACACCAAGGTCGTCGACATCGGCGAGCCGCATCGTGGGGACATCGCGGTGTTCAAGTACCCGCCGAATCCGAAAGAGGATTACATCAAGCGCATCATCGGCCTGCCGGGCGACACCATCAGCGTACGCGACGAGCAGGTGTTCGTGAACGGCAAGCCGCTGCCGCAGAGTTACCTGGGTCCGATCACCGACACCGATGCGGAGAGCGTCAGGACGGCCCAGGCCGGCGGCATCGAGCGCACCGAGAAGATCGGCGGCGTCAGTCACCGGATCATCATCCTGCCGCCGTTCATGCGCGATCCGCACACCGAAGGCACCTGGGTGGTGCCCAAGGGGTATTACTTCGCGATGGGCGACAACCGCGACAACAGTTCCGACAGCCGCTTCTGGGGGCCGGTGCCGGAATCCGATCTGCGCGGCAAGGCTTTCCTCATCTGGTTCAGCCTGGCGGATTTGAAACGCATCGGCACGATTCTCCACTGAGCAGGCTGCAGGGCAGGGGCGCAGCGGCGCATCCCGCTGCCGCCGAATGCGCACTCGCCCCCATTCCACCGCGAAAACGAACTGCTAGACTCGCGCCGACAGTTTCGTTGCGGGGGCATCCCATGAAAAAGCAGCAAGGCATCACCCTGATCGGTTTCGTCTTCGTCCTGATCATCGCCGCCTTCTTCGCCTATGCGGCCATGAAGCTCGTGCCGGCCTATACCGAATACATGGGCGTGGTGAAAGCGATGAAGGCGGTGGCGTCGGAACCCGACCTGGCCACCAAGACTCCGCTGGAAATCCAGAGGGAGCTTGCCTTCAAGGGCAGTTTCCAGTACGTGGACGACAGTACATTTTCGCCGCAGAACCTCCGCATCAAGAACGGGCCGGGCGGCGGCACGATGGAAATCAAGTACGACAAGGACATCCCGTTCCTGTACAACATTGATTTCCTGCTGCACTTCGAAAAGACCGTGCCATTGAGCGGCGCCACCGGCGCGTGAAGCTCGGGTACGGCTTCCGTGACGGGCAACTGTTGCGCCTGGCGCTGACGCATCGCAGCGCCGGCCGGCCCAACAATGAACGGCTGGAGTTCCTGGGCGACGCGCTGGTCAACTTGGTCGTCGCCGAAATGCTGTACGAAGCGCATCCACGCGCCGACGAGGGCGAGCTGTCGCGTTTGCGCGCGCACCTGGTCAGCGGTCCGGCGCTGGCCGAACGCGCCCGCGGGATTGGCTTGGGCGACGACCTGCTGCTCGGCCCGGGCGAGTTGAAGAGCGGCGGTTTCCGCCGCGATTCGATCCTGGCCGATGCCTTCGAGGCCTTGATCGCGGCGGTGTACCTGGACGGTGGCTTCGATGCCTGCCGCGCGCTGCTGCGCGAAATGTTTGCCGAGGCGGTGAGCCTCGGCGAGCCGGCGCAGAAGGATGCCAAGACGCGCCTGCAGGAATGGCTGCAGGCGCAGGGCTACCCGCTGCCGCATTACGAATTGCTGGCCACGCACGGCGAGGAGCACGCGCGCACCTTCGACGTGGCCTGCGTGCTGAGCGAACCAGAGCCGGCGCGTTTCGAAGGCAGCGGCAGCAGCCGGCGAGCGGCGGAACAAGTCGCCGCCGAATCGGCGCTGGATGCATTGGTGGGCTCGGGCGGCGCCTAGGGGGAGTGGCTTCAAAGCTGTTGCGCTCGGCCTGATTCAAGACAACGTGTCGCGCGCCGGCGGTGCTCGGATCAGGCCCGGTACATGGATGTACCGCTTTGGGGCCAAGGAATGCTCATGTACTGGCGTGTACACTCCGCTTCCTGCGCTCCGGCGACGCGCACCTGCCTTCGCTCGCTACGCTTTGAAGCCACTTCCAATGTCCCTTGAAGACACCCCACGCTGCGGCCTGGTCGCCATCGTCGGCCGGCCGAACGTCGGCAAATCCACGCTGCTCAATGCACTGGTCGGCGAACGCCTCTCCATCGTGACGCCGCGTCCGCATACCACGCGCCATCGCATCCTCGGCGTGGTCACGCGCCCGGGCGGTCAGATCCTCTATCTCGACACGCCCGGCATGCACCGGCAGGCGAAGCGCGCAATGAACCGCAGCATCAATCGGGCGGTGCACGCGGCGGTGGCGGAGGCAGATCTCGTGGTGCAGGTGATCGAGGCTGGGCGCTGGAATGAGGAAGACCAGAGCGTCTATGCCGCGCTCGTCGAACGCGAAATCCCGCGGCTGCTTGCGCTCAACAAGCTCGACCGCGTGCGCGAGAAATCCGCGCTGCTGCCGTTCGTGGGGCAGGTGTGCGCCCAACACGCATTCGATGAGGTGTTCTGGCTGAGCGCGCAGCGCAGCGAAGGCATCGCGGATCTTGAAAAAGGCATCCTGGAGCGGCTGCCGCAACGCGAACCGGTCTTCGATCCCGACACCTTCACCGATCGCAGCGAACGGTTCCTCTGCGCAGAATTGATCCGCGAACAACTGATGCGGCAGCTCGGCGAGGAATTGCCGTATGCGACCACGGTCGAAATCGAGTCCTTCAGGGATCGCGAGGATGGCCTTGCCGAGATCGCCGCTGTGATCTGGGTGGAACGCGAGGGCCAGAAGGCGATCGTGATCGGCGCCGGCGGCGAACGGCTCAAGAAGATCGGCAGTGCCGCGCGACGCGGCATCGAGAAACTGCTGGACCGCCGAGCGTTCCTGCGCCTGTGGGTGAAAGTGCGCGAAGGCTGGTCCGATGACGAAGCAGCGTTGAAGCGGTTCGGCTACGAGTGAGCGCGCGATGCGCGTCGAATCGCAACCTGCCTACGTCCTGCACGCGCGCGCCTGGCGTGAAACCAGCCTGTTGCTTGAGGTGTTCAGCCGCGACCACGGTCGCGTCGGTCTGCTCGCGCGCGGAGTGCGCAGCGCGCGGGCCCGGGTCACGCGCTCGACGCTGGAACCATTCCAGCTTTTGAGCGCGGACTGGGCAGGAACCGGCGAACTGCCGAACCTGCGCGCGGCCGAAGCGGTGGGAGCACCGCGGCGCTTGGTGGACGATGCGTTGTTGTCCGGGCTGTACGTCAATGAGTTGCTGGTGCGGCTGACTGCGCGCGCCGATCCGCATCCGGCGTTGTTCGCGCGCTACGTCGGGTTGCTCGAAGAACTCGCCGCGACCGATTCGCTTGCCTGGACGCTGCGGCGCTTCGAACGCGATCTGCTGAGCGAACTCGGCTACGGGTTGCAGTTGGAGTATGAGAGCGAGAGCGGTGAGCCGCTGCGCGCGGACGCCGAATACACATACGTTCCTGAACTCGGTCCGGTGCCGGCGCATTCGCGGCAACACGGCGCGACGGCTAAAGGCTCGGCGCTGCTGGCGCTGCACGAAGGCGTGAAACCCGCGCATGACGACCTCGCCGCGCTGCGCCGCGTGTTACGCGCGGTGATCGCTTCACATGTCGGCGAGCAGGGCCTGCGCGCGTGGCGGGTACTGGGTGGCGCAATGCGCGGAGCTTGAGTCGATCCCGCGGGAGAACAGCTCAACGCCTCAAAGCCTCGCGCGTCAACTCCAGGGCGCGCTGGAATTCCGTGCGGCTTACTTCGACGCGTGCTGGTTCGGCTTGGCGCAGCGCGGTTGAAAGATTGTCCGCGGCGGATTGCAGCACGAGCGCCCCGCAGAATCCGCATGCCGCGCGCAGGCGATGCAGGCGAGAGGCCAGCGCGAAGTCATCGGCTCTCAATTGGATCCATTCGCTCGCCAGCGTATCCAGCTCGCGCGCGAACAATCCGCGCAATGCCGTCAGCGCTTCTGCGTTCCCGCTGGCGCGCATGCCTGCTCCATCGTCCAGCGGCGAAATGTGGTCGCCCAAATTTTGCGCGCAACCGATGCCGAGCTGGCGCAAGGCTTCGCGCAGGTGCGCGACATCCAGCGGCTTGGCGAGCACCCGCGCAAATCCGGCTTCGCGCAAGCAAGCGTGGACCGCCGGATCGGGTTCGGCGGTGGTGGCGATCGCAATGGCCGTGCGTGATGCGGCTACCGCATCGGCACGCAGGGCGCGCAACACCGCATCGCCGTCCAGCCCTGGCAAATGGTGATCGAGCATCAGCAGATCGAAGTGGTGCCCACCCGCCGCCTTCAACGCGGCCTCGCCATCGGCCGCGCCTTGCACCTCGAAACCCAAGCCCCGCAAGGACTCGGCAAGAAACGCGAAGCTGACCGGGTCGTCTTCGGCAAGCAAAACAGTCGGGGTTGCAGGGTGGTCCATTCGGCTTGCGTTAACCGGCATTCAATCCCGATCGGCACAATCGCTGATTGTGCAGGCCCAGGCAAGCCACCGTTGCGCC
Organism: Rhodanobacteraceae bacterium; assembly: GCA_051954935.1. Lineage (GTDB taxonomy): Bacteria > Pseudomonadota > Gammaproteobacteria > Xanthomonadales > Rhodanobacteraceae > 66-474. The sequence goes on from JBQCHG010000055.1 coordinate 43,044, forward strand.
GTCTTCGCGTTGATCGCCATGCTGGCGGTCTTCGCGCCCGCGCACGCCGGAATCCGCGTGCAGGCAGATTCATTGGAACTGCCAGGCGCAACGCTGAAAGGCGTGCAGGCCGGTCTCGCCCCCGGTCCGGACGGCCGCCCGCAGTTGCAGTTGCATGCTGCGCAGGTGAGCTTGCCCGCGCTCGGCTGGAAGGATGTCGCGCTCGATCTCTCCGGCGTGCCCGTTCGCACCGGGGCCAATGCCTGGCAACTGGACGGCCAGCTTGCGGTTTCGCACGCGCCCGGCAATGCGCTGAGCGCGGCCAAGGTGAGTGTGGCGGTGGATACCGACGCCGGTTCGCTCGACATCCATTTCGACCAGCGCGATACCGCGCTGCGCGTGCTCATGCCGCTGGACCAGCCCACGCATCTGTCGGTGAGCCTGAAGGGCCTGCCACTCGCCTGGTTGCAGGGCGTGCTGGCAAATGCCTGGGCTGGCGGGCGCGTGACCGGCGGAACCCTGCAAGGCGACCTCGCTCTGGACATGCCGGCGCAAGGCGCGCAGATCTCCGGCAAGGTCGCGCTCGCCAATGGCGGTTTCGACTCGAAAGCGGGCACGCTCGCCGGCCAGCAGATCGGCTTGCGCGGCACCTTCAGCCTGGACACGAATCCTGCGCAGACGCGTTTCAGTTTCGACGGCTCGCTGGACGGCGGGCAGATGCTGCTCGGTCCGCTGTACGCGCAGCTGCCGTCTCACAGCGCGCAACTGCAGCTAGCGGGTCGGGTGGATGCGCAAGGCATCGCGATCGACGGGCTGCATTTCGACGACGGCGATGCCTTGAGCCTTGGCGGCAGTCTCGCGTTCGATGCGAAGGACAATCTCGCGGCGCTGGATTTCCGGCGCTTCCAGGCGCGGCTGCCTGGCGCCTACACGCGTTACGGCAGTTCGTGGCTGGCGACGCTCGGCTGGAAGGACCTCACCACGAGCGGCAGCCTGAGCGGCTCCATTGCGATGGCCAGGGGCGTGCCGCAGAACTTCGACATGCACGCGAGCAACGTCTCGATCGACGATGGCGGCGGCCGCATCGCGCTGTCCGGCTTGAACGGCGAGCTGGATTGGGATGCGCAAGCCGCGCGTCCGGCCAGCATGCTGTCGTGGCAGTCGCTGGCGTTCTACAAGCTGCCGTTCGGCGCGGCGTCGTTGCACTTCAAGAGCGACGCCGGCGCGCTGTCGTTGTCGGATCCGGTGCAATTGTCCCTGCTGGGCGGCACGTTTTCGTTGCAGAACCTGGTCTGGCGGCCGGCGGCGGAAAAGCAGGATCGGCTCAATGCCTCGTTCGCGGTCAGCGGCATCGATGTGCCTTCGCTGTGCAAGCTGTTCGGCTGGCCGCAGTTCCCCGGCACGCTGGGCGGCGCGGTGCCGGGTCTGCGTTACAGCGGAGACAAGGTCATGCTGGAAGGTGGCCTGTCACTGCACGTGTTCGACGGCTTCGTGGACGTGACCAGCCTGGCGCTGGAGCAACCGTTCGGCATCGCGCCGGTGCTGGCCGCCGACATCGACCTGAAGCAACTCGATCTCGCGCAACTGACCAGCGTGTTCGATTTCGGGTCGATCACCGGCAAGCTGGATGGCACGATCCACAATCTCAAACTCGTGAACTGGCAGCCGGTCGCCTTCGACGCCTCGCTGCACGCCGACGGGGGCGGACGCATCAGCCAGCGCGCGTTGAAGAGCTTGACCCAGGTCGGTGGCGGCGGAATCGCCGCCGGGTTGCAGGGACTGGCACTGAACCTGTTCAAGACCTTCGGCTACTCGAGGATCGGCCTCTCCTGCGTGCTGCGCGCGCAGGTGTGCACGATGGGCGGCGTCGAGCCGAGCGCCGATGGTGGCTACACTATCGTCGATGGCAGCGGATTGCCGCATATCTCGGTGATCGGCCACCAGCGCGAGGTGGACTGGCCCACGCTGGTGGACCGCCTGAAGAGCGCAACCGAAAACGGCGGGCCGGTGGTGCAGTGATACGTTGTCCTCGCCGGCACTGCCACGCCGGCACGCTGGTGAAAACTTTGCAGCGACCAAGGAGATTCGAAATGCGCAAGCTCATGTTGACCCTCATCGGCGCCACCGCGCTGCTGGCCGGCTGCGTCACCATCAACGTCTACTTTCCCGCCGCCGCCGCACAGAAGGCCGCGGAGAAATTCATCGGCAACGTGATCGGGCCCGAAACGCAGCCGCAGGGCCAACCCCCGCAGCAGCAGAACCCGCAGCAGCCCGCGAGCGGCGGATCATCCGGCGAGAGTGGCGGCATGCCGTTGGCCGCGCGCGTGCTGAATGCGCTGATCCCTGCCGCGAACGCCGCGGAACCCCAGCCCAACATCAGGATCCAGACGCCGGAGATCGAGGCGATCCAGGCGCGCATGCGCGATCGTTACCACAGTTCGATGGAGGCGCTGCTGGATTCCGGCGCGGTCGGCTTCACCCATGACGGCATGGTCGCGGTGCACGATGCGTCCAGGGCGCCGCTTTCGCAGCGCGCGCAGATGAATTCGGTCGTGGCCGACGAGAATCGCGATCGCGCGGCGGTGTATCGGCAGATCGCCATCGCCAACGGCCACCCGGATTGGGAAAAGCAGATCCAGCAGAGCTTCGCCAAGCAGTGGATAGATCGCGCGCATGCGGGCTGGTACTACCAGAACGCTGCCGGAATCTGGGTCAAGAAATAGAACCTTTGCGGCTTGTACAATGACGAAGCCCGGACGCACGATCCGGGCTTCGTTTTTCCGAGATGCCCCAGATCACCTTCGAAACCGAGATTTCCGACCTCAGCCACGACGGTCGTGGCGTGGCGCACGTGGAAGGCAAGGCCGTGTTCGTGGCCGATGCACTGCCGGGCGAGCGCGTGTGCGCACGGATCGTGCGCAAGCATCGCCATTTCAACGAGGCGCAAACCGAAGAGGTGCTGCGCGCTTCGTCGCAGCGCGTGGCGCCGCGTTGCATCCACTACGGCGTGTGCGGCGGCTGCGCGTTGCAGCATCTGGAAGCGGGCGCGCAGATCGAGGCCAAGCAGCGCGTCCTGGCGGAGAACTTTGCGCGGATCGGCAAGGTGGAGCCGGAGCGCTGGTTGCCGCCGCTCGCCGCCGGACCATGGGGCTATCGCCGTCGCGGCCGGCTCTCGGTCAAGCACGTGCCGAATAAGGGCAAGACGCTCGTGGGCTTCCGCGAGCGCGATCCGCGTTTCGTGGCCGATCTCTCGCGCTGCGAGGTGCTGCACCCGGCGCTCGGCTCGAAGCTGGATGCGCTGGGGGCGTTGCTGAATTCCATGGAAGGCGCGGCCATGATTCCGCAGATCGAATTTGCCGCGGGCGACGGGACGCTCGCGTTGGTGTTCAGGCATCTGGCTCCGCTGTCGCCAGCCGATCGCGAGAAGCTGATCGCGTTCGGGCACGAGCACCATTTCACGATCCTGTTGCAGCCCGGTGGCAACGACAGCGTGCACGCGCTGTATCCCGGACACGTGCAATTGCATTACAGGCTGGACGAATACGGTCTCGACCTGCAGTTCGAGCCGCTCGATTTTGTTCAGGTCAATCCGGAATTGAACAAGCGGATGATTGCGCACGCGCTGGAACTGCTCGATCCGCAGCCCACCGATCGCGTGCTGGACCTTTTCTGCGGCCTGGGGAATTTCTCGCTGCCGATCGCCCGCCGCGCCGGCTTCGTGTGCGGAGTGGAAGGCGAAGCCGGCCTGATCGCGCGCGCGCGCGACAATGCGACGCGCAACGGAATCACCCACGCGGAATTCGTGGTCGGCGATCTTGCGCTGGATCCGCGCGGCGCGCCGTGGGCGCGCGCCGAATGGCACAAGTGGCTACTGGATCCGCCGCGCACCGGCGCAGCCGGTGTGCTGGAACACCTGCCCGGAAAATCGGTACGGCGCGTGGTGTACGTGTCCTGCCATCCCGGTTCGCTGGCCCGCGACGCCGGCACGCTGGTGCAGCGGCACGGCTTCACGCTGTCCGCCGCCGGCGTGATGGACATGTTTCCGCATACTGCGCATGTGGAATCCATCGCCTTGTTCCAAAGATGAGGACTCGTCGAGGGCCCCCTGCGAGGGCGGGGACCGACTGATAGCTGCACGCGCACACGCGATCCGGCATCATGCGCGTTTGCTTTGCACGGGACTCCTCCATGCTGGTCATCGGCCTCGAAGGCCTTGAACTCACCGACAACGACAGGCGCCGCCTGCGCGCGCGGGAAGTCAGCGGCGCGATCCTGTTCTCGCGCAACTATGCATCACGCACTCAGCTTGGCGAGCTGGTCGCTGCGATCCGCGCCGAGCGCGACGAACCGTTCCCGATCTGCGTGGATCAGGAAGGCGGCCCGGTGCAGCGCTTTCGTTCGGACGGGTTCACGCGCTTGCCGCCACTGGCGCGCATCGGCGAACTCTACGAACGCGATTGCGCGGCCGCCGTGCGCATGGCCGAAATGCACGCCTGGGTGATGGCGAGCGAATTGCGCGCCAACGACGTGGACTTGTCTTTCGCGCCGGTGATGGACCTGGCGCGGGGCAATCGCATCATCGGAGAGCGAGCCTTCCATGCCGATCCGCAGGTTGTCTCGGAACTCGGCGCGGCCTACCTGCGCGGCATGCGGCTCGCAGGCATGGCTGCGACGCTCAAGCACTTCCCCGGCCACGGCACCGTGGTCGAGGACACGCACATCGAACCCGCAACCGATCCGCGCGACCTGGATGCGCTTCGCGCGACCGACCTGATTCCGTTCGCGGACGGCTTCGACGCGGGTGCCGAAGCGGTGATGCTGGCACATGTCACGTACCCCGAGGTGGACGCGCTGCCCGCCGGCTATTCGAAGGTCTGGATCGAGGACGTGCTGCGCGGCGAACTCGGATTCGGAGGCGTCGTGTTCAGCGACGACATCGGCATGGCCGCAGCGGAATCGGCCGGTGGCGTGAACGCGCGCGTGAACGCGCATCTGGACGCCGGCTGCGATCTGGTTCTGGTGTGCGCGCCGAAGCTGGTGGACGAGGCGATCGAGTCGGTGCGCGGCCGCGGGCCGTGCTCGCCTGGACGCGTGCGCACGCTTTGCGGTGCGGTCGCGGGTACGTGGCAGGCGCTGATGGACAACCCGCAGCACGCGAATTTCATTGCGGCCTTGCGCACGCTCGACGTGGAGCCTGCCGCGTGAGCGCCGCGCCTTCCGAACTGTCGGCGGCATTGCAATCGGCGCGGGTCGTCCATGATCGCGTGGTGATCGAGGCCGCGATCGCGCGCATGGGCGCGCAGATCACCCGCGCGTTGGAGGGTGAACGCGCGTTGTTCCTGACCGTGCTGCATGGCGGACTGATGTTCGCCGGTCCGCTCGCGCTGGCGATCGGCTGCGACCTGGAGTTCGATTACGTGCACGCGACGCGCTATCGCGGAGGCACGCGTGGCGGCGAACTGCACTGGCTGCGCAAGCCGCTATCGGTGATGCGTGGGCGCACCGTGATCCTGGCCGATGACATTCTGGATGAAGGCCACACGCTCGCGGCGCTGCGCGATGCCTGTCTCGCCGAAGGCGCCCGTCGCGTGCTGATCGCGGCGCTCTGCGAAAAGCGCCACGAGCGCCGCGTGCCCGGGCTTGCCGCTGATTTCGTCGGCGTGCAGGTGCCGGATCGCTACGTGTTCGGCTATGGCATGGATTATCACGAGCAGGGACGGAATCTGCCTGCGATTTATGCACTCGCGGAGTGGACATGACCGTTGATCTCGCCATTATCGGCGGCACCGGGCTGTATGCCTTCCCGGGACTGGCCGACATCCAACGCCGCGAGGTGGACACGCGCTGGGGCGCGCCATCCGCGCCGATCGTGACCGGCATGATCGCCGGCAAGCGTGTGGCGTTCCTGGCGCGGCACGGCGAATCGCACAGCTTGGCGCCGCACCGGATCAACTATCGCGCCAACATCGCCGCATTGCACGAACTCGGCGTGCGCCGAGTGGTGGGCGTGAACGCGGTGGGCGGCATTCGCGCCGACATGGGACCGCGCGCGCTGGTCGTTCCGGATCAACTGATCGACTACACCTGCGGCCGGCCGTCGAGTTTCTGCGACTGGGAAGGCGAGGCGGTGTTGCACGTTGATTTCAGCGAACCCTACAGCGCCTCGCTGCGCCTCGGGTTACTCGAAGCCGCACGCAAGGCCGGCGCGCCCGTCGTGGACGGCGGCTGCTACGCCGCCACGCAAGGTCCGCGACTGGAAACCAACGCGGAAATCGAGCGCCTGCGCCGCGACGGTTGCGATCTGGTCGGCATGACCGGCATGCCGGAAGCGGCGCTCGCGCGCGAGCTGGGCATCGAGTACGCATGCCTGGCGGTGGTGGCGAACTGGGCTGCCGGTTGCGACCCTTGCGCGGCGGTGATCAGCCTCGAAGAAATCCACGCGCACCTTGCGGCCGCGACCGCACAGGTGCCATCCGTCATTGCGGCGCTGCTCAACACCTGACGCGTGCTGGACGGCACGCATCCGCAACGAGGCTCTTGCATCGCGCCGGTTCCTGTGGCGTACTCAGGTTGCGCTGGGGTGGCGCCTGGGGAATGGGGTTTTCGCAATGGCTTTCGGTACGGTCAAGTGGTTCAACGACGCCAAGGGCTTCGGTTTCATCGCGCCCGAGGACGGTGGCGACGATGTGTTCGTACATTACTCTGCGATCAATGCGCAGGGTTTCCGCAGCCTGCAGCAGGGACAGCGGGTCAGCTTTGAAATCGTGCAGGGGCCCAAGGGCAAGCAGGCCGCGGCGGTGACGCCGCAAGCCGGTGCGCCTGTCGACGCGGCCTGAACGCACGCACGGTTAGCTGAGTGACGCACGGCGGCGTGGATTGCGCCGCTCGTGCGCCGAAGCGCATGGGGAGGCGTATCGCTCGTCAAGCGCAAGGGTCCCGCGTGCGCCGTAGCTCGTGCAACAGCGTCGCGAATTCGGTTGCCTGGAGAGGTGCATTGCACAGCTTCAGCTTGACTTTCTCCCGCAGCGCGGCGCGTGATTGGCGCAATGTTTCGATGTCGCCGGCCAGTGACACGGCACGCGCAACGTAGTCGTCCGCATTGGATGCCACCCATTGCGGCCGCTCCAGCCTCCACAACAGACTGGCCGTTTGTCGGCTGACCACGCTCCAGCCTGGCAGGGTGATCACCGGAACGCCCATCCAGAGTGCGTCGCAGCTCGTGGTGCATCCGGAAAAAGGGAAGGGATCGAGGGCGATATCCGCGCGGCGATAGGCCTGCAACAAGCTCAAATAGGGCTGATGGCCATGCAACAGCAGCCGATCCGGATCGATACCGCGCTGCTCAAAACGGCGGCGCAAATAGTTCGCGGCGAGATCGTCCTGCAATGCGCGTGCACCAACCATGAGCCGGGCATCCGGTACCTGCCCCAGAATGCGGCACCACGCATCCACGACGGCAGCATTGAGTTTGGCGATCCGGTTGAAGGATACGAAAGTCGGTGCCCCGTCACCTTCATGCTCGGTGGAAAGGGTCGCAGGTGGTGTGTAGCAGAAGCGGCCGCTTGGAAGACGTAGCAGACGCTCGCTGAAAACCTGGGGCGAATCCTCGGGGCTGAGCCAGGGATCGCTGATCCAGCCGTCCATGTTGGGCAAGGCGGTCGAATCGAAGTAATCGAGCCAGCACAACTGAATGGGGGCGACGCGTTGCGCCAGCACTCGCGGTCGCCCGAACGGCGCGTGACCCGCGAGGTCGATGAGCACGTCCAGCCGCAGTTCCCGCAGTCGCTCGAGAAGAGCTTCGTCCTCCATCCCCTCCAGATTGACCACGTCGTCTGCCAGCGATTCGATTTCCGTCGTGCAGGCGTCGGCCGCCCCACCGAGCTTGATCACCACATGATGATGACTGGTTCGATCGAAAGCGTGCAGCAATCCGGTGAAGAAGCGTGCGACGGGTCCTTCGCCGAAGCGCGGTGAAATCCACCCTAGGCGCGTGCGCGCAGTGTCCGAGGGAGTGCAGATAAAGGGCGTGCCGAATGGAGATGCATGGCGTCGAGCCCAGGCGGCATGATCCGCATGGATCATTTCCGGGGTCAACGAGGGGTGGTAGTGCTCCACGACCAGGAAGCGCTGCTCGTCAATCGCATCCAGCGAACCCCGCTCCACCAACTCGCGGTAAATCGCAAGTCCTTCCTCGACATCGCCTCGATCGATCAGGCTGATCGCCCGCATTTGCAAAGGAGTGACGGCTTCCGGCCGGAGATCATGCGCACGATCGGCCCATGCCAGTGCTTCGGCGGCGCGATCGGCCGCGTACAGCGCACCGGCGAGACTCATGACGCACGGGTAGTCCCCTGAGTGCTGGTTGCCGAGTTCGCGCAACAATGCCAGGCGGGCCTGATCCTCACCGGCTGCCCCAAGCACCGCGGCCACCCCGCGAGCCAGACCTGGCGCGGCAAGCAACACCGGATCCAGTGCCAGCGCGAGTGCGCCATCGGCATCCCCGAGCCCGAGGGTGCAACGTGCACGTAATGCGCGCATAGGCGCAGCGCCCGGCTCTTGCGCCAATACCTCCAAGGCAGCGTTTATCGCTTCCTGCCAACGCCGTTGCGCTTCCAGCGCTCCGGCAAGATCGCAACGGGCACGCAAACTGCCAGCATCCCGTTGCAATGCAAGGCGTGCGGCGCTTTCGGCTTCGGCCGGCCGGCCACTCACGAGAAGGAGATGGGCATGCAGTTCAAGGGCACGCACGTCCTGCGGGGCAATGCGGATCGCGTGCTCGACAGCGCTCAAGGCCCTCGTCAGATCGCCCGATTGAAAATGAAGGGCGGCCAGCAGTACGTGCGGCAACGATTCGCGCGGGCGTTCGTTGCCCAGATTGGCGAGGGCCGCGATGGCTTCCTGCAAAGCGCCACCTTGTGCAAGCCTCAAGGCGGTGTCTACGCGAAGCGACCAGGAATCCGATACGACGGGCATAAGGCAGCAGATCGAAGTAGTCGAAATACGCGCAAAGGATAGCTCTGTACAACATGCAAGCGTGCGCTTCATCGGCCGATAACACCACGCGCGCTAAGGTTCGCTCCGCCCGAATCGGGCGATATGGAGTCAGGTAAAGGTCATGGACAGGAATCGCAGTGAAGGAGCCAAGCACCAGGTCAAGGGTGGCGTGAAAGAAGCGGCCGGCAAGGTTACCGGCAACAAGTCGAAGGAAGTGGCAGGCAAGATCGAGAAGAACGCCGGCAAGGTGCAGCGCAATGCCGGTGAAGCCGCGGACGAGGTTCGTCACGCGCGGCATCACGATTATTGATGTCGAGCGCAACGCCGGCGCTTGCGCGCCGGCGGTTCGGTGAACATGGAGGTTTGATCGTGGATACGCCTCAACAGTTGTCGGCCAGTACCCTGATCGGCGATGCCATCGTCAATCCGGCCGGCGAGAAGCTGGGGGATCTCAAGGACATCGTGCTCGATATCGCCAAGGGCGAGATCGTCTACGCGGTGATGGCCAGCGGCGGCGTGCTCGGCATGGGCGAAAAGTTGTTCGCGGTCCCGTGGCATGCCTTGCGCATCCAGGGACACAACGAAAACCTGGTGCTGGATGCGGACCCGGACCGGCTGAAGAGCGCGCCCGGATTCGACAAGGATCACTGGCCCGTTGCGCCGGACGCCGGCTTCGTCGAGCGCGGCCGGACCTTCTATTCGTGATCGTCGTCCGGCACGCTTGATCGCGGCGGTTCAAGCCGCGAATTGCAGCCGCGCCAGCTCGGAATACAGGCCGCCTTCTCGCAGCAGCGATTCGTGCGTGCCTTCGGCGACGATGCGGCCGCCATCGAGCACCACGATGCGATCCGCACGTTGCACGGTCGCCAGTCGGTGCGCGATCACCAGTGTCGTGCGTCCGCGTCCGGCACGTTCGAGCGCCTGTTGGATGGCTGCTTCCGATTGTGCGTCCAGACTGGACGTCGCTTCGTCCAGCAGCAGCACCGGTGCGTCCTTCAGGATCGCGCGCGCGATGGCAATGCGCTGGCGCTGGCCACCGGAAAGCCGCACGCCGCGTTCCCCCAATGGCGCATCGAAGCCCTCCGGTTGTGCGGCGAGAAAGCCGTAGGCCTCCGCGTCGCGCGCAGCCGCGCGCACCGATTCGTCATCGGCATCGTGGCGGCCGAAGCGGATGTTGTCCGCCGCGCTGGCGGCAAAGATCACCGTTTCCTGCGGAACCAGCGCGAGTGCGCTGCGCAATTCGTCCAGCGCCAGCGCGCGCAGGTCGACGCCGTCCAGGGTGATGCGTCCGTGCTGCGGATCGTGGAAGCGCAGCAGCAGGTTGAATACCGTGCTCTTGCCCGCCCCGGAAGGCCCGACCAGCGCCACTGTTTCGCCCGGCTGCACGCGCAGATCGAAATCGTGCAGGGCGGGAACATCCAGCCGCGTCGGATAGCGGAACTCGACGTGCTCGAACACGAGCGCGCCGCCCGCCGGCTCCGGCAGATGCGCCGGCTGCGCGGGTGCGATGATGCGCGGCTGTTCGGCCAGCAGGTCGCCAATGCGGCCCATGGAACCCGCTGCCCGCAGCACGTCGCCCCACACTTCGCCAAGCGCGCCGACCGAGCCGGCTGCCAGCACCGCGTACAGGATGAACTGGCTGAGCACGCCCGCATCCATGGAACCTGCCAGCACGTCGCGCGCGCCGGCCCACAGCACCAGCGTGATTGCGCCGAACACCAGCACGATCACGCCGCCGGTCAGGACTGCGCGCGCGGTGATGCGCCGCTGCGCGGCCCGCAAGGCGTCGCGCACGGCACGCGCATAGCGCGCGCTTTCGATGCGTTCGCGCGCATACGCCTTCACAGCGTGCACCGCGTTGAGCGTTTCATTGGCGATCGCACTGGTGTCGGCGATGCGGTCCTGGTTGACCCGCGACAATGCGCGCAGCTTTCGTCCATACAACGCGATCGGCACGATGACCACCGGAATCACCAGCGCAGTGAAGCCGGCCAGGCGCGGGCTGGTGAACACCATCGCCGCCGCCGCGCCGATCACCATCACCACGCTGCGCAGCGCGATGGATACGCTCGAACCGATCAGCGTCTGCACCACTTCCGTGTCGGTACCCAGCCGCGAGACCAGTTCGCCGACGCGGGCGCGCTCGAAGAAGCCGATGTCGAGCCGGATCAGGTGCGCGTACAGCTTCTCGCGCAGTTCCGCGACCGCGCGCTCGCCGAGGAGGGTGATGCAGAAATAGCGCGCGGCGGTGGCCAGAGCCAGCACCAGCGCGACGCCGAACAGGATCAGGAAGGTGCGGTTGACCAGCGTAGGATCACGCGTGGCGAAACCGCGGTCGATCATGTGCCGCACCGCAACCGGCAGCGACAGGGTGGCTGCCGAGGACAGCGTCAGGAAGAACAGCCAGCCGGCGACCAGGCCGCGGTGCCTGCGCAGGTAAGGCCACAGCGCACGCAAGGCGGAGAGCCGGCGCGGCGTGGATTCGCCGGATTGCGGGGGTGTGTTGGGCATCTTGCCTCGGACCACGAAAGGACCGACAAGTTTAGCGCGCGCGTTTTGGTTAGACTGCGCACGGCAGCAAGGGAGGAGGGGGTATGGGCTGGGGCTGGCTTTACCCGTTGCGCGCATTCGGCGCGCGAACCGCATCTTCCGGAACGCTCGGCAGCCGTCCGCTGTTGCGGCGCATCGGTCGCGCACTGTCCATGGCGCGCCGCCAGCAGTGCGGCTGCCTGTTGTTCCGGTTGCAGTTGAGCGGACTGGACGCGCTGCAGCAGCGGCATGGCGAGGCCTTCGTCGAAGGCGTTTCGCGCGTGATCGCCGAGCGCGTGCGGCGGCAGATCCGCGGCGAGGATCTTGTCACGCGCCTCGGCGGCGAGGAATTCGCACTGCTGGCGCAGGGCGTGGAGGGCTCGCTGTATTCGGCAGGCGAAACGATCGCCGAGCGCATCACCGAGAGCCTGACCAAGCCCTACGGCGTGGATTCCGTGCAGTTCACGCTGGGGTTGCGCATCGGCATCGCGGGTTTTCCGGACAACGCGACAGATGCGGCGGGCCTGCTGCTCGCCGCGAGTCAGGCACTGCACGCCGCGCGCCGGCTGGACCGCGACGGCTGGCGGTTCTCCTCGACGCTGATAGATACCTCGAACCGCCCGCTGAGAGCCAAGGGCGTCGTCTGACGGCGAGCCCGGAACGCAGATCGGCTCCTGCCTGCGCCCGTATCCACTGTTCGCGATCATGAAGGATCGCGAATCACCAGCAGCCTCGCTTCGGTCATGTCTTCCATTGCGTAGCGCACGCCTTCGCGACCGGACCCGGAAAGCTTGGTGCCGCCGTAGGGCATGTTGTCGACGCGGAAGCTCGGGATGTCGCCGACGATCACGCCGCCCTCGACCAGCGTGTCCCACGCGCGCATGGCGTGACCGAGATTGCCCGTGAATACGCCGGCCTGCAGGCCGTAGTCGGACGCGTTCACGCTCTCCAGCGCTTCGTCGAAGGTTTCGAATTTCGCCAGTACGGTGACCGGCCCGAAGGCTTCCATGCAGGAAAGCCGCGCGTCACTCGGCACATTTTCCAGCACGGTGGCCTGCAGCATGTTGCCGTGGCGCTCACCGCCGCACAGGACATTCGCGCTGGCCTGCCTGGCCTCAGCGATCCAGCTTTCCAGGCGTTTGGCCGCGGCTTCGTCGATCATCGGGCCGAGGAAGGTTTCCGGGTCTTTCGGATCGCCGGCTTTCAGCTTGCGGGTCGCTTCGACGAATCGCCGCTTCACCTCGTCGTACAGCGACGCGTGGATCAGGATCCGCTGCACCTTGATGCAGCTTTGGCCGGATTGGTAGAAGCTGCCGGAGATCAGTCGTTCGACCACGAAGTCCAGCCGTTCGCGCTGGTCCGCATCCACGATGCAGGCCGCGTTGCCACCCAGCTCCAGCACGACCTTCTTGCGGCCGGCGCGCGCCTTCAGTTGCCAACCGATCTGGCCGCCGGTGAAGGACAGCAGTTTCAGGCGCTCGTCTTCCACGAATGGATCGGCATCCTCGATATTGCAGGGCAGGATCGAGAACGCGCCCTTAGGCAGACCGGTTTCGGCGAGCGCCTCGCCGATGATCAACGCGCCGATCGGCGTCTTCTCGGAAGGCTTCAGCACGAAGGGGCAGCCCGCCGCGATCGCCGGCGCGACCTTGTGCGCGACCAGGTTCAGCGGGAAGTTGAACGGGGTGATGAACGAGCACGGGCCCAGCGGCACGCGCTTGACGAAACCGCGATAGCCGCGCGTGCGCGGCGAGATCTCCAGGTTCAGGACTTCGCCGCCGCTGCGGGTGGATTCGTCGGCGGCGATGCGGAAAGTGTCCAGCAGCCGCGTGACTTCGCCTTGCGCATCCTTGATCGGTTTGCCGGCCTCCACGCACAGCGCGAAGGCGAGTTCGTCCTTGCGTTCGGTCATGCGCGCGATGCAGTGTTCCAGCACCGCGCGGCGCTCGTAGGGTTTCATTGCCGCCATCGGCGCAGCAGCCTGGGCCGCAGCCGCGATGGCCAGCTCGATTGCATTCGCATCGGCCAGCGCCACGCGCGTGGCGACCTCGCCGGAATACTTGTCCAGCACTGGGAGATTCTCGTTCGGCTGTTGCGGCTTGTTGGCGAGGTAGTACGGATAGCGGTCCTTGAGCTTCATGTTCATCCCTCATGTTCGCGCACGATCAGCGCCAACTCTCCATCCTGCAATCGCGCAGTCAACAGGGTGCCCGCGGCGACACCGCTCGCGGAGCGCAATACCGCGCTGCTCTCATCGAACAGGATCGCGTAACCGCGTTGCAGCACGTTCAACGGGCTGACCGCCTGCAATGCGCGGGCGAGCCCGGCCACGCGCCGCGCGTCGCGCTGCGCGGCCTGTGCCCACGCCGCAAGCAGGCGCCGCCGAAGCTGGTTCGCATCGCGCGTGAGCAGGGGCAGTCGCCGCGCCGGGTGCGCCAGCCGCAAGCGCGCCGCCAGGTGACGCAAACGTGCATCCGTCGATTCCAGCCGGGCCGAAGAGCACCGTTGCATGCGTGCGCGCAGGGCCAGCAATCGTTCGCGCCCGCTCGCGAGCCGCTGCTGAGGCGCGCGCCCGAGCAGTCGCGCGTGCAGATGGTCCATGCGCTGGACCGTCGCGTGTGCGCGGCGGTTCCACGCGTGCTGCAATCGCGCGCGGTGTTGCTTCAAGATACGTGTCAGCGCATCCGAATCCGGCAGCAGCAATTCGGCTGCGGCGGACGGCGTGGGCGCGCGCAGGTCGGCGACGAAATCCGCGATCGAGAAATCCACCTCATGGCCGACGGCGCACACCACCGGCACCGCGCTCGCGGCCACCGCGCGCGCGACGCCTTCATCATTGAACGCGATCAGGTCCTCCAGCGAACCGCCGCCACGGGTCAGCAGCAGCACGTCGTAACGCACGCTGCGCGCCGCCGCCTTCAGCATCGCCACGATCGCCGGCGGGGCCTCGCGGCCCTGCACCGGAACCGGAAGAATTTCGATTTCGGTGAGGGGACAACGCCGGCGCACCACGCTCAGTACATCGCGGATCGCCGCGCCCGTGGCCGAGGTGATCACGCCGATGCGGCGCGGGTAGCGGGGCAATGCGCGCTTGCGTTGCGGATCGAACAACCCTTCGGCCTGCAGCTTCGCCTTCAGCAGATCGAACGCGCGGCGCAGCGCGCCTTCGCCGGCTTCCTCCATGTGCTCGATGAGCAACTGGAATTCGCCGCGCGCTTCGTAGAGGCTCACGCGCGCGCGCGCCAGCACGTGCGCGCCATCGGCCGGGCGGAAACGCAGCCAGGTGCTGCGCGGCTTGAACATCGCGCAACGCACCTGCGCGGCGGAATCCTTCAATGTGAAGTACAGGTGCCCGGAGGCCGGACGCGAAACGTTGGACAGCTCGCCCTCGATCCAGACCAGCGGCAGCGCATCCTCGATCAGGTCCCGCGCCAGCCGGTTGAGCGAGGAGGGCGTGAGGATCTCGCGGCGGGTTTCGTATTGGGGGATTTCTTCGTTCATGTCATTTGACGACTGGAATTTCGCGATGACGTTCGCGTCGTATCCGCAGCCAGCGCACCGACAGTCCCAGCGCGAGCCACAGGGCCAGCGCCGCCAGCGGCCACGCGATCGCGCGCGGCCACAGCACCGCGATCCCGGTCAGGATCAGCAGCGCCAATGCGCCGCCCAGCAGCGGGCCGGCTTCGCCGCCGGTCGGCAGGCGGCGCTGGTTCAACGCCGCGCCAACGCTGTGCGCCAGCCGCAGGGCACCGGCCGCGCCGCGCCCGGCGCTGCCGCGTTCGCCGGGCTTGCCGCGATGGACGCGCTCGCGCGGCGGGCTTTGCGGATCGCGGCGCACGCGCCGCCGCGACAATACGATCTCGGTGGCGTTCTGAAGGTCGCGCTCGTATTGCTCGGCGAGCGTCTGCGCGAAGGCGTCGTCTTCGACCGCAACATCGATCTCGCAATTGCCCATCCAGCTTGCGAGGTTGAGGTTGGTCGAACCCACGCGTGCCCAGCGTGCGTCCGCGACCGCCGTCTTGGCGTGGAGCATCGAGCCGTTCCATTCGAACACGCGCACGCCCGCGGCGAGCAGCGGGCGGTAACCGCTGCGCGACATCGCCGCGACGGGCGGCAGGTCCGAGGTACCCGGCACCAGCAGGCGGACGTCCACGCCGTCCTCTGCAGCGTTGGCCAGCGCGCGCACGTAGGGCGGGACGCCGACGAAGTAGGCATCGGTCAGCCACAGTCGTTCGCGCGCGAGGGCGGCGATCATCTGGTCCAATCGGTACATGCCGGCGCTGCTCGGGTGAGTGGCGATCACGCGCAGCGCGACGTCGCCCGCTTCCGGCATCGCGGCCGAATCAGTGACGGCCTCCTCCGGCAGTGGATCGCCGGTGGTGTTCCAGGTCGCGGCGAAGGAGGATTCGATTTCCGCCACCGCCGGTCCGCGCAGCGCCACGCCGGTGTCGCGCCACGGTTCAATGCCGCGTACGGGGTTGCCCAGCCACTTGGCACTGATGCACACGCCGGAGATGAACGCGATGCGGCCGTCCACGCTCACCAATTTGCGATGATCGCGGTTGATCCAGCCGAAGGGATTCAAGGGATCGAAGGGATTCCAGACGCGTATCTGCCCCCCGGCGTCCACGAGCGGCCGCCAGAACCGCGCGCCGGACTGGCCGAGGCACCCCAGCCAGTCGCGCATCACGCACACGTGCACGCCTGCGCGGGCGCGCTCGCACAAGGCGTCCAGGAATTCGTGACCAATTGTGTCGGCGCGGATGATGTAGTTGGCAAGAAAGATGCTGCGTTTCGCCGAACGGATGGCAGCTAGCCAGGCGTCGAAGTTGGCCCGCGCGTCGATCAGCAGTTCGATCGCATTGCCGCAGGAAAGCGGCGCGCCGGCCGCGCGCGACAGCGCCTGTTCGGCGAGCGGACGGACTCCTGGCGCTTGCGATGCAGGCATCCGCGCAGTCTATCGCGGGACGATGAGCGCCCCGTGGAAAAGCCGCGCCGTGCCGGACGGCGTAGAATGTCGGTTCGGGTCTGTGGAAGGATCGTTGCGCATGGCCGAGTCGGCGGGATGCCGATCGGGACCCGGGAGGGTCGTGTTCCGCACGCGCGCACGCAGGGGTATTTGCAGATGAAAGACATTTACGCGCGCCTGATCGAGGATTTGCCGCCGCGGACCGAACCTGAGCGCGGCAGCAATGCCAGCGCGCGCGCGACGCGCGATTCCGTGGCCCACCTTCCGTTGGCCAATCCCGCGCAGGCTGCGCGCGAAGTCGGCGCGCTGCTGGACGCCATGCAGGCGACGGCCTGGCCGGTCGGCGAGCGGATCGAGGCGCTGGAAGTGCTGCGTGCCACGGTGGCCAGCCTGTGCGAGGGCATCGAGCAACAGCTCGGGGTGGAATCCCATCCGCTGCCCGCCACCAAGGAGAAGCTGGTCGAGACGGCCCGTGCTTTCCATCGCGGACTGGCGCGCAACTATGCGCTGGCGCTTCACGAGCTTTGTGCGCCGGACGGCAGGCTGCCGAGGTTCAAGGGCAAGGCCGCGGCGATCGCGGCGGTGCGCGCGCTCACACACCTGGGCATCGTGCTGCAGTGGTCCTATCGGCTGTATCGCACGCCGCCGGCCGGTGCCTGGCGGCGCCTGCACGCGCTGCATCGGTTCGCGCAGCAGATCGGCGTGGCCGACAAGCCGGTGGCGGATGCGTTGCCGGATGGCGCCGAGCTGGACGCGCAGCAGGCCTATTCGCACGCATTGCTGCTGGCGCTCTGCAATCCCTATCGCTTCTCCGTGCGCGAGTTGCGCGAAGCGTGGCTGCTGACGCGTTGCTTCGCGCCGTATTGCGCGCTCGGTCCCGCCGGCGGCGCCGCGATCGCGGTGGACGAGAATTGCGACGACGGCCCCGGTTACGTGCCGGAAGAGCGGGCGCTGCCGCGGGATGACGTCTTCGCGCTGGACCTGGCACCGTTGCGGCGGTTCCTGGAGGACCATGCGGCCCTGCAGCCGTCCGGCATCGATCGCCTGACCTTCCGCCAGCGCGGAGGGCAGAACGTGGAAGCGACGGTCGCCTTCCTGCATCGCTTGCGCTCGAGCTGGATCGGAGCGGCCGAACGCGGTTTCGTGCGGTTGGGCGCGGGCCACGCCCTGGATGCGGTGATCGGATTGCACG
Organism: Rhodanobacteraceae bacterium; assembly: GCA_051954935.1. Lineage (GTDB taxonomy): Bacteria > Pseudomonadota > Gammaproteobacteria > Xanthomonadales > Rhodanobacteraceae > 66-474. The sequence goes on from JBQCHG010000055.1 coordinate 60,707, forward strand.
GCCTGCATTTCGTGCTGGCCGGCAACAATGACTTCAGTGCCTTCATGCAGCGCGTCCGCGGCAGCACCATTGCACTGAGCTCGGGCGAGAATGCCGCTGCATGGGCCGCGAATGCGGACAATTCGCGGCCGCAGGTGTGGCCGGCGCAAGTGCTGGACCAGAGCCTCGGCGGCTATCGGCTGAAACTGCAGTCCGGCAGTGGTGCGCTGCGCATCCGCGTCGGCGAGGTGATCGGGCTTGCGCCACCCGCGGAAGAGGGTGAAGCGCAGGAATGGATGGTGGGCCTGATCCGCTGGCTGCGTACCGACGAAACCAGTGTGTTCGCGGGCATCGAGCTCCTGGCGCGGCGCGCACGCCCCGCGGGTGCGCAAGTGTTGGCAGGTGCCGACGAGTTGCGCGCGCCGCAGCGCGCGGTGATGATGCAGGGCGAGAACGGAGCCACTTCGCTGCTGGTCGCGCACCTGTTCGACCAGCGCGCCACGGCCCTCGAACTCACCTTGCCGGCCGATCCGTCCAACTGGGCATCGCGTCCGACCGTGCGCGAGCACGCGGTTGCTGCGATCGAGGAGATCAGCGCGGCGTATTATCGTGTCTCGATCACGGAGCTCGCGGCGGCCGGGGACGAGGATTTTGGAGCCTTCGTGCCCGGCATTGCCGTGCCCGCCCGATGAAAAATCGCAAAGCATGACATCAGCGAACGCTTCACCCTCCCCACGCCGGCGCAGCGTGGGCGTAATCGTCGGCCGCGTGCACGTCGGCGGCGGTGCGCCCATCGCGGTGCAGTCGATGACCAACACCGACACCGCCGATGCGGTGGCGACCGCAAGGCAGGTCGCGGAGCTCGCACGCGCCGGTTCGGAACTGGTGCGCATTACCGTGAATACCGCGGAATCCGCAGCCGCGGTGCCGCGCATCCGCGAGCGGCTGGACATGATGGGCGTGGACGTGCCGCTGATCGGCGATTTCCACTACAACGGCCATCAACTCCTGCGCGACGAACCCGCCGCCGCCGAGGCACTGGCAAAATATCGCATCAATCCGGGCAACGTCGGGTTCGGCAAGAAGCGCGACACCCAGTTCGCCTCCATCATCGAGCTGGCGCTGAAATACGACAAGCCGGTGCGCATCGGCGCGAACTGGGGCTCGCTCGACCAGTCGCTTCTGGCGACGCTGATGGACGAGAACCACCAGCGTGCCGAGCCTTGGGATGCCGCGCACGTCGCGCGCGAGGCGCTGATCCGCTCGGCGCTGGATTCAGCCGCGCGTGCGGAGGAGCTCGGGCTGCGGCGCGATCGCGTCATCCTGTCCTGCAAGGTCTCCGGCGTGCAGGAATTGATCGCGGTGTATCGCGATCTCGCGGCACGTTGCGAGTACGCGTTGCATCTGGGCCTGACCGAAGCAGGCATGGGCTCGAAAGGCATCGTGGCCTCGACCGCCGCGCTCGCCGTGCTGTTGCAGGAAGGCATCGGCGACACGATCCGGATTTCGTTGACGCCGGAGCCCGGCGCGTCACGCACGCAGGAAGTGATCGTCGCGCAGGAACTGTTGCAGACGATGGGCCTGCGCGCATTCACGCCGCTGGTCACCGCGTGCCCGGGCTGCGGTCGCACTACCTCCGAGTTCTTCCAGGAACTGGCGAAGGTGGTGCAGGAGCACGTGCGCGCGAAGATGCCGGAGTGGCGCGTGAAATACGATGGCGTGGAGAACCTGACGCTCGCTGTGATGGGTTGCGTGGTCAACGGCCCGGGCGAGTCCAAGCACGCCGACATCGGCATCTCGCTGCCCGGTACGGGCGAAGCGCCCGCCGCGCCGGTGTTCATTGACGGCAAGAAGGCGATGACCCTGCGCGGCGAGAACATCGCGCGGGAATTCGTCGGGATCGTGGAAGATTACGTGGCGAAGAAATACGCCGCGCGCGCTCGATCGGAGGCAGTGTGATGGCACTCGAAATGCGCACCGAATGCGAACGCTGCCAGACGCCGACCGCGAAGGAAGGCGAAGCGTACATCTGCACGTTCGAATGCACCTTCTGCGCGGATTGCAGCGACGAGATGGATTACGTCTGCCCGAATTGCGGCGGCGAACTGGTAAGGCGGCCGCGTCCGAAGCGCCAGGCAGAGTAGGGCGCCTCGAGACTGCAGGTTGCCGGGCGCCTTCAACTTTCCGCGCCGCCCGCGACCGCTCTGGCCTCGTGCATGCGTGTACGCGAGAGCCGAGCCTCGCGATGGGTGATGTAGGCATTCGCGGCGAAGATCACCGCCGCGCCCAAGACGGTCCAGCGGTCGAGTCTTTCGCCGAACAGGAGGTACGCCAGTATCGCCACGATCGGCATCTGCACGAAGCTGATCGGCGCCAGCAGCGACACGTCGCCGATCTTCAGCGCACGCATCCAGCACATGTGTCCGCTGGTGCCGAAGAATCCGGCCGCGATCACGAACAGCCACGCCTCGCCGTGCGGCCACTGCCAGTAGGGCAACGCTGCCGGCAGCGACAGCGGAACCCACAGCAGGGTGGTCCAGATCACGATCGTGTCCGGCGCCTCGGTGCGGCTGAGGAATTTGAGGCAGATGGACACGCACGCGCTCATCACGGCTGCGAGCAGTGCGACCAGCGCAGCAGGTGAGTAGCCGTGCAGGCCCGGCCGCACGATCAGCAGCACGCCGACGAAGCCCGCGATCACTGCGGTCCAGCGCCGCGCGCGCACGACCTCGCCGAGTACGAAGATCGCGCCGATGGTGACGAACAGGGGCGTGGAATAGGACAACGCGATCGCCTTCGCCATCGGCATGTTCACGATGGCCCAGAACGCCGCCAGCATCGAGATGGTCCCGAGCACGCAACGAAACACGAACAGCGGCAGCCGTTGCGTGCGCAGCAGTTGCGGGCCGGCACGGGCGAGCAGCGGCAGCGTGAACAAAAGCCCGAACACGTTGCGGAAGAACGCGATCTCGAACGGATGCAGTTGGCTCGACGCCAGCCGGATCGCGATCGCCATCGAGCCGAAGCAGCAGGCGCTGGCGACCATCAGCACCGCCGCGCGTGGCACGTTCGGGGAAGCGGGGGCCGGGGTAATGGATTCGGAGGACACGGCTCGACCACGAGCAAAACGCAATGGTAGCCGCTAAGTCGGCGCGAAAAGCGGGCCCCCGTTGTTGCGGGTGCGCAGCTCGGATAGTCTGCCGCGGTCATGTCGCAGCATTCCGGACCAGCGCCATCCTTCATCGTGGCCATACCTGCGCGGATGGCATCCACGCGCCTGCCGGGCAAGCCGCTGCGCCTGCTCGGCGGAGAGCCACTGATCGCGCATGTGGTACGACGCGCGCTTGAGGCCGGCGCTCGGGCAGTGGTGGTGGCAACCGACGAGGCTCGCGTGGCCGAGGCACTGCGTGGCCATGAAGCCACGATCTGCATGACCCGGTCCGATCACGCCTCCGGCAGCGACCGCCTCGCCGAATGCGCGCGGCAGTTGCGCTGGGCGGATGATGCGATCGTGGTGAACCTGCAGGGCGATGAGCCGTTCGCGCCGGCCAGCGGCATCCGCGAGGTTGCGCGCGCACTGGCCGAAGACGATGCGCCGATGGCGACCCTGGCTGCACCCATCAATGACGTCGCGCAGCTTTTCGATCCCAACGCCGTGAAGGTGGTGTGCGACATGCGCGGGCGCGCACTGTATTTCTCGCGCGCGCCGTTGCCCTGGGCACGCGACGCCTTCGCGCGCGATCGCGAGTCGCTGCCGCGGAACATGCCGTTCCTGCGGCACATCGGCATTTACGGATATCGCGCGGGATTTCTGAAGACGTTCTCCGAATTGCCGCCCACGCCGCTGGAACGCGCCGAATCCCTCGAACAATTGCGTGCACTGGAACACGGCCATGCCATCGCGGTGCGGATTGCGCCCGAGTCGTTCCCGCCCGGCGTGGATACCGAAGCCGATCTCGCCGCAGCGCAACGGCACCTCGAACGTGGCATGGCATGATCGCGGACGACCATCGCGAAGCCGCTTTCGACGTCGACCGTCGCCAACTCGCGCCGGAGCTTCCTGCGCTCGAGTGGGTGAACACCCGTGAACCGCACAGCCTTTCCGCGCTGCGCCGACGCGTGGTGCTGCTGCATTTCTGGAGCTACGACAGCGTCCATTGCATCAATCTGCTGGCCGGCTTGCGCCAGCTCGAAAACAAGTACCACGACGGACTGACGATCCTGGGCGTGCACACGCCGAAATATCCTGGACAGCAGTCCGGCGACGCGGTGCTGAAGGCGGTCAACCGCAATTACGTGCGCCATCCGGTCGCCAACGATGCGCACTGGTACGCGTGGCAGCAGTACGGCATCGAGGCCTGGCCGAGCGTGGTGCTGATCGATTGCGAGGGCAACCTTGCCGGACGCTTCATCGGCGAGGGCTCGTTGCGTCGCGTGGACGATGCGGTTGCGGCCTTGCTGGAAGATGCCGCAACGCGCGATCTGCGCAACTATGCGTCCGCGCGCACGGCGTACGGCGCCGAGCCGCGGATGGCGCTGCGCTTTCCTGCGCACGCGCTGGCGACCGCCGATCGTCTGTACGTCAGCGACACGGGCCACAACCGGATCCTCGAATGCACGCACCAGGGGCGCGTGTTGCGCCAGTTCGGTTCCGGCAATGCCGGCTACTGGGATGGCCGGCTCACCGATGCCGGTTTCAATTCGCCGCAGGGCCTGGCGACCTCCAATGATGCGTTGTATGTCGCCGACACCGGCAATCACTGCGTGCGGCGAATCCGGTTGCTTCGCGGCGAGGTGGAAACGCTCCTCGGCAGCGGCATGCTCGGGCACCACACGCCTACCGATTATCCTCCCGGGCAGCGCATCGGGATCAGCGCGCCGACCGCAATCGCGTTCTCTGGCGATCGCGTCTACGTCGCGATAAGCGGGCAGCACCAGATCTGGCGCATAGACCTGCACACGCGCGGCATCGATGTGCTGGCTGGCAGCGGATGCAGCGGGGTTCGCGACGGCAATGCGACCGAATGCCAACTCGCGCAGCCGAGTGCGCTGGCGATGCTGCCGGGCGCGCTGGTGATTGCCGATGCGGCAGGCAATGCGATCCGGCAATTGCGGCTCTCCGATTCCGGTTTGACGACGCTGGCAGGTGGCGGGCCCTATCTCTACGGCAGCGAGGACGGCGTCGGAATCCAGGCGCGCTTCGCGCACCCGCTGGGCGTCGCCGTGGATGGTGCGACGATCTATGTCGCCGATACCTTGAACAACCGCCTGCGTGCGATCCAGTCGCGCGGCGGCGAAGTGAGCACCTTGCCGATCGAGTGGCGCTTCCACGAGCCGCAGGGCATTTCCTTCGCCGCAGGATCGTTGTGGGTGGCCGACCGTAACGCGCACGAGGTCCTGCGGGTGAACGTCGAACAGGGCACTTGCTTGCGGATTCCGGTAGGGGAATAGCCGCCTCGCGTAAAATCCGCGGATGGCATCCATATCGGCCTTCGACGGCAAGGCCTTCGTCCGCACCCTGACCTCCTCGCCCGGCGTCTATCGCATGTTCGATGCCGAAGGCGGCCTGTTGTACGTCGGCAAGGCGGGGAATCTCAAGAAGCGCGTCGGCAGTTATTTCCTCAAGCCGAAGATGGACCCGCGCATTGCCGCGATGATCGCGCAGATCGCGCGCATCGAGGTGACGCTGACACGCACGGAAGGCGAGGCGCTGCTGCTGGAATCGCAGCTCATCAAGTCGCTGAAGCCGCGCTACAACATCATGTTGCGCGACGACAAGAGTTACCCCTATATCTTCCTCTCGCAAGGTGAAGACTTTCCGCGCATGGCTTTCCATCGCGGCGCGCGCACCGGAAACGGCCGCTATTTCGGACCGTTTCCCAGTGCGTGGTCCGTGCGCGAGAGCCTTTCGCTCATGCAGAAACTCTTCAAGGTGCGCCAGTGCGAAGACAGCTTCTTCCGCAATCGGTCGCGGCCGTGCCTGCAGTTCCAGATCGGTCGCTGCACGGCCCCGTGCGTGGCCTACATCGATGCGGAAGCCTATCAGCGCGACGTCCGCCACGCGGCGATGTTCCTGGAAGGGCGCAGCAGCGTGGTCATAGACGAGCTTGCATCCGAAATGGAACGCGCCAGCGCGAGTCTGGATTTCGAGCGTGCCGCGAAATTGCGCGACCAGGTCGCAACGTTGCGCGGCCTGCAGGCGCACCATTATGTCCAGGGCGCGCGCGCCGACATGGACGTACTGGCCTGTCGTTGCGAAGCCGGCGTGGCCTGCGTATCGGTGCTGTATTTCAGGAACGGCGTCAGCCTGGGTTCGCGCGACTACTTCCCCAAGCTCGCTCTGGATTCGGCGCCGGCCGACGTGCTCGGCCAGTTCGTGGCGCAGTATTACCTCGACAAGCCAGTGCCCGACGAACTGGTGCTGGAAACCGCGGTTCCCGATGCCGAACTGCTGGCGCAGGTGCTGGCCGAACACGCGGGTCACGATGTCGCGCTGAAGTCGCGCGTGCGCGGTGAGCGCGCACGCTTCGTGGAACTGGCCGCGCGCAACGCGGAGGCCGCGCTGACTGCGCGGTTGTCCAGCAAGCAGTCGTTGCATGCGCGTTTCGAGGCACTGCGCGAGCTGTTGCAGTTGCCGGAAGCGCCGCAGCGCATCGAGTGCTTCGATATCAGCCACACGATGGGCGAGGAAACCGTTGCTTCGTGCGTGGTGTTCGGTCCGGAAGGGCCCGTCAAGAACCAGTATCGGCGGTTCAATATCCGCGGCATCACCGCCGGGGATGACTACGCGGCGATGCGCCAGGTGCTGTCGCGACGCTTGAAATCAATTGTCGCCGGTACCGGCGAGAAGCCGGACCTGTGGCTGATCGATGGCGGCGCGGGGCAGGTTGCGCAGGCGCTGGAAGCACTGCGCGAACACGACGTGCAGGGCATCGAAGTAGTCGGCATCGCGAAGGGGCCATCGCGTCGTGTGGGCGAAGAAACGTTGATCCTGGGCGACAGCGGCAAGCAACTCAATCCGGGTTCCGGTTCGCCTGCATTGCACCTGATCGATGCCATCCGCGACGAGGCGCACCGCTTCGCCATTACCGGCCATCGCAAGCGCCGCGAAGCCGCACGCGAGCGCGGCATGCTGGAAGACATCGCCGGAATCGGCGCGGCTCGCCGGGCGGCGCTGCTGAAAGCCTTCGGCGGCCACGCAGGCGTGACCGCGGCGGGCGTGGAAGAGCTGAGCCGCGTACGCGGGATCAATCGTGCGCTGGCCGAGCGCATTTACGCCTATCTGCACGAATGAGCGCGCCCGGTTCCGCTCACCCTCGGCCGCCCGATATGCGACACTCACGCCTTCATTAGAGATTGCCCATGCGGATCAACTTGCCGAATGCGCTGACCCTGTTCCGCATGGCGTTGCTGCCGGTCATGGTGGTGGTGTTCTACCTGCCGTTCCGCGGGGCAGGTGCGGGCGCGGCGGCGGTATTCCTGTTGGCCAGCGTGACCGACTGGCTGGACGGCTGGCTGGCGCGCCGCTACGACCAGGTATCCGCATTCGGTGCGTTTCTCGATCCGGTCGCCGACAAGCTAATGGTGGCGGTCACGCTGTTCCTGCTGGTGCAGGCGCATCCGACCGTGCTTCTGGCGATCACCGCGGCGATCATCGTCGGCCGCGAGATCGCGGTCTCCGCGCTGCGCGAGTGGATGGCCTTCGTCGGCGAACGCACCCGCGTCAACGTGATGTGGATCGGCAAGATCAAGACGGTGATGCAGATCGTGGCGCTACTGGTGCTGCTCGCGCAGCACGACGCGCCGGTGCTGCGCGTCTATCACATCGGCGAAAGTCTGCTGGTGATCGCCGCGGTGCTGACCATCTGGTCCGGGCTGGCCTACCTGCGGGCGGCGTGGCCGGTGCTGCGGGTGGGTTCGTCGCGCTCCAGTTCCGAATCGCAGTCCTGAATGCGGGTTGTCGTTGCACAAGCTGGCGAGCCGGTTGCGTGCAGCAATCAGGGAAGATTGCACGAACCCTGGCGCCGGGATCTGGGTCGAACTGGGGTCGCGAGGCAGGGTTGATCCTTGCGTACCCGTTTTGTCATTCGGGCACATCCCTCGCATTTGGAGGCCTGGGTCGGAATCGAACCGGCGTACGCGGATTTGCAGTCCGCTGCATGACCACTCTGCCACCAGGCCGGTGACTAGTTGATTCTACCCGCGGGTACGAAGCGGGCGGCGTAAAAACAAAACCCCGGCAGCGCCAGGGTTTCGATCTTGCGCCCGTGGTGGGCGCAACAAAAATGGAGCGGGAAACGAGACTCGAACTCGCGACCCCGACCTTGGCAAGGTCGTGCTCTACCAACTGAGCTATTCCCGCGCGAGCCGGTAATGATAACGCCGCCACGGCGACAGTCAACCATGCGGGGTCAGGAAGGGCGCCTTGCTCCTCAACCGGGCAAATAGTCCGGGGGAAGGGACCGCCGGCTTGTTCTCCTTGAGCCATGCGTCGATGTCCGGCAGCGGCAGGCCGGCGCCGCCCGCCATCCACAGCGCCACTCCGGACACGGTAAAGCCTACCGCGAGCCAGAGCGTGATCTCGGTGGCGCGATGCACGCCCGGCCAGTCGAGCGGCGGTTGCAGCGAACGCACGCGGGCGATCTTCAGGATGATCGGAGTGATGACGTAGTCGGCGAGCGAGCGCACCAGCTCGACCAGTGCGAATACCCGGCCAACCATTCTCGATGCGACCGAGAAGGCAGCCAGGATCAGTCCGGGAGAAACGGTGGCGCCCGCGCCGAGCCCCAGCAGGCCGGCGGCGGCCAGCGTCGGCAGCGCAGCGTTTTGCTCGCCTAGGTTCAAGATCAGGATGCCGCCACCGATCAGGCAAGTCATGCCGGCCAGGACCAGCATCGGCAGGAAACGCGTTCGCAGCAGGAGCCCGACCAGCGCGGCGGTGATGCAGACGCCGCCGATCATCGGCGAGAACAGCACGCCGGTGTCGAACGGCGGATGTTGCAGCGCTTGCAGGTGCAGGCGCTCGGCCAGCTCGAGGAAGCTGACGAACAGGCTGCCCGCGAACATTGCCACCAGCGTGCCGATCACCGCGATCGTGTGCCACATCAGTTTCACGGGCGACAGCGGTTCGCGCTGGTGATACTCCACCAGCAGCAGTGCAACGAAGCACGCCATCCCTGCTGCGAGCAGCACCGTGAACAGCACCGATGCGAAACCATGCGCCGCGAGCTCGCCGGTGGCCCAGAACGGAAGGACCACTGCGCCGAAGCCGAGGAGCAGGGCCCGGTAATCGAAAGGCAGCCCGGGATTGGGCGGGTCGTACACCGGTTCGGTCAGCAGTGCGAGCATGAAATTGAGCAGCCCGACCGCGCCGAGCCCGGCGAAGAACCATCGCCAGGCATGCATCGCGGCCACGGCACCGCCCACCAGCGGCCCCGCGCAGACCGCGCCGAAGAATCCGAGATCCACCCAACTCATGGTCTTGGGCAGTTTTTTCGAAGGGAAGCGCAGGATCACCGGCGGCAGCGCGATCACCAGCAGCAGGCCGGTGGCGAAACCCATCAGCACGCGTCCGGCACCGAACACGAAGAAAGTCGGCGCGGCAACGGCGAGCGCGCACCCGAGCACGAACAGAGCTTCGCACAGCAGGAACAGATGGCGCTGGCGGAAGCGCTGGATCAGGTCGCCGCCGAGCAGGGCGCCGAATGCGTAGGCGGCGATCGCGAATCCGGAAATCAGTTGCGTCCCGAGCTGGCTTGAATGCAGCGCCTGTTGCACCTGCTTTGCGAACATCACGTCGGCGGTGCTGACCACTATGAAAGGCACCAGCGCGATGATCGCGACCGCGAGGCTGATGCCGTAGTGACCTTCAAACGGGCGCGGCAACCAGTCTTGCATCCTGCCTTCCGGGTTCATGCAGTTCCATCCATGGTCCGCACGAGTCTAGGTCGCCGCCGTCGAAAGCCCGTGACCACTGGCGTCGCGTGCCTTTGCGCCGCAAAGATGCGGGGAACCGCACCTGGCTCGACCACGAAGCAGCATGCGTTGCATGCTTGAGGCACAATGGACCGCTCGCCCGGGTGGCGAAACTGGTAGACGCAAGGGACTTAAAATCCCTCGGCCTCACGGCCATGTCGGTTCGATCCCGACCCCGGGCACCAACCGCGCACTTGCATCGTTCACGCTGGCGACGTACCGTCGGGCCGCGAGGGAGGCTACTGGGGAGTTGCCATGATCCGCGTCGTGCTGGTGGACGACCATGAGCTCGTCCGCGCCGGATTCCGTTTGATCCTTTCCGCGCAAGCCGACATCGAGGTGATCGGCGAGGCCGGCAACGCCGAAGAGGGCCTGCGGCTGATCCGGGCGCAGAAGCCCGATATCGCTCTGCTGGATGTGCACATGCCCGGTATGAGCGGCATCGAACTCACCGAGCGCGTGCACCGCGCCGACCTGCCGACCCAGGTCATCATCCTGACTGTGGTGGACGACGCGCGCTTTCCACGCCGGTTGCTGCAATCCGGCGCGCTCGGGTATCTCACCAAGGCCTGTCCCGCCGACGAACTGCTGACCGCGGTGCGCAGCGTCGCGCAGGGCAAGCGCTATCTGGATGCCACGATCGCGCGCGAGATGGCGCTGGCCACTGTGGACGGCGAATCATCGCCGCTGGAATCGCTGTCCTCCCGCGAGCTGGAAGTGGCGTTGATGCTGGCACGCGGCGTCGCGATCAATGTGATCGCCGAGCGCCTGCATCTCAGTCCCAAGACCGTCTCGACGTACAAGCAACGCCTGTTCGAGAAGCTCGGCATCGAGCACACCATCGCGCTGGCGCACCTGCTCGGTGCGCACGGCATGCTGGAGGACAAAAAGCAGGCGCCGCCGGCACTGGCCGGCGGCTGAACTCAGTTCGAACCCGACGCGGACTCGCCGCCGTTTTCCGCGCGCGCGGGTTCCGCGGTGCGGTTCGGCAGCAGATCACCCTGATGCGGCGCGAATGCCGGCTGCGGCGCATTCGGGGTGCTCGCGTCGAATCCGCCTTGCGATTGCGGGGAGCCCATGCCACCGCCGGTTCCCAGCGCGGGACGATGCGCCGACCCCGCCGCTCCGGAGGTGTCTCCGGGAGGCGGGGGCATCGGCGCGGCCGCATCGCTGTTGCCTGCCGGCGCGCGCTCGGCGGTCGTGAATGGCGCGGCAGTCGGGGGCTTGGCCGCGAACGGCGCAGCTTCGATTGGGGGTTCCTGCGCTGTCGGCGAGGGCGCTGCGGCGACGGGGAAGCTGCGGATCTCCGCCTTTTCGGATGCGCCGGTCGGTGCCGCTGCGGGGGCGTTCGCGACAGGGGAGCTGGACGCATGTCCTCCGCCCAGCGAACCCGATTCGGGTCGCGTCGCGTGTTCGTTCGTCGCCGCGTGCGGCGGCCCATGCGGGCGTACCGGCGCGTGCGAGTGTGCGGATGCAGGCGAAGGAGAAGGAGTGGGTGTTCGTGAGGACTCTTCTTCCTCGTCATCCACGTCGCGTGCCGGCGCGGCGTGCTCCATTTTGTTTTGTCCCTGTTGAGCCTGCGCCTCGGCGGCACGCTTGCGGCGGCGGCCGCCACGGCGGCCGCGGCGGCGCTTTGCCGGCGTGCCGTCCGCGTTCACCGCTTTCTGATCCGTCGTGCCCTGCGCGGCTTCGTGCTTGGTCGCCTCGTCCGCGGGTTTCTCGTGCTCCTGCGCAGGCGCGGGGGCCGGCGTCGGAAGCGTGGCGATGATGCGCGGGGTTTCCGCGGCGGGCTTGTCCGCCGCGAGCTTGTTGCTCACCTGCGCGGTCTGTTGCGGTTTGTGCTCGGCCGGCGTGGCGGCCGCCGACTTGCGTTCCGCGCGCTGCTGCTGGCGCTGCTCATGCCGCTGCTTGTTCTGCTGCGGCTGCGAGACCGATTGCCGCTGAGTACGCTGCTGCTGGCGCGCATTGTCCCGGTCGCGGCCACGATCACGATTGCGGTCGCGCGAACGCTCACGCGAAGACTCGCTCCGCGCGGACGGTTGCGAGATCGCGCCTTCGCGCGGCGCGCGCGCCTTCTCCGGCGCGGCCTCCTTGGCGGGTTCGTTGCGGAACCAGCCGAACAGACGCGAGATCAGGCCGCCGCCATTCGTCGGCATCGGCATGGCCGGTGCGACCGGCGCAGGCGCTTCCTCGCGCTGGGGCATCGGCGTGGCCGGCTTGATACCGCTAACCGCCGGCTCCTCGCCATGGGCCTCGACCTGGCCGACCTTCGGCAGTGGAGCGGCTTTCGCCGGCGTCATCCGCTCGTAACTGGGTTTGGAATATTCGCCCATCTCGCTTTCGCGGATGCGCGTGATTTCCAGATGCGGCGTTTCCAGGTTCTCGTCGGCGACGATCACCACGTGCACTTTGTGGCGCAGTTCGATCTCGACCACGCTGGCGCGCTTCTCGTTGAGCAGGAAGTTGGCGACCGACGGCGGGGCCTGCACCAGCACCTGCCCGGTGTTCTCCTTCATCGCGTGCTCTTCCAGCAGGCGCAGCGCGGAGAGCGACAGCGATTCGACGCCGCGGATGCGACCATGGCCGTCGCAGCGCGGGCAGACGATCTGGGTGGATTCGCCCAGGCTGGGGCGCAGGCGCTGGCGCGACATCTCCAGCAGGCCGAAGCGGGAAATGCGGCCGATCTGCACGCGCGCGCGGTCCAGCTTCAGCGCGTTCTTGAGTTTCTCCTCGACTTCGCGCTGGTGCCGCGGCGATTCCATGTCGATGAAGTCGATGACGATCAGGCCGCCGGCGTCGCGGATGCGCAACTGGCGCGCGATCTCCACCGCCGCCTCGCAATTGGTGTTGAACGCGGTCTCCTCGATGTCGCCGCCCTTGGTGGCGCGCGAGGAGTTGATGTCGATCGCGGTCAGCGCCTCGGTGCCGTCGATCACGATCGAACCGCCGGAGGGCAGGCGCACGCTGCGCTCGTAGGCGTTCTCGATCTGGGTTTCGATCTGGAACCGGGTGAACAGCGGGACGGTTTCGTCGTACAGCTTCAGCTTGCGCAGGTTGTTGGGCATCACCTGCTGCATGAAGTCGCGCGCATCCTCGTAAAGCGAGGGCTCGTCAACGAGGATCTCGCCGATGTCGCCGCGCAGGTAGTCGCGCAACGCGCGGATGATGAGTTTTGATTCCTGGTAGATCAGGAACGGCGCCGGGCGGCCGACGGCGGCTTCGGAAATGGCCTTCCACAGTTGCAGCAGGTAATCGAGGTCCCACTGCAGCTCTTCGGCATCGCGGCCCACGCCGGCGGTGCGCACGATCAGGCCCATGTCCTCGGGCACCTGAAGGTGGTCCAGCGCTTCCTTGAGCGCTTGCCGGTCCTCGCCCTCGATCCGGCGCGAGACGCCACCGGCGCGCGGGTTGTTGGGCATCAGCACCATGTAGCGGCCGGCCAGCGAGATGAAGGTGGTGAGCGCGGCACCCTTGTTGCCACGTTCCTCCTTCTCGACCTGCACGACCAGTTCCTGGCTTTCTTTCAGCAGTTCGCGAATGCCGGCCTTGTTGGGGTCCGCGCCGGGATTGAAGTATTCGCGGGAGATTTCCTTCAGCGGCAGGAAGCCGTGGCGCTCGCCGCCATATTCGACGAAGCAGGCTTCGAGGGAAGGCTCTACGCGGGTGATGCGACCCTTGTAGATGTTGGACTTCTTCTGCTCTTTGGAGGGGATCTCGATGTCGAGATCATAGAGCGACTGGCCATCCACGATGGCCACACGCAACTCTTCACGCTGAGTCGCGTTGATCAACATGCGTTTCATTTTGAGAATCCTTGAAGCCGCGCACCGTTGGCCGCGCGTCGCGGCGGCGCCTTGCAGGGCGGCCGGCCGTGTTGTCGCGCCCGCGGAGGGCGGCGGTGGTCCGGAGCAAAAAGTGCTCCGATGTATGTTCAGTTCGGCAGAATCACTGCAAAGCTACTGCGTTCGGCAGCTCGCCTGCCGGCGGTGCTCGGAATGCTCATGTACTGACGTGTACACTCCCTTCCTGCGCGCCGGCGTCGGCCAATCTGCCTTCGCTCGCGACGCTTTGCAGAGGCCCTATTGGCGCAAGCAGTGAACGACCCGAGCCCCGAGTCCCGAGCCACGAGTCCCGTGTTCGCCCTCGTCGCCGGCGAGGATTCCGGGGACCAGCTCGGCGCCGAACTGATCGAAGCGTTGCGCGCGTTGCATCCGCGGGCGCGATTCGTGGGAATCGGTGGCCCGCGCATGCGTGCGGCCGGTTTCGAGGCCTGGCACGACATCGCCGAACTCTCGGTGATGGGGCTGGCCGAAGTGCTCCGCCACCTGCCGCGCCTGCTGCGCCTGCGGTCCCGGCTGGGCAAGCGGCTGATCGCGCTGAAGCCCGACGTCTTCATCGGCGTGGACGCGCCGGACTTCAATCTCGGCCTCGAGCGCACGCTGAAACGCGCCGGCATCCGCACCGTGCATTATGTCAGCCCCTCGATCTGGGCTTGGCGCGAGCAGCGCGCGGCGAAGATCGGCGAGAGCGCCGATCGCGTGCTGTGCCTGTTCCCGATGGAACCGGCGATCTATGCCAGGTACGGCGTGGATGCGCGCTTCGTCGGCCATCCGCTGGCCGATCGCTTTCCGCTGGTCAGCGATCGCGAATCCGCGCGCGAGGAACTCGGGCTCGCACGGGACGCGCCGGTACTTGCGATCCTTCCTGGCAGTCGCACTTCCGAGGTCCGGCGCCTCGGTGCGATTTTCCTGGATGCCGCGACGCGCGTTCGAGCGCAAATCCCGAGCTTGCAGGTCGTGGTGCCGGCAGCGAACGAGCGCTGCGGGACACTGCTCGCGAAAATCGTGGGCGCTCCGCCAAAAAACGGCGATGAGGGCTCAGCAGTGGGGGCGAAACAGGCGGGCGCTGCGGAGCTCGAAGCCTCCCTGCTCCCAGCCTCCGCTCTCAATCCCCTGCTGCTCGATGGCCATTCCCATCGCGCGATGGCCGCGGCGGACGTGGTTCTGCTTGCCTCCGGCACCGCGGCGCTCGAGGCCATGCTGGCCAAACGGCCGATGGTGGTGGGGTACCGCATCTCTCCTCTCACCTACCGCATCGTCCGGGGCCTGAACCTGCTGAAAACCGATCTCTATTCGCTCCCCAATATCCTCGCCGGCCACGCACTCGTGCCGGAGCTGATGCAGGACGAGTGCACGGCGGAACACCTCGCGACCGAGGTTTTGCGCCTGTTCAAGGAGCCGGGCCGCCGCGCGCTGATGGTGAACGCGTTCGAGCGCATGCACCTGAACCTTCACATCGGCGGCGGTGCGGCCGCCGCCGCCGCGCGGGCGGTCGGCGAGTTGTTGCCCGCAAGCTGAATGCGCAATGCCCCCGGCGCGAAAACACTTGCGCCTCGGCCGCAAAGCGCCCAGCATCCGCGCCGATGCGAGTACCCGGTTTCCCGAAGTTGCGCGCACGCCGATCGCTGCTGCTGGCGCTCGGTGCGGCGATGCTCGCCTGCACGTTTTACAACGGCCCCTTCGCGGAAGGCACTTCGCTGGAATGCGTATTCGCCGCCAGCGTGCTGGGCGGCATGGTGCTTTTCGCGATCGCGCTGTCGGGACGGATCGCCTTCGGGCTGATCGCCGGCAGCCTGCCGATGCTGCTGCTGGTGATCGCCGCCAACCTGAAGTTCAAATACCTCGCGACCCCACTGCTGGCCCCGGATCTGGCCTTCTACTTCAACACGGAGATCCTGAGGACGCTGCTGCACTATCCGCTGCTGATCGGCGCGATCGTGATCGCGCTGATCCTGGTGCCGTTGATCCTGGTCGCTGCCTGGCGCGGCGATCGCAGCCCGCCGCGCGGGTGGCGCATGGGCGTGCTTCGCGGGGCGTGCGCCATGGCCGCCTTTGCCGCGCTTGTCGTCAGCATGAATCCGGCCGGCCCATTCGCAGCGGTGCATGCCAAAGGCATGTGGCTGGCGATGAACGACGACAGCTTCGTATCGGATTTCCTGATTTCGTTTCGCAGCACGCGCGTGGTCACGCCCCGCTACGACCTGGCCGATGCCGGACGCTTCGACTGGCGCGGCGATCCTACCGCCAACGCTTCGGTCCAGCCCAAGCCCGACATCGTCGCGGTACTGGAAGAGAGCACCTTCGATCCGCGCATGCTGAGCGTCTGCACCCTGCCCCGAGTCTGCGATCGCCGCATGTTCCATGCGGATGCGAACACGATCGCGAACGGCTGGCTGGAAGTGCACACCTGGGGCGGCGGTACCTGGACCACCGAATTCGCCTTCCTCACCGGCCTTTCGCACGACCTGTTCGGGCCGGCCGGCATCTACGCACCATTCAACCTCGCGCCGCGCATCCGCTACACGCTGCCGCACGTGCTGCATGCGAATGGTTATCGGACGGTGGCGATCTATCCGACCGACGGGGACTTTTTGAATGGCCGCAACGCGTACGCCGATTACGGCTTCGATGCGTTCTACGGCGGCGAGCAGGTCGGGCTTGGATGGGAATCCACGGATGCCGACCTGATGCGCGTGTTCCGCAAGGTGTTCGCGATCGAAAAGGCCAAGGCGCACGGCGCGCCGGTGTTCCTGTTCATGCTGACCCTCCACCAGCACGGCCCGCACATGACGCCACTGTCCGACCTGCCGGCGCCATACGACAAACCGCTGTTCGCCGGCAGAGCCGCGCAGGACAAGGTGCTGGACGACTGGCTGAACCTGAATCTCGGCAATTACCTGCAACGGCTGGCGATGTCGGATGCGGCGGAGGCCGAGCTGGAAAGCCGGTTGCGTGCGGACAACAGGCCCGCACTGCTGCTGCATTTCGGCGACCACCAGCCTTCCTTCGATGGCGCGATCACCGCGTTGCAGAAGAAGCTGCCACCGCAGATCACCAATCCGCAGGTGGTGACCTATTACATGCTGAAGGGCTTCGGCATGAAGCCGCTGCCGCATTACGACTATCCGGTGCTCGACATCGCGTTTGCCGGTTCGCTGCTGCTGGATGCCGCCGGCCTGCACAAGAACGCATTCTTCACCGCAAACAGCTTGCTGCGCGAGCGCTGCCAGGGGCAATATCTGGACTGCCGCAACGCGGACGTGTTGCACTCGTACCGCGCGGATGTGTTCGGACCGCTGCATGACCTCTCCGACTGAAGATCAAGCGCTCGCCTTCGAGCCGACAGGATCCTCCTTGCCGGATCTCGGCGCGCGCAGCCTGCGCGAACTGCGCCACTGGCCTTGCGAATCCGGCATCGCCGGCGTGGACGAGGCCGGCTGCGGCCCGCTTGCGGGACCGGTAGTGGTCGCGGCGGTGATCCTCGATCCAGCACGCCGCATCAATGGGCTGGACGACTCCAAGCTGCTGACCGAGGCAACGCGCGAAAAGCTCTACGCACGGATCGTCGAACGAGCGCTTGCCTGGAGCGTGGTGGCAATCGAGGTCGGGGAAATTGACCGCCTCAACATCTATCACGCGCGCATGGGCGGCATGCTGCGTGCCCTGGCCGCGCTCCCGCTTGCACCCTCGTTCGCACTGATAGACGGCAACCGCCTGCCGCGCCACCTGCCCTGCCGCGCACGCGCGATCGTGGATGGAGACGCGATGGTTCCCTCGATCAGCGCCGCTTCCATCATCGCCAAAGTCACCCGCGACCGGATCATGTGCGAGCTGGATGCGCAATGGCCCGGTTACGGCTTCGCGCGGCACAAGGGCTACTCGGTTCCCGAGCACCTCGAGGCCCTGCAACGCCTGGGCCCCTGCCCGCAACACCGCCGCAGCTTCGCGCCGGTGCGCGAACTGTGCGGCGAACCCGCAACGCTCCCCTTGCCTGTGATCGCGGAAGCGCTGTGAGCGATCGCGGAGCTTGCACAAGCCCTGCCAAAAATCGCGTGCAACTTTTTCGTGGCGGATGGCGTCTCACCCAAAAGGAGCTGAAGATCGCGCCCGTGCTCATGCGCGGCATGGGCGATGCATGTGGAGGCAGGAGATTGTCATGAACTATGCTGTACCCAATTCCGGCGACCGCGCCGCTCCAATCGGCACCGTTCCCAATCCGCAACAACATCAAAGATATGTCCAGCTGAAAATGATGCTGGACGACTGCGACTGGGCATCGGCCTACGATGATCGCAAGGAATTCCATCAGGCGCTGGTCGGCCTGATCAGCGCAGCGAACAACAACGAGCTCGAACTGGATCAGGAAACCCTGCGAATTCTCGCGCTCGAGGCCGAGGATTACGAGGATTTCCGCGCTTTCCGCGAGGAATGGATCCGTCGCGACGACGCGGTGCCCGGAACTTCCCCCGAGGCATGGTTGCGCGAGCGGCTGCGCGCCTGGGACAAGGCCGAGCGCGAAAACATGGCGCGCGCGGAGCGTTACGAGGGCAGTTTCTGGTCCGGCAGCGAGCGCTTCCGCGTGCTCTGAGCGCGTGGTCGCTCCATCGCTGTCAAGCGCTTGCCGCACCGGCGGATGGCAACTAGGCTTGCCGGGATAACTGCGCAAGCCTCATGCCGATCCGCTACGTCCACCCGAGCCTGCACAGCGAATACTCGTTGTGCGATTCGCTGATCCGTTTGCCGGAGAAACCGGAGCACGGAGATCCGGCCAAGGCGCCGCGGCCGAACCTGATCAGCCGCGCGGTGGAGTTGCAGATGCCCGCGCTGGCGCTGACGGACGATTCCAACCTGTTCGCGCTGATCAAGTTCTACCGCGCGGCCGAGTACGCGGGAATCAAGCCGATCGCCGGCTGCGACCTGTGGATCGCCGATCCGGCCGACATGCAGCGCCCGCATCGGCTGACGGTGCTGTGCGAGAACCGTACGGGTTACCTCAATCTTTCGCGGCTGGTGTCGCGCGCCTGGCGCGAAGGCCAGCACGGCGGTCGCGCGCTGGTGGACATGGCCTGGCTGGAAGAAGCGCACGAAGGCCTGATCGCGCTGGCCGGTCGCGAAAGCGAAATCGGGCGTGTTCTGCTGGCCGGCCGCGCAGAAGACGCGTGCGCACGATTGGACCGCCTACGCGCCACGTTCGACGAACGGCTGTACCTGGAATTGACCCGCACTCGCCGCGACGGCGAGGAAGCGTTCAATGCACACGTCTTGCAGCTCGCCGCGGCGCTCGACCTGCCGGTAATCGCCAGCAACGACGTGCGCTTCCTCGAGGCGGATGATTTCGAAGCGCACGAGGCGCGTGTGTGCATCCAGCAGGGTCAGCAGCTCAGTGATCCGCGCCGCACGCGCGAGTACTCGCCCGAGCAATGGCTGAAGCCGGCCGATGCCATGGCTGAGCTGTTCGCCGATGTTCCCTCTGCGCTGGAGAACAGCGTCGAACTGGCCAAGCGCTGCAATCTCGAACTGTCCTTCGGCACCTACTACCTGCCCGCCTTCCCGGTGCCGGCGCAGCACACGCTGGAATCGTGGATCCGCGAAAGCGCGCGCGAAGGCTTGCGTAAGCGCCTGGAAGAACATGGGCTTGCGCCGGGTTTTTCGCGCGAAGGCTACGAGCAGCGGCTGGAGACCGAACTCGACACCATCGTGCGGATGGGTTTCCCCGGCTACTTCCTGATCGTCGCCGACTTCATCGGCTGGGCCAAGCGGCACGACATCCCGGTTGGCCCCGGACGCGGTTCCGGCGCGGGTTCGCTGGTGGCGTGGAGCCTCGGCATCACCGACCTGGATCCGCTGCGCTTCGATCTGCTGTTCGAGCGATTCCTGAATCCCGAACGCATCTCCATGCCGGACTTCGACATCGACTTCTGCATGGAAGGCCGCGATCGCGTGATCGAATACGTAGCCGACGCCTACGGCCGCGACCAGGTCAGCCAGATCATCACCTACGGCACGATGGCGGCCAAGGCCGTGCTGCGCGACTGCGGACGCGTGCTCGGGATGCCGTACGGGCAGGTTGACGGCATCGCCAAGCTGATCCCGAAGATGCCGCTGGACCTCACGCTCGAGGATGCGCTTGGTCGCAGCAGCAAGTCGCGCGCGGAAGCCGACCGCATCGTGCGTGAGTTCTGCGAGCTCTACGAGAGCGATGAGGAAGCGCGCACGCTGATCGATCTCGCGCTGAAACTGGAAGGCATCACCCGCAATGCCGGCAAGCACGCCGGCGGCGTGGTGATCGCACCATCCGCGCTCACCGACTTCGCTCCGCTGTACTGCGAAGCCGGTGGCACCGGCGTGGTCACGCAGTTCGACAAGGACGACGTCGAAGCGGTCGGCCTGGTGAAATTCGACTTCCTAGGCCTGCGCACGCTCACCATCATCGACTGGGCGATCGCGGCGATCAACGCCAAACGCGCGCGCAAGGACGAGGTGCCGCTGGACATAGCCGCGCTGCCGCTGGACGACCCGCAGGTTTACGAACTCTTCTCGCGCGCCGATACCGGCGCGATCTTCCAGTTTGAAGGCGGCGGCATGCAGCGGCTGCTGAAGGACGCGAAGCCCGACCGCTTCGAGGACCTGATCGCGCTGAACGCCCTGTTCCGCCCCGGCCCGATGGACCTGATCCCCAGTTATGTCGCGCGCAAGCACGGGCGCGAGCCGGTGGAATATCCCGACCCGCGCGTCGAGCCGATCCTGAAAGAGACCTACGGCATCATGGTCTATCAGGAGCAGGTGATGCAGATGGCGCAGATCGTCGGCGGCTACACGCTCGGCGGCGCCGACCTGCTGCGCCGCGCGATGGGCAAGAAGAAAGTCGAGGAGATGGCCAAGGAGCGCGCCAAGTTCCGGGCCGGTGCCGCCGCCAACGGGCTGGACGAGCGCAAGGCCGACGCGATCTTCGACCAGATGGAGAAATTCGCAGGCTACGGCTTCAACAAGTCGCACGCCGCGGCCTATTCGCTGGTCGCCTACCAGACCGCATGGCTGAAGACGCATTACCCCGCCGAGTTCATGGCCGCGACGATGTCGGCGGAAATGGACAACACGGACAAGTTGGCGGTGTTCCTGGCCGACGTGCGCGCGCACGGACTCGAGGTGCTGCCGCCGGACGTCAACGCCTCCGCCTATCGCTTTGCCGCGATCGAGGACAGGAGCATCCGCTACGGGCTGGGCGCGATCAAGGGCGTGGGCCGCGCGGTATGCGAGGCGATCGTGGCAGAGCGCGAGCAGTCCGGGTCGTTCCGCGATCTCGCGGATCTGTGCGCGCGCGTGGATCCGGGCAAGCTCAACAAGCGCGTGCTGGAAGCGCTGATCCAGTCCGGCGCGTGCGATGCGCTCGGACCCAACCGCGCGACGCTGATGGCGCAATTGCCGGAAGCGGTGCGTGCAGCCGAACAGCATCAGCGCGACCGCGCTGCCGGCCAGAACGACATGTTCGGCATGGCTGCGAGCGCCGCCGCCGAGACACCGGTGATCCATGTCGCCGAACAACCGGATTGGTCGCTGGAGCGCAAGCTTGCCGGCGAGCGCGCCACGCTGGGGCACTACTTCTCAGGGCATCCGACGGATCCCTGGCGCGAGATACTGGCGCAGCTCACGAACTGCCCGCTTGGGGAGATCGCGCAACGCTACACACCTCCGCAGCGTCGTGAAGGCGATGACGGCAACCGCTTCCGGCGCGCGCCGGAAACACCGTGGACGGTCGGCGGCATGGTCACGCTGCAACGGCGGCGCGGCGATGCGGCGGCATTCGTGCAGTTCGAGGACTGGAGCGGCCACGTGGAGGTGAGTTTCTTCCGCGAAGCATTCGCCGATTACGCGCACCTGCTGGTGCGGGATGCCATGCTTGTCGTGGAGGGCGGGCTGGCGCTGGATGATTTCAGCGGCGAGCTGCAATTGCGCGCGCGCCGGGTATGGACGCTGGACGAAGCCTGCGCCGCGCATACCCGGGTGCTGAAACTGGGTGTCAACGGGATCGGGCCGCCATTCGTGGATTCGCTCAAGCGCGCGATCAACGGCCATCGTGGCGGCACCACCCGGCTGCTGCTGACCGGCTACCGCAACACCCAGGGCTGCGCGGACCTCGAACTGGGCGAGGACTGGCGCGTGCGCGTCACCACCGACCTGCTGCGCGCGCTCAACGAGCTGCCGGAGGTGCAGAGCGTGGCGCCGATGCTGGCGCGGCCGTCCACCTCGTAGAGATAGCCGGCTTGTCCATCCGGGTATAATCGCGTGCTTTGCCCCCGACAGCGTCCCGCATGAACCCGAACTTCCTCGATTTCGAGCAGCCGATCGCGGAACTGGACGCCAAGATCCAGGAACTGACGCACGCAGGCCAGGGCCACTCGCTCGATATCCAGGACGAGGTAGGCAAGCTGCGCGACAAGCTGCGCGCCAGGACTGCCGATATTTTCAAGAATCTCACGCCATGGCAGATCACGCAGCTGTCGCGGCATCCCGGTCGGCCTTACACCAACGATTACATCGAAACGATCTGCGACGAGTTCCACGAGCTGGCCGGCGACCGCATGTACGCCGATGATCCGGCTATCGTCGCAGGACTCGGGCGCATCAATGGCCGCGCGGTGATGATCATCGGCCACCAGAAGGGTCGCGACATCAAGTCCAAGGTGCGCCGCAACTTCGGCATGCCGCGCCCGGAGGGTTACCGCAAGGCGCTGCGACTGATGAAGATGGCGGAGCGCTTCCACCTGCCACTGCTCACCTTCATCGACACGCCCGGCGCGTATCCGGGCGTCGGCGCGGAGGAGCGCGGGCAATCGGAAGCGATCGCGCGCAACCTGCTTGAGATGGCCGAGCTGCGCACACCCATCCTGTGCACGGTGATCGGCGAAGGCGGCTCCGGCGGCGCGCTGGCGATCGGCGTGGGCGACCGCACGATCATGCTGCAGTATTCGACGTATTCGGTGATCTCGCCGGAGGGCTGCGCCTCCATCCTGTGGAAGAGCGCGGACAGGGCGCGCGACGCGGCCGAGGCGCTGGGCCTTACCGCGCCGCGGTTGAAGGAACTGGGGCTCGTGGACAAGATCGTGCGCGAACCCACCGGCGGCGCGCACCGCAACCCGAAATCCATGGCGCGCCGCCTGAAAGCCGTGCTGCTGAACGAGATCGAAGCGCTCGAACGGTTGCCGATCAGCGAACTGCTCGAGCAGCGCTATCAGCGCCTGCGCCGCTACGGCGCGTATCAAAACGGTTAGAGCACCCGGACGCGCGACAACGAGGCGTCGTTCCGGCACAGGCCGGAATCCAGCTGCGACCACGTTCGGTGCGACTTGTCGCCCCCCGGGCCCGACCTTCGCCGGGTCGGCGGCCCAGGATCATCATTCTGTCCGGCGCCCACATGATGCCGAATCTGACCGCCCATCTCGTCGAAAAGCTGCAGGCAGTGCCTCGTGATTCGGCTTTGTGCGTGGCCTATTCCGGTGGCGCGGACTCGGCCGCATTGCTGTACGCGCTCGCTCAGTTGCCGTCGGCACGCGAGCGCGGATTGCGTGCATTGCATGTAGACCACGGCTTGCACGCGGACAGCGCGCGCTGGTCGGCGCACTGCAAGCGCTTTTGCGAAGCGATGGATGTGCCGATCGAGGTCGTTCGCGTGCAGGTGGAATTCGCGAGCGGCGAGGGACTTGAAGCCGCCGCGCGGCGCGCGCGGCATGGGGCCTTCGCGCAGAATCTGCGATCCGGCGAGTGGCTCGCGCTGGCGCATCATCGGGAGGATCAGGTCGAGACGGTGCTGCTGAAACTGCTCCGCGGCGCGGGTCCGCACGGACTGGCCGGGATGCGCGAGCAGCGACCACTCGGGCTGGGTACGCTGTGGCGACCGCTGCTGGGTGTCCCGCGCGTTGCGTTGCGCGACTACGTCGCGACAAATGGGCTGGAATACATCGAGGACCCGTCCAACGCGGACACCGCGCTCTCGCGCAATTACCTGCGGGCGCAAATCCTTCCCAGACTGCACGCGCACTGGCCGCATGCCGCGCAGTCCATCCTGCATGCCGCGGAACTGTGTCGCGAAAGCGCGGAGCACCTGGATGCGCTGACCGATTCGGCGTTGGCATCGCTCGCCCGCGCGGACGGCACACTGGATGCCGCCGGGTGGAGCGCCCTGCCCGATGCGCTGCGCGCGCTGGTGCTGGAACGCTGGCTGCACGGCCAGGGACTGTCCGCGCCGACGCAGGCACAGCTTGCCGAGTTGCGCCGGCAGGTCGTGGAAGCACGCGTGGACCATGTTCCGCTCGTCGCCTGGTCCGGCGCGGAGGTGCGCGTCTGGCGCGGTGCGCTGCATGCGATGAGGCCCTCGGGCGAAATCAACCAAGCGTGGGAATTCGAGTGGCACGGCGAGGCCTTGCCTCTACCCGGCGGCGCAGCGCTTGTCCTTGAGGGTGCGTCTGGCACGCCGGTTGCGCTCGATCCACCACTGCGCGTGCGCTTCCGCAGGGGCGGCGAGCGGATCAAGCCCGCGGGCGATACACACACGCGGGAGCTGCGCGACCTGCTGCAGGGCGCCGGCATTCCACCTTGGCAACGCACGCGAATTCCGCTGGTCTTTTCGGGCGAGGAGTTGCTGGCGGTCGGTGACCTGTGGCTCAGCGAGCGCGGAAAATCCTGCCTTGAACATTCCGGGGCTCGGCTGAAATGGCAACGCCCCGTGCAAGCTCAAGACGGATCCGGGCTCCGTCCACTCTGAGGCCGCGAACGGCCCCGGAAGATCGTGAAAGGGATTGCGCCTTCTCGTCCTCCGATCCCCTGCGTCAACATTGATTCGTTTTCCTGCCTGCGCTAGCGTGCGCGCATGGCCAAATCCCCTTCCGAACCCGCGACCGCCGCCGAACCTTCCTCGATCGCCCAGTTCGAGCAGTCATTGGACGAACTCGAACAACTGGTCGCAAAAATGGAAGGCGGCGAGCTGAGCCTGGATGAGTCGCTGCGCTCGTTCGAGCGAGGCATCGCCCTGTTCCGCAATTGCCAGAACGCGCTGGAACAAGCCGAATTGCGCGTCAAGCTGCTGCTCGATCCGAACGATCCGGACAGCGCACAGCCATTCGACACGGACGAGTGAATACGGAGCTCGCCGTGCTCGTCGCGCGCGCGGATGCCGCGCTGGCGCGGGTGCTGCCGGCCGACGGCAGTGAACCCAGGGATCTGGTGCGTGCGATGCGCTACGCCGTGCTGGGCGGCGGCAAGCGGTTGCGGCCGCTGCTCGTGTACGCTGCGGGCGCGGCGCTCGGCGCTTCGCTTGACGCTTTGGACATTCCGGCCTGCGCGGTCGAACTGATTCATGCGTACTCGCTGGTGCACGACGACCTTCCTTCCATGGACGATGACGAGCTGCGGCGTGGCCGGCCCACGTGCCACATCGCCTTCGGCGAGGCGACGGCCATTCTCGCCGGTGACGCTTTGCAGGCGCTGGCGTTCGAGATCCTCGCCTCGCAGACGGTGCAAACGATCGGTGCCGGGTTGCGGCTGGAAATGCTGCGCACCCTCGGCGCGGCATGCGGCGCCCATGGCATGGCCGGGGGGCAGGCCATTGATCTCGCGGCGGTCGGACAGAAGCTGGATCTGCCCGCGCTGGAGAACATGCACGCCCACAAGACAGGCGCACTGATCCGCGCCAGCGTGCGGCTCGGGGCGCTCAGTGCCGGTTGCGCCGATGCGGCGACCCTGGAGGCATTGGAGCGCTACGGTCACGCGGTCGGCCTGGCTTTCCAGGTGCGCGACGATATCCTGGATGTAGAAGGCGAAACCCAGGCCTTGGGCAAGACCGCAGGCAAGGACGCGGCCAGCGCCAAGCCGACCTTCCCCTCCGTGCTCGGCATGGATGCATCGCGCGCGCATCTGCGCGAACTGGTGGACGAAGCGCTCGCTGCGTTGCGGCCGGTGGGCGAATGCGCCGGACCCTTGGCGGAACTGGCGCGGTATGTGGCGGAACGAAATCGCTGAGCAAGCTTTCCTTGCCGGGTGAAACGGGACCGAACAAAAAAAGCGGGCCTCGCGGCCCGCTTTCTTTGTGCCAGTGGCGATGCGGATTACTTGATCAGGCGCAGCGCGAACGGATAGCGGTAGGCCTTGCCTTCGTTGGCCTTCACCGCAGCCATGATGATAAGCACCAGCGCAGCGATGCCGATGATGAACATCAGCGGCAAGGCGACCACCAGCCCGAAGCCCAAAGTGGCAACGCTCAGGATCGTCAGGATGATGAAGACGATCGCGATGGTGATGTTGAAGTTCAGGGCTTCCTTGGCCTGATCATTCACGAACGGCATCGTGTCCCTCTTCACCAGCCAGATGATCAGCGGCCCCAGGAACCAGCCCCAGCCACCCACCCAGCCGGTGACAAGGCCGCCCAGCAACGCGGACAGATGGGCGAACATCGCCCACTGCCGCTCTTCCGCGCTCGGCACGCCTGTTGAAGACGGCGTGGCAGAAGGCGGCGGTGTTACGGATTCAGGCGGAACACTCATTTGAACTCCCCTCACGTTTGCGGTTGGAAAACGCGGGGTAGACTCTCCACCGCTCCAGAGTGGCTGTCAAGCGGCCGCGTGCTCGAACTCTGGTCGCATTCTGCCCAATGCGATACCGGGCCGCAGGCCCGTGCAATCCGCCCTCCTCGGCGGATCGAACGCGGCGGAATCACTCGCCCGCCACCGTCATCTTCCCGAGCAGGATCGAACCGGTGAGGATGGACGAACGCGGATCCACGTCGGTGCCGATCGCACGGATTTCCGCGAACATCTCGCGCAGGTTGCCGGCGATGGTGATCTCCTGCACCGGATAGGCGATCTCGCCGTTCTCGATCCAGAAGCCAGCCGCTCCGCGCGAGTAGTCGCCGGTGACGATCGAGACGCCGTGGCCGATCAGTTCGGTGACCAGCAGGCCGGTGCCCATGCGTTGCAACAGCCTGCGCAACTCGCCAGTCTCGCCATCCATCGCACCGGCCGACACGCGCAGGTTGTGCACGCCGCCGGCATTCGCCGTGGTCTGCAAGCCGAGCTTGCGGGCGGAATAGCTGCCCAGCACGTAACGCTGCAGCACGCCTTCGTGCACCAGGTCGGATTCGCGTGTCGCGACTCCTTCCGCGTCGAACGCAGTCGAGGCATGACCGCGCGGCAGCAGCGGCGTTTCGGTGATCCGCACGAATTCCGGCAATACTTTCTTTCCGGCGTGATCGAGCATGAAGCTCGCGCGCCGGTACAGCGAGCCGCCGCTGACCGCCGCGATCAGATGTCCGATCAACGAGCGCGACATCTCCGGCGCGAACAACACGGGGCATTCGCGCGTGGACAGCCTGCGCGCCCCCAGCCGCGCAGCAGCGCGCTCCGCCGCCTTGGCGCCTATCTTCGCGAACGCCGGCAGGTCGGAAGCGGCGCGCGTGCTTTCATACCAGTAGTCGCGCTGCATCGCATCGCCCCGCCCCGCGATCAGGGAGCACGACAGCGACTGATACGTGCCGCGCTCGCGGCCGGTAAAGCCGTGCGAATTGGCGTACACACCCAGGCTCTCGCCATTCTGGATGGTGGCGCCTTCGGAATTGGTGACCGCCTTGTGCGCGCGGCCGGCGGCTTCGATCTCCTTGCCGATTTCGATGGCCTGCGCGACTTCCAGGTCCCACGGATGCCACAAATCCAGATCGGGGAACGGCGCCTTCGCCATCAGTGCGGGGGCGGCGAGGCCCGCGCAGGGGTCCTCTTCCGTGTAGCGCGCGATCGCGCAGGCCTGGGCCAGGGTGGCGTCGATGGATTCGGGCTTCAGGTCCGCGGTGGAAGCGCTGCCCTTGCGCTTGCCGAAATACACGGTGAGTCCGAAACCGCGGTCGCGCGTGCGCTCGACGGTTTCCACCTCGCCCAGCCGCACCGTCACCGCAAGCCCGCTTTCCACGCTCGCGGAAACTTCCGCCTGCGACGCGCCGGCCGCGCGCGCGCGGCGGATCACGTCCTCGCTCAGTTGGGCAAGGCGGTCAAGTTCTTCGAGGCTGCTGTCGGGGGGTGCGATGTCCGTGTTCAAGCCGTGTTCCTTCTATCCAGTCCGTTACTATAGCGTCCATGCATGATGTGGATCATCTCGAAGAAGACGACCAGCCCAGCCGAAGCGCGCGTCGCCGCGAGGCGCTGGACGTGCTGGCACTGGCGAAGCAACTGGTCGAGCTGCCGCCTTCTCGAGTCGCCAAGCTCGATCTGCCCGAAGACGTGACCGAAGAGATCGGCAACGTACGCAAGATAACTTCGCACATCGCGCGCAAGCGCCAGCTCAGCTATCTGGCCAAGCTGATGCGCCGCCACGACGAGGAAGCCTTCGCCGCCGCGCGTGCATCGCTGGCGAACGAGCGCGAACATGGCGCGCGCGAAGCCGCGATCACGCATCACCTGGAAGCCTTGCGCGAACGCCTGCTCAGCGAAGGCGATGCCGCGCTTTCCGAACTGGTCATTGCGCACCCCGATCTCGACCGCCAACACCTGCGAGCGCTGATCCGGCAGGCGCGCCAGGAGCGCGAGGCGAACAAGCCACCGCACGCGTACCGGGAACTCTTTCGGGTATTGCGGGAATTGCAGCGGGATTCGGTTTGAGTCCCTCCCCCAAAGCGGGGGAAGGGATTTATTGCGCGGCCGTCCCGCCCACCGTCATCCCGTCAATCTTCAGCGTCGGCTGCCCGACGCCGACCGGCACGCTCTGGCCATCCTTGCCGCACACGCCGACCCCTTCGTCGAGCTTGAGGTCGTTACCGATCATCGAGACTCGCGTCAGCACCTCCGGACCGGAACCGATCAGGGTGGCGCCCTTCACAGGCCGCGTGATTTTGCCGTTCTCGATCAGGTAGGCCTCGCTGGCGGAGAACACGAATTTGCCGGAGGTGATGTCTACCTGTCCGCCGCCGAAGTTCACCGCATACAGGCCGCGCTTCACGGAGGCGATGATCTCGGCCGGATCGCGTTCGCCCGGCAGCATGTAGGTATTGGTCATGCGCGGCATCGGCAGGTGCGCGAAGGATTCGCGGCGGCCGTTGCCGGTGGGCTTCATGCCCATCAGCCGCGCATTGTGGGTGTCCTGCATGTAGCCGCGCAGGCGCCCGTTCTCGATCAGCGTGGTGCAATTCGTCGGCGTGCCTTCGTCATCCACGCTCAAGGAACCGCGCCGGCCGGGGAGCGTGCCATCATCCACGATGGTTACACCCTCGGCCGCAACCTTCTCGCCCATGCGGTGCGAGAACGCCGACGTGCCCTTGCGGTTGAAGTCGCCTTCCAGGCCGTGGCCGATCGCCTCGTGCAGCAGCACGCCCGGCCAGCCCGGGCCGCACACGACGTCCATGGTGCCGGCTGGCGCATCCACGGCATCCAGGTTGACCAGCGCCTGCCGCACCGCTTCGCGCGCCCAGCCATGCGCGCGACCGTCATCGATCAGCTCGCGATAGCCGCAACGCCCGCCGCCGCCGGAATGACCCTGCTCGCGGCGACCGTTCTGCTCCGCGATCACCTGCACGCCGATGCGCGTCAACGGGCGCACGTCCGCGGCAAGCGTGCCGTCGCTGGAGGCGATCAGGATGTTCTCGTGATGCGCGGAGAGGCTGACGATCACCTGCTTGACGCGTGGATCGAGGCTGCGGCACAGCGCATCCAGTTCGCGCAGCACGGAAATCTTCGTCGCATTGTCGAGCGCGTCGATCGGATTGGCCGACGAATACAGCGCGCGTGCATCGCGAACGCTGAGCGGCTTGCCGGCGCCATTGCCACCGGCCGCGATCGCGCGCGCCGCGCCCGCCGCTTCCAGCAACTGCGGCATCACGATGTCGTCGGAATAGGCGAAGCCGGTCTTCTCGCCGGAGATCGCGCGCACGCCGACCCCCTGTTCGATCGAGTGATTGCCATCGCGCACGATGCCGTCTTCCAGCACCCACGACTCGCTGCGCGAGTGCTGGAAATACAGATCCGCCGCATCCACGGATGGGCCCATGATCTGTGCGAACACGCGCTCCAGGTCGTTGGCGGCGAGACCGCCGGGCGCGAGCAGGTTGCGTTCGGCGAGTGCGAGAGGGGAATCCATCAGGAACTACCGTCGGCTGAAGCAGGAATCTCCAACGTAAGGGCTCGTGGCTGGATTCGCAAGCGAAGGAGCAGGAAACTGCTCGTTGAAAATAATCCTCGCCAAGTCACGAGTGCATCACCCCGCGCGGCATCGGATGCATTTCGTAGCGGAATCCGAATTGCGCACGCACGATCGCCGGATCATTGCGCGCAAGCGCGTGTGCGGCCGCTTCGCTTTCCACTTCCATCACGGCCATGCCGAACACGCCGGCGGGATCGGCTACGGGCCCGAGCGCGAAAACCTTGAGGCCGCCTTCGATCCGGCCTTTCCAGTACATCGCGTGCTGCCCCATCATCGCGGCCTCTTCCGCACTCATGTCCTGCGCGAAGCTGGGCCGCGGCGGCACCAGCTTGTAGAAGAAGTGCATGGCGCTTTTCCCTTCCGGTCGACGGGGCAAGCCTAGCAGCGTCAGCTGCCGGAGCCCGCCGATGCAGGAGGAGCGGCGCGCGAAGACACCGGCGCAGGTGGCGCCGCGCGCGGCTTCGCCGCCGGCGGTTTCGCACGCGATGCGGCCTGTGCGGGACGCGCCGCACTCGGTGGCGCCGGGGGCGTTGCGCCGGATACAGGCGGGGGTGGTCGTGCAGTCGAAGTCGCAGGGACAGGCGGTGCGCCCGATTGCGTCGGCGCGGGTTGCGCCGGAACTTTCGAAACGGTTTTCGATATGGTGGTGATTACCGGATGAGTCCAGCTTCCGGTGATGCTGTAGCGCGCGTGAGTCACCTGGTTCAATCCGCGGCTCAGGGCCAGGCCAGCCGCCGCACCGATCGGCCCGCCGACGACCGCACCCACCACCGCCAGTGCGCCGCCGGTGTGCGGACTCGCATCCACGATCTGGTCGTAATCGTGCGTGCGCAGACCGGTGCGCCCGCGGATGTGGATGTCAGCGGCCGGTCCCTTGATCTCGACGCCATCGGTGTAGGCGTTGCCGCCCCTCAGTGTGAGATCGCCGGTGACGGAATTGAACCCGAGGCCGGACTTGTAGACATCGCCGAAATCCAGCGTCAGCCGGCGCGGAAGATCTGCGATCGAAAACAATCCGAACAGCCGGCCCACGCCGGGCTTCACTTCCAGGATGCGGCCTTCGCCGATGCTGAACTTCAGCGTGCCCTCCATGTTGGCCAGCGCAAACGCGGTCGGCGCGCCCGGCCAGGAGCCGTCGATCACCACGTGCGTGTTCTCGCCGCCGCCGATCAGGCCGCCGAACCCGAACGCCTCCAGCATGCGACCGAGATCGTCGGAGCGAAGATCGATCTTCATCTGCGAATGATTGGCTTGCGCGGTGCCGAGCCAATCGCCCTGCGCGTGGATCTGGACGCTCTTCGATTGCGTCTCCATGCGCGCGATGTGCATGCCGTTCGCCACCGGCGCGCTCTCGAAATGCGTTTCGCCGAGCCTGGCATCGCCCAGCCGCAAATCGGCGACACTGATGTGCAGCGGCGGCAGCGAGGCAGGCGCCACGCCGCTCAATGCATCGGGCGGCACGGTGTTCGCAGGCACGGCGGGCTTCGTCGCCACGGTGGTGGTCGCGTTCGCTGCGGGTGCCGTACCCGTCGTCGCCACGGTGTTCGCAGCCGCGTTCGACGCGGCAGGCTTGGATGTCGCCGCTACCGCTGGCGCCGCCGAGGCGGGTGCCGTCGCGGGGGGGGTCGGAGCCTCCGGCCAGTACAGGCGCTGCAGGTCCGCACTGATGCCACGCTGCGCGAGATTGCTGGTCGGCAAGGTCAGCGTACCGGCGAGCGAGGTCCCGTCGAAGCCGATGACGTGTGCATCCGCGTTCGTCGCGAACCGCAGCGACAGCCGGCCCAGTCTGGTGCCGAATGCGAGCGCCTCGTCGGTGCTGACCTGCGCCTCGGTGAGTGTGGGCAGCCCATTCACCGCCGCGGCCGCCGTGCTGGTTTGCGGATTGGTGGACGCGCCCTCGCCAGCCGCGAGTTCGGCCCAGCCGCCGAGATCGAGCGTCGGCGCGCGGCCGTTCACGACCATGCCGCTGGCGGGAATCCCGGGCTGCGTGGTGCCGAACATCACGCCAAGCGATGCCGGCTTGTGCGCCGTCGTGTCCGGCAGATGTCCGCGCGCGCGCAGCAGGTCGCCGAGGCTCAGATCGATCTCCGCGCCGGGAATCGGCATGCCCAACTGCAGGTTCATCGGCAACGTGGCTGACGCCGGCTTATCCAGCGGTGCGGGCAATTGCAGTGCGATGCCGCGCATGTCGGATTGCACGCTGAGCATCTTGGGCGCATTTTCCGGCTTGCCGCCCGCGGCGATGGTGAAGCCGATGCGGAAATTCGACGTACCCTGCGCGATCTTCGCCAGCGGCGCGAGATCGGGATAATCCTGCAGCATCGAGGCCGTGCTGAAGGCGCCGTTCAGCACGGCCTGCAACTGGTACGCCGGATCGGCGGTGTCGCCGCCCAACGCGATCGAAAGGCTTGCCGGCGCGCCGTGCCAGCGCGCCGAGATGTTGTCGGCCCGGAAGCCTTTTTGGTCGAAATGCAGCCTGCCGTTGAGCGCCTGCAATACCAGATTCCATTGCCTGGCGACCACCGCGCCATTGCTCAGCTGCAGGTTGCCGTCGAGTGCGAACGTCTCCGGCTTCGCGAACGGAATCACCAGGGTGAAAGAGAGTTTGCCGTCGCCGCTCAGATCCAGGCTGGAAAGCGTGGCTGCGGCATCCTTGCCGACCGGGCTGCTCTTGACGAAGCCGAGCAGCGTGGCGCCGGTGCCGCGGCCTTCGGCGGCGAGGTTCAACTCGCCATTGCCGAGATCCGGAATCGTCGCGATCGCATGCGTGATCGTGTTGCCCATCGTCTCCGCATGCGTGGCCTCGATGATCATCTGGTTGTCGAGGAACTCCGCGGTGGCGTCTATGTGATCCGCGCGCGGCCAGTCGTCGCCATAGTCGAGCACGGCCCCGCTCACGCGCCCGAGCGCATCGAAGCGGCCCTTGTGATTGACGAACGGCCAGTCGTCGAGGCTGCCGCGCATCACCACGCTGCCGGCCTCCACCTTGCCCGCGACCAGGCCACGATCCAGCCACTGGATCGTCGAGGCCGGCATGCTGGATGGCCAGAACAGTTTCGCCGCCGGCACCTCGGCGTGGGTCACCATCGCGTACGCGTCGACGAAAGGCTTGCCGCCTTCCGGCAGGATCACCAGCGCGCGCCCTTGCCCGCCGAACTGGTCGTTGTCGAAGTCGAGCTGGTCGGTGGCGAAGTGCCACAGGCCATCCTCGCGCCAGGCGACCAGCGTGCCGCCGAAAACGCTGAACGCGAACGGCTGCCGGAACACCGCCGGGTAATCCAGCGTGATCGCCTGCCCCGGGATCTCGAACGACAGCGATTCGTTGTCGCCGCGCAGAGTGCCGTCCAGAGCGTCCGCGCCAGGCAGCTCGCCGTGCGCGTTCGCACCCAGCGCATGCAGGTGCGCGACCACTGCGTAGCGGCCGTTCGCGCTCCAGCGCATCGCCGCGGCGGCGATCTGCGCGTGCGGGTGCGCCGCGGTGATCCAGTCGCTCACGCCAGCAGGCGCCTGCGGCAGCAGGCCGATGAACGGCAACAGCGGCGTGAGATCCAGATCGCGCGCGGCCAATGAGATCCTGCGTGCGTTGCCGCTGCCATGCATCTGCAGGATCAGGCCGCCGACATCGTCGATGTCGTCGCCGGACTTGCCGGCGTCGCGATAGCGCAGTTCCCATCCATCCGGCTTGCGGTTCAATTCGACCACGCCGGAGAGCGCCGGCGTTTCGGCATGGCGTCCGCCGGGCGCACCCAGCGCGAGGTCGCGCAAATTGAAACGCGCCGCCACGCTTCGCAGGCCGTTGCCGCGCCAGCTTCCCCACAGTTCCAGATCACCTCGGCCGCTGCGCAGGTGCAAGCCCTGCAGGTCCACGTCGCGCGCCATGCTGGCGAGATCGAGCGCGCGGCCGACGATGTAGAGATCGGCATCCTGCTTCACCGGGTCGAAGCGACCGATGATCGTGATCGGCCGTGGCGAACCTTGTCGCGCCACATCGCCGCCGAATCGCAACGTGCCGCCGACGCTGACCACGCGCAGCCGCGGCGAAGACAACATGTAACTGCGCTGCGCCTCGGCATCATCGATGCCGACGGTCAGATTGCGCAGATCCAGGTCGACCGGCAGCGACTGCAGCGGCGCCTGCTGGTTCTGGTTCGGATTGCCCAGGCCCAGCACGCGCCAGCCGGACGCGTCGTGGCGCATGCGCAGTTCCAGCCCGGTGAGCCGCAAAGTGATCCAGCGATGCGCGGGTTTGAGCCAGGCGGAAAGATCGAACTTGATCGCCGCACGACGCAGCGAAAGCGACTCGCCGCCTTTGTATTCCGGCCCGAGCGTGAGCCCGTGCACGATCAGCAGCGGACCGGAAGGCTGCCACTCGCTTTCCACCGAATCGAAGTGCACCGGCCGGTGCAGGCGTTGCGAAAGCAGGCCCGCCAGCTGGTCGGGATAATGCGCCGCCAGCGGCATCGCCAACTGCAGCAGGCCGATCGCCACCGCCGCCGCGATCAACGCCGCGGCGATCAGCGCGCCGAGAAAAAACCGCGCGCGGCGAAGACGATGGCGCCAGGGGTTCACGCGGAGGCCTCGGTAAGGATGCCGAGCCGCCCGCAACCGGCGCTACGCAGGCCATGGATGGCCGTGTCGAAGTGAGCTCTCCGGCGCCGTCGCATGACGCCGAGCATCGCAGCGCCAAGCGGGAGCAAGGCGCGATGTCCGAGCACAGGGACGTGCGAGTTCGCGCCGGCCCGCTTGGCGCAAGATGCGATGGGCAGTCGAGCCAACCGGATGTTGGCGAGGCCGTCATCCCCGGCGCCAATGGCTTTGGTTACTTTCCCCGAAAGGAAAGTAACCCGCGCCGTGGGACGGTGCGGAAAAAGACATGGATGTCGGATTTCGGACTGCCCCGAGGCAAGCGTTTCCCCCACCCTTCCGATTGCTGTCGCACCTGGCTTGCCTCTCCAGCAAGCGGGAATGGGGAAAAACCGCGGCCGCAGCATGGGGATGTGGCAGTAAAGGTCAAAGCAGGACCACATCGAACTGCTCCTGCGCATACTGCTCCTCGGGCTGGAAGCGGATGGTCTTGCCGATGAAGGCCTCCAGTTCGGTGACCGCCGCCGAATCCTCCTCCAGGATGCGAGTGACCACGCGCGGGCTGGCCAGCACCAACAGCTTCTCCGCGTCGAACTGGCGCACCGCGCGGGTGATCTCGCGGAATATCTCGTAGGAAATCGTCTCGGCGGTCTTGATCTTGCCGCGCCCGGCACACTCCGGGCACGGTTCGCACAATTGCCGTTCGAGGCTCTCGGTGGTGCGCTTGCGCGTCATCTCCACCAGCCCGAGCGGACTCATCTCGTACACCGTGGTGCGCGCGTGATCCTTCACCAGCGATTTTTCCAGCGTGCGCAGCACCTGGCGCCGGTGCTCGGGATCGTGCATGTCGATGAAGTCGATGATGATGATGCCGCCGAGGTTGCGCAGCCGCAGTTGCCGCGCGGCCGCCTGCGCAGCCTCCAGGTTGGTGCGGAACACCGTCTCCTCGAGATTGCGCGTCCCCAGGTATGCGCCGGTGTTGACGTCGATCGTGGTCATTGCCTCGGTCTGGTCTATCACCAGATGGCCGCCGGATTTCAGCGGCACTTCCTTGCGCAGGGCTTTCTGGATTTCGTCCTCGACGCTGTACAGGTCGAAGATCGGCCGTTCGCCGGAATAATGTTCGATCCGCTCCGCAAGGTGCGGCATGAAGCGGTGCGCGAAGTCCAGCGTGCGCTGGTAGGTTTCGCGCGAATCCACGCGCACCTTCTCGATGTCGTCGTGCATCAGGTCGCGCAGCACGCGCAGCGGCAGCGGCGGCTCTTCGTACACCCGCGTGCCAGGCTCGGCGCGCGCGATGTTCTCCTGCACGACCTGCCAGACCTTGCCGACGTAGGCGATGTCCTCGGCCAGCGCGGCTTCGTCCTCGCCTTCGGCGTTGGTGCGCGCGATATAGCCGCGCTCGCCCCCGCCGGAAAGCCGGGTGAGGATCTCCTTCAGGCGCGCACGCTCGGCCTCGTCCTCGATCCGCACCGACACGCCATGCAGGCGCGTGTGCGGCAGCAGCACCAGATAGCGCGAGGGGATGGAAAGATGCGCAGACAGCCGCGCACCCTTGCCGCCGATCGGATCCTTGATCACCTGCACGATCACGCGTTGGCCTTCATGCACCAGCTCGTTGATCGGCGGCGTCGGCAGCGGACCGGCGGCATGGCCATTGCCCTCGGCCTCCTCCGCGGTCAGCGCCGGCGGCGCGCGCACGATATCCGAGGCATGCAGGAAAGCCGCTCGGCCAAGACCGATCTCGACGAAGGCCGCCTGCATGCCGGGCATGACCCGCTGCACGCGCCCGCAATAGATGTTGCCGACGTAGCCGCGCTTGCCGGTGCGCTCGACGTGCACCTCCTGCAGCATGCCGTTCTCGACCACGCCCACGCGGGTTTCGCGCGGAGTGACGTTGATCAGGATTTCCTCGCTCATCCTTGCTCCGCAGGAAATGTTCAGCAAGCAATCTTCCATGAAGCGCTTGCCCGCCCGCACCTCCCTGTGCGTGCGTCCGCCGGCGCGAGATGCCATTCAGGCATCTCGCGAAAGCCCCGGTCCACCCTTATAGCCCGCCGGCCCTGAACCTGTCGATTCGGTTTCCCCGCCTTCGGCTCAGATGGCCACGCCGAAATCCCGCAACAGCTGCACGGTCTCGTGCAATGGCAGGCCCATCACCCCGGAATAGCTGCCGGACAGGTGCGTGATGAAGGCCGCGGCCCGGCCCTGGATCGCATAAGCACCGGCCTTGCCGAACGGCTCGCCGGTAGCGACGTAGGCCGCGATCGTTGTCGCGTCCAGTTCCGCGAAGCTGACGTCCGAAACGCTCGTCGCGGCCTTCCGCCGCGCCTTGTCCATGCCCCACACGGTCGAAATAACCCGGTGCGTCCGGCCGGACAACGCCCCCAACATGGCGGCCGCGTCTTCCGCGTCGCACGGCTTGCCGAACACGCGCTCATCCAATGCGACTTCCGTATCCGCGCCCAGCACGATGGCTTCGTCATCGCGACCGCGCACCACCTCCAGCCCGGCCAATGCCTTCTCGCGCGCGACGCGGCCGACGTAGTCCTCGGCGGATTCGCCGGGGCGGCGGATTTCAGGCACCTCCACTTGCAGCAGCTCGAACGCGACACCGAGCTGTTCGAGCAACTGCCTGCGGCGCGGGGATTGGGAGGCGAGATAGAGCATCTCGGAAGCATAATGGCCACCCCCACCGCAGGCCATGGATGGCCGTGTCGAAGTGAGCTTAAGGCGCCCGTTGCATGATGCCGAGCATCGCAGCCGGGCGCGCGGGAAAGGCACGATGTCCGAGCACAGGGATGTGCGAGTTCGCGCCGGCGCGCGCCCGGCAAGAAGCGCAGGGAAGTTGAGCCAACCGGATGTTGGCGAAACCGTCATGCCCGGCGCCAATGGCTTTGGTTACTTTCCCCGAAAGGAAAGTAACCCGCGCCGCTGGACGGCGCGGAAAAGACATGGATGTCGAACGGCAAAGTCGCTGAGCCCCGGCTTTCACCGGGATTACGGATCTGCGAGATTTCCTCACCCTGCCAAAGTGCTGTCGCACTTGGCTTCCCTCTCCCGCGAGCGGGAGAGAAACATCAACCGCGATGATACGGATGGCCCGCCACGATCATCGCCGCGCGATACAACTGCTCGGCCACGACCAGGCGCACGAGCATGTGCGGCAAGGTCAAGGGACCAAGCGACCAGCGCTGGTTCGCGCGTTGCAACACCGCTTCCGAATGGCCGTCGGCACCGCCGATCAGGAACGCGAGATCACGTCCGTCCATCCGCCAGCGTTTCAACTGTTCCGCGAGCTGTTCGCTCCTCCACGCGCTGCCGCGACCATCCAGCGCTATCACGTGCGCGTCGCGCGGCACGGCGGCGAGCAGCGCTTCCCCTTCTTCCGCCATCGCGCGCTTGAGATCACGACCGCGCACGGGCGGCTTGATCTCGATGAGCTCCAGCGGCAGTTCGCGACCGAGCCGCTTCCGGTACTCGGCGAAGCCTTCCGCCACCCACGCGGGCATCGCGACCCCGATCGCGACGATGCGCGCGCGCATCAGAATTTTTTGCGATCGTTCCGGATCGCTCCTTCGAATAAGCAACGGTAATTACCAGGCTCTACGCCTCGATTGCTTTCAAAGCAGCCATCCTTGGCTGCACTTTTCAAAAGATCACTCACTCGTTGGCGGCAGCGACGTCGTGATCGCCCACGGTCCAGAGGCGTTCGAGGCCGTAAAACTCGCGGATGCGCGGCAGCATCACGTGCACGATGACGTCGCCAAGATCCACCAGCACCCATTCGGCCTCGGTCTCGCCTTCCACACCCAGAGGCAGCATGCCGGCACGCTTGACGAACTTCACCACCTCGTCGGCGATGGACTTGACGTGTCGGGTGGAGGTGCCGGAGGCGATGATCAGCAGGTCGGCGATGGAGGTCTTGCCACGCACGTCTATTTCGCGGACGTCGCGGGCCTTCAATTCGTCCAGTGCTTCGAGGATGCGCTGGCGCAGGACCTGTACGGAGGGAGCGGGGGAAACGGGTTCTTCGGTGCGACGGGACAACGGCTGGTTGCTCAAGTGTGTGCGGCCTCGGCCTGAGTGTGCGCGGGATGCGCGGCTCCAGTATGCGCGTCTTGGGCTCGCGCGCAAGTGCGTCAGCGGTACGGCTCCAGCAGCGCCGGATCGGCAAACAACGCATCCGGCAGGAGCCAGCGCGGCTCATGGCCTTCGCGCAGCAGCGCGCGGATGCGGGTGGCGGAAATTTCCAGCTGCGTGATCGCGATGCGCAGCACGCGACCATTCGACGTCGTGCGCAACGCATCCGCGTTCGCCACTTCGCGCTGCGCCATTTCCGCCGCCAATTCGGGTGGCAACGACGGGAGGTGGCCGGGCCGTGTCAGCACACCGAAATGCGCCAGCCCGAACAACTCGCGCCAGCGATGCCAGTCCGGCAGTGCGGCGAACGCATCCGAGCCGATCAGCAGCACCAGCGGGCGCATACCCACTTCTCCGCGCAATCCGGCCAGCGTGTCGAAGCTGTACGAAGGGCCGTTGCGATCCAGCTCTCGCGTGTCCAGGGCCAGCCGATCCTGTCCGGCCAGCGCGGCACGCAGCATCGCCACGCGTTGCAGGGCACTCGCCACCGGTGCAGGCCGGTGCGGCGGCACGTGCGCGGGCACCAGGCGAACTTCCGCATCCAGCGCCTCGGAAGCCTCCCACGCCGCGCGCAAGTGGCCCAGATGCACCGGATCGAACGTGCCGCCGAGGATGGCGAGGGGACGCATCGCGTTCACGCCAGCACGGCAGCTACGCGAGGTTGCGCGATCGCTACCAGCAGGCGCTCGAATTCGCGCCAGGGATCGCCGAACTCGCGGCCCTTGGCCATGCGGTCGATGCGCGCGCACCAGGCCACGCAATGCTCCCAGTGCGCAGGCCCGCGGCCGGCGCGCTTCAGGGCGCCGGCCAACAGACGCTGACGCGCCGGCCAGAAGTTGTATTCCGCACGCGCGGCGGTGGCGAAGTCATCGGCCGAAGCCAGCCGCAAGGCAAGCTCGAGCTGGTTGAGCAGCCAGCCCAACATCGGGATCAGGTCCTCGCCCTCCGCGCGCAAACCGTGGAGTATGCGCAATGCGCGCGCTGCATCGCCGCCGAATGCCGCATCGGTCAGCTTGAATACGTCGTAAAGCGCGCTGTCGGCATCCAGGGCTTCCAGTTCGCTCGCGGACACGCGGCCACCCTCGCGCAGCAGCGCGAGCTTGTCTATCTCCTGCGCGATCGCCAGCAGGTTCCCTTCCGCGCGCGAAGCCAGCAGCGCGACCGCATTTTCGTCCGGACTGAACCCGCGCGCGTGCATGCGCGCGCGTATCCACGCGGGCAGTTCGTCCACGCGCAGCGCCTTGATGGGCACGTAGATGCCGTTGCGCTCGATCTCGCGCACCCACGCGCCTTCGTTCTTCTTGCTCCATTGCGCCGCGCCGATCAGCAGCACGGTGTCGGGTGCGGGAGCCTTGCACCACTCGATGATTGCGGCGGAGCCTTCCTTGCCGACCAGGCCCGTGGGCACGCGCAGTTCGATCAGGCGGCGCGTCGAGAACAGCGACATGCTGGCGGAGGCGCGGGCGAGCTGGTTCCAGTCGAATTTCGCCTCCGCGTCCAGCACTTCGCGCTCTGCGAAACCCCGCGCCCGCGCCCGCGCGCGCAGCGCGTCGCAAGCTTCCTGCAACAGCAGCGGTTCGTCGCCGGCGATCAGGTAAACCGGCGCAAGCTCGCCCTTGCCGAGCGCCTTGTGGAAACTTTCGAGCGTGTTCGCCATTGCGCTATGGCGAGGAGGAAGCGCCCGCCGGGATCGAGGTGGATTCGTCTTCGCTCGAAGACGGCACCAGCGTGCCCTTGCGACCGGCCGCCTCCAGCCGGCGCATGATCGCATCGGCCATCTCGCGGGTGAGGTCGCGCTGGAGCACTTCCGTCTGCGCGGCGGTGCCGATCGCCTGGAACGGATCGAAGGTGAACTCGTGCGAGAGATCTATGCTCTGCTGCGGCAGCACCACATTGCCGTCGCCGTCCTTCAGCGAGAAATCCACGTGGTAACGCACCGCGTACTCGCCCACGCGCGCGAAACCGGTCGAAGTCAGTATGTCGGTGCGAAACTGCGCCTTCACATCCAGTTCGGCCACTCCCGGGGCGGACTGATCCAGCACCTCCACCTTGCGCACGTTCAACGCGCGCGCGAGATCGCGCGGCAGTTCTCCGCCGCCACTCACGTTCATGAAAACCTGCTGCTGCATCGGCACCGGCAGCGGCGCGCTCTGGCGCAGATGGAAGCCACAGGCAGAAAGTGTTCCGATCCCACCGAGGCACAACGCCATTTGCAGCCATCGATTGGTGATCATGGAAGCTCCGTTGTGCGAAAGGGTATTCGGAAACGGTGAAAGCATAACAACGAAGCCGTCGCCCCGGCGAAAACCTGCAGGAGCGCGCCTGCGCGCGACAACGGATCCCCCGAGAAGAGCCATGTCGCTCGCAAGCGGACTCTACGCAGCTGTTTACACCACGATATTGACGATCTTCCCCGGCACCACGATCACCTTGCGTGGCGCATGCCCCGCGAGGAATTTCGCCACGCCGGGCTCTGCCAGCGCTTCGCGCTCGGCCTCCTCGCGCGACGCCGACGTCGCCAGTTCAATGGTGCCGCGCAGCTTGCCGTTGACCTGCACCGCCAGGGTCACGCTGTCGCGGACCAGCGCGGCAGTATCGGGCAGCGGCCAGCGTACGTCCTCGACCAGTGTTTCGCCATGGCCCAACGCCTGCCACAGCGCATGGCTGGCGTGGGGCGTGAACGGGTTCAGCAGCAGCACCATGCTCTCCAGCGCCTCGTGGCGCACCGCGCGGCCCTGCTCGCTCATGTCTTCGAATCTCGAGACGTGGTTGAGCAGTTCCATCAGCGCGGCGATGGCCGTGTTGAAGGCATGCCGGCGGCCGATGTCGTCGCCGACCTTGGCGATGGTTTCGTGCACCTGCCGGCGCAGGGTCTTTTGCGCCGCGTTCAAGGCAGCGGGATTCACTTCCGGATGGTCCGGCTGAGAGGCATGCGTCACCACCTCACGCCAGAACCGGCGCAGGAAGCGCGCCATGCCTTCCACGCCGGCCTCGTTCCATTCCAGCGACTGTTCGGGCGGCGCCGCGAACATCGAGAACAGCCGTACGGTGTCCGCGCCGAACTTGTCGATCATGGTCTGTGGATCGACGCCGTTGTTCTTCGACTTCGACATCTTCTCGGTCGGGCCTATATGCACCGGCTGGCCGTCCGCCTTCAGCGTCGCACCGGTCACGTGCCCGCGCTCGTTGCGCTGGATCTCGACGTCCGCCGGGTTGATCCATTCGCGATGACCGTCCGTCTCGCGATAGAAAGTCTCCGCAACCACCATGCCCTGGCACAGCAGGTTCGTCGCCGGCTCGTCCGAGCGCACCAGGCCGGCGTCGCGCATCAGCTTGTGGTAGAAGCGGAAGTACAGCAGGTGCAGGATCGCGTGCTCGATGCCGCCGATGTACTGGTTCACCGGTAGCCAGTAATTCGCACGCTCGTCCACCTGCGTCGGCGCTCCGGGCGAGGTGTAACGCGCGTAGTACCAGCTCGACTCCATGAAGGTGTCGAAGGTGTCGGTCTCGCGCTCGGCTGGCCCATTGCAATTCGGGCAGGTGGTCTTGCGCCATTCCGGATCGGCCTTGATCGGCGACTGCACGCCGCTGAACGCGACGTCTTCAGGCAGCACCACCGGCAACTGCTCTTCCGGCACGGGCACCGCGCCGCACTTTGCGCAATGGATGATCGGGATCGGGCAGCCCCAGTAACGCTGTCGCGAAACGCCCCAATCGCGCAGGCGCCAGTTTACGGTGCGCTTGCCCCGGTTTCCGGATTCCAGCTTCCGCGCGAACGCATCCAGCGCATCGTCGAAGCCGAGACCCGAGAACTCGCCGGAATTCACCAGCATGCCGCGTTCGGTGAAGGCGCTTTCTACCTCGATGCGGCGCGCGAACTCGCGCAGCTTTTCTTCCAGCGACTCGCGATCGCTGACGTTTTCGAACGGCGCCTGGCCCAACGCCACGGACATGGGGTCGAAGGCCAGCGCCTCTCGCTCGCCCAGCGTGAGCAGGGCGGAGGCGGTGTCCGCATCCACGATCACGATCTTCTTCGGCAGCTTGTATTTGGTCGCGAATTCCCAGTCGCGCTGGTCGTGCGCGGGCACCGCCATCACCGCGCCGGTGCCGTAACCCATCAGCACGAAATTGGCGATCCAGATCGGCAATTTCTCTCCGCTGACCGGGTGGATCGCGACCAGGCCGGTGTCGATCCCGCGCTTTTCCTGCGTCTCCAGCTCCGCCTCGGAAACACCGCCGTGGCGGCACTCCTCGATGAAGCGCGCGATCTGCGGATCGTTTTGCGCTGCGCGCGCGGCCAGCGGATGCTCGGCGGCGATCGAGACGAAAGTGACGCCCATCAGCGTGTCGGGACGCGTGGTAAACACCGATAGCGGCTCCGCGCCTTCCACGTCGAAATGGATTTCCAGCCCTTCCGAACGGCCGAGCCAGTTGCGCTGCATGGTCTTGACCGCTTCCGGCCAGCCCGGCAGCTTGTCCAGTTCGTCCAGCAGTTCCTGCGCGTAGGCGGTGATCTTCAGGAACCACTGCGGGATCTCGCGCTTCTCCACGACCGCGCCCGAGCGCCAGCCGCGCCCGTCCACCACCTGCTCGTTGGCAAGCACGGTCTGGTCCACCGGATCCCAGTTCACCACGCTGTTCTTCTGGTACACCATGCCCTGCCTGAACAGCCGCACGAACATGCGCTGCTCGTGCACGTAGTACTCGGGCCGGCAGGTGGCGAATTCGCGCGACCAGTCGATGGCGAAGCCCATCGCCTTCAACTGCGCGCGCATGTGCTCGATGTTCTGGTAGGTCCACTTTGCAGGCGGCACCGACCGCGCGATCGCCGCGTTTTCCGCAGGCAATCCGAACGCATCCCAGCCCATCGGCTGCAGCACGTTCTTCCCCTGCATGCGCTGGAAGCGCGAGATGACATCGCCGATGGTGTAGTTGCGCACGTGGCCCATGTGCAGCGCGCCGCTTGGATACGGCAGCATGGACAGGCAATAGAATTTCTCGCGCGCGGGATCTTCCTCCACCTCGAAGGCGCGCGTGTCGGCCCAGAACTTCTGCGCGGCGGCTTCGATCGCGCGCGGGTCGTAGTGTTCCTGCATGGTCGGTCCGTGGCATGGCGCGCAACGCCCGTGCGGCGCGCGAACGAGCAGCCTACCGCAGTGCAACATGGCCGCCAAGCCCATGTCGTCCGGCACGCTCACCGCCATTGCCTATCGCTATGATGCGGGCTTCGTTTGCATGGGGAACCGACATGACCAGGACTCTCGTGATCGCGATCGCCGCCGCGCTGTGCGCGGGCGCCGCACAGGCAGCCGATGCACCGCAGTTCGATAGCACAGCCGCACCGGCCGTCACGGTGGTGCACTGCCCGCACCTGATAGACACGATCAATGGCAAGCTGCTGGGCGCGACCACAGTGGTGATCAACGGCGATCGCATCGGCGAAGTGGTGGCCGGCAATGCCGATCGTGCCGGCGCAACGGTGATCGACCTGCCCGGCAACGACACCTGCATGCCGGGCCTGATCGACGACCACGTGCATCTCACCGACCAGTTCAGCAAGAACAGCTACAGCGAGAAGTTCCGCCTCAATCCCGCAGACTACGCGATCCGCAGCACGGTGTACGCCAAGCGCACGCTGCTGGCGGGCTTCACGACCGTGCGCAACCTCGGCGAGAGCGACAACTCGTCCATTGCGCTGCGCAATGCGGTGAACGCCGGGATAGTGCCCGGACCGCGCATCTTCACCGCGGGCAAGTTCATCGGTACCACCGGGGGACACGCCGATCCCACCGACGGCTACCGCTGGGACATCCAGGGCGATCCGGGCCCGAAGGACGGCATCATCAATTCGCCCGAGGACGCGTGGAAGGCGGTGCGCCAGCATTACAAGGACGGCGCGGACCTGATCAAGATCATGCCCTCCGGCGGCGTACTGGATGAAAGCGCCAGCTCCGAAAATCCGCAGATGACGCTGGACGAGATCAAGGCCGTGGTCGCCGCGGCTCACGACTACGGCTTCACCGTGGCCGCGCACGCGCACGGCGCCGAAGCGATCCGCCGCGCGGTGCTGGGCGGCGTGGACTCCATCGAGCACGGCACCTTCATGGACGACGAAGACATGAAGCTGATGAAGGAAC
The DNA here is from genome assembly GCA_051954935.1 of Rhodanobacteraceae bacterium. Lineage (GTDB taxonomy): Bacteria > Pseudomonadota > Gammaproteobacteria > Xanthomonadales > Rhodanobacteraceae > 66-474. Next base: position 105,531 of record JBQCHG010000055.1, read on the forward strand.
ACGGCACCTGGTACGTGCCCACCATCATCGCCGGCCAGTTCGTGATGGGCAAAGCGAAGGAAGGCTGGTATCCGCCGCAGGTCGCCCGCAAGGCCGAAGAGGTCGGCCCGGTGATCATGGCCACCGCAGGCAAGGCCTACAAGGCGGGCGTCAGGATCGCCTTCGGCACCGATGCCGGCGTGTATCCGCACGGCGACAACGCGCAGGAATTCGTCTACATGGTGCAGGCCGGCATGCCGCCGATATTCACCATCCAGGCGGCAACCATGCACGCCGCCGAGCTGCTGAAGCACGACAAGGACCTGGGCAGCGTCACGCCGGGCAAGTATGCCGACCTCGTCGCCGTACCCGGCAATCCGCTGGACGACATCGCGGTGATGAAGAAGATGGACTTCGTGATGAAGGCCGGCACGGTCTACAAGCGCGATGGCAAGCCGGTGGTGATGGCACCTTGAGCTTGCTTCGCAAGCCACACGCCCCAATCATGTGCGGATCGACAGGAAGCTTGATCCGCGCATGAACGCATCGACCAAAGCCGCCCAACCCGATTCCGCGAAATCCGCGCACGTCTTCGACGCCGGCCAGGCCAACTTCGAAAGCGAGGTGCTGCAGGCTTCGTTGACCACGCCGGTGCTGGTCGACTTCTGGGCAACCTGGTGCGGGCCGTGCAAGACGCTCGGCCCGATCCTGGAAAAGCTCGCTGGCGAATACGGCGGCGCGTTCCGGCTGGCCAAGATCGATTGCGACAAGGAACAGCAACTGGCCGGCATGTTCGGCGTGCGCAGTATCCCGACCGTGGTGTTGATCCGCGACGGGCAGATCCTGGACGGCTTCGCCGGCGCGCTGCCCGAATCGCAGGTGCGCGAATTCCTGTCACGTCACAACGTCCAGCCGGCGAAGAAGATCGAGACCCCGGCCGCGCAGAACGTCACCGAAGAAGGCCTTCACGCGCCGCGCGAAGCCCCGCACGCCGCGGTCGCGCGTTTGCGCGAAGCGGCCGAAGCCGAGCCGGACAACGCGGAATTGAAGCTCGAACTCGCGCTGGCGCAGGCGCGCGCAGGCGACATCGGCGCGGCGAAGAGCGCACTCGAATCGCTGCCCGCGCAACTGGAACACGACGATCGCGCCAAGGCGCTGCGCGCGTACGTTGATCTCGCGCAGGCGCTCACCGGCACGAGTGCTTCCGGCGAATTGATGGCCCGCATCGAAAGCAACCCGAAGGATTTCGCCGCGCGCGACGCCCTGGGCGTGCGCCTGCTGCTGGGCGGCGACCCGGCCGACGCGATGGAGCAGTTCCTCGCGATTCTTCAAGCCGATCGCAACTGGAACGAGGGCGTCGCGCGCAAGCGCCTGCTGGACGCCTTCCGCATCGTCGAGGACGAGGCGTTGGTGGCCGCCACCCGGCGGAAGATGTCGTCGCTGTTGTTCTGACCCGCCCATGCGCGCGGGGACGCTGCGGCGCCTGATGAATCTATGGCCTCCGTTCCTGTGCAACGGCATCCGCGTGCTGCACATTGCGGACGACTGGTCGGAAGCAAGCGTGACGCTTCGACTGCGCCCCTGGAACCGCAACTACGTCGGCAGCCAGTTCGGCGGCAACCTGTTCGCGATGACCGACCCGTTCTGGATGCTGCTGGCGCTGCACCGGCTGGGCCGCGATTACTACGTCTGGGACAAGGCGGCCGAGATCGAATTCATCGCGCCGGCTCGCGAGAACGTGTACGCGAATTTCCATCTCGATGAGGGAGCCATCGCCGCGCTGCGGAACGAGGCCGCCTCAGGCGGAAAAGTGCTGCGCTGGTTCGACACCGATATCCGCACCTCCGGGGGCCAACTCGTGGCCCGCGTGCGCAAGCAGCTTTACGTGCGTCTGAAACCGCGGGCGCGGGCATAATCCGCCCACTTGTCCGGGAAGGGTTCCGCCTGATGTTCCGCTACGAGCACAAGCACGAGCCTCTGCTGCCATGGCGGGACTTCCTGCTCCGCCGGGTGGCCAAGTCGCTCGCGCTTGGACTTGCCGTGATCGCAGCCTCGCTGCTGGCCGGGATGCTGGGCTATCGGATCGCAGAGCACATGGGCTGGCTGGACGCCTTCCTCAACGCGGCCATGATCCTCGGCGGCATGGGACCCGTGGACGCCCTGCACACGAGCGGAGGCAAGGTCTTCGCGGGGGTTTATGCCCTGTACAGCGGGCTTGTCGTGATCTTTGTAGCCGGTCTGCTGTTCGCGCCGTTTGCACATCGCATGTTGCATCGTTTTCACCTGGAAACCGGCCGCGAGGCGGACGGATCGTAACGCGACGCCCTGCACGGCCGGAGGACGGCAACACGGGATATGCTCGCCCCCGGGCTGTGCAGTGTCCTAGAATCGGCTTCCGCCCAAGGGGATTCACCGCGCCATGGGTTTGTCCGCACCCGTCGCCGAATTCGAGGTTCCCGGCCACCGTCTGGTACGCCCGCTGGGGCGTGGCGGCATGGCGACCGTGTATCTGGCGATCCAGTCCTCACTGGGCCGGCCGGTGGCAGTCAAGATCCTGCAAGCGGCCACCGACGAAACCATCACCCGCTTCGAGCAGGAGGCGCGCACCATCGCGCGCCTGCAGCATCCGCATATCGTCGCGATCTACGAAGTCGGGCGCACATCCGACGGGCAGCTGTATTACACGATGCCGTACCTGCCCAACGGCGACCTCTCCAAGGTTGATTTGCGCGATTCGCCCTCGCGCATCGCGGCGGTGATCCGCGCGTTGGCCGGTGCGCTGGGCCATGCGCACAAGCAGGGCATCGTGCATCGCGACGTCAAGCCGGAAAACGTGCTGTTCGACCAGCACCGCCGGGCGCTGCTCACCGACTTCGGCATCGCGCGAGCCAGCGACAGCCTGCGCGTCACCCGCGAAGGCGCGACGATGGGCTCCTCCGGTTACATGAGCCCGGAACAGGCGCGCGGACAGGATATCGACGGGCGCTCGGATCTCTACAGCCTTGGCGTGGTCTGCTACGAACTGCTGACCGGCGACCTGCCCTTCCGCGGCGCGGACGCGCTGTCCACCGCGATCGCGCACATCGAGCAACCGGTGCCGCGTTTGCCGCCGCTGAAGCGGGCCTGGCAACCGTTCGTGGACAAGGCGCTGGCCAAGTCGCCCGAGGCGCGCTTCCAGAACGCGGAGGAGATGGTCGCCGCGCTGGATGCGGTGGATGGCCGCCATACTTCGCCGCGCCCGGTGGTACCTGCCGCACCCGCCCGCTCGAAATTCCAGTGGCCGAAATTCAAGTTGCCGCGCGTCCGGTTGCCGGCCTTGCCGAGCATGCGGCCGCCGCGGATCAAGCTTCCGTCACCGCGCATCGTCCGCCGCTATGGGCCGGCACTGTTGATGTTGCTCGCCCTGATCGCGGTCAGCGCCGCGGCGCTGAGCTGGCGCTCGCACGCCAGGCGCACCGCGACTGTACCTTCCGCGCAAGCCTCGTTGGCACCGATAGCCCATGCGCCGCCGCCCGTCAGCCAACAAGTAGCGGCCACGCATGCGGTCGTGATCCCCGCCACGGCCACCAGCACCGACGCATCGCAACCCGCGATCGCGGTGCCCGTGGAACCCAGCAGCGTGGACAGCGCGCAGGCCACCCGTGTTTCCGCACTGCTGGCTCAGGCCGACGCGCTGTTCTCGCGGGATCACCTGACCGTGCCGAAGGAGGACAGCGCGGTCGCACGCTACCGGGAAGTACTCCAGATGGAACCGGACAACCGGAACGCACGCACGGGCATCGGCAGGATCATGGCGGTGCTGCAAAGGGATGTGCTCAGCGCGTGGCGACGCGGCGATGCGGATCACGTACAGCCGACGGTGACCAAACTCGACGGCCTCGTGCCCTTCTCCGATCCGGTTTCGCAAAAATCCTGGCAAGACGCGCGGGCGCAACTCGCGCATTCGGTGGGTGATGCCGTGGCGGGCGCTGCCCGCTCGCGCGACGGCGCGAAGGTGGCGATCTTGCGTCCGCTCGCCGAGAGCCTGCCGGCGATCTACCCTGAAGGTTTCGATCCGCAATTGCTGGACCGGACGCCGGCACCGCCCTCGGCCCTGCATGCAGGTTCGACGATCCACGACGATGGTGGCCCGGTCCTGGTTTACGTGCCGGCCGACGGCAACGCGGATGCCTTCGCGATCGGTCGTACCGAAGTGACGCGCAGCGAATACGCGCAATTCGCGCGCGAAACCCACCGGCCCGCGGCGTCCTGCGTCGAGGCGTTCCACCCATTCTCGCGATGGCGGGGGCTGAAGTGGAACGACCCTGGCTTCCCGCAAACCGGCGATCATCCGGTGGTTTGCGTGAGCTGGAATGATGCGGCCGCGTACGCGGCATGGCTGTCGCGCCGCACCGGCGAACCGTATCGGTTGCCGACCGAGAGCGAGTGGCTGCGCACGGCGCGCGGCGCTCCCGCCGGCAGCCCCTGTGCGCGCGGCAACGTGGACGACTCGACCCGCCAGACCAAGCTCGACAATGACCGCTTCGCCTGCAGCGATGGCGCTGCCGAAACAGCGCCGGTGGGCCGCTACGCGCCCAGCGGCGTCGGCGCCTACGACATGTACGGCAACGTCAGCGAGTGGCTGGACGGCGGCTCCGCCGGCGAACGCGTTTTCCGCGGGCTTTCCTGGCGTGACGGCAGCCATCAGACCGCGCTCGGCCGCAAGGGAACCGCCGATTCCGACATCGGCTACACCAGCATCGGCTTCCGCGTGGTACGCGTGGTAGATGCCAGACATCCGGCGCCGAATGGCTAACTCCCAAGCTGATTCGGCGGATTGGAAGCGTCGCGAGCGAAGGCAAGCCGCGTGACGGCGGCGCACGGGCACCGGAGTGTACAAGCCAGTACATGAGGATGCCGAGCACCGCCGGCCGGTGGCATGCCAAGCGCAGCAGCTTTCCGGTCGCCGAACATGACTTGTGACTTATGGACGCGCCCGTCCGTGCGCGCATACTCGCCGGGTTCTCTGCTGCCAAGGTGATCACCACATGAAACCGTTCCGACTCCGCATCGTGCTGGGCGCGCTGCTGCTGTGCAGTCTGCCGGCCTTTGCCGCCGATCAACCCACGGACAAGTCCAGCCAGGACGACAGCGATAACGCCGCCTGGGCGGCGATGGCCAAATCGCAATCCTCGACCACGCAGGGCACCGTCAACGTGGAAGGCACCAGCGTCGCTTACGACGCGATCGCCGGCACGCTGGTGCTGGACGGCAACGGACTGGACGAGCACACGCCGCAGACCAGCATGTCCTACGTCGCCTACATCAAGCGCGGCGCGGATCCCTCCAAACGGCCGATCACCTTCCTGTACAACGGCGGACCCGGTTCCTCCACCGTGTGGCTGCACATGGGCGCTTTCGGTCCCAAGCGCATCGTCACCAACGACGACACCCACACGCCGGCCGCCCCGTACCAGCTCGTCAACAACGACTACAGCCTGCTGGACGTGAGCGACCTGGTGTTCGTGGATGCCCCCGGTACCGGCTTCGGCCGCCTGCTGCCGCAGGGCGACACCAAGGAAGCGCGCGAGAAGAACTTCAAGGAGCTCAGCAAGAAGATCTGGAGCGTGGATGGCGACGGACGCATGTTCGCCAAGTTCATCACCAAATTCCTGAGCGAACACAATCGCTGGAACTCGCCGAAGTACCTGTTCGGCGAGAGCTACGGCACCACCCGTTCGGCGGTGCTGGCGGCCGACCTTGAAATGCGCGACAACGTGGATCTCAACGGCGTGATCCTGCTTTCGCAGATCCTCAATTTCGCCACCAGCGTGGACGGTGCCGACACGAGCCCCGGCATCGACCTGCCCTACGTGCTGGCGCTGCCGACCTACGCGGCCACCGCGTGGTATCACCACAAGCTTCCGAAGTACGAACACAGCAGCCTGAAGCCGCTGCTGCAGGAAGCCACCAAGTTCGCCACCGGCGAGTACGAGCAGGCGCTGATGGCCGGCTCCACGCTGAGCCCCGAGCGCGAGAAGGAAATCGCGCAGAAGCTCTCGGACTTTACCGGCCTGCCGGTTGATTATCTCGTCAAGGCCGACCTGCGCGTCACCGGCGGCATGTTCGAGCACGAATTGCAGAACGGCAGCGACATCACCACCGGTCGTCTGGACACGCGTTTCTCCGGCCCGAGCATGGACCCTCTGGGCAAGGAATCCGATTACGACCCACAGTCCGCAGCGATCAGCTCGGCCTACGTATCAGCTTTCAACAACTACGTACGCAACACGCTGAAGTTCGGCCAGGATATGCACTACAACGCCGAGATCTACGGCGAAGGTTTCGACTGGGATTTCCGCCACAAGGCGCCGGGCCAGCACTTCGCCTTCCCGGGTTCGACCAACGTGCTGCCGGACCTTGCCGCGGCCATGAAGTACAACCCGGACCTCAAGGTAATGGTCAACGGCGGCTTCTATGATCTGGCCACGCCGTATTACGCGGCGATCTACGAGCAGGAGCACCTGCCGATCCCGCAGAACCTGCGCAAGAACATCTCCTACGCGTTCTATCCGTCGGGCCACATGGTGTACGCGCACACGCCGTCGCTGAAGCAGTTGCACGACAACGTGGCGAAGTTCATCCAGGGCACCGACAACCAGCAGAACCACTGAGCTTCGCCGCACGAGGCACCGGCAAACGGCGGGATGCGATCCCGCCGTTTTTTTTCAGGGCCATCCAGTTGCGCGAGAATCACGGTCAGCAGAGACACACGTTCGCCGCTCTACAATAGCGGCAACTCTGCTTCGGCCCACCGCCATGCCGCCGCTGCACCTGAAACGCAATCTGCTGACCGGCCTGCTGGCCTTCATTCCCGTCTGGATCACCTGGGTGGTGTTCAAGTTCGTCTTCACCCTGCTCGCCGGCGTGGGCGCGCCGGTGATCACGGCAATCATCGAATTGGTCGGGTTGGCCTCCCCTGCAGCGGCCGAGGCGCTGCATCGAGACTGGCTGATTTCCATCTGCGCATTCGTTGTCACCCTGGCCGCGCTCTATGTGCTCGGCCTGCTGTCGAACGTGATGATCGGCCGGCGCGTGCTGAGCTTCCTGGACGACCAGCTCGAACGCATCCCGCTGGTGCACACGATCTACGGCGGCGCCAAGAAGCTGATGACGCTGATGCGCAACAAGCCGTCCGGCACCCAGCGCGTGGTGCTGATCGGTTTCCCCTCGCCGGAAATGAAATCCATCGGCTTCGTGACCCGAGTCTTCATTGATGCCTCGGGCCGCGAGATCGCCGCCGTCTACGTGCCGACCACGCCCAATCCCACCGGAGGTTACCTGGAACTGGTGCCGACCGATGAACTGATCGCCACCGACTGGAGCGTGGACCAAGGCATGGCTTTCCTGCTTTCCGGCGGTGCGGTGTCGCCGGATACGCTGCCCGCGATCAAGGCCGCGCAACGCACGCGGACACCCGATTCGCTTGTTGAGCCATAACCCGCTACACTGGTCGAGTTTGAAGCGCCGTATCCCGACTTTCCTTCGGCCAGTTTCCCGCGGAATCCCTTCCGCCATCGGCCCGCACCACTCGGCTCCGTCGTCTCGAATCCGCCTTCGCCTTTTGCGCCGGTGGTAATCACACGCTGCGCGCGGTCACTGGAAAGCGCGCGGCACGACTGGAGTTTTTCAATGACGTTCGATTCGCTCGGGCTTGCGCCCGCGCTGCTGCGTGCCCTTTCCGAACTGGGCCACGACACCCCCACCCCGATCCAGGCCGCGGCAATCCCGCTGGTGCTGGAAGGCGATGACTTGCTCGCCGGCGCGCAAACCGGCACCGGCAAGACCGCCGCGTTCGCGTTGCCGCTGCTGCAAAAGCTGTGCGCCGACGGGGAACGCAATTTCAACAACAAGCAGCCGCGCAAGCCGCGCGCGCTGATCCTCACGCCCACCCGCGAACTCGCCGCGCAGGTGCACGACAGCGTGCGCGCCTATGGCAAGTACCTGCGCGTGCACGCCGCGGCAGTGTTCGGCGGGGTCGGCATGGGCGGCCAGGTCATGAGCCTGCGCCGCGGGCTCGACATCATCGTCGCCACGCCAGGGCGACTGATCGACCACATGGATCGCCGCAACGTGGACCTGTCCTGCATCGAGATGCTGGTGCTGGACGAGGCCGACCGCATGCTGGACATGGGTTTCGCGCCAGCATTGAAGAAGATCCTCGCAGCGCTTCCGAAGCAGAAGCAGACCTTGCTGTTCTCGGCGACCTTCGCGCCGGAGATCAAGGCGCTGGCCGCGCAGTTCATGCGCGAGCCGCGCGAGGTCCAGATGGCGAAGCCGAACGCGGTCGCCGTTGGCGTCAGCCATCGCGTGCATCCGGTGGATGCGGACAAGAAGCGCGATCTGCTGCTGCACGTCCTCGCCGCCGATAGTCGCCGACAGACGCTGGTGTTCTCGCGCACCAAGCACGGTTCCGACAAGCTGTGCCGCTTCCTGGAGCAGCACGGCTTCCGCACGGCGGCGATCCATGGCAACAAGAGCCAGAACCAGCGCACCCGCGCACTGGCGGATTTCAAGCGTGGCAAGACCACGGTATTGGTAGCGACCGACATCGCTGCGCGCGGCCTCGACATCGAACAACTGCCGGCGGTGGTCAACTACGACCTGCCGATGGTTGCAGAGGATTACGTGCACCGCATCGGTCGAACCGGCCGCGCGGGCGCGGAGGGCTTGGCGCTGTCACTGGTCAGCCGCGAAGAGGAAGGCCTGCTGCGCGACATCCGTCGATTGCTGAAGCAGGATCTCGCGATCGAACCGGTGGCCGAGTTCGCACCTTCGTGGTCGCTGCGCATGGAAGGCCCGACCGCGCCCTCGCGCCGCCCGAACGGCTCGCGTCAGCAGCGCCGTCCGCAACGCGCACAGGGCAATCGCGACAACACCAAGGCCGGCAAGCCGCACGCGCACCAGCGTCACGGCCATCCGGCGCGCGGCAATGCCGAGCACGCGGCGGGCAACAAGAAGCGGCGGTGGCGCGGCGGCAACGCGCGCAATGCCTGAGCGCAAGGCTGCACAGTGATCAAAAGCGGCGAGCAGTGCTCGCCGCTTTTTTTATACCGTGACGCGCACGCCCGGCGTCGGCAGCGTGACCGTACAACCCCACTTCTGCTTCAGCGCCTCCGCCAGCGTGCCGCGACCTGGATCCTCGCCGTGCACCAGGCATACCGGCGGATGATTCGCGATCGCGCCGTACCAATCCGATAGCCCGTCGCGATCGGCGTGTGCAGACAACCCGCCCACCGTATGGACTTTAGCGCGAACCGGGATGTCGTCCCCGAACAGGTGCACGTGTTTCGCACCTTGCACGATGCGCCGCCCCAGCGTGCCGTTCGCCTGATACCCGACGAACACGATGTGCGCGGCGGGATTCGCAAGGTTGTGGCGCAAGTGATGGCGGATGCGTCCGCCCTCGCACATGCCGGAACCCGCAATGATGACCGCGCCGCTGCGGATCGAGTTGATCGCGCGCGAATCGTCCGTACTTGAAGTGAACTTCAGGTTGGGCAGGCGCAACGGGTGCGGGCGCGTGCTCCACAACTGCTTCGCTTCCGGATCGAACAAATCTTCGTGGCGATCGTAGGCGGCGGTGACCTTGCTCGCCATCGGGCTGTCGAGGAACATCCGGTAATTGCCCAGGCCCCAGTCGTCGAAATGCTCGGCGAAGAAATACAACAGCTCCTGAGTGCGGCCCACAGCAAAGGCGGGAATCACCACGTTGCCGCCGTCGCGGTGCGCCGCCTGGAAAATTGCAGCCAATTCGGTCAGCGTGTCCTCGCGCGTCTTGTGCGCGCGATCGCCGTAGGTGGATTCCATCACCACCAGATCGGCCGCGGGCACGTTTTCCGGATCGCACAGGATCGGCGTGCCGTTCGGGCCGAGATCGCCGGAGAACACCAGCCGGCGCGTGGCGCCGTTTTCATCGGCCGCCAGTTCTATCGTTGCAGAACCGAGGATATGGCCGGCATCGCGCAAGGTCACGCGCACGCCGGGGAGGATTTCGTGCGGCTGGTCGTAGGCGATCGGTTGCACAAGCTTCATCGCCGCATCCACGTCGGCCTGCGTGTACAACGGCAGCACCGACTTCTGTCCGGGCGCGAGATTGCGGTTGGCGTCGCGCGCGTCCATCTCGGCGATGTGCGCGCAATCGGCGAGCAGGATCGCGGCGAGGTCCATGGTCGCAGAGTGCGTGTAGATCGGGCCGGCGAAACCGCGCTTCACCAGCAGCGGCACGCGGCCGCTGTGGTCTATGTGCGCATGGCTCAGCACGAGCACGGCGATGGATTTCGGATCGAACGGGAAATCCGCGGCATTGCGCGCACCCGCATCGCGGTCGCCTTGCACCATGCCGCAATCGAGCAGGATCGTTTTGCCACCGGTCTTGACCAGATGGCACGAGCCGGTGACCTCGCCGGCCGCACCGTGGAACTGGATTTCCATTCGCTGGCTCCCTGGAGACAGCGCATTATGCCCGGGCAGGGCGGGCGGCACCGCTGACTTTCGACACTGCCGGTGTCATCCCGGCCTGCTAGCCTAGGTGGGCTTTTTTCGGCCGCCTTCGCGGCTTCGCCCTTCCGGAACGAGGAACACCATGAGCAAACACCTGTTCAAGCCGATCGCGCTGGCCGTTGCACTGGCGCTGGGGGTCGGGAACGCGCATGCCGCCTCCGACAACTTCGACGTGAGCGAGCTTTCCAAGACGATCAGCCCGTGCACCGACTTCAACGGCTACGTCAATGCCAAGTGGATCGAGGCCAACCCGATCCCCGCCGACCAGACCAGCTGGGGCGCGTTCAACATGCTGGCGGAGAAGAGCCGCGCCGAACAGCATGAGATCCTGGAAAACGCCGCGAAGAATGCCGCGCATGCCAAGCCCGGTTCCATTGAACAAAAGCTCGGCTGGTATTACGCCTCGGGCATGGACGCGGACGCCATCAACAAGGCCGGCTTCGACCCGGTCAAGCCTACGCTCGCACGGATCGCGGCCCTGAAGAGCGGCAACGACGTGGTGAATTTCCTGGATGCCAGTTTCAACGAAGGTGTCCCGTACGTCTTCTCGTTCGGCTCGGGCGCGGACTTCAAGGACGCCACCAACCAGATCGGCTATGCGTTCCAGGATGGGCTGGGCCTGCCGACCCGGGACTACTACTTCGATGCGAAATACAAGGATATTCGCGACGCCTATGTCGCCTATATCGCCAAGACCCTGCAGATGACCGGCATCGCCGCGGCGGATGCGAAGAAGCAGGCCGATCAGGTGATGGCATTCGAGACCCAGCTTGCCAAGGCATCGCTGGCCCCGACCGAGCTGCGCAACCTGGACAACGACTACCACTTCGTCAGCGTCGCCGATGCGGAAAAGGTGACCCCGCATTTCAGCTGGGCGAAGTTCTTCCAGGACCAGGGCATCGATGTCGGCAAGGGCTTCTCGCTGTCGCAGCCTAAGTTCTTTGCCGAGATGGACAAGCTGATCGCGAGTGCACCGGTTTCGCAGTGGCAGGCTTATCTGCGCTTCCACACCATCGACATGGCTTCGCCGGTGCTGAGCGATGCCTTCCAGGCCAATCATTTCGACTTCCACAACAAGACCCTGGCCGGCCAGCCGCAGCAGAAGCCGCGCTGGAAGCGCGTGCTGGGCGAGGTCAACGAGGGCATGGGCATGGGTCTCGGCGAGCTGTATGTCGCCAAGTACTTCCCGCCCCAATCCACGGCGCGCGCCGAACAACTGGTGACCAATGTGCGCGACGCGCTGCGCAACCGCATCGAGCACCTCGACTGGATGAGCCCGGAAACCAAGGCCAAGGCGATCGAGAAATGGAAGCTGTTCCTGCCCAAGATCGGCTATCCCGACCCGGGCGAGTGGCGCGACTGGAGCGGCCTGACGATCGTGCCGGACAACTACTTCGCCAACGCCATGGCGGCCGCCAAGTACAACTACCACTACGACATCGGCAAGATCGGCAAGAAGACCGACCGCAAGGAATGGGGCATGACCCCGCAGACGGTCAATGCCTACTACGACCCGACCACCAATACCATCAACTTCCCTGCCGCGATCCTGCAGCCGCCGTTCTTCTATGCGAATGGCGATGACGGGATCAACTATGGCGGCATCGGCGCGGTGATCGGCCACGAGTCCAGCCACGGCTTCGACGACCAGGGCAGCCAGTTCGACGGCAATGGCAATCGCAAGAACTGGTGGACCAAGCAGGACGAGGCGCAGTTCAAGGCGCGCACAGGCAAGCTGGTCAAGCAGTTCGATGCCTACTCCCCGCTGCCGGGCGTGCATGTCAACGGACAACTGACGCTCGGCGAAAACATCGGTGACCTGGGTGGCTTGAACGCCGCGTACGACGCCCTGCAGACCGCGTTGAAGGACAACCCGAAGGAAGCCGACGCGAAGATCGATGGCATGACCGAAGACCAGCGCTTCTTCCTCAACTGGGCACGCGTCTGGCGCGAGAGCATGCGGCCGCAGATGGTCAAGCTGCTGGTCGCCACCAACCCGCACGCGCCTGCGCAGTTCCGCGCCATCGGTGCACCGTCCAACATGCCGCAGTTCGCGCAGGCGTTCCAATGCAAGGCCGGCGACAAGATGGTGCGCGACGGCGACAAGCAGGTGAAGATCTGGTAACCGGTTGCCGCTTGTCAGTTGCTGGAACGAAAACGCCGCGCGAAAGCGCGGCGTTTTTTTATCGCAGGACGCGTCTTGTACGACGTCGTCATTCCGGGCCGTCCCGCGGTTTCAGTGCGGGTCGAGCCGGCTTGCGGGGCAGATGCCGAAGCAGATCGTCGAAGGCGGCCCGAAGGACGAGTGCGCCGTGGATGACGCGAGTAATCCACCTTGATCTCCCGTTGTGGAAGCCTGATGGTTCCGGCTTTTGCCGGAATGACGGAACGAAAAAAAGCCGCGCGAAAGCGCGGCTTTCTTCGTGCCCGGTGCAAGGTGCCGATGACCGGCAACCAGCACCCGTCGACTCTCAAGGCCTTCTTGCCAGCTCCGGATTTTCCTTGGTCACCGGCATCAGGTCCTTCTTCGAAACGCCCAGCCACAGCAGGATCGGATTGGCGAAGAAGATGGACGAGAGCGTGCCGACCAGGATGCCGATCAGCATGGTGATCGCGAAGCCGTGCACCGCCGAGCCGCCGAACAGGTATAGCGCGGCCATGGTGATCCCGGTGAACAGCGAAGTGATGATGGTTCGCGACAGCGTGCTGTTGATCGCGCGGTTGAGGACGTCGATCGGTTCGGCCTTGCGCGCACCCCGGAACAGCTCGCGCACGCGGTCGAATACCACCACCTTGTCATTGATCGAATAGCCGACCACCGCAAGCACAGACGCCAGCACGGTCATGTCGAATTCCCGCTGCACCGCGGCGATGATGCCGACCGTGATCAGGGTGTCGTGCACTTCGCTCGCGAGCGCGGCAACGGCGAAGCGCTTCTCGAAGCGCAGGCCCAGGTAGATCATGATGCCCACGATCACCACGATCACCGCGATGATGCCGCTGTTGCGCAGCTCCGCACCGACCTGCGGGCCGATGAAGTCCGGTGGCTGCTTGAGGCCGACGTCCGGGCGCTTGGCCTTCAACGCAGCCATGACATCGGCGGCGACCTTGTCCACCTTGATCTGGCCGTTCTTCTGCACCGAGCCCGGATCAGCCTTCGGCTGCAGACGGATCGAGATGTCGCGGGTGCCACCGAGGCTCTGCACCACGGCGTTTTCGAACCCGCCCGCGGCAAGCGCTTCGCGCACTTCGCCCGTATCCACCGGTTTCTGGTAGCTGGCCTCGATCAGCACGCCGCCGGTGAAGTCCAGTCCGTAGTTCAGGCCGCGCACCATTATGAAAAAGATCGAGGCGGCGATCAGTATCGCCGAGATGGCGATGCTGATCTTGCGCCAGCGCAGGAAGTTGATGTTGCTGTGTGGATCGAAGATTTCCATGCGCTTACACCGACAAGGTCTTGAGCTTGCGGCCGCCGTGGATCGCCGCGGTGAGCGCGTGCGTCACGGTCACCGAAGTGAACAGCGAAGTGAGGATACCGATGAACAGTGTCACGCCGAAGCCCTTGATCGCGCCGGAACCGAGCGTCATCAGGCCGAGCGCGGCGAGAAGGTGGGTGACGTTGGCGTCGAGAATGGTGGACCAGGCCTTTTCGTAACCGGCGCGGATGGACGCCAGCGGCGTCGAGCCGTTGCGCAATTCCTCGCGCACGCGTTCGCAGATCAGCACATTGGCGTCGATCGCCATGCCCAACGTCAGCACGATACCGGCGATGCCGGGCATTGTCAGGGTCACACCGATCGCCGACATCACCGCGATCAGGATCACCAGGTTGAAGAACAGCGCGACGTCGGCCACAAGGCCGAACAGCTTGTAGTAGACCGCCGCGGCCGCAAGCACCAGCACCAAGCCGAGGATCACCGCGCGCTCGCCCTTCTGGATGTTGTCCTGTCCCAGCGAGGGGCCGATCACGCGCTGCTCGACGATGTCCACCGGCGCGGCCAGCGAACCCGAACGCAGCAGCACCGCCAGGGTCTGCGCTTCCTGCTGGCCAAGGCCCGTGGTCTGGAAGCGCTTGCCGAAAACGCCCTGGATCGTGGCGCTGCTGATCACGTCCTCTGTGGTCTTTGACGAGTGCACTTCCTTGCCGTCGACCAGCTTGGTTTCGGGGATGCGCTCGATGTAGACCACCGCCATCGGCTTCCCGACGTTTTGCGTGGTGAAGTCCAGCATCTTCTTGGCGCCCGCGGAATTCAGCTCGACATTGACGTCCGGCAGGCCCGACTGCTGGTCGTAACCCTGGCTCGCATCCACCAGCTCATCGCCGCTGACGATCGTCTTCTTCTTCAGCACGATCGGCTGGCCGCCTTTCATGTGATAGAGGCGGTCTTCCGGCGGCACGTTGCCGGTCTTCTCGGCCTCGATCGGGTTCACGTTGGTATCCACCGCGTGGTATTCCAGGGTGGCGGTGGCGCCGAGGATCTTCTTGGCCTGGGCGGTATCCTGCACGCCCGGCAGTTCCACCACGATGCGCGATTCGCCCTGCTGCTGGATCACGGGCTCCGACACGCCGAGCACGTTGATGCGGTTGCGCAATGTGGTGACGTTCTGACGGATGGTGTTTTCGGCCAGTTCGCGCAGCTTGTCCGGCTTGATGTTGGCCTGCAGCGCGAAGCCGCCGCCCGGCGTTGTCTTGTCGGTCAGCACGAGATCCGGTGCGTCGGCACTGATCGCCGCAGCTGCGGCGTCGCGATCGGCCGACGAACGCAGCACCACCTGCACGCCCTGCCCGCTCGCGCTGACCGAGTCATAGCGGATGTTCTTCTCGCGCAATACCGAGCGGATGTCGTCCAGATAACGCTGCTGCTGTTTCACCAGCACCGCGCTCTGGTCCACCTGCATCAGGAAGTGCACGCCGCCCTGCAGGTCGAGACCCAGCGGCATCGCATGCGCGCCGATGGCCTGCAACCATCCGGGCACCGTGGTCGCGAGGTTGAGCGCCACCGTGTAGTCGTCGCCCAGCGCCAGCCGCAACGTGTCGGACGCACGCAACTGCACGTCCGTGTTCGCAAAGCGTGCCAACAGGCGATCGCCCTCGATGGCGACTTCCTGATACGGGATCTTCGCCTGCGTCAGCGCGGTCTCGACCTTCTTCTCCAGCGCGGTGTCGATCGTCGCGCCGCGGTTGGCCGAGATCTGCACCGCCGGCTGCGGGCGGAACACGTTGGGCGAGGCGTACAGCAGGCCGAGCGCGAGCACGATCGCGACCAGCGCATATTTCCAGCGGGGGAAGTCGGTCATGGGCGATGCTTACCGGATTCGGTGCGTCGAAACATCTTCGACATCAGGAGGATTTCAAAGTGCCTTTTGGCAGCACCTGCGTGATGGCGCCCTTCTGCACGCGGATCTTCACGTTGGGCGCGATCTCCACGGTGCAGAACGATTCGCCGACCTCCTCCACGCGCCCGGCGATGCCGGCGGCGATCACCTCGTCATTCTTGGCGAGCTGGCTCAGCATGTTGCGCACTTCCTTCTGGCGCTTCATCTGCGGGCGGATCAGCATGAAGTAGAACACGCCGAACAGGATCAGCAGCGGCAGGAAGGTGATGAACGGGTTGCCGGGCGCGGCTGCGCCCGCTGCGGGCGCAGCGGCGGCGTGTGCGGCAGAAATCAGCGAGAAACTCATCGGAACTCCAAGATATGGCCGCCATGTACATGACGGGCCTGCAAAAAGACGGCGGATTATGCCATGCCGCGCCGCCGGGCGCATGGACGCAGGCCACGGACGCGGTGACGGCTCCGGCAAGGCTTGCGATAATCGCGCGCTGACCAGCCCAGGCCTCCAGTCATGCAGCACCTCACCGTGATCACCACCGGCGGCACCATAGACAAGGTGTATTTCGACGCCAAGTCCGACTACCAGATCGGGGCACCGCAGATCGGCGAGATCCTGAGCCAGCTCGGCGTGGCGTTCGAGTTCGAGGTAGTCCCGGTGCTTCGCAAGGACAGCCTGGACATGGACGACTCGGACCGAGCGGCGATCCGCGCCGCGATCGAACGGCAGCCGCACCGGCACGTTCTGGTCACGCACGGCACCGACACCATGGTCGAGACCGCACGCGCGCTGGCCGGCATTCCCGGCAAGGTGATCGTGTTGACTGGCGCGTTGAATCCCGCGCGCTTCCAGGGTTCGGACGCAGTGTTCAACATCGGCTGCGCAGTCGGCGCAGTGCAGACCGCGGCGGACGGCGTCTGGATCGCGATGAACGGCCGGGTTTGGGATCCGCGGTACGTCCGCAAGAACCGTGAGGCCAACCGGTTCGAGGAAGTCGCCTGAAAAAAGAGCCCGGCCTTGCGGCCGGGCTCGAAAACGCAACTTGCAGCAGGATCAGAGCGAGCCCGATGCCTGGTTCATGATGATGCTGCCGAAGCCGGTGGTGTAATCCCAGCCCGGCGCGGCGGTTTCGCCTCCGTTGCTGCCCGAGACAACGTCGTGGAACGCCGAGGCCGGCAACGCGTACAGCTTCGGCGCGGCAAAGCCGATGCCGGTGCCCTTGAGGGCGATCATGCGCGCCCAGAAGCCGACGAACAGCGGCGAGGACAGGCTGGTGCCGCCCCACTGCGAGAGGCTGCCGTTGACGATGATCTTGGAGCCGCTGTTGGGATCGGCATCAAAAGCGATGTCCGGCAGGCCGCGGGTGGTGTGGCCGGCGTTCTGGCCCACACCCACTTGCCAGCTCGGCATCGGCTCGAAGGTGCTGGGGCTGCCACCCGTGCTCGACCACGCGGTCTCGCCCTGCCACGTGGTGGTGGTGGCATTGAGCGTGGTGCCGCCTACCGCCACCACGTACGGCGAACTGGCCGGCCAGCTCGGCGTGGTACCTCTCGGGCTGCCGCCGCACTCGTTGGAGCCCGAATCACCCGTCGAGACGGAGAAGGTCTGTCCCTGGGCAACCGCCTGCTTGAAGATGTTGTCGGCGGCCGCGGCGCTGCCATCACCCTCCGCGCTGGTTTCGCACTCGCCCAGCGACACATTGATCACCTTGGCGACATT
>JBQCHG010000056.1:0-5668 GCA_051954935.1 Rhodanobacteraceae bacterium
CCTGCCTTCTTTGCTGCATTCGCTGAAGACGGTGAAGAACCTGCGCGGTCCGCAACTGCTGCACGTGATCACCACCAAGGGCAAGGGCTACGCGCCGGCGGAACGCGAGCAGATCGAATACCACGCGGTCGGCCCGTTCGATCCGCAGCAGGGCGTGGTGAAGAAGCCCGCAAGCTCCGCGAAGAAGCCTGCCTACACCGAAGTGTTCGGCGACTGGCTGTGCGACATGGCGGCGGTGGACAAGCGCCTCTACGGGATCACCCCCGCGATGCGCGAAGGTTCCGGATTGGTGCGGTTCTCGAAGGAGTTCCCGCAACGCTACTTCGATGTGGCGATCGCCGAGCAGCACGCGGTGACGCTCGCGGCCGGCATGGCTTGCGAAGGCGCGCATCCGGTGGTGGCGATCTATTCCACCTTCCTGCAACGCGCCTACGACCAGTTGATCCATGACGTCGCGCTGCAGAACCTGCCGGTGCTGTTCGCGATTGATCGCGCCGGCGTGGTCGGCCCGGATGGTCCGACGCACGCGGGCAGCTTCGATCTCACTTATCTGCGCTGCATCCCCAACATGCTGGTGATGGCGCCGGCCGACGAGAACGAATGCCGGCAGATGCTGACCACCGGTTTCCGCCACGAAGGGCCTGCCGCGGTGCGCTATCCGCGCGGAACCGGTCCCGGCGTGGCAATCGAGCGCGAGTTGAATACGCTGCCGATCGGCAAGGCGCAGGTGCGCCGGCGCGGACGCGGGCTCGCCCTGCTCGCCTTCGGCAGCATGGTCGCGCCTTGCGAGAAGGTCGGTGCGGAACTGGATGCGAGCGTGGTCAATATGCGCTTCGTCAAGCCGCTGGACGAAGCGCTTATCCTGGAAATGGCGCGCACGCACGAGGCAATCGTCACGATCGAGGAAAACGCCATCGCGGGCGGTGCGGGTTCCGGCGTGGCCGAGCTACTCGCCGCGCATGGCATCAAGGTGCCGGTGTTGCATCTCGGCTTGCCGGATGCCTTCCTCGAACACGGCAGCCGCGAAGAATTGCTCGCCGAAGCCGGACTGGATGCCGCCGGTATCCGCGCGGCGATCCTCAAACGATTCCCGCAGTTTGCACCGGGCGCTTCCGCGCTACGCAGCGCTGTCTGATATTGCAAAGCAGATTCCGGGTTCCGCTGCGGATTGCATCCGCAACGGCCCCGGAATGACGGGTTATTGTTCCGTCTTCTCTGTCCTATTTGGAGGCGTCGCCGACGTTTGCTGAAGAGCTGGCGCCTGCCGCTGCCGGCCTCGTCCACTTCTTCAACCACCCGATCACCGTGTCGTGCCATAGCACGCTGTTCTGCGGCTTGGCGACCCAGTGGCTTTCATCCGGGAAGTACAGCAATTCGCTGGGGATGCCGCGCCGCTGCAGGGCGGTGAATGCCCCCAGGCCTTGTGTCTCCGGAATACGGTAGTCGTGGCCGGAGTGCACGATCAGCATCGGCACGCGCCAGTCCTTGACGTGGTCGAGCGGGTTGAACTTCTCGTAGTTCTCTGGATGCTCGAACTGCGTTCCGCCGTTCTCGTGCTCCTCGAACCACAGCTCGTCGGTGGCGTAATACATCATGCGCGTGTCGAACACGCCATCGTGATCCACCAGGCACTTCCATGGCTGGTTCCACACGCCCGCGATCCAGTAGGTCATGTAGCCGCCATAGCTGGCCCCCAGCGCACAGGCTTCATTGCCGTCGAGGAAGGAATAGTTGTCCAGCGCGTAAGCCCAACCCTTCTTCAGGTCTTCCAGCGGCGCGCCGCCCCAGTCGCCGGAAATCGCGTTGGTGAATTTCTGGCCGTAGCCGGTGGAACCGTGGAAGTTGATCGCAACCACCGCGAAGCCCGCGCCGGCGTAGGTTTCCGGATTCCAGCGGTAGTGGAATTCGTCCAGCCACTCGCCTTGCGGGCCGCCATGGATCAGGAATGCGACCGGATACTTCTCGCCGGCCTTGTAGCCGACCGGCCTCATCACATAGCCCTGCACTGAATCGCCATTGGCGCCCTTGAAGGTAAACCACTGTGCATCGCCGAATTCGATGTCGGCCAGGCGCGCGGCGTTGAAGTGCGTGACCTGCGCAACATTGCCGCCGTGCGGGTCCATCGTGTACAGGTCAACCGGATGCTTGAAATCCTCGCGGCCGGCAACGATGCGGTTACCCTGCACGTCGTAACCGGTGACGGTGCCGTCGCCGAAGATCTGCGTCGCCTTGCCGCTGGCGATGTCGATCGCGAACAGCGGGTGCGTGCCCGGAGCGTCAGCGGTGGCGTAGAGCGTCTTGCCATCGGCCGACAGCGACAGCCCGCCCGGCGAATAGTCCCAGTCCGGGTCGATCTCGTGCCTTTCGCCGGTGGCGAGGTCCATCGCCATGATGCCGAAGCGGTCGGCCTCGAAACCCGGCGTCTTCATGGCAAGGTAGTAAAGCGTCGTGCCGTCGTGCGAAGGCAACGGTGCGGCATCCCAGGCCTTGTTGTCGGCGGTAAGGTCGCGCGGCGCCGCGGAACCGTCGCTCGGCACGGCATAGATGTCGAAATTGGTGGACCAGGGCTCGGTCTTGCCCGCGATGCGCACGTCGAAGTACACGGTCTTGCCGTCGGGCGAAAACTGGTATTCGCCTTCGTCGCCGAACGGCTTGCTCGGCACGTCGCCGTCAATGCCGCGGGTCAGGCGGACCGGTTGCGCGCCACCCTTCAGCGACATGATGAAAAGTTGGCCTCGGCGGTGATCCGACCACGTGTCCCAGTGCCGCACGAACAGGCGCGTGTAGATGCGGCCGGTGGCCTTGTCCTTTTTCTGCGCGTCCAGCCGCTCCTTCGTGCACGCCAGGTCGTTGCAGTCCTCGAACACTTGCGCGGAGAACAGAAGTTGCTTGCCGTCCGGCGAAATGCGGTAGTTGTCCACGTCCACCGGCAGATGCGTCACCTGGTGAGGCGTGCCGCCAGTGGCCGGCACCGCCCACAATTGGGTGCTGCCGTTCTTAGTGGCGAGGAAATAAAGCGTCTTGCCGTCGGGCGAGAAACGTCCGCTGTTCGCGTTCAACTTCGGATCGGTGATGCGCACCGGCTTGGCGCTGGCCTTGTCCAGATCCAGCACCCACACGCTGTTGACGCCCTTGTTGGCGGCGTAGTCGGTGCTGCGCACGGTGAAGGCGACATGGCTGCCATCCGTGGTGAGGTGCGGATCGGAAACCCGATCCATCATCACCAGATCGTGCACGTTGAACGGATGCGGCGCGGCAAGGGCGATCGCGGGCGCGAGCGCCAGCAGCGAGGCGACGAAGGGACGTTTCATCGGTGCTTCCCCATGTGGGCGAATCGCAACGGTAAGGCCAAGGGCCGGAGCGCGCAAGCGCGCCCCGGCAGCTCCTTCACTCAATGCGCAGCGGGAGCGCTTGCAGCAGTACCCGCGGCGCCCGTGGCACCAGGCCCAATATTGGCATCGAGGAATGCGTCCACTTTGGTGAACAGCTCAGCGATGTTGTCCTCGTTATAGAAACCATGCCACTCGTCAGGCTTGTACAGCCATTCGTGCGGAACCTTGCGCTCCAGCAGCGCCATGTGCAGGTTCTTGCCCTGCACTTCCGGCACGCGGGTGTCACGGCCGCCGACGATCAGCATCACTTTCGCCTTCAGGCTGTTCAATTGGAAAATCGGCGAGCGCTGCGCCAGCACGGTTTCATCCGTGCCAAGTACACGCTTGAGGTAGTCCCTGCCGTAGATGTCCTGCGGAATGTCGCCGCGCGTATACATCAGGCTCAAATCGTAGACGCCGACATAGCCGATCGCGCACTTGTAGAGGCCTGGATCCTTGACCGCGCCTTCCAGCGCGGCGTAACCACCGTAGCTTCCGCCGTAAATGCAGATGCGGTTAGGGTCGGCGATGCCCTGCGCGATCGCCCATCGCGTCGCGTCGGTGACGTCATCCTGCATCTTGCCGCCCCATTCGCGGTAGCCGGCTTTTTCAAAGTCGTAGCCGTAGCCGCCGGAACCGCGGTAATTCACCTGCAAGACCGCATAGCCGTGAGTGGCCATCGCCTGCACATAGGAATCGTATTCCCAATCATCACGGATCCCGAAAGGCCCGCCATGGACGAACACCACCATCGGCAAGTGCTTGGCCTTCTCCTGCCCCGGCGGATAACTGACGTAGCCCTGCAATTTCAGGCCGTCACGGGAGGTCAGCGTGATCGGCTGCTTGCCGGCCATCTTCGCGGGATCTATCCAAGAGGCTCGCTGCAGCAGCGGCGTGAACTTGTTGCTCGCACGGTCATACAGGAAGAAGGTACCCGGGTCCGCATCCGCCTGGACCAGCGCGATCGCCTTGCTGCCATCATCGGTACCAGAAACGAACTGCACGTCCTCGCCCGGATACTGTTGCATCAGCGCAATCAGGGCCTGCGCATCGGGTGATTTCGCATCGAACACGGACAAGGCGGGGCGGCCATCCACGAAGCGCACGCCCATCACCGAATCGCGCGCAAGGCCTTGCGCCAGGTCGTCCATCTCGACATCCGGATTGCTCCAGACGTTGGTCATCTTTCGAGTGGCCGGATCGAAGCGGCACACGCCGAAGCCAGTCTCCGCACCTGGACATGAAAACCAGACCGATTTGTCATCGGCACTGAATTGCAGCGGCCAGTCGCGATCGGCGCTGGCTTCGCCCAACAATTCCCAATCCCCGCTGCCACCGGGACGGATGTAGATCTTGCGCCCGCCATTCAAGTCATCGCTCGTGGCGAACCACACGTTGCCTTTGTGGTCCGCCAGATAGTCGGCTTCGCGCATCGGCGCGGTCGCGACCCTGTGCTTGCGGCCGTCACGTACGTCCATTTCCCAGACTGCGCTGAATGCGCCTGCAGCACCGGAAGCTTCCCAATCGGTGATCTGGACCAGCACGTGGTCGGGATCGCCTTCGATGCGCGACAGGTATCGCGCACTGCCGTATTCGGCGGTGGTCTGCTGGATGTGCGAACCGGTCTCCATGCCGCTCTTGCGATATCCGTAAAGCATCTCCGGGCTGCCGCCATCGGCATTCACTCCGTAGAGTTCCCCGGTTGCGATCGGAGCATCCCAGCCACCGTCGTGCTCTGCTTCCGTGTAAAGAACGCGGTTTGGCGACACCCACCAGAAATCCAGCACGTCATCGCCCTGCCGAGGCGAAACGTTGACGCCCTTCTTTTTCACGAGGTCCACGAGCGAAAGGACCGTCTGGCCATCCTTCAGCACCGTGGTCGCCGCGATGTACCTGCCATCCGGAGAAATCTTGACGTCCTTGTATTGCGAGTGCCGCGCCAGATCGACGAGCGATACCGGATCGGCAAAGGAAGCGAACGCGCAGCCGCACAGGGCCAGCGCCACCAGCGCGCGAGACAGTTTCATCGTGTTTCCCCCTGACGCGCCCCCGGCGCGAAACCGATGCTAGAACGGCCGGGCGATGCGGATCAACCGGCCAGGTCTTCGAAGACGGCATCCAGACCCTCTTGCCAGTCCGGCAATTCGACATCGAACGTCTCGCGCAGGAGCGACGTATCGAGCACCGAGTACGCCGGCCGCCGCGCGCGGGTGGGGTATTCGCTGGTCTTGATCGCCTCCACTTCGGGGGCGCGAGCGATCAGGTGCTTGCGATGCGCGCGGTGGAAAATCGCGCGC
>JBQCHG010000057.1:0-49170 GCA_051954935.1 Rhodanobacteraceae bacterium
CCACACGTGCGCCCACGCGTCCAACGCTCCGGTGCCTTCCTGCTGCAGCCGCTGGTTCATCGCCTCGCGCACGTACCGGCTGTCGTCCACCCGCGCCGTCTCCTGGCTCGCGTGCAACTCGCCTGACAACTGGTCGAAGGCGGCGTCCCCGGCGGCCTCATCCATCGGCAACAGCGACAGGAACAGTGGGCTGTTGAACTTCGCATTCACCGCAGCACTGGTGAATCCGGTAGCGGTCGCGTACTGGTTGGGCGTCTGTCCATCCCAGGCGAAGCTCGTGTCATTGCGCACAAGCCACAACACCACCGCATTGCTCTGGTACGTCAGCACCGCGTCCAGAAGCGGCAGGTTGTCGCTCGCGCCTGCGAACTGGCCGCTCACACCGCCACCAGCGTTGATGATGGTGTAGGTGATGTAGGTCGGGTAGTTGCCGGCTTGCGCCTGCACCTGCACGTTGCCGCCCTTGATGTCGACCTTGCCGGCGGCATCAAGCAGATCCGCCGTTCCATCCGCCGCAGCCTCGGCCAGCAGAGTCGAGCCTGCCTCGAATGTCGCATCGCCGGTCACGTGCAAGGTACCAATCGAGCCGCCCGGGCTCACGGTGCCGGAGGCGTCAATTCCGCCGACGGTGCCATGGCCGCCCAAGGTTGCGCCGCTGTCCACGGTGGCAACGCCACCGAGCGTCGTATCCGGATGAGCGGAGTCACCGACCAGCAAGGTGCCGGCCTGGACTTCGGTTCCGCCGGCGAAATTCGCGCTGCCGGAGAGGATCCAGGTGCTGGTGCCACTCTTTCCGAAGCGGTTGAATCCGGCGAACTGGGTCGTGCCGGCATAAGGCGTCGCTGTTGAAACGACATTCGAAAGGTCGAAGCTGTCGTTGACGGATCCACCCAATGCCAGCTTGTCGCCACCATTGGTCGTGCCGCTGGTGCTGACCACGTTGCCGATCAGCTTGTAGCCGGACTCCAATGTCAGCGTGTTGCCACCGCCGGAGAAGTCCACCGCGTCCGCTTGCACCCCGTCGGCCGACATGCCGCCGCCGATGGTGCCGCTGTTGATCACGTTGGCGCCACCGGTACCGACCACACCCGCGCCGCCAAGACCTGACGCGCCCGCCGCATAGCCGCCGCCGGCGTAGCCTCCCCTGCCGCCTTCGCCGCCGTAAATCTGGCCGCTGTTGGTCAAGGTAGCGTTGCCGACCACGGCGCCTGCACCGCCGGCGCCTCCCGCACCGCCATTACCATAGTAACCGTATCCACCATTGCCACCGCGACCACCATAAATGTGGCCCGTGTTGGTCAGGGTTGCGTTACCCCCGAGCACGGCTCCGGCGCCGCCTGCACCGGCCGCCCCGCCAATGCTGTAGCGGCCTTCACCACCGTTGCCGCCATAACCGCCATAAATCGAGCCGCTGTTCGTGAGGGAGGAAGCGCCCCCGAGCACCGCACCGCTACCGCCCGCGCCGCCGGCACCACCCCCGTAGTAGCTCGTGCCGCCCCAACCGCCGGTGCCACCATAGATCGAACCACTATTGGTCAACGTGGAGGCGCCGGCCAGCGTCACGCCGTTGCCGCCTGCGCCACCCGCACCGCCGGCACCTTGAGAGCCGGCATATTTGCCATTTCCGCCCCGTCCACCATAAATCCCGGCGTTGTTCGTCAAGGTGGAGCCACCGTCGAGCGTGGCGCCACTGCCGCCCATGCCACCCGCGCCACCGGCACCGCGATAACCATACCCGCCGAAGCCACCCTCGCCACCGGCCAGGATGTTGTTGTTGACCAGGCTGGACTTGGTGCCGAGCACCGCGCCGGCTCCACCCGCTCCGCCGACGCCAGCCGTGCCGTAATAGCCTTCACCACCAAAGCCACCCATGCCGCCGATGAAATACCCATTGTTGGTCGCTTGGCTGGAATTGCTCAGCGAGATGCCCGCACCGCCCGCGCCACCGGCACCGCCGGCCGCGTGATAGCCCTCGCCGCCGCGCCCGCCGTAGCCGCCGCGGAGTTCCGCGTAAGCTCCATTGGTCACCTGGCTGGAATTGTTCGCCAGTACTGCCGCGCCACCTGCGCCGCCGGTGCCGCCCGCGCCATAGATGCCTTCGCCACCACTGCCGCCGGAGCCGCCGCCGATAAAGGCCGTGTTGGTCACCTGGCTGGAATGATCCAGCGACATGCCCAGGCCACCTGCGCCGCCGGTGCCCCCCGCGGCATAGACGCCTTCGCCGCCGCTGCCGCCGGAGCCGCCGCCGATAAAGGCCGTGTTGGTCACCTGGCTGGAATTGTCCAGCGACATGCCCGCGCCACCTGCGCCGCCGGCTCCGCCCGCATAGCCGCTGCCGTAAGCACTGGCGCTGGCCGCGGTCAGGACTCGTAGGGGTGCGCCACCGAAATATTTGGCATAGCCGCCGGCGCCACCCGACCCTCCCGTGACCGAACCATTGTTGGTCAGGGTGAACCCGGACAGGGCCGCGCCGATCCCGCCCGCGCCGCCGGTCCCGGCGTAGGTGCTGAGCGTCGTGGTGGTATTGGTGCTGCCGGTGTACATGCCGACTGCCAACACACCGCCCCGGCCGCCCTGACCGCCCATGATGACGCCGCTGTTGCTGCTGTTGGGATCGTTGCCGGTCCCGCCTGCATTCAGGCCAATGCCCCCGGTGCCACCTGTCGAACTACCGAAAATGAAGGGGACCGGAGCAATGACGGCTCCGTTGCCGCCCTTGCCGCCTTCGATCGCGCCGGTGTTGGTGAGACTCAAATGGCCCTGCGACACCAGACCGTCGCCGCCGTTGCCGGGCTTGGTCCAGGAACCGAAGGGGCAACTGTAGGTACATGCCGCTTCGCCACCCGCGATCAGGCTCGTGTTGTTGACGCTGGTGTAGCCGCTGCCAATCGTCGCCACCGCCACGCCCGCACCGCCATCGCCACCGCCGTAACCACCGCGTCCACCCTCGATCAACCCGCCGTTGGACAAGCCGCCGCCGGCGCTCATCAGCACGCCCGCGCCACCGCCGCCACCGCCGGCATATACGCCCTCGCTGCCGCCGTTGCCACCCCGCACGTATCCGGTGTTGGCGAACGTGACCGCGGACGTCACCCGTACTGCTGCGCCACCGCCGCCGCCGCCACCGCCACCGCCGACCGCGTACTTCTGGAGAGAGTAATTCCCGCCACCTCCGCCATTTCCGCCGAGGATGCGGCCCGAATTGCTGGTATCGGTGTTGATGCCGATGCCCAACGCGCCACCACCGCCACCACCACCGCCACCGCCCGTAGCGCTTGAGCCGTAGCCACCACCGCCGCCGCCGCCCACGCCATTGTTGGCGAGACCACCGCCGGCGCCACCGCCACCGCCACCGAGGGTATACGAGCCCGCCACGCCGGCACCTCCGGCGCCGCCACCATAGCTGCCGCTGCCACCGAGGCCACCCGCGGTTTTGGTGCCGCCGCTGCCGCCGCTGCCC
Organism: Rhodanobacteraceae bacterium; assembly: GCA_051954935.1. Classification (GTDB taxonomy): domain Bacteria; phylum Pseudomonadota; class Gammaproteobacteria; order Xanthomonadales; family Rhodanobacteraceae; genus 66-474. The sequence goes on from JBQCHG010000057.1 coordinate 3,461, forward strand.
AGGCCGGAACCGCCGGCAACGCTGTAGCCGCCGAGGCCGCCATCGTTGCTGCCAAGCGTACCGCCCGCCCCGCCGGCGCCACCGGCGCTGGCAGAGCCATCGTAGCCGCCGCCACCATTCGCGCCGTACACATTGCCGCTCAGGGTCACAAGCGGGCTCGCGTACAAGCTGACGGCACTATTGCTGACGCAGAAAGTCGCCGCGTCGGCAGGACAAACCGCCGCTGCCGCAGGCAAGGCCAAGCCCGCCACCATCAACACCAATGCCGCCGAGCACGCGCGCGCCAAAGGCCGACGCGGCAGGTTGGAGCAGCCATCCGCCACTGCCCCGCCGCCGGCAGGCGAGCGGGTCAACTCGGAGGCGACTTGCAGCACGCGCAGCGCGCGGTTCCAGACCAAGCGATAAGTGCGATTCACGGATTGTCCCCTGTTCGTCATGGCAGGTGACGTCGTTCACGTCTTGGATGTGATGGGGAGCCATCACAAATGCGAACTTCGTCACGATTTCACGCGAAATATACATGCATGAACCGCACCAACGGAAGAGGCACGAAGTCACGGAACCGGGGATTGGGGGACCGCCGGGACCGCTAATCCCAGTTTCCGATCTGTCCCATGCGGATGCGGTTGGCGAACAGCGAGAACGCCAGCTTGCCAGCCAGCCCGTGCGCGCTGCGGACCCATGGCGGCAGGTATTTCGGCGGCGCAACCGAGCCGTCGGCGAAGCACGGCTCCAGGCGGATCACATCGTCCAATGCGAATTTGCCGGCGAACAGGTGATGCAGCAGGTCCAGCCGGCGGCGCTTGAAGGCCCAGCGGAAAAACGTGTGGACGGTCAGAAGGCCGGCAAGGTACACATTGTCCTTGGTGAATGCCGCCCCACCGCCCAACGGCACGCCCCGGAACACGCGCTGCGCCGAGGTGAAGCTGTCGCGCTGGTTCTGGCCGTACTCGCGGAAGAAGCGGAACACCTCGATGAAGTCGGCGCCTTGCAACGCCTTGTCTATCGCGAGAATGCGCAGGCTGATCCGCTTCAGCCGCGCGATGTCTATGGAGCCGGACATCAGCTCGGCGAAGACGGCCAGGCCTTCCTGGGTCGCGGTCGCCCGCGGCGAGGTGCGCGAGAGCGATTTCAGCACCGGCTGCGCACGGCCATTGAGTGCGGTGAGCGTGTGCACGAACGCCTCATGCGCCAGCAACTGGTTGCGGTCGTACGCGTTGAACGAGGTCGACGAACGCAGGCGGATACGCCTGGCGCCAGCCGCGGCCTTGGCGGTGAGGTCGTCGTCCAGTTCGACTTTCACCACGCCCGGTCCGAAGAACGCGTCAACCTTGCGCTGCACTTCCTCTCGCAGTGCAGGTGCAGGGATGTCCTCGTCGCCGTCGGTATCGGATGCCAGCCCGTCGCCGAGTTTCTCGGCGATGGAGAGGAAATAGCGCGCCGCATCCAGATTGGTCTGCCCGCCGCCGGGAAGCGCGTCGTGTGGCCGGCCATACAATTCGATCGAATGCGTGGTGACCCGCGCAGTGCCGAGCCCTTCCAGCATCTGTGCGGCGATCTGCCAGGAGCACGCGCTGCGTTGCAGGTAGTCACCCAGCGGGTGCGTCGCATCGCACTGCCGCGCGATCGCCTCCAGTTCGGCGCACTGCGCGGAAAGGTCGCGCCGTGCGTATTCGATCTTCGGCATCGGCTCGCGGCCGCCCGCCAGCGCATCCAGGAACTTGCGTTCCTTCGAAGCCGGCCACGACACCGCCGAAAGCACGTTGATCCCGCGGACCGCCTCCAGCAGGCGCGCATCCAGCGCCGCGTAATGCGCAAGGTCGGCGGCCGGCACGGCGTGATCGTTCATTTGCGTTCGCGATCGCGATAGAGCTGTCGCTGCTTGTGCAACGGCGTGCGGCCTTCGTCGCGGCGCATGCGTTCCTCGATGTGGGCGGCCTGCGACTCCTGCTCGTCGCGCAGCTTCAAGTAATGCCGATAACGATCGGCATCCAGATCGCCCGATTGCAACGCAGCGCGCACCGCGCAGCCGGGCTCGTTGCCGTGCGCGCAATCTGCGAAGCGGCACCGCGCGGCCAACTCGTCGATGTCGGAGAAGACTTCCAGATTCTCCTCGCCGGTGAGTTTCAATTCACGCATGCCGGGCGTATCGATCAGGCACGCGCCCGATGGCAGCATCAGCAGCGCGCGATGGGTGGTGGTGTGGCGGCCACGGCCATCGCTCGCGCGCGTGGCCGCCGTCGCCATGCGCGCTTGGCCCAGCAAGGTGTTCGTAAGCGTCGATTTGCCCGCGCCGGAAGAGCCGACCAGCACCGCGGTGATGCCCGGTTGCAGATAACGATCCAGCACCGCCACGCTCGCCGCATCCTTGCCATTAATCGCGTGCAAGGGGGTTGCTTCCGGCAGACGCGCGGCGAGTTCAGCCAACGCTTCCCGCACACGTGCCGATTCGACCTTGTCGCCCTTGGTCAGCACGATTACCGGCTGCGCCTGCGAACCCTCGATCAACGCGAGATATCGCTCCGCGCGTGCGGGATTGAAATCCTCGTCCAGTCCCATCAGGACCAGCACGGCATCGATGTTGGCGGCGATGATCTGGCGCGCGTAGCGCTCGCCGGCGGCGGCGCGCGTCAATGCGCCACGTCGCGGCAGGATTTCCAGGATATGCGGCGGCGAACCCGGTGCGACGATCACGAAATCACCGACCGCCGGGCGCTGCTCCGGATCGAGGCCGCGCCTCAGGAAATTCGGCGCCGGCTGCGCGTTGTATTCGCGCGCACCGTCGTGCAGCTCGTAGCCGGCGCGATGTTGCGCGCTGACCCGCGCGAGCATGTGGCCTTCGCTCAGCAACGGCGGTGGATCGCGCCAGCCGATGCGGCTCGGGTCGGGATTCATCGGGGTCACCATCGCCGGATTATCCTGCGGCGCGCGGCGCATCGCCATCGCCGCGCCGCAGCTGCGGCTGCTAGGATGCCCGGCCACTCCAAAGCGATATTCGGTCGTGCCGACTTTTCTGGCGCTGGGCGATTCCTATTCGATCGGCGAAGGCGTGGTGGAAGCCGAATGCTGGCCGATGCAGCTCGCTGCGCGCCTGCGCGCGCTGGGCATCGCGATCGACGATCCGCACGTCATCGCGCGCACCGGCTGGACGACCGACGAACTGTCGGCGGCAATGGACCAATCGGTGCTGCGTCCACCTTACGATCTGGTCTCGTTGTTGATCGGCGTCAATAACCAATACCGCGGGCGTTCGCTGGAGGAATACCGCGTGCAATTCCGCATGCTGCTGCAGCGCGCCATCTCGCTGGCCGATGGCGACGCGCGGCACGTGATCGTGGTGTCGATCCCCGATTGGGGCGTCACCCCGTTCGCGCGCGGCGAAGGGCGCGATCCACGGAAGGTCGCCACGCAGATTGACGCGTTCAACGCGACCGCACGCGAGGAAGCGGATGCCATGCAGGCGCATTTCGTGGATGTCACCGGCAGCTCGCGCGCCCCGGACGTTCGCGGTCTGCTCGTCGGCGATGGCCTGCATCCTTCCGGTGCGCAATATGCGCGCTGGGCGGAGCTCATCGCGGCGGTCGCGTGCGAAGTATTGAAGCCCTGATTACCCGGAGAAACCGCCGTTATCGAGAAACGCCTGCTCTTCCGGCGTGGTGATCCGCCCGAGCGCGGCGTTGCGATGCGGGAATCGGCCGAAGCGGCGGATGATGTCGTGGTGGATTCGCGCCCAATGGTCGGCGTTCGCGCCCGGCAACGCGCGGTGCAGGAACAGCGCGCGCTCCTGATCGGCCAGGTCTTCAGAGTGCTCGAAAGGCAGGTAGAAGAACGCGCGCAGCGCCGGTTCGACCTGCGTGTCGAAACCGGCCTCCAGCGCACGGTGTGCATACTCGCGCGCGAGCCCGTCCGTCGCGTAGGCGTGCGCGCTGCCGCGGAATACGTTGCGCGGAATCTGGTCGAGCAGGATCAGCAACGCCAGCGCGCCCTGCGCGTCTTCCATCCAGTTCTCGAATTCGCGCCGCGCGGCGGCATGGTGGAAGTCCAGAAAGCGGGCCGCGCATTCGGCATCGAAGGCTTCATCACGGACGAACCAGCGCTGCTCGCCGGCGGCGCGCCAGAACTCCACCACCTCGTACGATTGCGGGCGCATGTGTTCCGGTCCGTGGTCCGATTCCAGTGGTGATGACGACGCAGGGGCTTCTCAAGTTTGCGGCGCGGTGAGCGTTTCCGCCACGTCCTCGCGCCGATATACCACCACGCGGTTGCGGCCCAGCGCCTTCGCACGGTACTGCGCGGTATCCGCGCATTCGACCAGTGTTTCGGCTGCGGGGGTATCGGGATCCATTATCGCAATCCCGATGCTCACGGTGAGCGAAATCGGTTCGCCGCCCACGGACACGCGCAGGGCTGCCGCGCGCGCACAGATGCGCTCAGCGATCTGCTGCGCGCCCCGGGCGCTGACCCAGCGCAACACGATCAGGAATTCCTCCCCGCCGTAGCGACCCAGGTGATCGGCGCCGCCGAGTTGCTCCTGGATTGCCCCGACCACGGCACGCAGGCATGCATCGCCCGCCGCGTGTCCACGCGTGTCATTGATGCGCTTGAAATGATCCAGATCCAGGAACAGCACCGCCAGCGAGCGGCCATTGTCGCGCGCGTTCCGCCACGCCTCGTGCAGTCGATCCAGGATCGCGCGACGGTTCAGCACGCCGGTGAGCGGATCATTTTCCGCCAGCCGATGCGCCTGGTCGCGTTCGTGGCGTACCTGCAGCGTGCGGTCAGCGAGGCCAACCGTGATGACCACCGCGGCATACGCCATGCTGGCCGGAAAGCCGTATTCCAGCCATGCCGGCAGTTGCAAGCCTATGATCAATTGCGTCACCCGCAACAGGGTGAGCGCCAGCAGCGGCAGCCAGGCGATCAGGAAAAATCCCGCCTGCCGGCTGCCGCGCCGCCAGGCGCGCCAGCCCGCCAGCAACGCGGTCAGCGTGCTCACGATCAACAGCAGGTTCACTGTGTTCGGCAACCAGGCGTCCGGTCGCAACAACGGGATCCACACCGCGGCGGCAAAAGCGAAATACGGCCAGCGCATCCACGCCAGCACGCGTGCGAGGCGCGGCACCACCTCGCGAAGCGCGGCGAATTCGATGATGAAACTGATGGACAACGCCGCGGCCAGCGCGGCGGCGAACTGACCCGGGTGATACCCGAACGGCGCCAGCCAATCCGTGCCGGGCAAGGCGTACAACTCGCCGGAGGATGCGGTCTGATACACCACCTGCGCACCCATGTAGGCGAGGAAATACAGGAACATGCGATCGCGCAGTACCAGCCAGAAGCACAGGATCACCAACAGCATCGCCGCTTCCACGCTGGCGAAGAGCGTGCTCAGTCGGACGTGGCGCAAATCGCCCGCCTGATAGCTGGCGTAATCGGCGATGCGCACGCGCAGCGGCTGGCTCTGCCCCGGCGCGCCCAGCCTGAGATAAATCTGCTGGTCGGCGCGCAGATCGCGCGGCAATACCAGCACCAGCGCGTGACGCGAGAAGCGCGGATCGAGATCGGCATCGTAAGGACTGATCGTGCGTGGCACGTAGTGCGGCGGCAGATATACGGTGACGCGCGCGCGGATATCGCCGGCGATCACCAGCAGTGGACGCGAAACATCGTCCCAGTCCTGCTTCAGGTGCACCCGGTACCACGCTTCGCGGTCATCCGGCCCATGCAGCAGCGGCCGGGTGAGCGGCTGAAATTGCGTGTCCAGCTTGCCCTGGAGAATGGTGCGCTGCGGGGGTTCTGCCTCGCCTGGCAGTTGCAGTCGGCTGACCTGAAGAGATGCATCCGCCGCATGGGCAGACGTGCAACAGGCCAGCAAAACGAGCAAGCCCGCCAGCCACGCACCCGCGAACGCTCGACCGCGCATGCCCGTCACCTCGGCGCGAAGTCTAGTGCGTCCGGATGCGTGCGGCATCTGCAGGAAGTTCGGCAAACCGGGGCCGATGCGCGTAGGATGCAGGGCTCATGAATCGCCCCCTCTACGCGCTGGCTGGTGCGTCACTGCTGGTTGCGTTCGGCTGCGCGCCTGGCGCCGCCATGGCAGTCACCGTCTACAAGTGCACGGCTCCGGACGGCATGACCGCTTACCAGGACAAGCCGTGCCCGGCGAACCGGCGGCAGCACACGATGGAATTGCCGGATGCGCCGATCGTGACGACTGTGCCTCCGCCTGTCACGTCCGCACCGACACCCGCTGCGAGCAGGGCGTCCGCGCCGGCCGCGGTGCCCCCACCTCCGCCACCGTTGCCGACGATGTACGCATGCACGACGTACGACGGCGAGAAGAAATATCTGAGCGACACTTTGCCCCGGCCTTACGCGGTGCCGCTGGGCGCACTGGGTTATCCGGGGCAAAGCCTCGACCAGGCTTACGGCGGACGCGACCGTATTGGACTATCCGCGCCGGAGGAAGCGCGCAAGCCGGCGATCGGGCGTGGGCCGCTGATCGCCAATGCACAGGTGATGGTGCAGGATCATTGCGTGCCGGCGCCGCGCTCGCAGGTGTGCGATGAATTGCGCCGCCGGTTCGATGTCAATCACGAGAAACTACGCATGGCCTTCCCGAGCGAGAAGGCGCCGTTCCAGCGGCGCGAAGATCAGTTGAATGCGCAGTTGAAGGGCTGCTGATCAATCTTTCTGGATCAGGGTTCCAGCACCAGAGTTGCGCGCGGCGCGTGCGTCCGCTCGTGCGCAAGCAGCCAGCGCTTGGCCGGCAGGCCGCCACCGTAGCCGGTGAGATCGCCATCCGAGCCGATCACGCGATGGCACGGCACGATGATCGAAAGCGGATTCGCGCCATTCGCCGCACCAACCGCGCGCACCGCGTTGGGTCGCCCGATCCGCTGCGCTACCACGGCATAGCTGGCCGTCTCGCCGTAAGGGATCGCAAGCAATGCGCCCCACACTTCCAGCTGGAAGGGCGTACCGTGCGGATGCAGCGGCAGATCGAACGCGTGCCGTGTACCTGCGAAGTATTCCTCGAACTGGTGGCGTGCCGTGCGCAGTTTCACCGGCGCGTGCTGCGCCTCGTGCGGCGCGGCCTGCGCCTCGCCGCGTTTCGGCAAGCCGATGTAGGTCAGGCCACCTTCGTCGGCGACCAGCAGCAGTGGACCGATCGGGCTCTCCAAGTGTTCGTAGAACATTTAAGCGGTTACCCCAGCGTCGCGAGCGAAGGCAGGTTGCGTGTCGCCGGAGCGCAGGAAGCGGAGTGTACACGTCAGTACATGAGCATTCCGAGCACCGCCGGCGCGCAAGCTGCCGAGCGCAGCAGCTCCGCAACCGCTTAAAAGCCGTAATGCAGGAATCCACCATCCACCGCGATCACGCTGGCGGTGATGTAACTCGATGCCGGCATGCACAGGAACGCCACCGCGCCGGCGACTTCCTCCGGCTCGCCGATGCGCCCCATCGGCGTGCGCTGCAGCACCTCGTCGAGGTAATCGGGGTCGGACAGCGCGGGACCCGTGCGCTGCGTGCGGATGTACCACGGCGCCACCGCGTTGACGCGGATGCCGTCCTCGGCCCATTCGCAGGCGAGGTTTGCCGTGAGCTGATGCAGCGCCGCCTTGCTCAATCCATACGGCGCGCCGGTGCGCACGTGCGTCGCGCCGGACACCGAGCCGATGTTCACGATCGCGGCATTCGCGTGCTGCGCCAGTTGCGGGTGCGCAAGCTTGCACAGCTCGAAGGCGGCGACCAGGTTCAGTTCGAACAGCTTGTGCAGGTCCTCGCCGCTGTATTCGAGCGTGCCTTTCTTGATGTTGCCGCCAGCGTTGTTGACCAGCAGCGACAGCGGCGCCCCGAGGTCGGCGATCCAGTCGAACACCGCCAGGCGGTCCTCGGCTTCAGAAAGATCGGCGGCGAAAGAACGCGGCTGGCTGTCCGGGAAATCCTCGGCGATTTCCTCGCACGCGGCCTGCAGTTGCGTTTCGTCGCGGGCGACCAGCAGCGGTCGCGCGCCGAGTGCGGCCAGTTCACGCGCGCAGGCGAGGCCGATGCCCCGGCTCGCGCCGGTGATCAGCGCGGTCTGTCCGTCCAACCGCCAGCGGGAAAGGTGCGCAGCGTTCATGCAGGGCTCTTTTGCGTGGTTGCGACGAGCTTAACCCAAGCTTGCACAGGCGTGCGCCGCGCGCGAGACTGCGGCCATCACGCAGGAGGCCGCCACCATGTCGCGCTCCATTGCCATCCTGATTTCAGCCACGCTGTGCGCCTGCCTGGCGACCGCGTGCTCGCCCAACAACCCGCAGGCGCCACAGCCGAAAAACGCGCCGCAGCCCCAAACCGAATCGAGCGTGGTGCTCAATTCACCGCTCGGCACGCTGGTGAAAGACCGCGACAAGGCCAAGGCGGTGCAGAAGATCGTGGATCAGCAGGCGGCGAAGCAGGCGCAGGCGATAGACGACCAGTCGCATTGACTGGCAGTTTTCTTCCATCATTCCGGGGCTGCGCGCAGCGCAGAACCCGGAATCTGCTCTTGAGGCCACGAGAGAAGAAAAGCAGATTCCGAATCGCCGCTGCGCGGCGTCCGGAATGACGTCGGTGAAACACCCGCAGCGCCCATCAGTGCACCGAGCAGAAGCAATACGCGTATACCTGCGGCTTGCCTGCCTGCGCATGCTGCAGCAGCTTCAGTTCCGGCGCCTTCTGCAGTACGTCGGCCGGCACCTGCGCCAGCCATGAAGGAAAACGCACGCCGAGCGAAGCCAGAACGTGCGCACCGTTGCTGTTGCCGAAATCCATCAGGAATTTCTGGAAGGCGCTCAGCGGCTTCTCGACGTAGCGCAACGTGTAGTTGTTGCCCAGGTGCGCGTCCTTCGCGGCCAGCGCGATCGCATCGTGCAGGCCCCCGAGCTGGTCCACCAGCCCGCGCTGCAGCGCCTGCGCCCCGGTCCACACGCGACCCTGCGCGATCGCGTTGATGTCGGCGAAACTCTTGCCGCGCGCCTGCGCCACGCCGCCGACAAAATCGCGGTAGCCCTTGTCGATCACGGCCTGGATCATCACACCGACGTTCGGATCCAGCGGGCGGCGAATGTCGAACGCGCCGGCGATCGGCGTGGTGCCCACCCCGCCGGTGTGGATGCCGAGCTTGTCCAGGCCGTTGGGAACGGTGAAGAACAGGCCGAAGATGCCGATCGAGCCGGTGATTGTGTCGGGTTCGGCGAAGATGCGATCGGCATCCATCGAGATCCAGTAGCCGCCGCTGGCGGCGACGTCGCCCATTGACACGATCACCGGTTTGCCGGCTTCGCGCGCAAGCTGCACTTCGCGCCGGATTTCCTCAGCCGCATACACCTCGCCGCCAGGCGAGTTCACGCGCAACACGATCGCGCGCACGTTGTTGTCCGCGCGCGCGGCGCGGATCAGCGCGGCCGTGGATTCACCGCCGATCGTTCCGGGCGGCTGCTTGCCGCCGACGATCTCGCCTTCCGCCACCACCACGGCTACCGCCGGCTTGCCGAAACCGTCCGGACCCATCTGCGCGAGATAGCCGTCCATGTCCACGCCGCGGAAGCCGGTGCCGTTGTTGGCGGGCGCACCGAGCTTCTGCATCAGCTTGACGATCTGCTCGCGCGTGGCGAGGCCATCCACCAGATGCAGCTTCAGCGCGAGCTGCGCGGCATCGCCATTGGCGGCCTGGATTTCCTGCGGGTAATTGTCGACGTCGTCGCGCAGCACGTTCGGATCAATGCCGCGCAGCTTGCCGACTTCGCTCAGCCACGTGTCCCACAAACCGCCCAGCCAGTACTTGTCGGCTTCCAGCGATGCGGGCGACGGCGCATCGAGGATGAAAGGTTCGGCGGCGGACTTGAATTCGCCCACGCGGAACAGGTGCGCATCCACGCCGAGCTTGTCCAGCAGGTCCTTGTAGTAGCTGCGGTAGTTGGCCAGACCCGTGATCATCAGCGCACCCTGCGGGTCGAGCAGGATCTTGTTCGCGTGCGCGGCCAGCAGATACTGCCCCTGGTCCATGCCGGCGCTCCACACGAATACCTGTTTGCCGGACGCGCGGAAGCGATCCAGCGCCGCCCCGACTTCCTCCAGCGCGCCGAAGCCACCGGGTTGCAGGCGATCCGGTTGCAGCAGGATGCGCTGGATGCGGTCGTCCCTGGCCGCGGCATCGATCGCGCGCACGAGATCGCGCACCTGCACCTGCCCGGTCTGCTCGCCGGACATGCGCGCGAGCGCGCGGCTGACCGGATCGATGCTGTATTGCTCCACAAGTTGCCCGTCGGGCTTCAGCAGCAGCGCACTCCTTGCATCCACCCTGGGCGCACTGCGGTTCAGCGCGGCCGCGATCAGCGCGAGGATGAAGAAGAAGATCACGTTGATGATCACCAGCCGCACGATGTTGATGGCGCGGCCGATGGTGCGCAGTCCGCTCCAGAATCCGCCGGTGGGTTGCGTGCTCATGCTTCCGATCCTCGTTGCGAACGATCAGCGTAGCGGAGTGCGCGGAATCCGTCACGATCAGGAGGCCGGGGCTCCGGCGTGCGCGCGCTTCCAGTTCTCCTTGCTTGCGAGCCTCGCGAAACGTGCGCCCAGCAACACCGCCGCGGCATACAGGCCTGCACTGAGACCGATCCACATGCCGGGCGTGCGCCAGCCGGCATGGAACGCGAGTACATAGCCAATCGGCATGCCGATGCCCCAGTACGCGAGCACCGTGATGAACATCGGTACGCGGGTGTCCTTCAATCCACGCAGCGCGCCATTGGACGCGACCTGGATGCCGTCGGCAAACTGGAATGCCCCGGCGAGCATCAATAAATGCGCGGCGAGCGTCACCACTGCGGGGGCGTCGGCGTAGGCGCGCGCAATCCAGTGCGGCAAGCCGAGCATCAAACCCGACGCCACGCACTGCGTCACCAGCGTGAGCGCGATGCCGCTGAACCCGGCATAGCGCACGCCAACCGGATCGTTGCGGCCCACCGCATTGCCCACGCGCACGGTAATCGCGAGCGCAAGCCCCAGCGGCACCATGAAGGTGATCGAGGCGAAGTTGATCGCAATCTGATGCGCGGCCGCGGCAACCGTACCGAAGCGACTGATCAGCAGTGCTGCGATGGAGAACATGCCCGCTTCCATCAGCAGCGTCACGCCCATCGGCACGCCGATGTGCAGCAGGCCTGCGATCGCGCGCAGGTCGGGACGTTCGAAACGCGCGAACAGATGCAATTCGCGATAACGCGGCGACAACCGTACGTAGGTCGCGAACGCCGCGACCTGCAGCCACAGCACGATCGCGTTGGCGATACCGCTGCCCTGCGCGCCGAGCGCGGGCAGTCCAAACTTGCCGTAGATCAGCACATAACCCAATGGCGCCAGCGCGCACAGTCCTGTGAAGCCGAAGAACATGGTGGGCCGCGTCCAACTCATGCCTTCCGACAACCCACGCAGGCTGAAATAGAAACACACCGCCGGGGCGCCCCAACTCAAGGCGTGCAGGAACGCCTGCACGTCCGGCAGCAATTCAGGATCCACGCCGAGCAGATGCAGCAGCGGTCCTGCATGGCGTACGCCGAACCACAGCAGCACGCCGAGCGCCGCGGCCAGCATCAGCGCCTGCCGAAACAGCGGACCGATCTCGTGCTTCGCACCGGCGCCGTCCAGGTGCGCGACCGAGGGCGGCAGCGCCATCATCACGCCGATCGCACAGACCAGCGCCAGCAGCCACACGTTGGCACCAACCGCGACCGAGGCCAGCGTGTGCGCGTTGTAGTGTCCGGCCAGCACCACGTCCACGGCGTTCATGCCGATCGAGGAAAGTTGTCCGGCGATCAGCGGGAGCGCGAGTTTCACGGTGGCACGGGTTTCGCGCGCGTAACGCGGGCGGTCAATGGCTAGAATGCGCATCGGAATCCATCAGGTCAGGCACGGCATGGTAACCAAACCGGAAACCGTTACCCCGCCCGTTCCGGGTCAGGTCTGCGCCAACTGCGGCGCGCCGTTGTATGGCGAGTATTGCTACGCCTGCGGGCAGCCGGTAAAGGGTTTGATCCGACATCTCTCCGGCGTGCTGGGCGACGTGTTCGATACGGTGCTCAACATCGATTCACGCGTGATCCGCACCCTGCCGGCGCTGTATCTCAAGCCGGGGTTCCTCACGCGCGAGTACTTCGCCGGCCGTCGCATGCGCTATGTCACGCCGTTCCGGCTGATGTTCTTCCTGGCCCTGCTTGCGTTCTTCGTGATGCAGCTTGCGGTGGACGACGGTGCCTGGGTGCATTTCGACGGCAAGAAAGGTACGAATACATTCCAGCAGGCGCAAACCCGGGCGCAGGTAATCGCGCAGGAAAAGCAGGCTCTGGACAAGATCAATGCCGATCTGGCCAATCCGTACCTGCCGGCGATCGCGCGCAACAGCCTGGAAATGGCGCGCGACAAGGCGAAGCGCGATGCCGAGCAGCGCAACGCCGAGCTGCAACGGGTCGCCAGGCCGGCCGCGGCAGCCAGCGCGCCGATACCGGCCGCCGGCAGCAGCGCCCCTCCAAACGCCCCCGGCAAGGGCACCGCGACCACAGGCAGTCGACACGAAACCGACGTGAACCTGCTCGACGACGACACCTGGGATTTGAATCGCGACCGGCTCCACGTGAGCTGGCTGCCGGGGTTCGCCAACGACTGGTTGAATCGCGCAGGCCAACGCATGCACGACAACATCACCGCGATGCGGCATGGCACGCCGGAAGCACGCCGCGCGGCCGTGCAACGGCTGGTGGTCGGCGCCCTCTCGGTGTTGCCGCAAACCATGTTCGTGCTGTTGCCGCTGTTCGCGCTGATCCTGAAGGTGTTCTACATCTTCAAGCGGCGCCTCTACATGGAACACCTGATCGTGGCGCTGCACAGCCACGCATTCATCTTTCTCTCGATCCTGGTGCTGTTCGCGCTCGGCACGTTGAAAGCGATCGCGCCTACCGCATGGCTGAGCGTGCCGCTCGGGCTTGGGATCGCGGCGGCGTGGATCTGGCTGTTCGTGTATCTGTGGCTGATGCAGAAGCGCGTATATGGACAGGGCTGGTTCTTCACCACGATCAAGTACTGGTGCGTGGGCATCTGCTACACCGTGCTGCTCTCGTTTTCGATCAGCGTCGCGTTCCTGTTGAGCCTGGCGCAGGCATGATCGCGCACCTCCTCGAACCGGACAGAGGACCGCACTGGAAGCCTGTCCGCGCGGGCACAAGCTCAGTACGCGCCAAGCCTGCCTGCTACGCACGTTTGGTGATCGGCATCACATCCGCCGCGGCCTGCTGAAGGCGCCGGGATGAATTTTTTTCCCGATGTGGCCTGGCGTTGTGCACAGCATCAAAGCGGCGTAGGAGCAGCCTGCCCGGAAGCCGGCGCGGATGGCGCGGCAACGCAATCGCGAATTTCCAAGTGGCTGATGCGCAAATGCAATTTCGAGTTGGTCAAACTTTCGCCAGCGCGTCGCGCAGCACGCGGGAATGCCCCCTCGGACGCGCTGTTCCCGCAGCCTTCCACAACGTTATCCACACGCATTGTGGATAAGGGTGAAATCCTTACGCTACCCGCAACTTGCATCGCCTTGTTACTTACCCCGGCAACAATCGCGTGCAACTCCGGATCGGGCTCTCGCGGAGCGCGAACGTGAATACGTTGCTGCGCGTCGCGCTGGCTGCACCACTGCCGCGATCGTTCGACTACCTGCCGCCCGACGATCATCCGCTGCCACTGCCCGGCTCGCGCATCGAGGTTCCATTCGGCCGCGCACGCCGCGTCGGCATCGTGGTCACGCATGTTTCCACATCCGATATTCCGCACGAACAACTGAGGCCCGCGCTGCGCGTGCTGGATGACATACCGGTCTTCACCTCCGAACTGCTGGCGAACCTGCTGCGCGCGAGCGACTACTGGTGCGGCGCCGTTGGCGAAGTGCTGTTCGGCGCGCTGCCTTCGTGGCTGCGCGAAGACAGGTCGCCGCCGCGCAACGAAGACGATGCCTGGCGACTCACGCCCGCAGGTCGCAGCGCGCTAGACGCGCAGAGCCGGCGCGGCTCGTCCGCACGGTTGCTGGGAATTCTCGCCGAAGCGCCGCAACGCGCCGGCGATCTGGATGCGCTGTTGCCCGGCTGGCGTGCTGCAGCGCGGCGGCTTGGCGAAGCGGGGTTGATCGAATGCGTGGCGCTGCCCATGTCGAATGCATGGCGAGCGAAGCCGCGCATTCATGCGTTGACCGAAGAACAGTGCGCTGCGACCGAACGCATGCTTGCGGCGGAGCCCGGCTTCCGCGCGTGGCTGCTGGAAGGCGTGACCGGCAGCGGCAAGACGGAAATCTATCTCGAGCTGATCGAGCGCACGCTGCGCGAAGGCCAACAAAGCCTGGTGCTGGTACCGGAGATCGGGCTGGTGCCGCAGATGCTGCGTCGGCTGCGCGCGCGCTTCGATGCGCCGATCGCGCTGCTGCATTCCAATCTCGCCGAAGGCGATCGCGCACGCGCTTGGCTTGCCGCGCTGAACGGCGAGGCCGCGATCGTGCTCGGAACGCGCTCGGCCGCGTTCGCACCACTGGCCAAGCCGGGGCTGATCGTGGTGGACGAGGAGCACGACAGCTCCTACAAGCAGCAGGAAGGCGGATTTCGTTACCACGCGCGCGATTTCGCACTGATGCGCGCGCAGGCGCTGGAGATTACGATCGCGCTGGGCAGCGCCACGCCTTCGCTGGAATCGCTGGCGAATGTCGAAGCGGGTCGCTATACGCGGATTGCACTGCGCGCACGCGTGCACGCGCGACCCGCATCGCCCGTACACGTGCTGGATCTGCGCGGCCTGAAGATGCAGCACGGCCTGTCGCCCGCGCTGCTGGAAGCACTGGATGCGTGCATGGCGCGCGGCGAGCAGGCGCTGGTTTTCAGGAACCGTCGCGGTTACGCACCGGTGCTGCTCTGCCATGCCTGCGGCTGGCACGCGGCATGCCCCCGGTGCGAACGTCCGCTCACGGTACATCGCGGCCGCGAGCGGCTGGTCTGCCACCACTGCGGTTACACGCAGGCCTGGCCACGGCAGTGTCCGAATTGCGGCACGCAGGCCCTGACGCCGCAGGGCCACGGCACCGAACGCCTGGAAGAAGCGCTGCGTGCACGCTATCCGGAGATTCCGGTGCTGCGTGTGGATCGCGAGAGCACGCGCCGGCGTGACTCGTTCGAAAAACTGCTCGACCAACTCGCCGATGGAAAGCCCGCCATCGTGGTCGGCACGCAGATGCTGGCGAAAGGCCACGACCTGCCGAATCTCACCATGGTCGCGATCGTCGGGGTGGACGAAGGCCTGCACAGCGTGGATTTCCACGCCGGCGAGAAACTCGCGCAGCTGATCGTGCAGGTCGCCGGCCGCGCAGGGCGCGCCGACAAGCCCGGCGAAGTCTGGCTGCAGACGCACGAACCCGGGCACCCGCTGCTTACCACGCTGCTGCGCGGCGGCTATCCGGCTGCGGCCGCGCAACAACTCGGCGAGCGTCGCGCTTCCGGCCTGCCGCCGCACGCTCACATGGCGCTGCTGCGCGCCGAGACGAGCAATCGATCCGCGCTGGACGGATTCCTCGAAGCTGCGGTAGCTGCGTTTCCCGCCGGCGAGTCGGTGCAGATCAATGGCCCGCTGCCCGCACCCATGCCTCTGCGCGCTGGACGCCACCGCGCGCAGCTGCTGCTGGAATCCCCGCAACGCGCGCCGCTGCGGCATGCGCTCTCGACATGGTGGCCGCAGCTTTACGAACTGCCGCAACCGCGGGATCTGCGCTGGTCGCTGGACGTGGATCCGGTGGATGTTTATTGACGAATCGAAGGTCGGAGCGGAAAGAGGGCGAAAAACAAAGAGCCGCATCTCTGCGGCTCTTTGAACTCTCTATTCCCGCTTCGAACTTACGCTTCGAACACCATCCGCATCTTCTTCATCGCGTTCGATTCGAGCTGGCGGATGCGCTCGGCGGAGACGCCGTAATCATCGGCCAGCTCCTGCAGCGTCGCCTTGTCCTCGGCCAGCCAGCGGCGGCGGATGATGTCCTGGGTGCGCTCGTCCAGCTTGCCCAGCGCGTGCTGCAGGGTGTCGAGCTGGTCGGCTTCCTCGTCGGCTTCGGCGACCGACAGATACGGGTCGGCGCCGTGGTCTTCCAGGTACATCACCGGCGCGGGCGGCGCGTGCTCGTCGTCCTCGTCCGCCGGCGCATCGAAACCGACGTCGCGCCCGGACAGCCGCGATTCCATTTCGCGCACGGTGGTTTCGGGTACGCCCAAATCCTTGGCGACCGCACGCACTTCCTCGGCGTTCAACCAGCCCAACCGCTTCTTGGACTTGCGCAGGTTGAAGAACAGCTTGCGCTGCGCCTTGGTGGTGGCCACCTTGACGATGCGCCAGTTGCGCAGGATGAATTCGTGCATCTCGGCACGGATCCAGTGCACGGCAAAGCTGACCAGGCGCACGCCCTGGTCAGGGTCGAAACGCTTGACGGCCTTCATCAGGCCGATGTTGCCTTCCTGGATCAGGTCGCCCAGTTGCAGGCCGTACCCGTTGTAGCCGCGCGCGACGTGCACCACGAAACGCAGGTGCGACATCACCAGCTCGCGCGCTGCGTCGAGATCCTCCTCGTCGCGGTAGCGCACGGCCAGTTCGTGTTCCTGCTCGGCCGTGAGCACCGGAATGCGGTGCACGGCACCGATGTAGGCGTCGAGGCTGCCGGCCGCGGTGGGAATCGGCAGATTGCTGGTCACCAAGGCTTCGGTCATTCGGTATTCCCTCCGGAACTCGTTAGTTTGGCATTCCGTCATTGGAGTGCCAAACCGGCCGGCGGTTCATCAGCTCGCCGCCTGCCACTCAGGCGAATAATTATACCCGCCCGTACAGGAATTGCAATGGCGAAGCGAAGCTACAGCGCCAGATCCGCCCTGCGGGGCAAGGCCCAATCCACCGGCACCTGCCCTTGCCGCTCCAGCCAGGCATTGGCTGCCGAGAAATGCCCGCAGCCGATGAACCCGCGATGCGCCGACAAGGGTGACGGGTGTGGCGCCTGCAAAACGTGATGACGACGCCGGTCGATCAGTCTGCCCTTGGCCTGTGCATAGGATCCCCAGAGCAGGAATACAAGGCCTTCACGTTCGCGGTTCAACACATCAATCACGCGGTCGGTGAACCCTTCCCAGCCCTTGCCCTGGTGCGAACCGGGCCGGCTCTCTTCCACGGTCAACACGGCATTGAGCAGCAGCACCCCACGTTGCGCCCACGGGATCAGGCAGCCGTGGTCGGGACGGGGAATCCCGAGATCGCGCTCGATCTCCGTGAAGATGTTGACCAGCGACGGCGGTGGCGGCACGCCAGGCAGCACCGAAAAACACAGGCCGTGCGCCTGGTCGGGTCCGTGGTACGGGTCCTGTCCCAGGATCACCACCTTCACCCGATCGAATGGCGTGCTGTTCAGCGCGGTGAAGATGCGCGGGCCTGGCGGATAGATGCGTTTGCCCGCACGCTTCTCTTCGAGCAGGAATTCGCGCAGCGCGAGCATCTCCGGCTGTTCAAAATGATCGCCGACGCGCGCTTTCCACGACGGCTCCAGTTTCAGCCGTGCATCGGTCGCGATTTCGCCCTGATCAAGCATCGGATCGCCCGATTGCGAGGTCATGCGGTCTGCGCGTGCGAACGCTGCGCCACGCGCAACTGGAACAACAATTTCGTGACCAGCAGGCGCTCCTCGATCGGCTTCTGCACCAGGTCGTTGGCGCCAGCCTTCAGCAACTGTGCCTGATTCTTGGGATTGTCGTCGCCCGTCATCACCAGCACCGGCAACCTGCCCTTGCCGTAGCCGTAATTCTCGCGGATGCGCGAGAGCAGGTCGCCGCCTGACAACTCGCCTTTCAGGTTCACGTCGGTGAGCACCAGGTCAGTGCCCACGCGGCCCTCCGCACGCGCGGTTTCCAGCAGCGACACCGCATCCTCCGCGCTGATCACGTGCGTCACGTTGAGCCCGTACTTCTCCAGCATTCGACGCGTGGCCAGCGCGACCACGCGGCTGTCTTCTACATACAGCACCTCGCCGGAGGCGTGTTGCTCAGGACGCACGTAGCCGCGGATGAACTCTGCCAGTGCGCCGAAGCCCTGGGCCTTGTCGAAATAATCGGTGATCTCGTCGCCCAGCTCACGGCGCACCAGCCGCTCCTGGACGTCGCCCGACACCGCCACGATCGGAATGTAGGCCTGCGGCGCATGCTCGCGCACGTAGTGCGCCAGCTCCATGCCATCCATGTCGGGCAGACGCAGGGCGGTGGTGATCAGATCGATCACGCCGGCCTGCAGTTCGCGCTGGGCATCCGCCCCGCTTTCGCAGGCGATCACGGTGACCCCCTGCAGCTCCTTTTCCAGCACTTGCGCAATCAGCTTGCGGGCGACCTTGGAGCCGTCCACCACCATCACACGCGGGTTGTCGCTGGAAATGTGGCGGGTGATATTGGTCATGGCATCAATGCGGTTGGGCTCCGGCGAGATGCCGGGTGCTCGCAAGAAACGCGCCTAGCCAGCCCAGCAGGGCAGCCATCAACGGTACCAGCATCAAGAGTCCGACTGGCAGTCCGCCGAACGCCAGTTGCCCCGCGTAGCTCGTCGCCAGCGCGTGGACGGGCGCGGCAAGACCCCACTCCAGCAAGGCCACAAGCAGCACCGCGATTACGCCGGCCAGCCCGCCATACCACGCGCCCTCATAAAGGTACGGGCGGCGCACGAAACCGGCGCTCGCACCGACCAACCGCTGCACGATGATTTCTTCCGAACGCGAGCGGATGTCCAGGCGCACGGTATTGCCGACCACGCCGACGGCCGCCAACGCAAGCAATGCGGCAAGCAAGCCGGTGATGCGCTGGCCGAGCGCGATGAATGCATCCAGCCGCGCGCGCCAGGCGCCGTTGTCCTGCACCGCGTCCACGTGCGGCAACCCGCGCAAGTCCGCAGCGAGCGCATCCGTCTGCGCGCGATCGAGATCGCGCGGTTGCACCAGCAGCACGAACGGCAGCGGGTTGTCCGGCAGAGCATGCAGCGCCTCGCCGAAGCCCTGTACTGATGCGAGTTCCGCCAACCCCTGCTGTGGCGTCTTTACTGACACGTCGGCAACATCCGCCCGCGCGCGCAACTGCTTCGCGAGCGCATCGGCCATCGCAGTATTGGCGGACGGTTGGAGGAACACGCTGATCGCCTGCGACTCGCCTACCGCACTGGACAGCCGCTGCACGTTGGCGAGCAACAGGTAGAAAGCGAGAGGCAATGCCAACGCGAAACCCATCACCAGCACGGTGAGCGTGGTGCCGAGCCGCCGTGTGCCGAGCGCGCGTAGGCTCGACGCGCATGCCCATGCGTGCTGCTCGCGCCAGACCGCGATGCGGGAGCGCCTGCGCTCCCGCGCGAGCGGTGTGGATTTCGCCACCGCGTTCATGCGATCTCCGCTGCCGGGACGTCGGCGACCAGCTTGCCGTGGTCCAGCACCAGCGTGCGCTGCTTCATGCGTTTCAGCAGCGGCAAGTCGTGGCTGGCGATCAGCACGGTGGTGCCGACCTCGCGGAATTGCGCGAACAACTGCATGATCTCCCACGACAACTGCGGATCGAGGTTGCCGGTCGGTTCGTCGGCGATGATCAACGCCGGCTTGGCCACGATCGCGCGCGCAATGCCCACGCGCTGCTGCTCACCGGTGGAGAGCGTCACGGGCGGCTGTTTCTCGTGGGCGAGCAGACCGACCTTGTCCAGCGCCGCCCGCACGCGGCGCGCGCGTTCGTCCGCCGGCATGCCGGCGATGATCAGCGGCAATGCGACATTCTCGCCCACGCTGCGATCCATCAGCAGGCGATGGTCCTGGAAAACCATGCCGATGCCCCGGCGCAACCGCGCGATCCTGCGGCCACGCACTTTCGCTAGATTGCTGTCGGCGACGTGGAGGGTGCCGCCACTGGGGCGCTCGATCAAGGCGATCAGTTTCAACAGCGTGCTTTTGCCGGCGCCCGAATGTCCGGTCACGAACACCATTTCGCCCGCGCCCACATGGAAGGACAGCGTTTCCAGCGCGGCATGGCCGTTCGCGTAGCGCTTGCTGACGGAATCGAAACGGATCACGAACGAGTGGCGGAGAACGCATAGCGGGGACGAGCGAAGCGTACCAACTTTGCCGTCGCCCCGGCGAAGGCCGGAATCAGGAGGAGCTAACAACAACTCGTCATTCCGGGGCCGCCGTAGGTGGAACCCGGGATGACGACAGATGAAGAATGCCGCTCGAATTAATCACGCGTTCGGTGCCGGGGTCGAATGCCCCACCGGTTTGCGGCGCCGGCGGCGGCGCTTGCGCGGGCCGCGTTCGCCATCGGACCTGGACGCCGGCGCGGAAACCTGTTCGGCGGCTTCGGCGGATTCAGAGTCCTCGCCCATATCCTCGTCCTCATGCGCAGCTTGCCGCGCGTTAGCACGCGGCTTGGGCACGGTCAGCAAATCCGCACCGATGGCCTGCACCGGAATCTTCTGTCCGATGTATTGCTCGATGTCCGGCAGCGACATCGCGTACAGGTCGCAGGCGAAACTGATCGCGTCGCCCTCCGCGCCCAGCCGCGCGGTACGGCCGATGCGGTGCACGTAATCCTCGCCGTCCTGCGGCAGGTCGTAATTGAACACGTGGCTGACGTCGGGAATGTGCAGGCCGCGCGCGGCGACGTCGGTTGCCACCAGCAGTTGCACTTCGCCCTTCTGGAAACGTTCGAGCAATCTTTGCCTCTTCTTCTGCGGCACGTCGCCCGAAAGCGCGCCGACCACGTAACCCTGCCGCGACAGCCGTTGCGTCACGCGCTCGGCGGCGGCCTTTGTATTGACGAACACGATCGAGCGCTGCGGATCGGTGCGCTCCAGCAGGTTGAGCAGCAGCGGCATCTTCTCTTCCTTGGCCGGGAAGAACACCTGCTGGCGCACGCGATCGGCGGTTACGCGCTCGGTTTCCACCGTCAGCTTCTGCGGCTGGTTCATGTGCTCGTAGGCGAGTTCCAGCACGCGATAGCTGAGCGTGGCCGAGAACAGCAGGCCTTGGCGCTGCTCGCGCGGCGGCAGCTTGCGCATCAGGTAACGCACGTCCTTGATGAAGCCGAGGTCGAACATGCGGTCGGCCTCGTCGATCACGAACGATTCCACCGCGGCGAAGCTGAAGACGTGCTGCTTGAAGTAATCGATCAGGCGACCCGGCGTGGCGATGATCACGTCGCAACCGTCATGCAATTGCTGGCGTTGCTTGTCGTAATCCACGCCGCCATAGATCAAAGCGAAGCGCAGCCCGGTGTGGCGGCCGATTGCGCGCGCGTCCTTGTCGATCTGCATCGCCAGCTCGCGCGTCGGCGCGATGATCACGGCGCGTGGATCGTTGCCGCGCCGCTCCGACGTGGCCGGGTGCGTCAACAGGCGATTGAGTACCGCGACCAGGAACGCGCAGGTCTTGCCGGTGCCGGTCTGTGCCTGGCCGGCAACGTCGCGGCCTTCCAGGGCGACCGGCAGGGTCAACGCCTGGATCGGCGTGCAGCGCACGAATCCGCTCTCCGCGATGCCTTGCGCCAGCAGCGGGTGCAGGTCGAATTGTTCGAAGAAGGTGTCGGTGAGAACGTGTTCTGCCATGGGCTTCCGTGAAAAGTGTGGCCATGGACGGCCACTTTTTGATTCTCGCGATCATGGATGATCGCAAACATGCTGAAGTCGGTTGATCGCTTGACCTGGAGAATGCGGTCGGGACGAGCGCTTTCTGATCTTCGCGACCAAGGACGATCGCACCAGCTTGAACATCCGGCGCGGTTGGGATGGAATACCGCCTCGAGTGCGGACGCCGCGCGGGCGCCGCAAGCGGTTTCCGCGAGGGTTAACTGCGAAAGTGTAGCGCAACCGCGCCAGCCGCGCCGGAATGCCGGTTGCAATCGTCCGCCCCGCCCCCATCTTCCGATTCCGCTAGCCACAGGATTTCCCCATGAGCGAATACGTCACCCACGTCAGCGACGACGATTTCGAAACCCAGGTGCTGCAATCCGACACGCCGGTGCTGGTGGACTTCTGGGCCGAATGGTGCGGGCCGTGCAAGGCGATCGCGCCGCTGCTGGACGACATCGCGCAGTCCTACCAGGGCAAGCTGAAGATTGCCAAGGTCAACACCGACGAGAATCAGCGCACCCCACGCGCCTACGGCATCCGCGGCATTCCGACCCTGATGATCTTCAAGGGCGGCAAGGTCGAGGCCACCCAGATCGGCGCAGTGAGCAAGGGCCAGCTGACCCAGTTGATCGAAAAAACCATCTGAACGTACAAGGCGGGATTGTCCGGACTTGATCCGGGGCAATCCCGCCCTGTTTCACCCGGAAGCGGGATGCGCCAGTTCGCGGCCTTGCAACGCCACGACTTGTCGCAACCCTCGCTGCAATGCTAGATTGATCCGGTCGGCAGCGCCGTTCGCGCCCGACCCTCGCGTCAAGGGACCTCCTTATTTTGCAGTTCTGAAGGTTCGCGGGCTTGGCGCCCGCACGCGAATCCCATCCCTCCGCTTTCCAACGGCGCCCCTGAGGCGAGACCCGTGTCCGATACCGAAAACCCCTCCCAAGTGAGCGATGACGCGCGCGCGTCCGCACCCGAAACCAACAACACACCGCAAGCCGAGCGCAACGGCGGCGAAAGCCAGTCCTCGCGCGAAAATGGCGGCGGACGTCCCGAACGCGGCCGGCGGCGGCGCGGTCGCCACGACCGTGGCGGCGGCGGTGGCCAGCGCGGCGGCAGCCAGGGCGGCGGCAATGGGTTGCCGCAAGACACCGGCGACGAAGGCGATGCCGGTGATCCCAACCGGCTGATCAACCTCACCGAGCTCAAACGCAAGAATGCGCCGCAACTGCTGGCGCTGGCCGATGAGCTCGGCATCCAGGAAGGCGTCGCCCGCGCGCGCAAGCAGGATGTGATCTTCAACATTCTGAAGGCGCATGCGCGCAGCGGCGGCGGCATCTGGGCCGAAGGCGTGCTGGAAATCCTTCAGGACGGTTTCGGCTTCCTGCGCTCGGCCGACGAGTCGTACCTGGCCGGTCCGGACGACATCTACGTGTCGCCCTCGCAGATCCGCCGCTTCAACCTGCGCACCGGCGACTACATCACCGGCCGCGTGCGTCATCCGAAGGATGGCGAGCGCTATTTCGCGCTGCTGAAGGTGGACGAGATCAACGGCGATCCGCCGGAAGCGACCAAGAACAAGCTGCTGTTCGAGAACCTCACCCCGCTGTTCCCGCGCAAGGCCTTTCATCTGGAGCGCGGTAACGGCTCGAGTGAAGACATCACCGGCCGCATCCGCGACCTGATCGCACCAGTGGGACGCGGCCAGCGCGGCCTGATCGTCTCGCAGCCGAAAGCCGGCAAGACCATGATGCTGCAGAACGTCGCGCAGGCGATCGTGCACAACCATCCGGACGTGCACCTGATCATCCTGCTGATCGACGAGCGCCCGGAAGAAGTGACCGAGATGCAGCGCAGCGTCAAGGCGGAAGTGGTTTCTTCCACCTTCGACGAACCCGCCGTCCGCCACGTGCAGGTCGCGGAGATGGTGATCGAGCGCGCCAAGCGGCTGGTCGAACACAAGCGCGACGTGGTGATCCTGCTCGACTCCATCACGCGCCTGGCGCGCGCCTACAACACCGTGGTGCCGTCATCCGGCAAGGTGCTGACCGGCGGCGTGGACGCCAACGCGCTGCAACGCCCGAAGCGTTTCTTCGGCGCCGCACGCAACGTCGAGGAAGGCGGCTCGCTGACCATCCTTGCCACAGCGCTGATCGATACCGGCAGCAAGATGGACGAGGTGATCTACGAGGAGTTCAAGGGCACCGGCAACATGGAGGTGCACCTGGACCGCCGCATCTCCGAGAAACGCGTGTACCCCGCCATCAACATCAACCGCTCGGGCACCCGCCGCGAGGAACTGCTGATCGCGCCGGACCTGCTGGCCAAGATCTGGATCCTGCGCAAGCTGCTGCACCCGATGGACGAGCTGGCCGCGATCGAGTTCATGCTCGACAAGATGAAGAACACCAAGACCAACGATGAGTTCTTCAATTCGATGAAGCGGTGAACTCCTTCATCGTCAGGCGCAAAAACGCCGGCCATGTGCCGGCGTTTTTTTACCGTTCGTCACCCGCGCGGAACAACATCTATCCGCTGGGCATCCACCTTGCCGGTGGCACGCACCGCGTCCACGAAGCTCGCGAGCCGGTCGGCGCTGACGCTGTGCTCGAAGATGACCGACAACTCGTCCGCACCTTCCAGATCGCGGTGCAGGACGAACTTGAACAGCGGCAGCCGGTGCTCGCGCAGGATCGTTTCGACCTGCGCCATCGCGCCCTCGCCCTGCAGCCATAGCGATACGCGCGGATGCATCCGCTTGCGCAGGAACATGCGCCGCTCGAGCGGCTTCACCACGGCAAGGATGGCCCAGATGATCGCGGTTGCGATCGCCGCGGCCACGTACATGCCACTTCCCGCCGCCAGGCCGATCGAGGCCACGGCCCACAATCCCGCAGCCGTGGTGAGGCCGCGCACCACCTGCTCGCGCTGGACGAACAGGATCGTGCCGGCGCCGAGAAAACCGATGCCGCTGACGACCTGCGCGGCGATGCGCGAGGGGTCGAGGGTCACGTGGCTCTGCCCGAGGACGTCGGCGAAGCCGAATGCGGAGACGATGATCGCCAGCGCCGCGCCCACGCACACCAGCATGTGCGTGCGCAGCCCCGCCGCCCATTCGCGGCGCTCCCGGTTGGCGCCGATCACCGCGCCCAGCAAGGCTGCCAGCCCCAAGCGCGCCGCGACTTCCCAGAGACTCAGCATGCATGCTCCTTTTGTCTTCGTGGCCGCCCACGCGCGAATGCCGGCATAATCCTCGTTCGATTCGGGGGTTTTCGCCAGTGCGCATCTGCATCTACGCCGCTTCCAGCGATTGCACCGATCCCGCGTACCGCGAGGCTGCACACAGGCTCGGCGTACTGCTGGCCGACGCGCGCTGCACGATCGTGTACGGCGGCGGCTCGACCGGCTCGATGGGTGCGGTCGCGGACGGCGCGTTGTCGCACGGCGGCGAGGTGCTGGGCGTACTGCCGAAGTTCATGGCGGATCGCGAATGGGGCCATCCGGGACTCACGCGACTGGAACTGGTCGAGGACATGCGTGAGCGCAAGCATCGCCTGCTGACCGATTCCGACGCCGTGGTCGCGCTTCCCGGTGGCTGCGGCACGCTCGAGGAACTGTTCGAGGCGATCACGCTGAAGCAGCTCGGCCTCTACGCCAATCCGATCGTGCTGCTCAACACGCTGGATTACTGGACGCCCTGGCAAGCGTTCATGCAGCGAGTGATCGATGAAGGCTTCATGCGGCCGGAGCACGGCGAGATATGGTGCGTGGCGAAGGCGCCAGAGGATGTGTTGCCGGCGATTCGGTGACGTGCTTTGGTGGGGCGCGCCTGCGCGCGACCGTGAAGTTCTTGGCTGTGGACGACGCTCTTGTCGCGCAGGCGCGCTCCTACAAAGAGCCCATGAACACCTTGCACAACGCTTCCATTCCGGCCCGGTCGTCCTCGTCGAAACGCGCGATCTTCGGCGAGTCCACGTCCCACACGCCCAGCAGCGAGCCGTCGGCGCGAACCAGCGGCACCACGATCTCCGATTGCGAGGCCGCGTCGCACGCGATGTGGTCCGGATGCTTGTTGACGTCGCGCACCAGTTGCGTCGCACGTGAAGCCGCGGCCGCGCCGCACACGCCACGCCCGATCGCGATTCGCACGCAGGCCGGCCTGCCCTGAAACGGCCCGACCACCAGTTCGTTGCCGTCGTAGAGATAGAAGCCGCACCAGTTGATGTCCGGCAACGCGTGGTACACCAGCGCGGAGAAATTGGCGGCATTGGCGATCATGTCGGCTTCGCCGTGCAGCAAACCACGCGCCTGCTGCGCCAGTTCGGCATACAGCTCCGGCTTGCTGGTGGCAGTGATGGCGGCGGCGGTGAACATGACGGGATCCAGTGGGCGAAACGCGCATTCTAGCGCCGTCACGCGGCATACTCCGCTGTCCGCCAGGTAAGGATCAAGCATGAGCGGCGTGTTCATCGCGGGCACCGATACGGGCATCGGCAAGACGTTTGTCTCGTGCGCGCTGCTGCACGCGCTGCGCCAGACGGGCCTGCGCGCGAGCGGCATGAAGCCGGTCGCGAGCGGCTGCGAGCGCACGCCACAAGGTTTGCGCAACGAAGACGCGCTGACCTTGATCGCGGCCAGCGATCCGCAGCCCGCTTACGACGCGTGCAACCCGTATGCGTTCGAGCCGGCGATTGCGCCGCACCTGGCCGCGGCAGATGCAGGCGTGGACATTCGACTCGCGCGAATTGAATCCGCGTATGCGCAAATCGCCATGGACGCCGAATGCGTGGTGGTGGAAGGCGTGGGCGGCTGGATGGTGCCGCTGTCGGAATCGCTGGATGCGGGCGCGATCCCGCGCGCGTTGAAGTTGCCGGTGATCCTGGTGGTGGGTCTGCGACTGGGCTGCATCAACCACGCGCGATTGTCCGCGCGGGCGATTGCAGCCGACCGTCGCGAACTGCTCGGCTGGGTCGGCAATCGCGTGGACCCGGCCATGGAACGCGCCGACGACAATCTCGAAACGCTCCGGCGATTGCTGCCCGCGCCATGCCTGGGCGTGCTGCCGCACGGAATCGAGCCGGCCCGGGCCGCACGCGACGGCGCGCTCGAACGAGCGGTGCGGGCCATACGCGCCCGCCCATGACTTGCGGCACGGCCGGCTGGCGGCAGGCGCCCAATCGCGGCATGATGTTTTGATTCTGCCTGCAGGCACTCGAGTCTTCCAAATGCATGGAGCACGCATGAGCAACGCACAGCGCTATTACCTCACCGTAGACAATCTCGGCCAGGCCCGCGGACCGGATCCGGATTTGTCTTTCCACGGTTCCTCGCCGCAGAACTTCGCCGAGGCGCTGCAATCCGCGCTGCGCGAACGCGGGCTGTTCCAGCGCTGGCGCGAGCGGCAACCGGAGCCCGAGGACGTGGACGAGTCGCTGGCACCATTGGACCCGAATGCCACCGTCACAGCCAAGCAGGACGACCTGCACGCGGACGTGGAAGTCGTCACTTCCCTGCCGCACTCGGTCCTGCGCCATCGACTGGATCTGCTCGTCGGCCATCATTGGAAATTGCGCGACGTCCGGACCGCTTGATTCCACGCAGGAGCCGCCCGCGGGCGGAGCTCTTCGCAGTGGACGGCATTCGTCGCATCCAAGATGCTCCTTCACTCGCTTCGCACACCGCTCCATCGTTTGTTCTTCACATGAGGGAACCAACATGTCTCCATTTCGCATCAAGCCGCTTGCGCTTGCCTGTTGCGTGCTCATCGCCGGCGCGGCCGGCCTGAGCGGCTGTTCGCAGAACTCCGACATGGGCACCACGCCCGTATCCGCCGGCAGCAGCGCACCCGCGCACAACGCCAGCGCAGCGGTGGCGAATGCGGCCGCCGGCGCGAGCACGAACGCCGACATCAAGAGCAATCCGTTCTACAACGCCAGCACCTTGCCGTTCGAAGCGCCGGATTTCACCAAGATCAAGGATTCGGATTTCCAGCCGGCGATCGAGGAAGGCATGCGCCAGCAGATCAAGGAAATCGATGCGATCGCCGACAACCCCGCGCCACCGACTTTCGACAACACCATCGCGGCGATGGAGAAGAGCGGGCAGATGCTCACCCGCGTCATGCAGACCTTCAACCTGCTGACCGGTGCCAACACCGACGACGCGCTGCAGAAGGTGCAGGAAATCGAGGCGCCGAAACTCTCCGCGCACCAGGATGCGATCTATCTCAACCCGAAACTGTTCGCGCGCATCCAGACGCTCTACAACCAGCGCGATTCGTTGAAGCTGGATCCGGAGTCCGCGCGCCTGCTCGAGTACGACTACAAGGAATTCGTGCACAACGGCGCCAAGCTTTCCGATGCCGACAAGGCCAAGCTGAAGCAGCTGAACGAGCAGGAATCCACGCTCACCACGCAATTCGGCAACAAGCTGCTGGCGGCGGCCAAGGCCGGCGCTCTGATCGTCAGTGACAAGAGCAAGCTCGCCGGCTTGTCGGATGCAGCGATTGACGCGGCCGCCTCCGCGGCCAACGATCGCAAGCTGGAAGGCAAATGGGTGATCCCGCTGCAGAACACGACCCAGCAGCCGGCGCTGGCTTCGCTCACCGACCGCGAAACGCGCCACCAGTTGTTCGAGAACTCCTGGACGCGTGCGGAGAAGGGCGACGCCAACGACACCCGCGACACCATTACCCAGATCGCCTGGATCCGCGCACAGAAAGCCAAGCTGCTGGGCTACGACACCTATGCGGCCTGGAAACTGGAAGACCAGATGGCCAAGACACCGGCCACGGTGATGAGCTTCCTCGACAAGCTGGTGCCCGCGGAAACCGCGCGCGCCAACGCGGAAGCCGCAGACATCCAGAAGACGATCGACGCCGACCAGGCCAAGGCGCACCAGCCCAGCTTCAAGCTGGAGCCGTGGGATTGGGAGCTGTACGCCGAGCAGGTCCGCAAGGCGAAGTACAACCTGGACGAGGATCAGATCAAGCCGTACTTCGAGTTGAACAACGTGCTGCAGAACGGCGTGTTCTACGCCGCCAACCAGCTCTACGGGCTGACGTTCAAGAAACGCACCGACATCCCGGTGTGGCAGCCGGACGTGCAGGTGTACGAGGTGTTCGACAAGGACGGCAAGCCGCTTGCGCTGTTCTATTGCGACTACTTCAAGCGCGACAACAAGTCCGGCGGCGCGTGGATGGACAACCTGGTGACGCAGTCCAAGCTGCTGGGTCTCAAGCCCGTCATCTACAACGTCGCCAATTTCACCAAGCCCGCCGATGGCCAGCCCGCGCTGCTGTCGTGGGATGACGTGGTGACGATGTTCCATGAGTTCGGCCACGCGCTGCACGGCATGTTCGCCGACGAGGAATATCCGAGCCTCTCCGGCACCGCGACCGCGCGCGACTTCGTAGAATTCCCTTCGCAGTTCAACGAGCACTGGGCGCTGTACCCGACCGTGTTCGCGCATTACGCGAAGAACTACAAGACCGGCCAGCCGATGCCGAAGGAACTGGTGGACAAGATCAAGAAGTCGCAGTTGTTCAACAAGGGCTACGACATGACCGAGGCCACCGCCGCCGCGCTGCTCGACATGTCATGGCACACGCTGCCGGCTTCCGCGCCGAAGGTGAGCGACGTGGATGCGTTCGAGGCGAAGTCGCTCAAGGACAACCACGTTGACCTCAGCTACGTGCCGCCGCGCTACCGCTCCAGCTACTTCCTGCACATCTGGGGCAACGGCTATGCGGCCGGCTACTACGCCTACGACTGGACGATGATGCTGGCCGACGATGCCTACGCCTGGTTCGAAGAGCATGGCGGACTGACCCGCGCGAATGGCGATCGCTTCCGCAACATGGTGCTCTCGCGCGGCAATACCGAAGACCTCGCCAAGATGTATCGCGACTGGCGCGGCCGCGACCCCAACATCGACGCGATGAAGAAGGACCGGGGGCTGGAGACGCCGAAAGGAAAGTGATCCTGTCCATCGGATGCAAAAGAAAAGGCCCGCTTCGGCGGGCCTTTTCTTTTGTCGGAGCCCCGGGTCGCCACGCTCATCGAATACCCACGTCCGCTTCCTGGTCTCGCGCGCGAACATGGCATGATCCGCAGCCAACCCGGCGCAACCCGCGCCACGGAGATGAGGGCATCGCCATGACCAACCGCCGCCAGTTCCTCAGGACCGCCGCACTCGGCGCCGCGGCTGCAGCGTTGTCCCCTGTCGCAGCAGATGCCGCCGGTCCGGCAAAAGCTGCAGCGGCGGCAGACACCGTCCGCGTGGTTTCCACTTGGGACTTCGGTGTCGCGGCCAATCATGCCGCGTGGGCGATCCTCTCCAAGGGCGGCCATTCGCTCGATGCGGTCGAGGCCGGCGCGCGCGTGCCCGAGGCCGACATCAGGAACCATAGCGTCGGGCTGGGCGGTTACCCC
This sequence comes from Rhodanobacteraceae bacterium, assembly GCA_051954935.1. Taxonomy (GTDB): domain Bacteria; phylum Pseudomonadota; class Gammaproteobacteria; order Xanthomonadales; family Rhodanobacteraceae; genus 66-474. Next base: position 33,598 of record JBQCHG010000057.1, read on the forward strand.
GACCGCGACGGCCATGTCACCCTGGACGCCAGCATCATGGATGCGGAAGCCAACTGCGGCGGCGTCGCCTGCCTCGAGGACATCGAGCATGCGGTGTCGGTCGCGCGGCGGGTGATGGAACGCACGCCGCACGTGCTGCTGGTCGGCGAAGGCGCCCTGCAGTTCGCGCTGGAACAGGGATTCAAGAAGCGGAACCTGCTGACCCCGGCGGCAGAAAAAGCATGGAAGGATTGGCTGAAGACATCGCACTACCACCCGGAGATCAACAGCGAGGTGCGCGATTACGGTGCGGGCGTGCCGGTCAACAAGGACAACCACGACACCATCGGCATCCTCGCGCTGGATGCGCACGGCAGGCTGGCCGGCGCGTGCACGACCAGCGGCGCGGCATGGAAGCTGCGCGGCCGCGTGGGCGATTCGCCGATCATCGGCGCAGGGCTGTACGTGGACGGCGAAGTGGGCGCGGCCACGTCCACCGGCATGGGCGAGGAAGTGATCCGTAACGCAGGCAGTTTCCTTGTGGTGGAATTGATGCGCCAGGGCCGCAGCCCCGCCGAAGCGTGCAAGGAAGCGGTGCTGCGCGTGTTGCACAAGCACCCCTCGACGGCGCGCGGCACGCAGGTGGCGTTCCTGGCGATGAACAAGGACGGCGAAGTGGGCGGGTACGCGATCCAGCACGGTTTCAGCTACGCCGTGTGCGATGCGCAGAACCAGAGTGCGTTGATTCCTTCCGACAGCGTATTCAAGGCGTGAGCGATCCCGTACTTGAAGTCGCCGCCAATTCGGTCGCCTCGGCACTCGCAGCCGAGGCGGGCGGCGCGGCCCGCGTGGAGCTTTGCAGCGCGCTGGAACTCGGCGGACTTACGCCCTCGCACGCAACGATTGCCGTTGCCTGCGAGCGCCTCCGCACTCCGGTTTTCGTGTTGATCCGGCCACGCGCCGGTGATTTCGTCTACGACGACCTCGAACGCGAAGTGATGCGGCGCGACATCGAAACCTGCAAGGGGCTGGGCTGCGCCGGCGTGGTGATCGGTGGGCTGGATACCGACGGCGATGTGGACGTGCCGCTCTGCCGCGCATTGATCCACGCCGCGCAAGGCATGTCGGTGACGTTCCATCGCGCCTTCGATTTCACCGGCGATCCGTTCGCGACGCTCGAAGCCGTGATCGAACTCGGCTGCGACCGGCTGCTGACTTCGGGCCAGGCCGACAATGCACTGGCCGGTGCGCCGTTGATCCGGCGCCTGATCGAAATGGCGCGCGGACGCATCACGGTCATGCCGGGCGGCGGTATCGATGTGCACAACATCGCGGCGATCCGTGATGCAACCGGTGCGGTCGAGTTCCACGCCTCCGCGAAAAAGCGCGTCGCAAGTCGCATGCGCGGTGCGCGCTCCCGCCTCGGCAACATGGACGACTGCGACTGGCAAACCGATGCCGACGGCGTGCGCGAACGGATCGAGGCGCTGCGTACCTCGCGCGAATCGGCGCGTTGAGCGTCCGGCTTCAGTACGCAAATTCCCTGAACACCGGATCCACGCTGCCGTTCCATTCGGTGCGGAACAGCTCCAGCTTGCGCTCGGCCGGGGTCTGGTTGGCCTCGGCGAATTCGATCAGCGGGTGCAGGAACATGGTTTCGTCCGCGCCATTGGCGTTGCGGTGTGCGCGACGCTGCAGGCCCTGTCCGGCGATCTTCAGCGCCTCCAGTGCGAGCTCGCGCACGGTGCCACCGCGGAAGGGCAGTTTCAGCGCGTGCTTGGGCACGCCATCGCGCAAGGCATGGCGTTCTTCCATCGAGAAGTCCTTCACCAGATCCCAGGCGGCATCCAGCGCGGCATCGTCGTAGAGCAGGCCGACCCAGAACGCCGGCAGCGCGCACAGCCGGTTCCACGGGCCGCCATCGGCGCCGCGCATCTCCAGGTATTTCTTCAGCCGCACTTCCGGAAACGCGGTGGTCATGTGGTCCGACCAGTCGCGCAGTGTCGGTTTCTCGCCCGGCAGCACGGAGAGCTTGCCGTCGAGGAAATCGCGGAAGGACAAACCGGCCGCATCGATGTATTCGCCCTTGCGGTAGACGAAGTACATCGGCACGTCGAGCAGGTAATCGGTGTAACGCTCGAAACCGAAGCCGTCCTCGAACACGAAATCCAGCATGCCGGTGCGGTCCGGATCGGTGTCGGTCCATATGTGCGAGCGGTACGAAAGATAGCCGTTGGGCCTGCCTTCGGTGAACGGCGAATCCGCGAACAGCGCGGTGGCGATCGGCTGCAGCGCCAGCGAGACGCGGAACTTCTTCACCATGTCCGCTTCCGACGCGAAATCGAGATTGACCTGCACCGTGCAGGTGCGGGTCATCATGTCCAGGCCGAGCGAGCCGACCTTGGGCATGTACTCGCGCATGATCTTGTAGCGGCCCTTCGGCATCCAGGGCATCTCATCGCGCTTCCATTTGGGCTGGAAGCCCATGCCGAGAATGCCGAGGCCGAGCCGGCCCGCAGTCTCGTGCACATCGCGCAGGTGTTCCTGCACCTCGCAACAGGTGTCGTGGATGGTTTCGACCGGCGCGCCTGACAGTTCGAGCTGGCCGGCCGGCTCCAGCGTCACCGACGCCATGCCGCGCGAGAGCGCGATCGGCAGGTCGTGTTCGCGCACCAGCTCCCATCCGCAATGCGCCATGCCTTCCAGCAACGCGCGAATGCCGCGTTCGCCCTCATACGTCGGCGGGCGCAGATCGTCGGTGCGGAACACGAACTTCTCGTGTTCGGTGCCGATGCGCCATTGCCCGGCGGGACGTGAGCCGGAGGCGAGATAGTCCACCAGTTGCGCGCGATGCTCGATCGGGGTCTTCTCGACGTGGCTGGGGCCTGACATGCGCGCTTCCGTTATTGATGATGGCCGCAGAATGGGGACGCGTCGCCTGATTTGCAAACGGGCCGGTCTTGAAATTTTTGCGAAGCAGAGAGCCGGCTTGCGGACGATGAAGCATGCCATCCATGGCCGGGAGCTCCGTGGTCGCGCGCAGGCCGCCCCTACAAAAGCATGTCCATCACCGCTGCGCGCGCTTCTTCCACGCCCGTCTTCGCGTTGGCGGAAAAAAGGATCGAGCGTGCAGTCCATCCCGACCTGGCCATCTCCTCCTCCACCTTGCGTTGCGCGGTGAGCGCCTGCGCGCGCGACAGCTTGTCGGCCTTGCTCAACAACAGCACGCACGACAGGCCGATATCCGCACAGAACCGCAGCATCTGCCGGTCGTAAGGCTTCAACGCGTGGCGCACGTCGGCGATCAGCACCAGCCCGCGCAGGGATTTGCGCTTGTGCAGGTATGCGTCGATCGCCACGCGCCAGTGTTCGCGCATGGCTTCCGGCACCTTGGCGTAACCATAGCCGGGCAGGTCGACCAGGCGACAACCGTCCGGCAATTCGAACACGACGATCTGCTGGGTGCGCCCGGGAGTCTTGCTGGTGCGCGCGAGCGCCGCATGGCCGACCAGCGCATTCAGCGCACTGGACTTGCCGGCATTGGACACGCCGGCGAAGGCGACCTCGCTGCCTTCATCCTGCGGCAGTTGCCGGGCTTCGTGCGCGGCGAGCAGGAATCGCGCGCCGCCCAACGGGTTTGCATCGTCAGTCATGTTTGACCATGTTCAGGGGGACAGGGATAATCCCGCGGTTTGCTGCTGCGTCAAACCCGATGGCCGCTCGGACGCGAATCGCTGAAGAAGCGTCGCGAGCGAAGGCAGGCGTCGCCGGAGCGCAGGAAGCGGAGTGTACACGTCAGTACATGAGCATTCCGAGCACCGCCGGCGCGCAAGATGCCGAGCGCAGCAGCTTATTCAGCGATTCGATTTCCCGGGAGATGAAAGTTATGAGTTTCCGGCAAGCACTTGCCTTGGTCGCCGTGCTGATTGTAAGTGGCGTCGCCTCCGCGCAGATGGTGGCGAATCCTCCGGCCTCGAAGACTCCCTCCCGGACCACGAGTTCGAAGGCGCTGGCGCCGAAGACGCCGCGTGAAGCGAATCCGCCTTCCGCCGGCCCCGTGAAGACGCCGATGAACGCAACCGCCGCCAGCCCGGCCGCGCCTTCCAGCACTGCCGCGCCGACTTCCGCCAACGCGAGCGCTGCCGCGGAACTCGCCAAACTGGAAGCGGTGCCGACCAAGCCGGGCGATCCCAAGGTCGGTCAGACCAGGGCCGGTGCGTGCGCCGCGTGCCACGGCATGGACGGCAATTCGTCCGACGCGCAGTACCCCAAGCTCGCCGGACAGAACGAAAGCTACATCGTCCGCCAATTGATGAACTTCAAAAGCGGCTCGCGGGTCAACGCGATCATGCAGGGCATGGCCGCGCCGCTGTCGCCGCAGGACATGCATGACATCGGTGCGTATTTCGCTTCGCAGAAATCGCTGCCGGGCGTGACCGACGAGGCACTGGCCGGTCCGGGCGGCAAGCTGTTCCGCGAGGGCAATCCGGAACGCCTGGTACCCGCCTGCATGTCCTGCCACGGCCCGGATGGCCACGGCAATCCGGGCGCGGTGTATCCGCAACTCGCCGGACAGCACGCCGATTACGTGCAGAAGCAATTGCAGGGCTGGCACGACGGCGACAATTCCTGGGGCAGCGATCCGCACGCGAAGATCATGCCCTCGATCGCCGAACGCCTGACCCCAGCCGAAATCGCCGCGGTCGCCAGCTATGTGGAAGGCCTGCACACCGCGCAACCCGGCGAACAGGTGAGCGGTCCGGAAGCCGCACCAGCCAAGGCGCCGGCCAGCGGAAACGAGAAGGCCACCGCGGCCAAGCCCGCGAGCGGCAGCAGCACGCATTGATGTCACCGTTCGTGGTGAGCTTTCCGCACCACGAACGGTCTTGATCAGAGTTCGCCGATGTCCGGCGGATGGCTGGTGCCAGGCCGGGCAACGCTTCGATAACCGTTCAGCCGCGGGCGCCGACACTGCCGGTTTGAGTTTGCCAACGAGGAAATCGCGATGATCAAGCGCGTTCTGCTTTCCCTTTCCTTGCTCGCCTTCGCCGGTGTCGCTGCCGCGCAGGCGCCGGTCTCCACCGACGCGAAGTGGGTGGAAGGCAAGAACTACTTCCGCGTCGAGCCACAGCAGCCGACCACCGTACCCGCCGGCAAGATCGAGGTGATGGAGGTTTTCTCCTACGCCTGTCCGGTGTGCTACCGCTTCCTGCCCTACGCCGACCAGATCGCCAAGAACCTACCGCCGGATGCACAGATGGTGTACCTGCCGGTGTCGTTCAGTCCGGCCGAGGATTTCCCAGTATTCCAGCGCGCGTTCTTCGCGGCGCAGGCCCTGGGCGTCGAAGCCAAGACGCATGACGCGATGTTCAAGGCGATCCACGCCCCGGGCGGCGAGCTGGCGACCTACGATGCAAGGACAGGCCGGATGAAGAACCCGCTGCCCGGCATCAACGAGATCGCCCAGTTCTATGCCAAATACGGCGTGAAGCCGGACGTGTTCGTCGCGACCGCCAATTCGTTCGCGGTAAACATGAAAATGAAGCGCGCCGATGCCGAGGTGCAGGCGCTGGGCGTGACCGGCACGCCGACCATGGTGGTGGATGGCAAGTGGCGCTACGACATGGCATCGGCCGGCGGCCCGCAGCAGGTGGTCGAACTCACCAATTACCTGATCAACCTCGAGCGCCAGGCGAAGAAGCAATGAGCACACGCCGCGCACGCATCGTCACGGGAACCCTCCTCGCCGCGGGCCTGCTGTTGACCGCGGCGTGCTCGGCCCACAACGGTACCGACGGCGCCTCGGTGTCCACCCCGGCGTCGGCGAGCAGCAGTGCCAAGGGTGGCAACGGCAGCTACACCGAAGGCAAGCAGTACGTGCGCATCGCGAGCACGCAGCAGGCGAGCGGACCAGTGGCGATCGTGGAGGTGTTCTCCTACGCCTGTCCGCACTGCGCGGAATTCTCGCCGTTCATGGACAAGTTGCGAGCGAGCCTGCCGACAGACGTGCAGGTGCGTTACATGCCGGCTATCTTCAGCCCGGCCTGGGAACCCTATGCGCGCGCCTTCTATGCGGCGAAGCAGCTCGGGGTGCTGAACCAGACCCACGATGCGCTGTTCGAGGCGATGCGGGAGAACTATCCGCTGAACTCGCTGGATGATCTGGCCGCGTTCTATGCGCGCCATGGCGTGGACCAGCAGAAATTCCTCGACACCGCCAACTCCAAGCAGACCGACGCGATGATCGACGCGGATCAGACCCTGGAGAAGAGCTGGGGCATTGACGCCACGCCCACGCTGGTAGTCGGGCATCTGCAGAGCAATGCGCCGGATGCACAGATAGTGGCCGACTACCGCAGCAACGAGGTGCAAAGCTACGCGGAACTGGCCAAGCTGGGCGAGTGGATGGTGAAGAAGGAAGAGGCGCAAGCCAAGCACTGATTCCCTCGACCCGGAATCGCAACGAACGGAGGCTCCGTTCGTGAGGCACAGCTCTCGCGAACGGACCATGCGCAGCCGGTTCGCTTTCATCCGCGCGATGCTAGGCTGTGATGATGGAAGTTCGACCCGCGTCCGCGCCTGACGCCTCCGTCCTGCGCCTGTTGAGCTGCAACATCCTGGCCGGCGCCAGCGTCGGCCGCTACCACGAGTACGTGACGCGCAGCTGGAGCGCGATCCTGCCGAGCAAGCACAAGCGCACCAACCTCGACAGGCTGGCGAGCACCATCGCCGAATTCGACGTGATCGGTTTGCAGGAAGCCGATGCGGGCAGCATGCGTTCGGGCTTCCTCAACCAGACCCAATACCTCGCCGAGGCTTCCGGCCTGCCGTTCTGGAGCCACCAGCCGAATCGGCGGGTGTCGCGCGTGGCGCATTCGGCCAATGGCCTGATCAGCCGCACGCAGCCCACCGAGGTGCTGGACTACCCGCTGCCCGGTCGCGGCCGCGGCGTGCTGCTGGCGCGCTTCGGCAGCGACCGCGATGCGCTGCTGGTCGCGGTGGCGCACCTCTCGCTCGGCCCGCAGGCGCGGCTGCGGCAACTCTCCTTCATCGCCGAGCTGTTGCACGGGCACCGCAACGCCGTGCTGATGGGCGATCTCAACTGCGATCCGGACAGCCTGGAATTGCGCGTGTTGTTCGCGCGCACTTCGCTTTCCGAACCCCTGCAGGTGCGACCGACTTTCCCGAGCTGGCGTCCGCAACGCGCGATCGACCACATCCTGGTGTCGTCCGACATCACCATTGAACGGATGTGGACCTTGCCGGATGCGTTCTCCGACCACCTGCCGCTCGCAGCGGAAGTTCGCGTACCGGTGCAGGTGAAGCCGGTTTCCTGAATTCCTTCTTCACGCAGCTGAACGACGCGCGCATGGCGGCTGCGCGCGAGGTCCCGATCGCTATCGTTTGCACCGTATCGTTTAGAATCGGCAGCAATGAACGCGGCATTGCTCCTCTCCGCGTCGCGGATCCTTCGATCGACGCGATGCTTTTTTTGTCTGCTGCTGTTCGTGCCGCTGCTCGCGCACGCCCAGCCTGCCACCCTCCAGCAACAGCGTGATGCGTTTCGCGCCGCCTACACGGCCGCCTACGACGGCCAGGATTGGAGGCCGCTGGCACAGGGGCTGGAAAGCTATCCGCTGTATCCGTACCTGGAAGCCGCGGCGCTGGAGCATGATCTTGCGCATGCCGATCGCGCGCAGATCGCGGCGTATCTGGCGCGTTATCCGGATCTGATCCCCGCGCAGGATTTGCGCCGCGATGAGTTGACATTGCTCGCGAAGCAACAGGACTGGAATGGATTCCTTTCTTTTTACCAGCCCGGCCTGGGTGACGCGCTCACCTGCGATGCCTTGCAGGCGAAACTTGCGCGGGGCGGCAAGCTGGATTTCCAGAAAGATCTCGCCGCGCTGTGGGACAAGGCCAGCCTGCCGCCTGAATGCGCGAGCGTGCTCGACGCGGCGAACGCGCAAGGCCTGTTGAGCACGCAACGCATCTGGGCGCGGATCGATCGCGCGGCCGAAGCCTATGCGCCTGCCACCATCGAACAGTCATCCGCCTGGCTGTCGGGCTCCGATGCGGCGGTCGCCATGCGCCTGGCCGATGCGCTGCGCTCTCCCGAGACGTTCCTGAAGACTGCGGATTCACTGGATGACACCGCGCGCACGCGCCAGGCACTCACGCTCGCGCTGGCCCGCTACGCGCGCAGCAAAGCCGATCTGGCCGAAGCGGCCTGGCAGCGGTTGTCGCCACGCTTCGCGTTCGACGGCGCGCAGCGCGATCGCATCCTCGCCGCGCTGGCGATCTACAGCGCGACAGATGACGAACCGGAAGCGCTGGCGATGTTGACGGCGCTGCCGGCTTCCGCGCAGACCGATGCCACGCGCGAATGGCGTGTGCGCGCGGCGCTCGCGCGGCAGGATTGGAGCGCCGCGCAGCAGGCGATCGATGCACTGACGGCGCAGCAGATGGAGCACGACGAGTGGCGCTACTGGCACGCGCGCATCGCGCAGAAGCTCGGCCATGAACAGCAGGCGCAATCCGAATACGCCGCGCTGGCCACGCAAGCGGGCTATTACGCCTTCCTCGCCGCCGATCGCGCAGGATTGCCCTACGCGATCTGCCCGGAGCCGCTCACGCCCGATGCAGCCGCACAGCAGCGGCTGCTGGCCATGCCCGGTTTTGCGCGCGCCTTCGAACTGTTTGCGCTGGACATGCTGCAACCCGCGCGGCGCGAATGGAACCGCGCGGCCGGGGATCTGGATCCTGCGGATCGCCGGCAGATCGCGGCGCTGGCCTACGCCCGCGGCTGGTACGACCGCGCGGTGTTCGCGCTCGCCAACGACGACGACTCGCACTTTTACGAGCAGCGCTTTCCGCTCGCCGAAGAACCGAACGTGCTGGCATCGGCACAAGCGGCCGGCATCGACCCGGTCTGGGCTTACGCGATCATCCGTGCCGAGAGTGCCTGGCAGTCCGACGCGCATTCCGGCGCCAATGCCTACGGCCTGATGCAACTGGTGCCCGCCACCGCAGCGCAGCTGGCGCGAGAAAACGGCCTGCCCTACCGCAGCGCACAGGATCTTTACGATCCCACGATCAATATTCCGCTGGGCACCCGGTATCTGGCGGCGATGGCGATGCGTTACGACGGCAGTCCGTGGCTGGCGAGTGCGGCCTACAACGCGGGGCCGATCCCGGTGCAGCACTGGGTGGACCTGCGCGGCAGCCTGGAGCCGGATGTGTTCATCGCCACGATCCCGTACAAGGAAACGCGCGACTACGTCGGTCGTGTGCTGTCGTTCGAGACGATGTACGACTGGCGCCTGCACGGCGATGCTCTGCCGATCACCTCGCGCATGCCGGCGATCGGCACGGGCTTTGCCCTGCCGGTGGCGGTCACGCGCAAATCGGTGGTGTGCAATCCCGATGCCGGCACGCGGGCCGCCGCCGCCGCGGCCAGCACCGGTGCGGCGCCGGCAATCGGCAAGGGAGCGCATTGACATGCACGCGCACAAGATCGTGATGCTGGGCGGCACCGGTTTCATCGGAAGCCGGCTAGTGCCGAAGCTGGTGGCCGCGGGCCATTGGGTCACGGTGCTGTCCCGCAATCGCGAGAAACATCGCGACCTGCTGGTTCTGCCGAGTGCCCCGGTCGTCAGCGTGAACCCTTATGACCGTGCCGCGCTGGCGCAACGTTTTGCCGGGCATTCTGCGGTGATCAACCTGGTCGGCATACTCAACGAAACCGGCGGCGCACGCTTCTCGCGTGCGCACGTTGACCTCACCGCGACGGTAATCGCCGCCTGCCGCGAGGCCGGCGTTAAGCGCCTGCTGCAGATGAGTTCGCTCAATGCCGGCAACAATGTCTCGAAGTACCTCAAGACGCGCGGCGAAGCGGAAACGCTGGTCAAGAACTCCGGCCTGGACTGGACGATCTTCCGCCCCGGCATCGTGTACGGCCGCGGCGATGGATTGGTGTCGCGCTTCCACGCGCTGCTCAAGCTCTCACCGGTCCTGCCGCTGGCGCGTCCGCGCGCGAAGATCGCGCCGGTCTACGTGGACAACGTGGTGGAGGCGATCGCGCGTTGCTTCGGCAGCCGCGAGAGCCACGCGCGCATCTACGAACTCTACGGGCCCGAGGTCTATACGCTCCTGCGGATCGTGCGGATGATCCGCGATGCGGCGCATTTGCATCGCCTCGTGCTGCCGCTGCCGGATGCGCTGGGCTGGTTGCAGGCTCGCGTGTGCGACTTCATTCCCGGCAAGCCGTTCTCGTCCGACAATTTCAAGTCGCTGAAGCTGGATTCGGTCGGCAGCCGCGACGGGCTGGCGGAACTCGGGATCCCGCCGCGCCGGTTCGAGGTGCTGCTGCCCGAGTTGCTGATGCGCCCACAGCACGAGCGGCGCATGGACGAGGCCCGCGCCAGCCAGCGCGACAACGTGCGCCACGCGTACGAGAGCGTCCGTTGAGGAAGTTCGGCTAGCACTCCGTCCCGCGTATTCCCTGGACCGCTGCCGGCGCATGGCACAATTGGCCCATGCGTATTTATCTCGTCGGCGGCGCGGTGCGCGATGAACTGCTCGGCCGTGCGCACGGCGACCGCGATTACGTGGTGGTCGGAGCCACGCCGGAAGCGCTGATCACCAGAGGCTTCCAGCCGGTGGGCCGCGACTTCCCCGTCTTCCTGCATCCGCAGACGAAAGAGGAATACGCGCTGGCGCGCACCGAGCGCAAATCCGGCCGCGGTTATCGCGGCTTCGTGGTCGACGCCGATCCGGACGTCACCCTAGAAGATGACCTGAAGCGTCGCGACCTCACCATCAATGCGATGGCGCGCGACGAACACGGCGCGCTGGTGGATCCGTTCCACGGCGCGCGCGACCTGCAGCAACACGTGCTGAGGCATGTATCACCAGCGTTCGTCGAAGACCCCGTGCGCGTGCTTCGCGTGGCGCGCTTCCTCGCACGGTTCGCGCCGCTGGGTTTCCGCATCGCCGATGAAACGATGGCGCTGATGCGCGAGATGGTCGCCAACGGCGAGGTCGAGCACCTGGTCCCGGAACGGGTGTGGGCGGAAACGCGCAAGGCACTGGCCGAGCCGCAACCTTCCGCGTTCATCCGCGCGCTGCGCGAATGCGGTGCGTTGCGCGTGCTGTTCCCGGAGGTGGATGCGCTCTACGGCGTGCCGCAGAGCGCGCAGCACCATCCGGAAGTGGATTGCGGCGTGCATCTGGAGCTGGTACTGGACCAGGCCGCACGACTCGCGCCGGGCAACGACCTGGTGGGTTTCTGCGCGCTCACCCACGACCTCGGCAAAGCGCTGACGCCGACCGAGGTGCTGCCCCGGCACATCGCGCACGAGCACCGCGGCGTCGCGCCGCTGCGCGCGCTTTGCGAACGCCTGCGCGTGCCGGCCGATTACGCGCAGCTGGCGGAGCTCACCTGCCGCCAGCACCTCAATGCGCACCGCGCGCTGGAACTCAAGCCCGCCACCGTGCTGGACTTGCTGCTCTCCTTCGACGCCTTGCGCCGGCCGCAACGGCTGGAGACTTTTTTGCTCACGTGCATGGCGGACAAACGCGGTCGCCTGCATCACGAACACGACGCCTATCCGCCAGCCGATTACCTGCGCGCCGCGCGGGCCGCCGCGGCGGCGATCACGGCGCAACCCTTCCTCGAAAGCGGTTTGCAGGGAACGGCGATAGGCGAAGCGATGCGCCGCGCACAGATCGAGGCGATCGCGGCGCTGCCGAAGCCAACGGGTTGAACGGCCGCCGACCGAGGCTACGAAGCGAACGGACGGCCTGCTAGGCGCCGTCCTGCTTTTCCAGCCGCTTCAGGAACACCGCCATTTCCCTGGCTGCCTGCACGTCGCCGCGACGATCGGCCACGCCGATACCCTCGCGCCAGGCTTCGGCCGCCGCGACAGTGTCGCCGACGGCGAGCTGCGCCTTTCCAAGCGCCTTCCACGCGGCGGAATATGCCGGGTCGAAGGTGAGTGCCTCGCGCAATTGCAACACCGCTTCCGCGGGGTCGCCGACCGCGAGCAGCGCGTTGCCGAGCGAGTAGCGCAACAGCGCGCCATCGCGCGGGCTGCCCAATTGCGCACGCAGGTTGGCGATCAGGATCTCGTCCATGCGTCCATTGTCGCGCGGCATGCATGCGCGTGCGAGTGAAGACACCAGCGCAGCCATGCTTCAACGAAAGAATTTCCACAACGCGTTGCGAGCGAAGTCGCCATCCATGGCAAAAAATGCTCCATGGTTGTGGGTCGCCGGAGCGCAGGTCGCAACCATTGCGCTTACAGCGGTTGCTGATAGCGCCAATAGTCCTGCGGATACAGCGCCGTGGGGTGCGCCGGTTCGGGCGGCTTCTCGCCGCGGCGCAAAGCCGCCAGTGTCGGTGCGTTCCACACGACCAGCCATACCGAGCGGAACGGCTGCACGAACACCGAGTAGCGCAGATCCGCTTCGGTCAACTTGCTCGGGTATTCCACTACCAGGCCGCGCGGATGCGCTTTCGCCCATTGCTGCAGCACGGCGCCTTCATAGAGGCGATCGATGGGCTTTTCCAACCGCCCCAGAAAGTGGAACTGGCCCTCGTACACGTCCAGGTTGCCGATCGCGCGGCCCTGATCCTGCGCTTGCGCCAACAGCTTCGAGACCGGCAGCAAGTCGAAGGCCGGATACACCGTGAGCGCGAACAATCCATACGCCGCCGCGGTACCGACCAGACTCGCGAAAGCGATCCGGCGCATCTCGCCGCGGCCGCGCACCAGCATCAACACGCCCAGCAATCCGTACAGCACGCCGAATGGTGCGCTCGCGACGGAAAGATCGCGCAGCCAGTGGTCGTTCACGCGGCCTCCGGCCACCAGCGCAGGCAGGGCGAACAGCAGGATCGCCAGCGCGAAGGCGCCCAGTGCCAGCGGCCACGGACCCCAGCGCGCAGCATCCGCGATTTCTCCGCCGCGATCGCGCAATCGCGCGATCGCGTAAGCCATGAACATCACCGCGGCCGGCAATTCTGGAATCAGGTAATAGGTCTGCTTGCCGCTGATGACGCAGAACACGATGAACACCGGCGCCATCCAGGCGATGGTCATGCGCAGGCCGGACTCGACCGGCGTCCTCAACGTGAACACCGCAGCCCACATGCGCGGCCAGGCGATGAACGGGAACAGCACCGCCGGCAGCCACGGCAGATACCACCAGAACGGCCGCGCGTGGTCGAAGGCTTCCACCACGCGACCGGCGGTCTGCTTGAACAGCAGCTCGTTCGCATAAGCCGGGCCGCCGAGATGGATGGCCGGGATCACCCACGCGGCCAGCATCGCGAACCCGCCGATGAAGGCGAGCGCGCCGAACCCGTACCAGCGTGCGCGCTGTTCCCGCGCGTAACCGTTCCACCACGGCCCGAGCAGCCACACGAAGACCACGTGCAGCGCCATCACCGGCCCCTTGGTCAGCAAGCCGAGCCCGACGCACAGCGCGAAGCCGATCCAGCGCGGCGATTCACGATTCGGCGCGGGCGCCAGGCACAACAGCGCGCCGAGCACCCACACGCTCAGCAGCACCTCGTACATGATCTGCAGGCCGAACAGGAACGCGAACGAGAGGCCCAGCAACATCCATGGCGTGGCGCGCGCGATCCAGGGATGGCGCGGGAACAACCGCCGCGCCAGCACCTGCGCGAGGATCAACTGCGCGGCGCCGATCAGCACTTCCAGCACGCGCGGCCAGATGTCGTTCACGCCGAACGCCGCCCAGCCGGCGTGGATCATCCAGAACAACAGAGGCACCTTCTGGCTGTACGGCGCGCCGTTGATGTGCGGCACCCAGAACTGGTGATGCAGCCACATGTCCCAGGCCACGCTCAGCGTGCGCGTGGAATACATCGGCATCGGCCCGTGCGCGAAGATCGCGATCAACGCCACGCACAGCCACAACGGCAGCCACCACAGCAGCGCGCGCAGGTGTTCGGATCGGGGATATGAGTCGCCGGCCAAGTGATGCTGCCCTTGTTGAAAATGCGGCCATGGATCGCCGCTTCTTGGTCTTCGCGATCAGGGACGATCGCAAACAACCTCCGCGCGAGTTTAGCCGAAGCGTCAAGCCCGGCCGCGGTCCTGCATCTCAACATTCCCTGCGGACCGCGCATCCTTCATTACCGCCGGAGTCTGCGCGGCGAAGCGCAGCAGCCGGTCTATCCAGTGCTCGTCCGCTGGACCGGGAAAGTCGGTGATGAACACGCAGCAGGCAGGGTCCACGCGCGCCAGCGCCAGCATGAGGCGGATCTTCGCCAGTGCGCGCAGCTCGGTTTCGCACACGTACACCGGCGCGCCGCGCTCGCGGCGAAGCGTCTGCACCATGCGCCAGCGTTGCGGGCTGAACGGCAATGGCCGGTGCCGTGCGTGGACCTGCAACACGCGGCCGACATCGGGATGCCCGGCGTAAAGCTCGCCCGACCACGGCCCCGGGCCCAGCAAGGTGCAGGGTTCGCCATAACGCCGGTGCAGATGGCCCAGCAGCGGCGCGAGCAGGATCATGTCACCGAGGCGGCCGAAGCGGATCACCAGCGGGCGCATCGAGCTTCCTTCAGATCAGAGCGCGGCGCAGCGGCAGCGCGTCCCACGCCGCCAGCACTTCATCCAGGCCGATGTCGGCCACCCGGCTGCGTTGCGGCGGACCGCCCAACGCGATCACCGCACTGCCGGTTGGACTCCGTGGCAACCATTGCGCCGGCGGCTGCGCACCGTACATGACGATCAACGGACATCCCATGGCCGCCGCCGCGTGCGCCGGGCCGGTATCCACGGAAATCATGCCGGACGCACGCTCCAGCAGCGCGAGCAGCCGTCGCAAGGGCAATTCTTCGCTCGCTTCGAGCACGCGATCGGAATCTGCGGCATGCGCGATGGCTCGCAGCACGGAACGTTCCGCCGGAACCCCGCACAGGATCAGGTGCAGATCGGCATCGCGCTCGAGCACCTTGCGGAGCAGCTGCTCCCAGCGTTCGGTGGGCCACGCCTTGTCATCACCCAATTGTCCTGCCCGGCCGCGCTTGAGGGTGCGCTTGTTGCCCGGCTGCAAGAGCACGAGCTGCTTGCGCTCCAGACCGTGCCGCCGCAGCCAAGCATCGAGGTCGGCGCGATCGGCAGCGTTCACGAACAATCGTGGCGCGCGTGCAATGTGCTGTGCCGGGTTCACGCGAGTCCGCCTACACGGAGGCGAACGCCGGCGGCGTCATCGCCCCGAAACGCAACCAGCGATCCACCCAGTGCTCTTCGGGCTGCAGCATGCAGCCCGGATTGGCGTAAATGCAGCGCTCGGACGGTATGTCCGCGCGATCCAACAGCCAGCGGATCTTGTCGAGCGCGTAATCGTCGCAGATGTAAACGGCTCCCGGCGGATGCGCGCGCAAGGTCCTGACCAGATGCCGTTGCGCCCGATCCAGCCAGTAGGGGCGCCTGCGGCTGCGCAGGGTCAGCACTTCTTGCACATGGGGATTCCCGGCGAGCAACGGCGCGAGCCAGGCCCCCGATCCCAGTACCCGGCACGGCTGGCCGTAGCGCCGATGCAACAGCTCCAGCA
>JBQCHG010000058.1:0-11438 GCA_051954935.1 Rhodanobacteraceae bacterium
GAACCCCTATTGCACTCCGATGCCTATGGCACCTAACGCCTGAATTTAGCGGCGCCGGCGCCGCAATGTTTGTACGAAGCGCAAGCGATGGACCGGCGTCCGCTGGAATGAGTAGTTAGCTGGCATCAGCTTACGCCAGTAGAGTTGCAGCAAGGCCAGCACGATAGTCGCAACTAAGCAAAGCGGTACAGCATAGAAAGACCAAATAGTTGCAGCAATGAACCCCCATTCGATCCATGCGTCTGGATCGCCTGGCTGGAAGAGGCCAGGCAGGCGAGGGAGAAAATACCAACCGAGCGAAATTGCGATGGGTACCAAAATAGCTAGCAAAAAGCGAAGCCAGACCGATCGAAGTTTTGCAAAAAATCCGGCCGCCACCAACACCAACAACAAGATTGGAGCGTAACCGCCGGAGAGTGAGGTGAACATTATTCGCCAGCTAACGCTTAATTCTGCCCTGAGTGGGGTGTTGCGCCGGAGTATCGCGCGCGCTCGCGTGCCTGACAATCGGAGAATTCCTACACCACGACAGTGCCTTGGCTGCTGCCCGCTGGCATCCGTCCGCGCCAGCATGGACGTGTTATGCGGCCGAGGATGGGTGTATGGATTTCGCACGGCAAAACGCCGGTGTAACGGGAGGGGGACGGGCGCCCCGGTTGCTGGAGCAGGTTCGTCAGCGGCTGCGGGTGAAGCACTACAGCCTGCGCACGGAGCAGGCCTATCTTGGCTGGATCCGCCGCTTCATCCTTGCCAACGGAAAGCGGCATCCGCGCGACATGGGCGGGACTGAAGTGGGCCGCTTTCTGACGGATCTGGCGACGCAGCGCAATGTCGCCGCCGGCACGCAGAACCAGGCACTGGCCGCGCTACTGTTCCTCTATCGCGAAGTGCTCGCGATGGAGCTGCCATGGATGGATGACGTGGTCCGTGCGAAGCGGTCGCGCCGGGCTCCCGTGGTGCTCACGCGTGAGGAAGTGCGCCGGCTGTTGGCGCAACTGGAAGGAAGGGACTGGTTGATGGCGGGGCTGCTTTACGGCGCAGGCTTGCGCCTGATGGAATGCCTGCGCTTGCGCGTCAAGGACGTGGATTTTGACCGACACGAGATCACTGTGCGTCACGGCAAGGGTGGCAAGGACCGTCATGTGCCGCTGCCGCGCACCTTGACTGATGCACTGGGCCACCAGATGGCGGCAGCGCGCCTGCTGCACGCGGCGGATCTCGATGCCGGCTACGGCGAGGTGCACCTGCCGTACGCGCTGGCGCGCAAGTATCCGAACGCGGCGCGCGAGTGGGGCTGGCAGTACATTTTTCCCGCAGTGCATCGCGCTCGCGATCCGCGCGACGGCCGGGTGCGCCGCCATCACTTGGATGAATCGGTGTTGCAGCGAGCCGTCAAGCACGCGGTGCAGCACGCGGGAATCGTCAAGCCGGCCACATGCCATACACTGCGGCATTCCTTCGCGACGCACCTGATCGAGGACGGCTACGACATCCGCACGGTGCAGGAGCTGCTCGGGCACAAGGACGTTGCCACCACGCAGATCTATACGCACGTGCTGAACCGCGGCGGGCACGGTGTGCACAGCCCGCTCGATCGCAGGTGAGCAATCCGGTTTCGCGGAACGCTCCGCTCGGCGATACTTGCGCGATGACCGACGTGCTCGATTCGCATTCCGCTTTCGCGCTGCTCGGCGCGGATGGCCCGTTCGCGCGCGAGTTGCCCAACTTCGCGCCGCGCGAAACGCAGCAGCGGATGGCCGATGCGGTGGCGGACGCGATCGAGGATGGCGGCACGCTGGTTGCGGAGGCCGGCACCGGCACCGGCAAGACCTTCGCGTATCTGGTGCCGGCGCTGCTTTCCGGCAAGCGCGTGATCGTCTCCACCGGCACGCGCAACCTGCAGGACCAGCTGTTCCATCGCGACCTGCCCAGGGTGCGTTCGGTCCTGGGTACCAAGCTCGACGCCGCGTTGCTGAAGGGCCGCGCGAATTATCTGTGCCTTTATCGCATGGAACAAACCGCGCAGGATGGCCAGTTCAAGTCACGCACGCAGGTGCATGACTTGCAGACCATCCGCGCCTGGCGTTCGCGCACGCGCAGCGGCGATCGCGCGGAGCTTGCGGAGGTGCCGGAAGGCTCGCCGCTGTGGCCTCGCGTCACGTCCACCGCAGAGAATTGCCTCGGCAGCGAGTGCCCGTTCTTCGAAGACTGCTTCGTGGTGAAGGCGCGGCGGCGCGCGCAGGAAGCTGATCTCGTGGTGGTCAACCATCACCTGTTGTTCGCCGACCTCGCGCTGAAGCAGGAAGGCTTCGGCGACATCCTGCCCGGCGCGCACGCGTTCATCCTGGACGAGGCGCACCAGATTCCGGAACTGGCCGGGCAATTCTTCTCGGTGAGCGTCAGCGCGCGGCAGTTGAGCGAACTCGTTGGTGACGCGTTGGCCGAATGCGCCGGGCAGCCCGGCGCGCTCAGCACGTTGCAACCGGCGCTGGATGGCTTGAACAATGCGATCCGCAAGGCGCGACTCGCGTTCGATCCGGTGCCGCAGCGCGGCGCGTTCGCGCAACTGGAATCCTCCGCGGACGCGCACGATGCGCTGGTCGCGCTGGACGAGGCACTGGATACGTTGGCGCTCGCGCTGGGCGGCCAGGCCGAGCGTTCGAAAGGGTTGGCCAACGTGCACGAGCGCGCATTGGCCTTGGGCGAACGGCTCTCGCGCATCGCCGATCGCGCCGACGAGAACGAAGTGCGCTGGTACGAAATTTCCGAACGCGGCTTTGCATTGAGCGCGACGCCACTGGATCTCGCACCACCGCTGCGCGCATTGCGCGAAGCCACGCGCGCGGCGTGGATCTTCACGTCGGCCACGCTCTCGGTGGCGGAGGACTTCGATCACTACACGCGGCAACTCGGGCTGGACGATCCGCGAACCCTGGCGCTCGGCAGTCCGTTCGATTATCCGAACCAGGCATTGTGCTATCTGCCGACCGGATTGCCCGAACCATCGGCGCGCGACTACACCGATCGCGTGGTCGAGGCGGCGCTGCCCGTGTTGCAGGCGAGCAACGGCCGCGCGTTCCTGCTGTTCACGTCGCACCGCGCCTTGCGCCGCGCGGCGGAAGTGCTGGAAGGCAAGGTTCCGTATCCGCTGTTCGTGCAGGGCACCGCACCGCGGCATCAGTTGCTCAACGATTTCCGCGCGAGTGGCAACGGCGTGCTGCTGGGAGCTGCGAGTTTCTGGGAAGGCGTGGACGTAGCGGGCGAAGCGCTCTCCTGCGTGGTGATAGACAAGCTGCCATTCGCCGCGCCGGACGATCCGGTGTTGCAGGCGCGGCTGGAAGCGCTGGCCCGCGCCGGCGGCAATCCGTTCACGGCCTGGCAGATACCGAGCGCGGTAATCGCGCTGAAGCAGGGCGCGGGACGGTTGATCCGCGACGTGCACGATCGCGGCGTGCTGATGCTGTGCGACCCGCGCCTGACCACACGCGGCTACGGCCGCGTGTTCCTCAACAGCCTGCCGCCGATGCCGCGCACGCGGGTGCTGGCGGACGTGCAGAAGTTTTTTGCGACAATGCCGCCATGAACCTGCTTGCGATCGAGACCTCCACCGAATCCTGCTCGGTCGCACTGCTGCATGGCGATGCGCTGATCGAGCGCAGCGAGCTGGCACCGCGCAGGCATGCGGAACTGGTGCTGCCGATGACGGAATCGCTGCTGGACGAGGCGGGACTGAAGCGCGCCCAACTGGACGGCATGGCGGTCGGGCGCGGTCCGGGCGCGTTCACCGGAGTGCGACTGGCGATTTCGGTTGCTCAGGGACTGGCGTTCGCGCTGGACATTCCCGTGGTGGCGGTCTCATCGTTGGCTGCCTTGGCGATGCAGGCACCGCGCGGCGCGCAGGTCACGCTCGCGGTGATGGATGCGCGCATGGGCGAGGTGTATGCGTGCGCGCTTCGTTTCGACGCGCAGGGGCTCGCGCAAGCATTGGACGAAGAGCGGGTGGTTCGTGCCGAAGATCTTGCGTTGCCGGATGCGGAGGGCTGGAACGTGATCGGCAGCGGCTGGGATGCGTATCGCGACGCTTTGCGCGCGCGATTGCCGGGCGAGCCGGTGTGGGCGAAGGGCGACGCATTCCCGCAGGCGAAGGATGTCGCACGCCTGGCGTTGCCGCGGTTCGCAGCCGGCGAGGCATTGCCGCCGGAACGGGCGCTTCCGGTTTACCTCCGCGACAAGGTGGCGCTGACGGTGGCGGAGCGGGAAGCGAAATCCTAGGCCGCCCTCGCTTTGCCCTGGCCAAAGGGCAAAACGCAGTGCGCACTCTGTGCACGTGCGCGAAGCACGCGCTACGCGGTCCTCAACAACTCCGCGACTTCGTCGCGCGATCCCGCGCGCAGCAGGCGCGGTGCGAGCGCGTGCAACGCGGCGCTGTCACAGCGCGCCAGTGCATCGCGCATGGCGAGGACACGGCCCGGATGCATGCTGAAGTCGGTCAGGCCGAGCGCAACCAGCAATGGCGCGAACGCCGGGTCGCCGGCGATTTCGCCACACAGGCTCACCGGCTTGCCCGCGCGGTTGCCGGCGCGGATCACGCGCGAGAGGAGACGCAGCAGCGCCGGATGCAGCGGGTCGTAAAGTTGTCCCAGCGAATCGTTGTTGCGGTCGGCCGCCAGCACGTATTGCGCAAGGTCATTGGTGCCGATCGCCAGGAAATCGCATGACTTCAGCAGTGCGCGCACGCCGATCGCCGCGGCCGGCACTTCCACCATCGCGCCGATTTCGAATTGATCCGGGATCTCGTGGCCTTCCGTGCGCAGGTCCCGCGCGCAGTGGTTCACCAGCGTGCGCACCGCGGCGATTTCGCTCGAGTCGGTCACCATCGGAACCAGGACGCGCACCGGCCCGTAGCAGGCCGCGCGCAGGATCGCGCGCAACTGCATGGCGAATACCGCCGGCCTGCGCAACGATAACCGCACGCCGCGCACGCCGAGCGCGGGATTGGGTTCGGCGCTCAGGCTCAAACCGGTGCCGTCGGCCTTGTCGGCGCCCAGGTCCAGGGTGCGGAACGTCACCGGCAGGCCGCCCATGCCGAGCACGGCGTCGCGATAGGCTTCGAATTGCTCCTCTTCGCTCGGCAGGCGATCGCGCTTGAGGAACAGGAATTCGGAGCGGTACAGGCCGATGCCGCTGGCGCCCAGGGCGCGCGCCTGCGCGATTTCGGCCGGCAGTTCGGCATTGACGAACAAGCGCAGTTCGCGCCCGTCGGCGGTGAGCGTGCGCGCGTGCGCCAGTTGCGCCAGCCGCCGGCCTTCGCGCGCGGTTTCGCGCTGCCAGTTGCGATAGCGGGTCAGGTCCTGCGCGGCGGGATGCACGACCGCTTCGCCGCGCTCGCCGTCCACCAGGACCAGATCGCCGTCGCGCAGGTCGGCCAGCGCGTTGTGCACGCCGACCAGCATCGGCAAGCGCATGCTGCGCGCCAGGATCGCGCTGTGCGAATAGGTGCTGCCGGAACCGGACACCACGCCGAGGATGCCGTGGTCGGAAAGATGCGCCAGCTCGCCCGGCGCCACACTGTCGGCGACCAGGATTTCGCCGACGCGCGAGGCGAGCTTCCTTTCCTCGCTGCTGGCCTGCCGCGCGAGCGCGGACTGCACGCGTGCGATCACGTGGTCCACATCCTCGCGGCGGCTGCGAAGGTAGGGATCATCCATCGCGTCGAACACCGCGACCAGTCGGTCACGTTGCGCCTTGAGCGCCGCGCCCGCGCGATAGCGGCCCTTGCGGATCAGTCCGCGCAGGCCGTTGATCAGTTCCGCGTCGTGCAGCAGCAGGGAATGCGCATCGATGAATTCGCCGACCTCTCGCGCCAGCGCACCACGCAATTTGCCCCGCAACTCGGTGAGCTCGGCTTGCGCGGTTTCGATCGCGCGTTCCAGCCGCGCGATCTCGCTCTCGATTTCGTGTTCCGAGAGCAGGGAAGTGTCTATGGTGAAGCGCGCCGGCTGCTCCAGCCGCGCGCGCCCGAGCGCCATGCCGGAAGCCGCGGTGATGCCGGTGAGCACGCGCCTCATGCGCCCTCGTCGAACTTGCGCTCGAACAGCTCCGCCACCGCCCGTACCGCTTCGGCTTCGTCCGGGCCGTCCGCGCGGATGACGAGCGGCGTACCGATGCCGGCGGCCAGCATCATCACGCCCATGATGCTCTTGGCATTGACCTCGCGTGCGCCGTGCACGAGCCAGACCTGCGAGCGGAATCCCTGTACCCGTTGCACCAGCTTGGCCGATGCGCGCGCGTGCAGGCCGAGCTTGTTGCTGACGGTGATGGGGCATTCCTGCATGCGTGGCGTCCGTGTGCGTATGGGCGCTACGTTACCAGCAGGGAGGCACGCGACGGGAGAGGAAATTGGCAGATTGGTGGCCCGTCGTTCCCTGGCTGTCCCGCCGCGGGGAATCCGCGCCGGCCCCTGAATGACGAAGGTTGATGCTCTCCCGGGCCGAATCCGGGTCGGCTCACACCTTGTCTATGAAGATCCCGCCGCGGCCACCGCTGGCGGCGACCTCGGCCAGCTCGTCGAGCGGCTTGTCGGCGTAGTTCAGGACGCGCAGCAGCATCGGCAGGTTGAGGCCGGACACGCAGCGTGCGCGCACGCCGAGGCCGCCCAGCTTGTGCGCGACGTTGCACGGCGTGGCGCCGTAGAGGTCGGAAAGCACCAGTACGCCGCCGCCGGCATCCAGGGCGCGCGCGGCATGCGCGGTATTGGAAAGTGTGCCGGCAGGGTCGGCGCACTCGCCGATCTCGACCACGTCCACCTTCAGCGGCAGGTGCGGCATCACGTGGCGCGCGGCTTCCACCAGTGCGCTGCCGATCGCGTGATGGGTGATCAGCAGCAGGCCGACGCTCGGTGCGTCGTGGGAAACCGGCAGGGGCGTGGCGGGATTCATGACCGAAGGGACGAAAACATGGGGTGCCTGGGTGGCTTCTGCAAGAACTAATCCAATTCCCGGTGGAACGTCAGCACCTGCTCGCGCTTGCCGCGGAAGTGCTCGGCCAGCCGCTCGGCAAGATACACCGATCGGTGTCGCCCGCCGGTGCAGCCGATCGCCACGGTGAGGTACCGCTTGTCCTCGCCCTCGAAGCGCGGCAGCCATTCCTCCAGAAGCCGGATGATATCGTCAAGGAAATGCCCGACCAGCGGCTGCGCGGCCAGGAATTCCCGCACGGCCGCATCCTTGCCCGAAAGCGGGCGCAGGCGCGGGTCCCAGTGCGGGTTGGGCAGGCAGCGCGCGTCGAACACGAAATCCGAATCCGGGGGCAGGCCGCGTCGGTAGGCGAACGATTCGAACAGCAGCGTGCTCTCGCCGGCGCTGGCGCCGAAGCCGGTGGCGATCGCGCGCCGCAACTGGTGCACGTTCATCTCGCTGGAATCCACCACGCGATCGGCGATCGCCGCCAGCGGCCGCAGGCGTCGGCGTTCCTCGGCGATCGCATCGGGCAGAGAACGCTTGCCGTCGCTGAGCGGATGCTTGCGGCGCGTTTCGGAATAGCGTTTCAGCAGCACTTCCTCGTTGCTGTCGAGGAACAGCAGCTCCGCCTGCACGCCGGCGCCGGTCAACGCGGAAAGCGCTTCCGGCAGGCGCTCCAGGTCGCCGCGGCTGCGCACGTCCACGCCGACTGCGATATGCGCGCTGCGCGCGCGATCGCCGGCGGTCAACGCCGCGACCAGCGCGGGCAGCAGCGTGGTCGGCAGGTTGTCCACGCAATAGAAGCCGAGGTCTTCGAACGCGCGCAGCGCCACCGTCTTGCCCGCTCCGGACAAGCCGCTGAGCACGATCACCCTCGGGTTCGAGGTTTCCTCAGCCAAAGTCGAAGTCATGTTTTTCCGGAAGTGCGCTCATGGGTAGCTGCAGCTGCTTCTGGTCTGCACGGTGCCGTAACGATGAACTTCAGAAAGCGCGGAACATGCGGCAATCAGGCGCGATCGCAAAATCGCCCGCGATCATGGACGATCGCACCATACGGTTCATTACCATTGCATCCGCTGCAACTGGTGGGCCTGGCGATCGATGAAAACCTGCGCCGGGTCCAGCCCCTTGGATTTCAGCATGTGGCTGCGCACCGCGGCCTCGACCAGCACGGCGAGGTTGCGGCCCGGCGCCACCGGCACGGTGATCTGCGGCACCTTCACGTCCATCACCTCGCGCCAGCCGGTGTCGCCGGTAAGCCGCGTCATCGCATCGCTTTCCTCGTTCGCACCCACCGGCTGCAGGTGCACGATCAACCGCAGGTATTTGGACGGCTTCACCGCAGTGTGGCCGAACATTTCACGCACGTTCAATACGCCCAGGCCGCGCACTTCCAGCAGGTCGCGCAACAGGTCGGGGCAGGTGCCGTCGATCACGTCCGGCGCGATCAGAGTGAATTCCGGCGCGTCGTCGGCGACCAGGCGGTGGCCACGCGTGACCAGCTCCAGCGCCAGCTCGCTCTTACCGGTTCCGGAGGCGCCGGTGATCAGCACGCCGATCGAATAGACCTCCAGGAACACGCCGTGGAGCGTGACCTGTCGCGCCAACGCCCGCGCGAGGTGGTACTGCAGGAAGGTCAGCACCTCGTGACCGCGCTTGGCGGAAACCCACAGCGGCGTTTCGGTTTCCTCGGCGGCTTCGCGCAGGTCCGCGGGCACCGCCTGATCCTTGGTCACGATCAGCGCGATCGGTTGCTGCGCCACGATCTTCTGCACCGTCTCCCAGCGCTGCCGCGATTCCAGGCCATCGAGGTATTTCAGTTCCTCGCTTCCGATGATCTGCAGCTTGTTGGGATAGATGATGTTGAGATAACCGATTTCGGAGGGCCGGCGTGCACCGACCTTGCCCGGCTCCAACGCGCGCGCCTCGCCCTTGCGGCCGGCGATCCAGCGCAAGGCCATGCGTTCGTGGACGCTGTCGTACAACTCGCGCGCGCTGAGTCGGTTCACGGTTCGAGAAAAGGGGAGCCCGGCGCCTATTGTGCCAGCGCCGGTGAAAGCGTGCCGAGCGCAGCGCGGCCGATGCCATTCAATGCATCGGCCAAGCGCGGTGGCTTACCCTTGAAGGGAGTGCTTCAAGAGGAGCGCTACGTCCCGTATCGCGCATCCCCGTCGCGACGTCCTTCGCGGAGCTTCTCCTTGTGCCGGCGTACCTGCGCGTCCAGCTTGTCGAACAGCGCGTCGATCGCCGCGTACATGTCGCCTTCCACGGCGTCGGCGTGCAACATCTTGCCGGGCGCGGCCGTCAGCGTCCCTTCCGCCTTGTGCGCCAGCCGGTTCTTTTCCACCTCCAGGACGACATTGAGCGAAGTCAGGTGATCGAAATGCCGGGCCAGGCGTTCGCGTTTGGTATCCACGTAATCGCGCAGTGCGGGAGTGACTTCGACCTGATGACCGCTGATCTGGACTTGCATGACTGATTCCTCGATTTGGAAAACGACACGGCGGAACGGCGCGGATATGGACGGCTGTGACCTCCTGCTCATGTGGGGTGCAGACGCGGATGTCTGCTGGTTCTCGCGATCATGGATGATCGCAAAAAAACACCGTTGCCTGATTCTGGGATCGGCGAAGTGAAAGGAAAGTTCCCTGCACGGGAACAAGCATGGAGCGGGCCAATGCCGCGGCGATGGAGCTCTTCGCCATGGACGGCAGATTCCAGCAGTCGTCCATGAATCGCTCGCCGGCGGCGCGCACATCCATGTACGTGCGTTACTCGCGCCATCCATATCGCCCTGCGGGCCGGCTTCGCTGGTTCGCGCGCTGTTCCATACGCGCGCGTCAAGGCATCGGCAAAGCGCGCTGCCTCACCCCGCGCGCTGGCGTTCCCCGGAACTGGGAATTCGCAACGCCTCGCGGTATTTGGCGACCGTACGCCGCGCGACCTGGATGCCGCGCTTGTTCAGCTCGGTGGTGAGCCCCTGGTCCGAGAGCGGCCTGCGCGCGTCTTCCTCCGCGACCAGTTTGCGGATCATCGCCTGGATCGCGGTAGCGGAAGCAGCACCGCCGTCATCCGTCGCCACACCGCTGGAGAAGAAGTGCTTGAACTCGTACGTGCCGCGCGGCGTATGGAGGTATTTGCGGGTGGTCACGCGCGAGATGGTGGATTCGTGCATGCCGAGCTCATCGGCGACCTCACGCAACACGAGCGGCTTCATCGCCTCGGGGCCGTAATCGAGGAACGCGCTCTGCGTGCGCACGATCGCCTGCGCCACCTTGTACAGCGTGTCGGCGCGCGCCTTCAGGCTTTTCATCAGCCATCGCGCTTCCTGCAATTGCCCGCGCAGGTAGGCCGCATCGTTGCGGCGCGCCCGCGCGATCAGGTCGCAATAGTGGCGATTGATCGCGAGTCGCGGCTGGCAGTTGGGAGACAGCGCCACGCGCCAGCGGCCTTCCACCTTGAGCGCGTAGGCGTCCGGCGCGATGTATTCGGTAGGCGCCGGATCGAACGCCGCGCCCGGGCGCGGATCCAGCCCTCGGATCAGCGTGGCCGCGGCGATCACGTCTTCGGGCGAGGCGTCCAGCTTGCGGGCCAGGCGCGGAAAATCGCGTTTGGCCAGCAGCTCCAGCTCGGAAGCGACGATGCGCAGCGCCAGCTCGCGGCCGCAGGTCTGTTCGGGCAATTGGAGCAATTGCACGTCGAGGCAATCGCGCAGATCCAGACTGGCCACCCCGGTGGGTTCGAAGCGCTGCACGCGATGCCGCACAGCCTCGATTTCCTCCACGTCCGGCACGGGCGCCAGGCCACCCACCGCGGCGAGCACCGGTTCGAGGCCTTCGTGCAGGTAGCCATCGGCATCCAGCGCATCGATGATCGCGGCCGCGATCACCTGGTCGCGCTCGGAGAACCGGGCCAGATTCAACTGCCACATCAGGTGCTCGCGCAGGCCCTCCTGCGCGGCGTCCTGGTGCTCGGGCGCATCGTCGTCGTCGGAGAAAGCCGGCAGCGGTGCTTCGCCGCCGAGCTCGCGTTCTTCCCAGGGCTCGGATTCGTATTCGGTGGCGGACTCCGGTTCGGTTTCCGCCTCTGCAGCTTCGGTTTCACCTTCTCCGCTTTCTGCGCCCTCTTCGGGCGCATCCAGCTCCAGCAAGGGATTGGTTTCCGCCAGCTCGCGCAGCTCGGTTTCCAGCTCCACCTGCGACAACTGCAGGAGCCGGATGGCCTGCTGCAACTGCGGGGTCAGCGCGAGCTGTTGATGGAGTCTGAGCTGGATGCCTGGCTTCATGCGCGGCCGTACCCGGGCCTGTTAACGCTATCCCAAGCGAGCCGCGTTGCTTCCGCAGCGGCTGCCAGACAAGGTGCGCGCCGCAGTGCGATAGTCATTCTATGGCCAAGGTGCGCGCCGCCGGATGGCGGCCGCTGCGGTGCAACCCGAAGGGCCGTGGGCCGGTGGGCGCCTGGCACCCGCGATACAGGGAA
>JBQCHG010000059.1:0-8015 GCA_051954935.1 Rhodanobacteraceae bacterium
CCTTGTTGCAATGCGGCGAAATAGTCGCGGGTGAGCCGCAACTGTTCGCTGGCGCTCTCGGCGCGGTTGACCACCTGGCGGAACGCGGCGTTCTCCGGCCTGTCCTTGGCATACCAGCCCAGGTGCTTGCGCGCGATGCGCACGCCGGCCTGCTCGCCGTATAACGCGTGCAGGTGTTCGAGGTGGCCGAGCAGGCTGGCGGCGACCTCGGCCGGCGTAGGCTCGGGCAGCTTCTCGCCAGTGGCGAGGTAGTGCGCGACCTCGCGGAAGATCCATGGCCGCCCCTGCGCGCCGCGGCCGATCATCACCGCGTCGGCGCCGGTGGCCTCGAGCACGTGGCGGGCGCGCTCGGGCGTGGTGATGTCGCCGTTGGCGAGTACCGGTATGCGTACCGCGGCCTTCACCGCGGCGATGGTGGCGTATTCGGCCTCGCCCTCGTACTTGTCCGCGCGCGTGCGCCCGTGCACCGAGAGCGCGGCGATGCCGCTGTCCTCGGCGATGCGGGCGATGGTGAGGGCGTTCCTGTGCTCGCGGTCCCAGCCGGTGCGGATCTTCAGCGTCACCGGCACCTGGACCGCCTCGACCACCGCGCGGCAGATGCGCGCGACCAGCGGCTCGTCTTGCAGCAGCGCCGACCCCGACCACACGTTGCACACCTTCTTGGCCGGGCAACCCATGTTGATGTCGATGATTTGCGCGCCGTTGTCCGCGTTGTACCGCGCGGCCTCCGCGAGCATGGCCGGATCGTGGCCGGCGATCTGCACCGAAACCGGGTCCGGCTCGCCGGCGTGGTCCATGCGGCGCAGCGACTTGCTGGTGTTCCACAGGCGCGGATCGGCCGTGGTCATTTCCGAGACGGCCAGCCCCGCACCGAGTTGCTTGCACAACTGGCGGAACGGTTTGTCGGTGACGCCCGCCATTGGGGCCAGGATCACCTGCGGCTCAATGGAATGCGATCCGATGCGCATCGGCGGATTGTAGTGGCGACGGATATCCCCGGTTGTACTGCCGCCAAGGAATCTCTGAAGAAGCGTCGCGAGCGAAGGCAGGTTGCGCGTCGCCGGAGCGCAGGAACCGGAGTGTACAGTCAGTACATGAGGATTCCTTGGCCCCAAAGCGGTACATCCATGTACCGGGCCTGATCCGAGCACCAGCTCGCCGGCGCGCAAGATGCCGAGCGCAGCAGCTTATTCAGAGATTCCCTAGCGCAGCATGATCCACAGGCCCAGCGCGGCGAACAGCAGCGACGCGCAAATCCTCGCCGTGCGCAGCGGCAGCTTCGCCGCGAAGCGCGCGCCGAGGAACACCACCGGCACGTTGGCAACCAGCATGCCCGCCGTCGTACCGGCGACCACTTCCCACAGCGGGTGGTACTGGGCCGCGAGGATGGCCGTTGCGATCTGGGTGCGATCGCCCATCTCGGCGATAAAGAACGCGATCACCGTCGCCACGAACACGCCGTGGCCGTTGCGCTTCGCCGTGCCGTCGTCAGCCTTGTCCGGAAACAACGCCCAGATCGCGACCACGATGAACGAGATGCCGATCAGCCAGCGCTGTACATCCGGTGTGAGCCAGTGCGCCAGCCACGCGCCGATTTCTGCGGCAATCGCGTGGTTGACGAGCGTTGCCACGAGCACGCCGAGGCAGATCGGCCACGGCTTGCGGTATTTCGCCGCGAGCACCAGCGACAGCAGTTGGGTCTTGTCGCCGACCTCGGCCAGTGCAACCGCGCCGAGCGAAATCAGGAAACTTTGCAAGAATGCTCCGATGGGCCGGGATCCGCGACGCGATAATCCGCGCGCGATCTCCCGGCCCGGGTGATCACGCGTGAACTATCGGTCTCGCCGCGTCGCGTGCCGCTGCGACTCTCCGCGCCATGGCTGAAAGCCAAGCATGTTGACGCGGATACTCCGGTTACCCGGAGCCGGCTACTCCCCGATGAAGCGCGGGCAGTGTAAACGATACTTCTTGCGATCGTCCATGATCGCGAGGATGAAGAAGCAGCCATCCGTGGCTGCACTCTTGATGAAGCTCAGTGTGGCATCATGATTCGTTCAATGGAGCACGCCATGCAGTACCGCCGCCTCGGATCGTCCGGCCTGCAGCTGTCCGCGCTGTCGTTCGGTGCGTGGGTGACCTTCGGCACCAAGGTGGATCGCGGCGGCGCGCGCGAGCTGCTGGCCTGCGCCTGGGACCACGGCGTCAATTTCTTCGACAACGCGGAGACCTATTCGCGCGGGGAAGCGGAGCGGATCATGGGCGATGCGCTCGCCGACCTGCGCTTCCCTCGCGATTCGTGGTGCGTGTCCAGCAAGGTCTATTTCGGCGCGGTGCGCGATCCGTCACCCACCCAGCGGGGGCTTTCGCGCAAGCACGTGATGGAGGCCTGCCATCAGGCGTTGCAACGGCTGCGCGTGGACTATCTGGACCTTTACTTCTGCCACCGGCCCGATCCGGATACCCCGATCGAGGAAACCGTGTGGGCGATGGACACCCTCATCCGCCAAGGCAAGGTGTTGTACTGGGGGACTTCCGAGTGGCCGATCGCGGCGATCCGCGAGGCACACGCGATCGCGCGCGCGCATCATCTGCACGCGCCGACGATGGAGCAGCCCGAATACAACCTGCTGCACCGCGAGCGCGTGGAAGTGGAATACGCGCCCCTGTACCGCGAGTTCGGCATGGGCACCACGACGTGGTCGCCGCTCGCTTCGGGCGTGCTCACCGGCAAATACTCGCAGGGCGTTCCGGCCGATTCGCGCATGAACACGCCCGGCTACGAATGGCTGCGCGGGCGCGTCGACTCACCGCAAGGCCGGGCCGATCTGAAGCGCGCGGACAGGCTGCTGCCGATCGCGAAGGAACTCGGAGTATCGCCGGCGCAATTCGCGATCGCCTGGTGCCTCAGGAATCCGCATGTTTCAACCGTGATGCTGGGGGCGACCAGGCGTTCGCAACTGGAAGAGAACCTCGCTGCGCTGGGTATCGTGAACAAGCTGGATGATGCGGTGATGCGTCGAGTGGACAAGGCGCTGGCAGACTGATCCGGATCGCCGGGTGCCCGCGCGATCCGGCGCGTCAGAACACCCCTTTCGATACCGGCGGAGGCGGCGGGACCGGCGGCAAAGGCGGTGCCGCGGGTGCGTTGGGCATGGCAGGCGGGGCAGGGGGTTCGGGCGGCACCGGCGGCAGCAGATAGCCGCGCGCGGGCACCTTGAAATTCAGCGCGAGCTGCTTGCCGTGGCGGACCACCTCGAGATGCGCCGTCGCATCGGCGGGCAGTGACTGCAGTGCGCGCATCACGTCACCGGGCTTTTCGACTGCATGACCGTCCACGGCGGTGATCACGTCGCCGGACTCGAGCCCGGGATAACTCTTGCCATCCACCGACAGCACCAGTGCGCCGCTGTCGGTACCGAAGTAGTGGCCGAGCTGCGGATTCAGGGAGGCGAGATTCAGTCCCCACCACGGCGCGAACCAGCGGCCGTTCAGCGCGAAGCTCTTGCCCCACTGCGCGGCCATGTCCGCGCGGGCCTCCTCGGTTTGCTTCATCGCCTCGTCGATCCGGTGGTCCAGCTGCTTGCGGAACTCCGGCGAATTCAACTTGGCTAGCGACTGCTGCGCCGCAGCTTGCGCGGTGCGCGCCAGCGCCTGCCAGTCCGCCGTCTGGAAGCGCTCGGGTGTGACGTGGAATCTCAGATTCTCGCCGCCGCGCGATACCGCCAGCGAGACCGGCTTGCCTGCGACCAGTGCGTCGGCGAGCACGCTGTCGCCACCGGCTCCTGCATTCGCGCCATTGATCGCGGTGATCACGTCTCCATCGCGAATTCCAGCGCGTTCCGCCGGGCCACCCGGCGTCACCGCGGCAACGCGCAGTCCCGCGGCACCATCGTCCTCCAGCACGATGCCGAGCATGCCGCGCCTGCTGTCGGCGAGATAACGCAGAGCGCTGGCACTGGCCTGGTCGCCGACCTTCACGGACAACTCGGCCATGCGTTGCGCGAGATCGTTCATGCGCGCCTGGAGTTCGGCGAGCTTCTGCGCGTCGGCGGCCTGGCGGGAGGCTTCTTCGCCGGCCAGCGTGGCTTCGTTGCCGGCACGTGCAGCATCATCGCCGGCGCGCGCAGCTTCGCGCGTCGCCTGGGCTGCCTCGTCACCGGGCGATGTGGTCGGCGGCGCGGCCGTGACGGTGCATGCGAGCAGCAGCAGCGGTAAAGCGATCAGGCGTTTCATGGCATGCCTCTCAAAGGATGGTCGTTTCGTTGCGCGTGGCCTGGGTGTGCTCGGCCACCGTGTACGGTTGCAGGTGCAACAAGCCGAGCTGTTGCAGCAGGAGATTGCGCTCCTGCCACAAGGATGCGCGGGTCGCGGGATCGGTCGCAGCACTCAACTGCAGGTCAACCAGTCCGATGCGATCCTGCAGGGCGACTGCGCTGGCGAGCGCATCGCCATTCAGCGGCGCGCCATTGAGATCCAGCGTGCGCACCCACTCCTGCAGGTGCTGCGATCGCGTGCGCAGCGCGGCCAGCCCGGCTTCGGACGCGCGCGCCGGAACGGGGGCGTGTTGCGCCAGGCGTGGGACGGACGGTGGCGAGTGCGCGGGCCACAGGTGCGGCATGGCGAGTGCGATCGTCACGCCCGCCGCAAGTGCCGCCGGCAAGGCGACGCGCAGTGTGGTTCGCGCCCGGCGGCGGCGCGCGATGCGTGCACTGAGCCGCTCCCATCCTTCTTGCGGCGGCATGGCATCAGGGAGCGCGCGCAAGGCGGCGGCCAGCGCGGCTTCATCCTTCATGCGTTGCTGATCGAATTGATGGGGCATGACGTGTTCTCGCTCTGCGACTGCAGCAGTTCGCGCAGGCGCCGGGTGGCGCGCGCGAGCTGCGATTTGGAAAAACTCACCGTCCGCCCGAACTGCTCGGCGATTTCGACGTGCGTGCAGCCCTCGACGTAATAGAGCCACAGCACGGCCCGCGCGGTGTCGGGCAGCCGGTTCAGCGCGCGGTCCAGGGTTTTCGCGTCCGCCCGCGTCCACGGTTCGGCGGAACTCCTGTCGGGTTCCGTGTCGGTGAATACCTCGAAAACGTGCAGGCGGTCGTGACGCAGCCGCATCAACGCTTCGTTGATGACCAGCTTGCGCAGCCACGCCGGGAAGGGGGCTTCGCCGCGGTACTGCCGGGCGCGCTCGTAAGCCTTGAGCATCGCGTCCTGCACGACTTCCTGTGCGACGTCGGCGCGTCCGGTGAGGCGCCGGGCCAGCGTCCACGCTGCGCGTTCGAATTGCCGATAAATGCACTCGAACGCGGCGAGCTCGCCGCGCTGCAGGCGCGCGACCAGCTCCGGTTCGACCTGCTGCTGGAAGGAATGTGGCTCCACGCATCTAGGATGCAGCATCCAGGAAAAAGGTCGCATCCGCGCACGCACGTTCGGCCGGCGCGCCTCCGTCCGACCCTCGTCCGCCATTGTCCGCGGACACTTTCATGGTCGGCGGGACCGCAGGGAAACCGCATACCGGTGCGGTTTTTGCCCTTGGCATCGCGATTGCAGAAGTCCGCCCGTGATCGCGCGTTGCGATCGGCGAACGGAGCGGAGTACCAATGGCGATACGCGATACCTCGGCGCAGGACCGGCTGATCGAGCGCAAACCTTCCACGCGCAAGCGCGTGCTGTGGATCGGTGGCGGCATCGCGGCATTGATCGTGCTCGCCCTGATAATCCCGAGCGTCAAGCGCATGCTCTCGGCCGATGCGTCGGTGAGCGCCTCGCGCATTTCCATCGCCACCGTCGAGCGCGGCCCGTTCGTGCGCGACATCGCCGCCGAAGGCCGCGTGGTCGCGGCGGTCAGTCCGACCATGTACGCCACTTCCGGCGGCGCGGTCACGCTGAAGGTCAAGGCCGGCGATACCGTGAAGCAGGGCCAGGTGTTGGCGGTGATAGACAGCCCGGAACTTACCAACAAGCTCGCGCAGGAAGAGTCCAACGCCGATGCACTGCAGGTGGATTACCAGCGCGCGCAGATCGACGCCCGCAAGCAACGGCTGGAATTGCAGAAGGCGCACGACAACGCGGTGATCGACGAAAAGACCGCGCAGAACGACCTGGAGCGCAACCAGAAGGCGTTCGCCAAGGGTGCGATCGCGCAGATGGAAGTGGCGCACGCGCAGGGGACGCTGGAGAAGGCGCAGATCGCGCTGAAGCACGCGACCGAAGACCTTACGCTCGACAACGACAGCCTGAATTTCGACGTCAAGGCCAAGAAGCTCGCCTGGGAGCGCCAGCAACTCCTGGTGAAGGATCTGAAGCGGCAAGTCGATGACCTCAACGTGCGCTCGCCGGTGAACGGCCAGGTCGGCCAGTTGTTCATCGCGCCGCGCGCCACGGTCGCCAAGGACGCGCAACTGCTCACGGTGATCGATCTTTCCGCACTGGAAGTGGAAGTGAAGGTGCCCGAGAGCTTCGCGCGCGATCTCGCGGTCGGTATGGCCGCCGAAATCACCGGAAACGGGGGCAACTGGAAGGGCGCGGTGAGCGCCATTTCGCCGGAGGTGGTGGATGGCGAAGTCGCCGCGCGCGTGCGCTTCGAGGGTGCCAAGCCCGAGAACCTGCGCCAGAACCAGCGCCTGTCCGTACGCATCGTGCTGGACAAGCGCGACGACGTGCTGACCGTGGCGCGCGGCTCGTTCGTGGACGAATCCGGCGGAAATTACGCCTACGTGGTGAAGGACGGCATCGCCACCAGGACACCGATCCGCGTGGGCGCGAGCTCCATAGACAAGGTCGAAATCCTGCAGGGATTGAAGGAAGGCGACCGCATCGTGATCTCCGGCACCGACGCATTCAACGGCGCACAACGCGTGGCAATCAGTGATTGAAGAATCGGGCGATTGGTGCCGAAAGTCATTGCAACTGATTAATGCGTTCGTCCCTGAACGCGAAAGTCAAAAAGCGGTCATCCATGACCGCACTTTTCAACAAAAACCAAACCTAAACCAGCCAGCGCAAATTTGCATCCAAATCCAAACCATTCGAGGAACCCACCATGCTCAAGATGACCCATCTCTCCAAGGTCTACCGCACCGAAGTGGTGGAAACGTACGCTCTGCGCGACTTCAACATCGACGTGAAGGAAGGCGAGTTCGTCGCGGTGATGGGGCCGTCGGGTTCCGGCAAGACCACCTTCCTCACCATCGCCGGCCTGCTGGAAAGTTTCAGCGGCGGCGAGTACCTGCTGGATGGCGTGGATGTCAGCGACATGAACGACAACGCGCGCTCGAAGATCCGCAACGAGAAGATCGGCTTCGTGTTCCAGAGCTTCAACCTGATTCCCGACCTCAACGTGTTCGACAACGTCGAAGTGCCGCTGCGCTACCGCGGCATGAAGGGCGCCGAGCGCAAGCAGCGCATCATGGACGCGCTCGAGCGCGTGGGCCTGGCCTCGCGCGCCAAGCACTACCCGGCCGAGCTCTCCGGCGGCCAGCAGCAGCGCGTGGCGATCGCCCGCGCGCTGGCCGGCTCGCCGCGCCTGCTGCTGGCGGACGAACCGACCGGCAACCTGGATACACAGATGGCCCGCGGCGTGATGGAACTGCTCGAGGAGATCCACCGCGAAGGCGCCACCATCGTGATGGTCACGCACGATCCGGAGCTGG
This sequence comes from Rhodanobacteraceae bacterium, assembly GCA_051954935.1. Lineage (GTDB taxonomy): Bacteria > Pseudomonadota > Gammaproteobacteria > Xanthomonadales > Rhodanobacteraceae > 66-474. The sequence continues at coordinate 7,647 of JBQCHG010000059.1, forward strand.
CCGCGCGCGCCCAGCGCAACGTGCACATCATCGACGGCCAGGTGGTGGACCTCTCCGAGGAACCGCGCTTCCACACGCACAACGCCCGCGCAGCGGACGCCTGACGGGCCTGTCTTGAAGGCCTCCGCCGGCATGGGTCGGCGGAGGGCGGGAGAGGGGAGGTTTTCTCCTCGCCGTGGAAGCCGGGCCAAGGCCTTCCCTCTCCCCATTCGACGGCAGCGATCACGACCACTCCTGCGGCACGTGCGGCAGGGGCGGGAGCAGGTGCGGCAACTCCACCCCTCGGGATTCCGACATGTTCGCCTACTACGTCCAGCTCGGCCTGCGCAGTCTGCGCCGCAACCCGCTGCTGACCGCGCTTATGGTGAT
>JBQCHG010000060.1:0-27135 GCA_051954935.1 Rhodanobacteraceae bacterium
CTTTTGCGGCCGCCGCCGTTGTCATGGGCGCGAATGCGCAAACGCTGAGTCTGTCCGAACGCGTCTCGCGGCTGGAACAACAACAGGCGCAACAGCAATCGCAGGGCGGTGGCGTCGCATTGGTCAACCAGGTGCAGGATCTGCAATCGCAGATCCAGCAGATGGAAGGCCGCATCGAGGAACTGCAACACCAGATTCAGCAGTTGCAGGAGCAGAACAAGCAGCAGTACGTGGATCTGGATTCCCGCCTGGGCAAGCTGGAAGGCGGCAAGGCGGCAAGCGCGCCGGCGACTGCCGCATCTTCCGCTGCTTCGCCGCAGCCTGCGGCGGCGAGCGCTCCAGCGGCTCCGCCGCGGACCGCTGCATCGCCAGGTTCGCCACCAGCGCCGACGGCGGACCAGCAGGCGGCCTACGACACAGCTTTCAAGGCATTGACCAGCGGCGATTATGTTGCCGCTTCGCGTGGTTTTCGCGACTACATCCAGAAATACCCCGACAGTGCACTGGCACCGAATGCTTACTACTGGCTGGGCGAGTCCTACTACGTCACCCAGAACTACCAGGTGTCGTTGCAGACCTTCCAGTCCCTGCTGGCGACATATCCCAACAGCGACAAGGCGCCGGATGCGCTGCTGAAGATCGGCTATGCGCAAGCCGAGATGAAGCAGTACGACGACGCCAAGGCCACGCTGACGGCGGTGATGAACAAGTATCCCGATACGACGGTCGCGCGCCTGGCGCAGAGTCGGATACGGGCAATTACGCTTCAGCAGAACGGCGGCTGATCCGATGAACGCGAGCACGTCCGCGCCGGCCGATGCCGCTGCGCAGCGGCTCCGCATCAGCGAGATTTTCCATTCCATCCAGGGCGAAGCGGACGCGGTCGGCTGGCCGACGGTGTTCGTGCGGCTGACCGGGTGCCCGTTGCGCTGCGTCTGGTGTGATACCGCGTACGCCTTCGAGGGTGGTGGCTGGCGCAGCTTCGACGAGATCCTTGCCGAGGTCGCGCGGTACGGCGCGCGCCACGTCTGCGTCACCGGTGGCGAACCGCTCGCGCAGAAGCGTTGCCTCGACCTGCTGGCGAGGTTGTGCGACGCCGGTTACGAGGTGTCGCTGGAAACCTCGGGCGCGCTGGACGTTTCACAGGTGGATCCGCGCGTGCGCCGGGTGATGGACCTGAAGGCGCCGGGCTCGGGCGAATCCGCGCGCAACCTGATGGGCAACCTGAAGCACCTGGGCGCGCGCGATCAGGTGAAAATCGTGATCGCCGATCGCATCGATTATGAGTGGGCAACGGCGATGCTGCGCGAACATGACCTGCCCGCGCGTTGCATGGTCCTGTTCTCGCCGGTGTACGGCAAGCTTCAACCGCGTGCGCTGGCGGAGTGGATCCTGCAGGATCGCCTGCCGGTGCGGCTGCAAGTCCAGTTGCACAAGATCTTATGGGGCGAGGAGCCGGGGCGATGAAGCGCGCGGTCGTGCTGCTTTCCGGCGGCATGGATTCGGCGGTGACGCTGGCCATGGCGCGCGAGCAGGGCTTTGCCTGCCATGCACTGAGCGTGGCCTACGGACAACGCCATGTTTCGGAACTCCAGGCGGCCGCGCGCGCCGCCGCGATGCTGGGCGCAGTGGAGCACAAGATCGTGGACGTGGATCTGCGCAGCATCGGCGGCTCGGCGCTCACCGCGGACGACATCGCCGTACCGCAACACGAGCGCGCGCATTCCGACGAGATTCCGGTGACCTACGTGCCGGCGCGCAACACGATCATGCTGTCGGTTGCGCTCGGCTGGGCCGAGGTGCTGGGCGCCGACGACATCTTCTGCGGCGTCAACGCGGTTGACTATTCCGGCTATCCGGACTGCCGGCCTGCGTTCATGGCCGCGTTCGAGAAATTGGCCAATCTCGCGACCAAGGCCGGCGTGGAAGGGCACCGCTTGCAGGTGCACGCCCCGCTGATCGCGTCGACGAAGGCCGGAATCGTGCAGGAAGGCATGCGGTTGGGCGTGGATTTTTCCGCGACCGTGTCGTGCTATCGCGCCGATGCGCAGGGTCGCGCGTGCGGGCAATGCGATGCCTGTGCGCTGCGCGCGCAGGGCTTCGCGGATGCGGGCGTGCCTGATCCGACGCGCTATCGTTGAGGCGCGGCGCCAGTTAGAATTGTGGATTCAGCGCGAGATTGCCCTCACCCCTTGCCGTCTCCCGCAAGCGGGAGAGGGGGAGTGATCGTTCGCGCTGCGCGTGACAGGTTTTATGATTGAAGCGGGGGCCGTTAGCTCAGCGGTAGAGCAGCGGACTTTTAATCCGTTGGTCGATGGTTCGATCCCATCACGGCCCACCAATCCTTCAACGTTGTGGCTTCGAGCCGTCCATGGCGGCACTCGATCCTCACGGCCCACCAATCTCCGCCAGCGGTTTCGCCGGCCGACTCTCACCGGATCGCGTCAGCTCTGCAACGCATCCGCGATCATGCCCGGCAGCGCTTCGATCTCGAACGGCTTTTGCAGGACCCGGTAGACCATGCGTTCCAGCCTGGGCGGCAGCGGACTGGGTGCATAGCCTGTCATCAGGATCACCTTCAGCTCCGGGCGCAGCGCCTTGGCGGCTTCGGCGAGATCATAACCATCCATGCCGGGCAGCTTGATGTCGCTCAACAGCACGTCGATGCGGATATCCGAGCGCAGCGCTTCCAGGCCGGCCGTGCCGTCGCCGGCCTCGAGCACGCGGAAGCCCGCATCCAGCAGGTTTTCCGCGGCCAATTCGCGCAGCATGGCCTCGTCCTCGACCAGCAGGATGTGTGATGCGGATGTTTCGTCGGAAACCATTTACGCGACCTCCGGGGCGACATCGTTCATCGCGCGCGGCATGAGTATGTTGATGGTGGTGCCCTTGCCTTCCTCGCTGTCGATGCTGGCGTAGCCGTTGGACTGCATGACGTAGCCCAGGATGGTGCTCAGGCCGAGGCCGGTGCCCTTGCCGACCGGCTTGGTGGTGAAGAACGGATCGAACGCCTTGCTGCGCACTTCCTCGCTCATGCCCACGCCGGTATCGTCCACGCACAGGTGCACATAGTCGCCATGTTGCAGATCGTCCAGCGGATGTTCCGTGTCCACGCGCACGTCCTGCGTGCGCAGGGTGATCTGGCCGCCGTCAGGCATGGCGTCACGCGCATTGATGACCAGGTTGAGGATCGCATTCTCCATTTGATTGGCATCGCATAACACGGGCCAATGCGATCCGAGCTTGTAATCAATCGTGACATTCGACCCGACCGAATGCCCCAGCAGCGGCTGCATGCTGCGGATCAGTTCGTCGAGGTTCAGCGACTTCTGCGTCAAGGGTTGGCGGCGCGCGAAACTGAGCAGGCGCTGGGTCAGATTGGCGGCCTTCTCGATGCCGTCATGCGCGGTGTCGAGGTAATGCTTGATCTGGCGGTTGCGCGATTCCCGCTGCGCCATCATCTCGAGCATGCGTTGCAACAACTTCGAAGTTTCCCGATCCGGTTCGGCGGCGATGCGTGCTCGTGCTTCCGCGGCCCAGCGTTCGACATCGGGGTCGTTCTGGGTCAGCCTCTTGTGGAACAGCGTCAGGCTGCTCTTGATGATCATCAGCAGATTGTTGAAGTCGTGCGCGATGCCACCGGACAGCTGGCCGACCGCTTCCATTTTCTGGCTCTGGCGCAAGGCCTCCTCGGCGCGCGAACGCTGCTTCATTTCCGCCGAGAGCCGCTCGTTGGTTTCCGCCAGTTGCTCCGCGCGGTGATGCAGCGCGGTATTGGCGCGGGTCAATGCGCGCTGGCCGACCGCGAGTGCGGAAAGCAGCAGTACGCCCATGATCGTCAGCAGGCCCACGCCGCTGAACCGCGCCAGGCGCACGGTGAGCGGCGTGCCTTCGGCACGCAGGTAGACGCGGCCCACCGTGGTCGTCCCCTGGAGTGCCGGCACCGCCACCAGCAGATGGTGATCAGGTGGCAGGCGCCCGCCGCGCGCCAGCAGGTCGGGAATTGGCGCGCTGCCGGGTCGGTGGAAGCCGGCGACTTCCTGATGCGCCTCGTTGTAGACCGCGGCCGCGTTGAGGCGTGGGTCGAGCATCAGCGCGTCGACGTATTCCTGCGCGGTCGGATGGTCATTGAAGGCGATCGCCGCCGTCACGCTGGCGGCCAGGATGTTGGCTTGCACGATGAGCTGGCGGCGGTGTTCGGCGCGCGTCTGGTTGTATTGGTAAATCGCGGCAAACGCGCCCATCGCCAGCAGCAGCAAGACCGCGCCGCCGGCCGTTGCCGGCCTGAGTGCGAAACGCTTGGCGGACGGCATGTTCCTCATGCTTCAGTGCTCGGCCTCCACCGCGATCGCGAGGTTCAGCAGCTTCGAGCTGATCGTCAGGTGATTGCGCGCAGCCTCGGTGGTATTGACCTCGAAGCGCACGCGTCCATGTTCCACCACGAACTGCATGATGCTGCCGGAATCCGGCTCGGCAGTGGAATCGGTCACCGTGAGCACCGGCTCGCCGCGCACCGCGTCCAGTGCCTGGTCGATGCTCTGCGATTGCAGATGGCTGATGAACACGATCTGGCAGTTCGTGCCGGAAGCGAGGCTTTCCATGTGGCGCACCACAAACGGATGCGTGCCGAAGCTGCGCCCGGTCACGGCCTTTTCCAGATAGTCGTCGAAAGGATCCACGCCCACCACGCAGATCCGGAACGGCGCATTTGCCGCCGTAAACGTCTGGGGCGGCCAATTGACGAACGGCGCGAGCTTGTAGAGGTACGTCGCCTTGACTGCATATTCCAGCGAGATCCTCGGCCGCGAAGGTTGCGCGCAGCTCTCGCCGGCAATGCAGACAAGCGCCAGCGCGACCGCCCATTTGACTAGCGAAGACCCCGCTGGCACGCCGCTGCGACCGAAGTCGCGGGGCGTTCTGGGTTCGCGGTGGCGAAAGGGTTGCATTCGGCTCGGCTGTCGGTCGGATGAGGGCGCCTTCAGAACATCACGCGCGTATCGAGGTATACGCTGCGTCCAATGCGGTCGCTGTCCGGAAATACGTATTCCTGATGCCATGGATGCAGCAGGTTGAAACCGGACAACGAGAATTGCAGCTTGTCGTTCACCCTCCAGCCCAGTCGCGCGTTGAGTTCGGTGTAGGCGGGCACGTGCGGATTCGGCAACGCGCCGACCGAGCGCAGGTCGGCGTCCAGGAACCAGTGTTTCGAGAAATTCATCGAGGAACGGATGAAACCGCGGTGGTCGGGATCGTCTCCGGCCACCGCGGTGCCAAGCAACCCCGCCGAACCCGGCTTGTAGCGGAAATACTCGCGCTCTTCGGACAGCCCCGCGCCGAGTCGCCACCAGTCTGCGATCGCGTAGCTCGCCCAGATGTCCGCACCATAGGTGTGGCCCTGCATCCCGTTGCCCCAGACCAGCGGGAACAAGGTCGCCGGTGTGACCTCGATGCTGCGCAGGTCGTCGTAGACGTTGTAATAGAGCGAAACCGAAAGCATGGCGCGCGTGGACCATTGCGTGCGCAGGCCGGCTTCGTACGCGGTCAGTTTCTCGGTGCGGTAGTCCGGATTGCCGGTAACGTAGGTGAAGTCGCCGAGTTTCTCGATCACATCTTCGTCGAACGGCGTGGGCGTGCGCACCGAACGCGAAATCGCCGCCCACAGCAGCATATTCTCACCGGGCTTGAACGAGAACCGCACGCTCGGCATCCACGAAATGCCCGAGTACGGATCCTTTTCCGTCTTCACTCCCAGAGTGACCTGCGTGAGTGTTCCCAGTGCGACCTGATCCTGCGCGAACGCGTTGGCCAGGTTCTGCGTGTTGACCGCCGGGTTCCACAGCAGCGAACCGTCCGGACGGACACTTGGCGAAAGCTCGTAGTGGTAAACGCGATCGCCGATGCCCCAGGTGACGAGATGGCGATCCCCCAGCGCGAAGTCGTGTTGCACCTCCACGTCCCAGGTGTTCAGCGCCACCGCCCCGGAAGCGAGGCTGTCCCAGTTGCGCTCGTTGTCGTAATAAGCCTGCAACTGGAAATTCGAGCTGTCGTCGAAGGCATGCCGCCAGCGCACCAGCACATTGGTGCTCGCGACGCCGCGATCCGGCGCATCCGGCTGTCCTTCGCGGCCGTTGAGCACATCCCCCTGCAGGGTGATCGTGTTGGCGCTGCCGCCCTCCCAGTCCACCCGGAACCCTGCTTGCGGTGCGCTCCAGCCGTCGCGCGCATCCCCGCTCGTGCTGTCGTCGAACGAACGCTGATGGAAATCGTGCGCGTACACGCGGTAGTACGCGTGTTCGCCGAGCTGGCCGCCGTACTGCACCATGGCGCTGCTCTCATGATTGCCGAAACCAATCCGGACCACTCCGCCCTGGGTGTCGGCCGTCTTCCGGGTGATGATGTTGATTACCCCGTTTACCGCATTCGCACCCCACAGCGTGCCGGCCGGGCCACTGATCACCTCGATGCGGTCGATGTCTTCCGGCGGCACGTAAAGCGAATCCCAGCCGATCCCGGAGAACAGCGGCGAATACACGCTGCGCCCGTCGATCAGCACCAGCAGCTTGTTCGGGAAATTCTGTGCGGTCTGATTGCCGCTCAGGCCGCGCGAGGTGACGATGTAATTGCTCGGACTGAGCTGCATCACGTCCAGGTTCGGCGCGAGCCGCAGGATTTCCGGCAGGCTGGCCGCGCCGGAACGCATGATCTCGTCGTGGCTGATCACGTACACCGCGGCGGCCGCGTCGCTCAGCGGCTCGGGACTCCTGCTCACCGAAGTGACGACGATCTGGCCGAGGTCCTCCAGCGACAATTTGCCGAGATCTTCCGGCGAAGGCTGCGCGCGCGCGAAGCCTATCGAAAGCGCCATCAGCCCCCATGCACCGGCGACGCGCACGTGGTACGCACGCGTCCGCCCACTCACGCCGCCGTCCCTCTGCCGTTGCAAAAGCGCATGACCACTTCCCCATGCGGTAGCTCGGGCATTATACGCAGGTGGAGTGGCGAGCAATCCATCTTCTTCCCCGGATGCAGGTCGCGCTCCATTCGCGCTCCATTAACGCTGCGATGACGTGCGCGGGTTAGCATGAATTCCCCCACCACCACCGCTCTAATGGAGTACACGAAATGGAAGCCAGAGAACAAAGCCGGGAAGCCATCCAGAACGGCGCGCACGCGCTCGGCAGTGCCGCGGACAAAGTCAAACGCGGAGCAGGCTGGGTCGCCGAGAACGCCGGCGATCTGACCGACTCGGCAACCCATGGCCTCCGCCGCTTCGGCTATGAAGTCAGCAGCGTCGTCCAGCGTCGTCCGGTAGAAACCGGTCTGGTGCTCGCCGGCATCGGCTGCCTGCTCGCCGGATTCTTTATCGGCCGCAGCCGCTATCGCGATTTCATCTGATCGCCGGATTGCTGCTCGCGGCGCAGCGCGCGCCGCGAGCGCAGGCGCTGGATCGCCACTGGCACCAGTGCGAGCAGCGCCAGCGCGATGATCGGAAGGAGCACGCGCGGTTGCAGCAAAAGGTCCGGGCCGAGCGCCTTGCCGTGCGCGAGCGATTGTGCGAGACCCGCGCCGATCGCGGTTTCGAATACCGCCATCACGCAGCCGCCCGCGAATGTTGCCAGCGCGAACAGCCAGAGCGGACAACGCAGCCACGCCAGCGCCACGGTGACGCCACCGAAGGGCAGCACCGGTACCAGCCGCAGGAACAACGTGTAACCCGCCGGATGCCGCAGATAGCCGCGCCTTACGCGTTCGGCCATTTGCGGAGGCGGCCGTGTGCCCGCGCCGAACGCATGCCGGGCTGCGAAGAACAACATCAATGATCCCAGCAACTCGCCGGTCGCGGTGAGAAAGGTGGCATAGAGAACGCCGAAAAGCATGCCGCCGGCCAGGATCACGACCCAGGAAGCCGGCACGCCGGTGCCGATCACCAGCGCGACCGCGGCGATGTAGAGACACACCGCCAACGCAGGGTGCGTGTCCACTGCATCGTGCAACTGCTGCTGCTGCGCAATCAGTTCATGAGGACGAAAGCGATCCAGCGCACCGGTTGCCCACAACGCCACGCCGATCGCGACCAACAACAGGAGGGGCAGAACAGCGCGCAGTCGGCTCATCGGGAAAGATCTTGGCGCACGCCGGTCTGGAAATAGGCGGCAAGCATAACCTTGTGCGCATGTGTGCCGTCAATGCGGTAGCCGAAGATCACGTGAACTTCTCCTGCAGTTCGCCGTGGCTCACCGCCTCATTGAAAAACGCGAAGCTGCCGCGTTCGCGCATTTCCTTCGCGGCCCGCAGCAGTGCGCCGTAAGCCACGCGCGTGAGCGCGCCGCCCACGCTGATCCGGCGCACGCCCATCTTCGAAAGCGTGTCGCGATCGAACGTCGCATTCGCCAGCACGTTGATCGGTCGATCCACTGCGCGCAGCACGGCTTCGACCTGTTCCGGCGTGCGCAGGCCGGGTGCATACAGCACGTCCGCGCCCGCGTCCTGGTACGCGCGCAGCCGCGCGACCGTATCTTCCAGATCAGGCCGACCGACCAGGAAATTTTCCGCGCGTGCCGTCAGCATGAACGGAAACGGCAGTGAGCGCGCCGCCTGTACGGCCGCACGCACGCGTGCGACCGCGTGATCCAGTTCGTAGAGCGGATGCGCCGGATCGCCGCTGGCATCCTCGATCGACCCGCCGACCGCACCGGCTTCGGCGGTCATGCGGATGGTTTCCGCGACCGTCGCCGGATCGTGGCCGAAGCCGTTCTCCAGATCCACGCTGAGCGGCAGGTCGGTTGCGGAAGCCAGTTCGTGCACGTGCGCCATCATTCGTTCGCGGCCGACCTGGTTGTCGCGCAAGCCGAGCGAGAACGCGCAACCGGCGCTGGTGGTGGCCAGGGCTTCGAAGCCGGCCTGCTCAAGCAATCGCGCGCTGCCGCGATCCCACGGATTGGGGATGATGAAAGCGCCTTCGCGCGCATGCAGTGCGCGGAAGCGTTCGGCCTTCTCGTATTGCGTGGTCATTGCGGTCCCTCGTGATCGGGTGATTGCAAAAATATGTCACGCGTAACGAACTCGTGAATTTACACAGGGTACTGTGGGGTCGGTGTCGTTAGTCATGGCGCGGAAAAGCCGCTTGGTGGTATACAGTACCCCCGCGTACAGATGGCAAGGGCACTGGGGACGGCAAACCGTGCCAGCCACGAGGGGGAGACATGGCACCCGAATCTCAGGCGCGCCCGCATAGCGACGACTATTACGAGTTGTTGTTCGTCGCCAATCCGCTGCCGATGTGGGTGTTCGAGATCGCCACCGGCCGGTTCCTCGCCGTCAACGCGCAGGCGTGTGCGCAGTACGGCTACAGCGAGGAGGAATTCCTCGCGATGACGATTTCCGACATCCGCCCTTCGGAAGAAGCGGAGCACCTGAACCAGGTGCGCTCCACCGGCCCCGCGGGCCATCGCAGTTTCGGCATCTGGAAGCACCGCCGGAAGGACGGCGTGGTGATAGATGTCGAGATCACCTCCGACGACATCGTGTTCCAGGGCAAGCAGGCGCGACTGGTGCTCGCCAACGACGTCACCGAGCGCAATCGCGTCGAGGCGGCGCTGCGTCTCAGTCACGAGCGGTTCGATTACGTCGCCCGCGCCACCGCCGATGCGGTCTGGGACCGCAACATCGCCGAAAACACGATCTGGTGGAATGACGGCCTGCGACGGCTGTTCGGGATTCCTCGCGAAGAGGTCCAGTGCACCATCGAGTGGGCGCGCGAGCGCGTTCACCCTGATGATCGCGAGCGGGTTGCCCGCAGCATGGCGGAGGTGATCAAGAGCGACGCCGAGCAATGGTCGAGCGAGTACCGGTTCCGGCGGCAGGACGGCAGTTACGCGTTCGTATACGACCGCGGTTTCGTGATCAGGGATGCGCGCCGGCGCGCGGTACGCGTGGTCGGCGCGATGACGGATCTCTCGGAGCGCAAGCAGCGCGAGGACAGACTGCGCGAGCAGGCGACGCTGCTCGACCGCGCGACCGACGCCATCCTGGTGCGCAGCATGGATCATCGCATCCGCTACTGGAACAAGGCCGCGGAAGCGATGTACGGCATTCCGCGCGAACAGGCGGTCGGGCGGATGGTCGAGGAGATCGTCGTGTATGACGACCTTGCTGCTTTCCAGCAGGCCGATGCCCAGGTATTCGAACAAGGGGAGTGGGCCGGTCACCTGCGGCAGACCGCGGCGGGTGGAAAGGTCGTCACCGTGGAGGGGCACTGGACGCTGTTGCGCGACGATCGGGGCGAGCCGACCGGTGTGCTGAAGATCCACACCGATGTCACCGAGCGCATGGAGCTCGAGCACCGGCTGGCGCAATCGCAGAAGCTGGAGGCGATCGGGCAGTTGACCGGCGGCATCGCCCACGACTTCAACAACCTGCTGACGGTGATCATCGGGAATGCCGATTCGCTGGCCGAGGATCTCGCTGGCCAGCAGCAATCGCTGCCGCTGGTGGAGATGATCCGCGCCGCCGGGGAACGGGGCGCGGCGCTGACCAGCCACCTGCTGGCTTTCGCCCGTCGGCAGGCGCTCGAGCCGAAGGTCGTGCGTCCGGACGAATTGATAAACGGCATGCGCAACCTGCTGCGGCGCACGCTGGGCGAGAACATTGATCTGAGCGTATTGCACACGCCCGGCCTGGCGAGCGTGTCGGTGGATCCGACCCAGTTCGAATCGGCGCTGCTGAACCTCTGCATCAACGCGCGCGACGCCATGCCCGGCGGCGGCAAGCTGATGATCGAAACCAGCAACGTGGTGCTCGATAAGCATTACGCCGACCAGCGCGGGGACGTCGTGCCCGGTGCCTACGTGCGGATTGCGGTCTCGGATACCGGCACCGGCATGAGTGCCGCGGACGCCGCGCGCGCCTTCGATCCCTTCTTCACCACCAAGCCGCGCGGCAAGGGCAGCGGCCTGGGCCTGAGCATGGTGTACGGCTTCACCAAGCAGTCGGGAGGGCACGTCGCGATCTACTCGGAATTGGGCCACGGCACGGTGGTGACGCTGTACCTGCGCCAGGCGCAGGGCAAGATCGAACCGGTCCGCGAGCCGGAACCGGATGCGGTTGCGAGCCACGGCGAGAGAATCCTGATGGTGGAGGACGATGACCTGGTGCGGGCGCATGCGCTGCGCCTGCTCGAGAGCCTCGGCTACCAGGTCACCGCGGCGCGGAACGGGCCGGAGGCTCTGGAAATGCTGCGCAAGGACGTGCCCTGTGATCTGCTGTTCACCGACGTGATCATGCCGGGTGGCATGACCGGGCCGCAGCTCGCCACTGCGGCACGCGAGCTGCGCCCGGGCCTTCCGGTGCTGTACACGTCCGGGTACACCGAGAATGCGATCGTCCACCATGGCCGCGTGGATCCGGGCGTGAACCTGCTGCACAAGCCATACCGCCGACCGGAACTGGCGGCCAAGATCCGCGCTGCATTGAGTGAAGAACAATTCAAGGACGACACCTGATGGATCAGGACAAGGTGGATTCGGGCAAACGTTTGCTCATCCTCGACGACGAACCCACGGTGGCGATGACCGTCGCCCGCATCGCCGAGCGGCACGGCTTTACGGTGCGGCTTTCGGAATCGCCGCGCGAGTTCTTCCACGATGTCGCGCGATTCGCGCCCACCCACATCATCATTGACCTGCTGATGCCCGGCATGGATGGCGTGGAAGTGCTGCGCAACCTCGCCGCGGTGGGTTGCCATGCCAACATCATCATGATGAGCGGCATGGGCGCGAAAGTGCTCGAGTCCGCCCAGCGCGCCGGCCTTGAACGCGGATTGCGCATCAGCGGCATCCTGCCCAAGCCGTTCAAGCCCGCCGAACTGCGCATGTTGCTGGACGCGGATGCGGCCGATGTGCCGGCGCGGTTCGATGCGCCGGAAGCCGATGCGGAAATCTCCATCGGGGAACTGGAGACGGCTCTGCGCACCGACCAGTTCATCCTGCACTATCAGCCGAAAATCCATCTCGCCACCGGCCGCGCCGCCGGCGTGGAGGCGCTGGTGCGCTGGCAGCACCCCATGCTGGGCTTGCTGCTGCCGCAACGTTTCCTGCCGCTCGTCGAACAGACCAACAGCATGGATCTGCTCACCTACCGCGTGATCGAAACCGGGCTCGCCTGGTTCGCCGAAGCCGGCCGCGACAACGACCTGACGATGGCGCTCAACATTTCCGGCGGCAGCCTCACCGACGTGATTTTCGCCGACGTGCTGAGCGAACAATGCACGCTGCTGAAGGTGGATCCCGCGCGCATCATCCTGGAACTGACCGAAACCACCGCCACCCGCCGCAGCGCCGACACTCTGGATATCCTGACGCGGGCGCGGCTGAAGGGTTTCAAGCTCAGCATCGACGATTACGGCACGGGCTATTCGTCCATGGCGCAGCTGGCACAGCTGCCGTTCTCCGAGATCAAGATAGACAAGCAGTTCGTGAACGCGATGCTCAATTCCGGGGAGGCACACAAGCTCGTTGCCAGCACGATCGGACTCGGCGAGGCATTGCATCTGGTCACGGTGGCGGAAGGCGTGGAGAACCAGCAGCAGCAAGATGCATTGGCGGAACTGGAATGCGAGCAGGCGCAGGGTTTCCATATCGCCAGGCCGATGGAGGGCGCGGCCGTGCGCGAATGGCTGCGGGAGCGGATGTAACCGGGCCTTGCGCAGGTGCCGAGCGTAGCCGCGCCTTGCTACAGGCACGGACCACATGCAACGAGGGACAGCCGATGCGCGCAACCGGCGATTTCGAGGTGAAACTGGCGCCGCTGGAGCCGTACAATCGCGATCCGGGCACCGCGCTCGGGCGCATGTCCATCGACAAGGTTTTCGAGGGAGACCTGCAGGCGACCAGCAAGGGGGAAATGCTGAGCGCCGGTTCGCCGCAGTCCGGCTCCGCGGGTTACGTCGCGATCGAACGCGTCAGCGGCACATTGCACGGGCGCCGCGGCAGCTTCGCCCTGCAGCACAGCGCCAGCATGCATCGCGGGACATTTTCGCTGAACATCACCGTCGTCCCGGGTTCGGGAACCGATGAACTGCAGGGGCTGGGCGGCGCGATGAACATCGTCATCGCCGACGGCCGGCATTCGTATGAATTCGATTACGAATGTCCGGAGAATGTTCGCTGAAGCGCGGCGGCGCGCAGACCGGCGCCCATCAACGCTGCGGATCGAGTTGCCGCATGAGCGCGATCGCCTGGGGCCCTGCCAATCCGCCATAACTTGCGCCCAGCTGCTCCAGCAGCTTGCGCGCGTCATCCCGACGGCCTGCGTCCAGCAGCGCCCGGGCCTGCAGCATCTCCGATTGCAGTGATCGTTCGTTCGCCGCGCGGCACTGCGCGAGCTTGTCCTGGTCGGGATGTGCGGGTCGGGCCAGCTCGTTGAGCGCGTGGCTGAAACTTCCCGCATCGGCCAGTTCGTGCGCCGTCCATGGCATCTCCACGCTGGAAAGGGTCGTCACGCACCATGCGCGCAGGGACTCGCGGCTGTGCGCATCCTCGCGTTGGTGGTAATCGTCGCGATCGCCGGTGAGATAGACCACGCGCACCGCCTGCTGGAATTCGTGGACCAGATCCGCGGGCGGCAGCGGAATGGCGGAAGTTCCGATGGGTTCGCTTCCGGCTTCCAACAGCACGCCGCGGAACACGTCCGGGTACGCCAGCGCAAGGCGCAACGCGACTTTCGAACCACCGGAAAATCCACCCACATATACGTGGTCCGGATCCACGCGATAGCGCTGCATCACGTTCCAGGCAGCCAGCAGCGCCAATGGTTCGCGGCGGTTGAGCACATCCTTGTCGTTGCCCGAATTCAGGGCGCTGACGAAGATCGTGTCATGGAGGTCGAGTGCAGGAAGCCACTGCCGTGCCTCGCGCGCGTCCTCCCAAGGCGACACGAACACCAGCAGCGCGTAACCGCGAGAAGGCGGCGCGCGGGGCGGCACATACAGCGTGAAGCGCTCATGCGTGAGGTCGATGGTCTGTCCGCTCAGCCGCTGATGCGCCTGTGCCAACTGCCGCTGCATGCGCCAGGCGGTCAAGGGACTGAGCAGGCGGCGCATCCGTTCCGCATTGCCGGCCAGCGGCGTGTAGGCGGTGAACGCCACGCTCTCCTGCAAGCCGGTCGGCGCCTCGGCGGCCCTCGCAAACGGCATGGCAAGCAGCGCAAGCGCTGCGAGCCACGCGATCGAGGACAGTTGCCGATGCGCGGCACTAGGCGGACGCGGGAATCCGGAACGTGCCATCCACGACCTCGACGAAATTGCGCTCCTCCTTGAGGATAAAGCGCTTCGAGCTCGCGAACTCGAAATTCTTGCGCCCCTCCGGATCGGCCCGCAATCGCATCTGGTAGGCCTCGTATGCAGCCAGGCTCTCGAAGGCGATCAGGCCCCAACCAACGTAATTGGTGCCTTGCCAGGGCAGAAAGTAGCCGACCAGTTCGCCGCCGCAACGCGGGATGATGCGGCCCCAGTTCTGTGCGTAGCGTTCGAAGGCGTCGCGCTGCGAAGGATCTATCTCGTAACGGATGATGCAGACGATCTTCATGCTTGGACTCCGTGGTGTACGCGGTGGACGGGGGCGGGAGGGCAATTCCTGTGATATCGCGGGCAGCCCGAGGGCGATACACGCGGCCAGCGCGGTGCCTTGCACGAGAAAGCTCCGCCGCGTCATGCGCGCCATCGGTTGCTTCGGTTCGCCATGCCCGCCGTTGTCCATATCGCGCAGGGTCGCGCTTGAGCGGCATGCATGCTTCGCTTACCATGAAAGTATGGATGTCGAACACGCCGAAGCCCCGGTTTCCGAAATCGCTGCGGCCATCGCGGAGCCCGCGCGCACGCGGATGCTGTACGCGCTGCTGGACGGCCGCGCACGGACCAGCACCGAGCTTGCGATCGTGGCCGGGGTCAGTCCGTCGACCGCCAGCGTGCACTTGGCGCGCCTGCGCGAGCGACGGCTGCTGAAGGTGCACGCGCAGGGCAAGCATCGGTATTACAGCCTCGCCGACGCGCAGGTGGCCGCCGCGCTTGAAGCGCTGAGCGTGGTCGCGGGCCAGCCGCGTGATCGCTTCAAGCCGAACACCCCGCATCGCCTGCGCGCGGCCCGCACCTGCTATGACCACATGGCTGGTGCGCTTGCGGTGGCGCTGCACGATCGGCTGTTCGCGTTGCGATGGTTGAAACGCGGGAGCGCCGACGATGTGGGGTACGACGTGACTGCAGCCGGAGCCGAGGCGCTGTCGGCGCTTGGCATCGATTTGAATGCCGCGCGGGTCGCGCGCCGCCGCTTCGCCTGTGCGTGCCTGGACTGGAGCGAGCGCCGCCCGCACCTGGCCGGCGCGATTGGCGCCGAACTGTTGAATGCCGCGCTGCGCCGCAAATGGATCACGCGCGACCTGGACAGCCGGGCGCTGAGCGTGACCGGTGCGGGCAGACGCGAATTGCGCGCGCGCTTCGGCGTGGAGGTTTGATCAGCGCGGGATCGCGTCGACCGGCACGGCGGGCGAGGGTGCCTCGATCGTCAGCACGGTGCGTGGCCAGGCCACGCGGCCTGACGGTTTCGTGGTTCCGATCCGCTTCGCGCCCATGCGCCGGTAGAAGCCCTCGGCCGGCGGATGCGAAACGATCTTGATGACTCCGATGTCGAGCGCCCGCGCGGTGTCCAGCATGTGCCGGAACAGCAGCGCGCCCAGGCCGCGGCCCTGCGCGGCATCGGACACGAACAGCAGGTCGAGTTCGGGCTCGCCCTCGACATTGGCGAGCGAATAAAAGCCGAGCGGAGCATCGGCATCCTCGGCGACGAACATCGCGTCACGCGCGATCTGCGCGGGCGAGATGGCGTAATCCGCCAGGATGGCCGCGTATTCACCCCGATACGCTGAAGAGTCGTGCATCAGCGCGGTGAGCGCAGGCGCATCGTCCGCGTGGGCGCGACGGATTAGGATCGTCATGGTTGTACCCGGCAAATCGCCGGGCTCAACCCGCCTTCTGCGCCCAGGTATCCCGCAGCGTCACTGCACGGTTGAACACCGGACGCTCGCGCGAATGATCATGGCGATCGGCCACGAAGTAGCCCAGCCGCTCGAACTGGAAGTGCGTTTCCGGCGCGGTGTCGGCGAGCGAAGGCTCCAGCAACCCGCGCATGATCCGGCGCGAGTCCGGGTTCAGGTGATCGCGATAGGTCTTGCCGTCCGAGTCGTCGTCCGGATCGGCCACGTCGAAGAGGCGATCGTACAGCCGCACTTCCGCTTGGATCGCATGTTTCGCGCTGACCCAGTGGATCGTGCCCTTCACCTTGCGGTTGGCGCCTTCCATGCCTTGCCTTGAAGCCGGATCCAGCGTGCAGCGCAGTTCGACGATTGCGCCGCTCGCATCCTTGACGATCTCATCGCAACGCACGATGCCGATGCCGCGCAGGCGCACCTCTCCGTTCGGCACCAGGCGATGGAAGCCCTTTACCGGCGTTTCCATGAAATCCTCGCGTTCGATCCACAGCTCGCGCGCGAACGGCACTTGGCGCGTGCCGAAGGATTCGTCCTTCGGATGGTTGGAGAACGTCAGCGTTTCGGCGTGATCTTCGGCCAGGTTCGTGATCGTCAGCTTGACCGGGTCCAGCACCGCCATGCGGCGCGGCGCGTGCACGTCAAGGTCCTCGCGCACGCTATTCTCCAGCACGCCACAGCCGATCACGCTGTTCTGCTTGGAGACGCCCGCGCGTTCCCAGAACGTGCGGATCGCGCGCGGCGTGAAGCCGCGCCGGCGCACGCCCGAAAGCGTGGGCATGCGCGGATCGTCCCAGCCGTCCACCAGCTTCTCGCTCACCAGTTCGAGCAGTTTGCGCTTGCTCATCACCGTGTAGTCGAGGTTGCCGCGTGCGAACTCGATCTGCTGTGGTTTGCTCGGCTGCAGCCACAGGCCCCTGTCCCGCAGCGGCTGCGTCAACGACAGATCGTTCAGCAGGTCGAGTTTTTCCAGGAACCAGTCGTAGAGCGGGCGATGGTCCTCGAATTCCAGCGTGCACAGCGAATGGGTGATGCCTTCCACCGCGTCCGACACGCAGTGCGCGTAGTCGTACATCGGATAGATCGGCCAAGCGTCGCCGGTGTTCTGGTGCGCGACCTTGCGGATGCGGTAGATAGCAGGGTCGCGCATGTTGATGTTGCCGGCGGCCATGTCGATCTTCGCGCGCAGCGTACGCGAGCCGTCGGCGAATTCGCCGGCGCGCATGCGCGCAAAAAGATCGAGGTTCTCTTCCACCGAGCGGTTGCGAAACGGCGATTCGCGACCGGGCTCGGTCAGCGTGCCGCGGTATTCGCGGACCTGGTCTGGCGAAAGATCATCGACGTACGCCAGGCCGAGTCTGATCAGCTTGATCGCGCCGAGATGGAACACCTCGAAGTAATCCGAGGCGTGCCGCAGCAGGGACCAGTCGAAACCCAGCCAACGCACGTCCGCCTTGATCGCCTCGACGAATTCGATGTCTTCCTTGCCCGGGTTGGTATCGTCGAAACGCAGGTTGCAGGTGCCGGCGTTCTCGGCGGCGATGCCGAAGTTCAGGCAGATGGATTTCGCGTGACCCAGATGCAGGTAGCCGTTTGGCTCCGGCGGAAAGCGCGTGGCCACGCGTCCGCCGTGCTTGCCGGAAGCGTTGTCGGCCGCCACGATCTGGCGGATGAAGTGATTGACGGGAGGCGCGTCGGAGGCCATCGGTTTCACAAATGCGCAAAACCGCAAGTTTAATGGAGAAAGCCACCGTTCTCGCCATTGCCGGCCTCCCGGAGATCCCCGGGAACTGCGGACCGCTTGCTTGCGCGCTCACGGCCGCCGGCGTAGCGTGAATACATGCGTATCGTTTACCGCGCCGAGAATCTGGTGGACGCCCATCTGGTGAAGGATGCGCTGGAGCAGGCGGACATCCCGGCCTTCATCAGCGGTGAATACCTGATCGGCGGTATCGGCCAGCTCCCGGCGCGCGATTTCATCGTGGTCAGCGTGCCGGATGTGTGCGTGGAGGCGGCCGAGCCGCGGGTGCGGGAAGTCATGGCGATGCTGAGCGAGGCACGCGCGACGGCCGACGAGGGAGACTTGGCATCCGGCTTGCAGCCAGCTCCGGCATGACCAATGTTCGTGCCATGGCAATCAAACCACCGCCAACGCCCACTCTGGCGAACTACGTCCGCGACGTTCCGGATTTCCCGAAACCCGGCGTCGGATTCAAGGACATCACACCGTTGCTGGCCGACCCCGGCGCGTTCGCGATCTGCATCGATGCGCTGTGCTCGCCGTGGCGCGCGCGCCGGATCGACGCGGTGCTCGGCATCGAATCGCGCGGTTTCATCTTCGGCGCCGCGGTCGCCCATGCGCTGGACGCCGGTTTCGTGCCGTTGCGCAAGGCCGGCAAGTTGCCGTCCAAGACCATCGGCGTGGATTACGAACTCGAATACGGCATGGCGCGGCTGGAAGCACATACCGATGCGCTGGAGCCGGGCGCGCGCGTGCTGATCGTGGATGACGTGCTCGCCACCGGCGGCACCTTGCTGGCCGCGCGGAAACTCGCCGGGCAACTCGATGCGGAGATCGCCGGCGCGGCGGTGGTGATCGAGCTTGCATTCCTCAACGGCAGGGCGCGTTGGGAAGACAGGGCGCCGCTGCACTCCGTGCTGCGCTACTGAAGCACCCTGACGTGCGCTTCGCGCACGAGGTGCGCGTTGCGTTCAATCGAAGTCCGCCGCCAGCGCGCGTTGCTGCTCTTCACCAAGAGCCTGCTCGATGCGGCAAGCCGGGTGGCCTATGCGCAGCACCACCGCGGTGCCGCGCTTGAAGTCCGCGATCATCGAATCGTCGAGTTCGAAGCGCAGGAAGTGCACCGCGGAAGTCTTTTCCTCGTTGCTGCGCGGCAGATCCTCGTCCGCGATAGCGCGTACCGGCGCGTGACCTTCCACCTGCAACGAGACTTCGTGCTCGACGCCGCGCAGCTTCATCAACTCGCGCCTGCGCACATCGGGATCCTCGAACTCGATCAACATGGTCGCCTTCAGGTTGCGACCATCCGGGATCAGCGGGTTATAGGCCTCCAGCTCTTCGGTGATGTCTTCCGGCTCGAAGATCTTTTCGGTCCGCAGGATCTCCTGCACCTGATACTGGATCGTCAACCGATCTTCGAAGAGCAGCGTGATGTGCGCGCCCAGATGCACCTTGCGCGGTTGCTTGTGCGCGATCGCGCGTGCGCGGAACGTGTTGCGCTCGCGGGCGTAGGCTTCGAGGGACAGTAAGTCGGAAGGCGAGAGTTTGTGCATGTTCGCGTCAGATTCCGTAGGCCCTGCGCAGCAACGTCAGCGGATGCACCTGCGCGGGTTGGTCGTCCAGCCCATGCGCCAGGTGCGAGCCGGCCATCGGGCAATCGCTGGTGAACATGGGTGCTTCCGACTGCTTGATCCTGGTTTCCACCGGCCTCGCGATCTTGCGGGCGAGCGGGTAGGTCTCGCTGTGCACGCCGTAGGTGCCGTCGTGACCCGAGCAGCGCTCGACCGTCACGATCTCGGTATCCGGGACGAGCGACAGGATCTCGCGCGTCTTCGGCCCGATGTTCTGCACGCGCTGGTGGCAGGCGACGTGCCAGGCGACCTTGCCCAGCGGCTGCCTGAAGTCGGTCTTCAGCAGGCCGGCCTTGTGGCGCTCCATCAGGTATTCGAACGGATCGAAGAACGCGCGCTTCACCCGCTGCACATCCTCGTCGTCGGGAAACAGTAGCGGCAGCTCCTGCTTGAACATCAGAACGCACGAGGGGATCGCGGCGGTGAGGTCATGACCTTCGCGTGCCGCGCGCGCCAGCACAGGGATGTTCTCGTTCTTGTATCGCTCGATGGACGCGAGGTCGCCGAGCTCCAGCTTGGGCATGCCGCAGCAGGTTTCACGCTCGACCAGCCTGGTCGCGATGCCGTTGTGCTCAAGTACCGCGGCCAGATCCACCAGGACGGTCGGCAGCACGCTGTCGCAATAGCAGGTGGCGAAGATTGCCACGCGCCCGCGGGTGCGGCCGGCAGGCAGTGCATCGGCCGCGCCGTCGAGCTTGCGCAGCCGCTTGCGGCCACGCGGGTATTGGTACTCTGGCACGCGCGCATCCGGATGCACGTGCAGCGTTTTGTCCAGCAGCTTGCGGGTCGGTTTGCTGCGGTTGAGCCCGTTGACCGCTTCGGCGACGACCGGAATGGATGCGATCCGCCCGACCGTGGTGGTGCTGGACAGCACCTTCGATCCGAAATCCGCCCCTTCCTTTTTGAATTCCACCGCCTTGGCGCGCAGCATCAGATGCGGAAAGTCCACGTTCCAAGGATGCGGCGGAACGTACGGGCACTTGGTCTGGTAACACAGGTCGCACAGATAGCACTGTTCGACGACCTTGGCGTAGTCGGACTTGGCGACGCCGTCCACTTCCATCGTGGAGGATTCATCCACCAGATCGAACAACGTCGGAAACGCGTGGCAGAGGCTGACGCAGCGGCGACAGCCGTGGCAGATCTCGAAGACGCGCTCGAGTTCCTTGTCGAGCGCGTCCTGATCCCAGAACGCATCCTCGCGCCATTCGATCGGATGGCGCGTCGGTGCCTCGAGGCTGCCTTCGCGGGAGGTGGTTTCGTTGGACACGCGGAACGTTCCCAATGGCGTCATCCCGCGAAAGCGGGAACCAGTGCCTTTGACATATCCGTCCCTGCAGCTGGATCCCGGCCATTCCATGGCCGGGATGACGAAGGCACTGGATTCCGGATCGCCGCATCGCGGCGCCCGGAATGACGAGAAACAAGCCTGCCGCTACAGGCAGGCCCCCACTTCAGGTCAAGCGAGTTCGTTCAACGCCTTCGTGAACCGGTTCGCGTGCGAACGTTCGGCCTTGGCCAGCGTCTCGAACCAGTCGGCGATCTCGTCGAAGCCTTCATCGCGAGCGGTCTTGGCCATGCCCGGGTACATGTCGGTGTATTCGTGGGTTTCACCCGCGATCGCAGCCTTGAGGTTGTTGCTGGTGCTGCCGATCGGCAAGCCGGTGGCCGGATCGCCGCTGGCTTCCAGATGTTCCAGATGGCCGTGCGCATGTCCGGTTTCCCCCTCCGCGGTGGAGCGGAACACCGCGGCCACATCGTTGTAGCCCTCGACATCGGCCTTGGCGGCGAAATAGAGATAGCGGCGGTTCGCCTGCGATTCGCCGGCGAATGCGGCTTTCAGGTTGCCTTCGGTCTTGGAGCCCTTCAAGTTGCCCATGACACACCTCGCGTGCTGTTGAAGAGTGCAGACAAGGATGTCTGCTTTTGGATCCTCGCGATCACGGATGATCGCAAAAACCGCCTGTGCAGACAGGATGTCTGCTTTTCGATCCTTGCGGCCAGGGATGATCGCAAAAACCGCCTGTGCAGACAGGATGTCTGCTTTTCGATCCTTGCGACCAGGGATGATCGCAAAAGATTTCCGCAGCCGCCGCGCGGCTGTCCGATGCGAGCGTAGCGCACGCGACCCCGTTCGAGAAATTGATTGGTCCAATGATTTCGATAGCCTTCAGCTATCGTTATTCCCCGCTCAGCGATGGTATTCGCCAGCCGCTTCGGGTTGATAGCGAACGGCCGTCACGCGCAGCCGCAGCGTGCCTGAAGGCGCCGGCCAGTCGATGCTCTGGCCGACCTTCATGCCGAGCAGCGCAGCGCCGACGGGAGCCAGCACCGAGATGCGGCCTTGCGCGGCATCGGCTTCGCGCGGGTACACCAGCGTGAGCGCGCGTGCCCGTCCGCTGGCCTCGTCCACGCATTCGGCGGTCGAGTTCATGCTGATCACATCGCGCGGCAATTCCTGCGGGGCCACGACGCGGGCGCGTTCCAGTTCGGCGCGCAACGCCTCCGCGCCGGGAGCGCCGCGGTACTGCGCGGAATCCAGCAACGTTTCCAGACGCTGCACGTCGTTGCTGGTGAGGACGATGGAAGGCGTTGCCGTGTTCATGGGAAGGTCCTTGGGTTGCGGAGTCCGGATTTCAAGTCGCGGGTTTCGACTCTAATCCATGGCGCGCGTTCGCGCGACGCGACGAGGCGCGCGATTGCGCGATGTGTGTTGTTCGGAAGTTGCGGATGCGATCGAGTGCGCATCCAGCAGTCCCCGCGGCAGCTCGCGGAACACCTGCGCGAGCCGTTTCAGGAACGGCGCCAGCGCGGAACTCTTGCGCCACACCATCGCGATCCGCCGGCTTGGCGCCCGGCCGCGGAATTCGATCAGGCTCATGTTGTCGGCCTTCGCCACGGGCGGCTTCACCGCAAGGACAGGCAGCAGGGTGACACCGACATCGGCCGCGACCATCTGCCGCAAGGTTTCGAGGCTGGTCGCGCGGAAACCGGTCTTCTCGCCGGCGCCGCTCATGCGGCAGACCTCCAGCGCCTGGTCGCGCAGGCAGTGGCCGTCCTCCAGCAGCAGCAAACTTTGATCTTCGAGATCGTCCAGTTTCAGCGCGCTGCGCCGGGCCAGCGGATGATCCTTCGGCGCGGCGAGCACGAATGGTTCCTCGAACAGGAACTCGGCATGCAAGGTGTCGTCGTGGATCGGCAACGCGAGCACTCCGGCGTCGAGTTTGCCTTCACGCAGTCGCTTCAATACTTCCTCGGTTTTTTCCTCGACCAGCAGCAGTTCCAGCTTGGGAAAGCGCTTGCGCACCTCCGGCACCACATGCGGCAACAGGTACGGTCCGAGCGTCGGAAAGATTCCCAGTCGAACGCTGCCGGCTTCCGGGTCGCGCGTGCGCCGCGCGATGCCGCGGATCTGTTCGACTTCGTGCAACACGTCGCGCGCACGCGCGGCGATTTCGCGCCCGGTTTCGGTCAGCAGCACGCGCCGGGGCGTGCGCTCGACCAGCGTCACGCCGAGTTCCTCTTCCAGCTTTCTTATTTGCGTGGAAAGGGTGGGTTGGCTGACATAGCTGGCCGCGGCAGCGCGGCCGAAATGGCGATGCTCGGCCAAGGCCACCAGGTATCGCAGGTCGCGCAGGTTCATGGATGCGATAGTAATAAGCTATGAATATGATGACAACAATCAATTTGAATGATAACTGTCCCGGCCCTATCCTGTTTCCCGTCGCCGCGATCCCGCGGTGAATCCACACCAGCAACAGTCAGGAGCAACACATGCTTACCGTCGGAGACAAGTTTCCCCAGTTCAACCTGAAGTCCACCGTGTCCATCGAGAGCCTGGACAAGGCGTTCTTCCCGATCAGCAACGACACCTATCGCGGCAAGTGGCTGCTGGTGTTCTTCTACCCCAAGGATTTCACCTTCGTGTGTCCGACCGAAATCAAGGGATTCGCCGACCTGAACAGCCAGTTCAATGACCGCGATTGCCAGATCCTGGCCGCCAGCACCGATTCGGAGTTCGTGCACTTCGCGTGGCGCAAGGACCACAAGGACCTGCGCGAGCTGCCGTTCCCGATGCTGGCGGACATCAACAAGGACTTGTCGCGCACGCTCGGCATCCTCGACGAGGAGGGCGTGGCCAAGCGCGCAACCTTCCTGGTGGATCCGGACGGCGTGATCCGTTTCGTGTACGTCACCGAGGGCAGTGTCGGCCGCAATCCGTCCGAAGTGCTGCGCGTGCTGGACGCGCTGCAGACGGACGAACTTTGCCCCTGCAACTGGCACCAGGGCGAAGAGACGCTCAAGGCTGCATAAGGATGCTCCCTCCCCCGCTTGCGGGAGAGGGTTGGGGTGGGGGCGTCGATTTCGCGAGCCCCCATCCGGCCTTCGCCCACCTTCCCTCGTAAACGGGGGGATTTATCCACTTCAATGGTTCCGTGCCGCCCCATGACAATCAACGACCTCAAATCCTCATTGCCCGATTACGCCAAGGACCTGCGCCTGAACCTCGACTCGGTGCTCAGCGAGGGCGGCGCGCCGGGACTGACGCAGAAGCAGATTGCGCTGATGGCGCTGGCCTCGGCCATTGCCTCGCGGCATGAGCCACTGACGCAGGCGATCGCACAGTTCGCCTCGCAGCACGCGGATGACGCGGAGTTGAATGGCGTGCGTGCGGCGGCGGCGATGATGGCGATGAACAACATCTACTACCGCTTCACGCACCTGGTCGGCAACGAGGAATTCGCCACCATGCGCGCCTCGTTGCGCATGAACGTGATGGCCAATCCGGGCGGTTCGAAGATCGATTTCGAACTGGCGTCGCTCGCGGTGTCGGCGATCAACGGTTGCGGCAAGTGCATGGAGTCGCACGAGAAGACCCTGCGCAAGCACGAGGTTTCCGCGCAGGCCATCCAGAGTGCGGTGCGCATCGCCGCGGTGGTGCACGCGGTGGCGACGACGCTCGAGCAGGCGCAGGCCGCGGCGGGATAAAGGCGGCCTGCAACCTTCGTCACTTGCCGCGCGCGCTGCGCTGTGTTTCAGTCGTGGTCTGTCCCCCGGGAGCGGCCGCGATGCGCCTGATCGTTTCTTCCACCCTGGCGCTGGCGTGCTGCGCCTCGCTGATCCTTGCGCAGCCTGCGCTCGCGCAGAAACCCACGACCGCGAAGGCATCGGCATCTGCCGAAACGCCACCGCTGGAAATGCTGCCGCGCTGGGCGGTGCCGCAATCCTACGAACTGTCGCTGCGCAGCGATCCGCAGAAGAGCGGCTACAGCGGAACGGTCACGATCGCGGTGGATCTGAAGAAGGCGTCCGATCATCTCTGGCTGCACGGCAAGGACCTCCAGGTTTCCAAGGTCACCGTGACCGATGCGGCCGGCAAGGCGCATGAGGGCAGATATGTCGAGGCTGCGCCGACGCAGGGTGTGGCGCGGATCGATTTCGGCAGCACGTTGAAGCCGCAGAAGCTCAAGCTCGCGATGGTCTTCAGTGCGCCCTATAACCAGACGCTGGAGGGCTATTACAAGGTCACTTTCGCCGGCAACGACTACGCAATGACGCAGATGGAGCCGATCAGCGCGCGGCTGGCCTTCCCGTGCTTCGACGAGCCGGACTTCAAGGTGCCGATGACGCTGACGCTGACCATTCCGTCATCCGATACGGCGGTGGCCAACACTGCGCAGGCCAGCGAAAGCAAAGCCCGGGACGGCTTCAAGACCATCACGTTCAAGGCCACCCAGCCGCTGCCGACCTACTTGTATGCGTGGGCGGTCGGGCCGTGGGACGTGGTGCAGGGGCCGACCATTCCGGCGAGCAAGTGGCGATCGGAGCCGGTGCCGGTGCGCGGCATCGCGACCAAGGGCAACGGTAGCCAGATGCAGCAGGCGCTGGCGATGGCGCCGGCCATCATCGAGCACGAGGAGGCCTACTACGGATTCGGCTATCCGTTCGGCAAGCTGGACCTTGCTGCGCTGCCGGATTTCTCCGCCGGCGCGATGGAGAACGCGGGCCTCATCACCTATCGCGACTGGCTGTTGCTGCTCAAGCCCAACGCCTCGCCCAGTTCGGTGCGCAGTTCTTTCAGCGTCGAAGCGCACGAAATGGCGCACCAGTGGACCGGCGACACCGTCACCCTGAAGTGGTGGAACGATATCTGGTTGAACGAAGCCTTCGCGACCTGGATGGAGCAGAAGGTGACCATGGAAATCCATCCCGAATACCGCGGCGACCTCGAGCGCATCGAGGGCGGCGAAGGCGCGATGCACAACGACAGCCTGGTCAGCGCGCGCATGATCCGCCAGCCGATCACCGGCAACGGCGACATCGAGACCGCCTTCGACGGCATCACCTACGAAAAAGGTGCGGCGGTGATCGGCATGTTCGAGAATTTCGTCACCCCGCCGGTGTTCCAGAAAGGCATGCAGGCCTACATCAAGGCGCATGCGTTCGGAAACGCCGATGCCGCCGACCTGGTGAACGCGATCGCGACCGCCGCCGGAAAGGGCGACACGTTCAAGCAGGCGTTCAAGAGCTTCCTCAACCAGAACGGCGTGCCTTTGGTGACGGCCAAGCCCGATTGCACGCACAAGGGTGCGGCGACTCTGCAACTGGTCCAGAGTCGCTACTTGCCGCTGGGCTCGACCGGCGATCCGAATCGGCAGTGGGGCATTCCGGTGTGCGTGCGTTTCCCGAACGGCGTGCATTGCCAGATGCTGGACACCAAGACCGCGCAGATGAAGATCAATGGCGGCCAGTGCCCGGCGTGGTACATGCCCAACGCCAACGGCGTGGGCTATTACCGCTTCGAGATGCCCAAGGCCGATCACGCAGCGCTGGTGAAGGTGCTGTCGCAACGCAGCGACGGCGAGCAGCTCGCGTTCGCCGATTCGGAAGATGCCGCGTTCCGTCGCGGTGACCTGGATGCCACCGATGTATTGGCTTCGATGCGGGAACTGGCGCCGTCGAAGACGCGCCAGGTTGCGCTGGCGCCGCTGGACACGGTGAAGTGGATCTACGACCACGAGGCGCAAACCGACGCCCAGCGCATGGCGGTGCGCGATGCGGTCGCGAAGGCGTATCTGCCGCGTCTGGAAGCGCTCGGTTACCAGCGGCGCAGCGGAGAATCGGCCGACGACGTGCTGATGCGTTCCGAACTGGCCAGCACGCTTGCCCTCGACTTCAAGATTCCGCAGGTCCGTGCGGAGCTGCTGAAGCAGGGTGCGGCGGTGCTGCAGGGCACGAATGGCCAGCTCGATTTCGATGCGGCCAATCCCGACCTGCTCGGCACGGTGCTGGCAATCGCGGTAGAGGAGCAGGGCAAGCCAGCGGTGGATGCGCTGATCGCGGCGGTTCCGCACACCACCGATCCGGTCAAGCGCAACGCGATGCTGCGCGCGCTGGGCCATGCGCAGGGCGAGGAAGCGGATGTCGCGCGCAACTTCGCGCTGACGCCCGCGGTGAAGGTGGGCGAGATGTTCATGGTGCTGCGCGGTGGCCACGACACGCGCGCGCAACGCGACGACCTGTGGAGCTGGTTCACCGCGCACTACCAGAAGATCGTCCATCGCACCGGCGTGTTCTCCGGTGCCTACGTTCCGGCGGTCGCGGCCGGCGGTGGTTGCTCGCAGGCGGAAGCCGATCGGGTGCAGGCGTTCTTCAAGCCGAAACTGTCGCAAATCCCCGGACTCGACCGCGGGCTGGCGCAGACGCACGAATCCATCGTGCTGTGCA
>JBQCHG010000061.1:0-10349 GCA_051954935.1 Rhodanobacteraceae bacterium
ATGATTTTCCCCTGTCATCTGCGTGTTAGTGAAACCGGCGCATGCATACCCCGGTTTGCGCCTGCATGCAAGGATGCGCGCGGCTCCGGGCTGCGCCGGCGACTGCTACGGTATCTGCTACAGTTTGCACGTTGCCGCAAACGCAACCTCTTGATTCGCTGAAACGTGGTGGGTGCCTCCGCTGTCCCCTCAGCACCCACCATCATTTGTGCAATCCTCCCTAGATTGCCTCTATTTGGAGCTTGTGATCAGCGAAGCGCGTGCGCTTTCGATGAGAGCCCAAAAGTGGCGGTCCATGGCCACGCGGTTCACAAAAGCAGGCTGCGACGGGATTTCGAAAGGCTGCTCCGGACGCTTCCGGTGAGTTGCCGAGGATCGCTTGCCTTATAATCGCCGGCTTGTCCTCGGCGACTGCGTGACTTCCATGCTGCAAAATATGCGTGATTTGCTCGGCGGCTGGCCGGCCAAGATCATCTTTGGCCTGATGGTCTTCGTGTTCTCTTTCTTCGGCATCGAAGGCTATTTCACGGCACGCAATGAAACGTGGGTGGCCAAGGTGGATGGCCACGAGATCTCGCAGCAGGACTTCACCAATTCCTTGAATGCCGCGCGCCAGCAGCAGATGGCGCAGCCCGGCAACACCATGGATGCGGCCGACTTCGAAAAGCCGGAGTTCAAGCGGCAGGTGCTGGATCATCTGATCAATCAACAGTTGCTGTTGAACTTGAACGACAAGCTCGGCGTGGTGGTTCCCGATTCGGCGTTGCGCGCCGATATCGCGCAGACGCCGCAGTTCCAGGTGGACGGCCGTTTCGATCCCAACGCCTATCTCGCGATGCTGTCGGCCAACGGCAAGACGCCGCAGCAGTACGAGGACGAGGAACGCGCGCGCCTTGCTCAGTTCCAGTTGGTGCAGCCGATCGTCAACACCGCGTTCGCCACTGATGCGGAACTGGATACCTATCTGAAGTTGCGCCTGCAAACGCGCGACTTCCATTATCTCGAACTGCCGCAGCCGGTTGCACCCGACACCCGGGTGAGCGATGCCGAAATCGCCGCCTGGTACAAGTCGCACACTCAGGAATTCATGACGCCCGAAGAAGTGTCGGTGCATTACATCGAACTGGACGCGGCCAACATGAAAGTGGGCACCGCGACCGACGAGGCGTCGCTCAAGGCGCGCTACGAGAAGGAGAAGTCACGGTTCACGCTGCCGGAGGAGCGCGAGGCGGCGCACATCCTGATCAAGGTTCCCCCGAATGCCACGCCGGCGCAGCAGAAGGCCGCGCTCGCCAAGGCCGAAGAAGTCGACAAGCTCGCCAAGGCACCCGGCGCCGACTTCGCCAAGCTGGCCGAACAGTATTCGGACGACCTGGGTTCGAAGAACCAGGGCGGCGACCTGGGCTGGCTGCAGAAGGGCGACACCAACCCGGCTTTCGAGAAGGCGCTGTTCTCGATGCAGAAGGGGCAGATCTCCGATCCCGTGCTTTCGCCCGAGGGCTATCACATCATCGACCTGAAGGACGTCCGTTCCGGCCAGGTCAAACCGTTCGCGGAGGTGCGCGACCAACTCGCCGCCGAGGCGGAGAAGGAAGCGCGTGAAAGCCAGTACAGCGACATCGCCGGGAAGCTCACCGATCTCGTGTATCAGGATCCGAGTTCACTGGAGCCGGCCGCAAAGGCACTGGGACTGACCGTGCAGACCACGCCGCCGTTCACTCGCCAGGGCACGAGCAACGGGATCGCATCGAACAAGAACGTGGTGAAAGCAGCGTTCTCCGACCAAGTCCTCACGCAAGGCAACAGTTCGGATCCGATCGATCTGGGCCCCAACCACATCGTTGTAATCCACATCGCCAGCCACCAGCCCGCCAAGCCCAAGCCGTTGTCCGAGGTGAGCGACACGATCCGCAACGACATCCTGCAGGCGCGCGCGGATGCCGCCGCCAAGAAGGAGGCGGAGGCGCTGTTCGCCAAGCTGCAGGAGAGCGGCGACCTGGACGCGGTGGCGAAGTCGGCCAACCAGCAGGTCAAGCAGGCGAGCGGGGTCCAGCGCGATTCGGGCGGCTACGACCCGCAGTTGCTGCAGGCCGTGTTCCGCACGCCGGAACCGGCCCAGGGCAAGACCACGCAGACGCTCGTCCCGCTGTCGAAGGGCCGTTACGCGCTGGTGGTGCTGAACGCGGTGCATCCGGGCGACGTGGCCGGTGCTCCGAAGCAGGAGAAGGAGATCCTGCGCGGACAGATGGCGCAGGTGATCGGGCTGCAGGATGTCGATGGCCTGCTCGCGGCATTGCGCGCGCACGCCAAGATCGAAGTCGCAACCGACAGGATGTAACGGCGCGGATTCGGCCGCGCGGCGAGCGATGACGGTGCGGGCGAATGCCCGCCCGTCGGATTATTCGCCCATTTCCAACCCCGCCATGCCGACGATGTTGTAACCCGCGTCCACGTAGGTCACTTCGCCGGTGATGCCCGAGGCGAGATCCGAGCACAGGAACGCGGCCGCGTTGCCGACCTCGTCGATGGTCACGTTGCGGCGCAGCGGCGATGCGTGCTCGACGTGCTCCATCATCTTGCGCAGGCCGGTCACGCCCGAGGCCGCGAGCGTCCTGATCGGACCGGCCGAGATGGCATTGACGCGCGTGCCCTCCGGCCCGAGGTTGTAGGCGAGGTAGCGCACGTTGGCTTCGAGGCTCGCCTTGGCCAGCCCCATCACGTTGTAACTGGCCAGCGCGCGTTCGGCGCCGAGATAGGTCAGCGTAAGGATCGAGCCGGCGCGCCCCTTCATCAGCGGTCGCGCCGCCTTGGCTAGCGCGGCGAGGCTGTAGCTGGAAATGTCGTGCGCGATGCGGAAGCTGTCGCGGGTCAGCCCTTGCAGGAATTCGCCCGCCAGAGCCTCGCGCGGCGCGAAACCGATCGAGTGCACCAGGATGTCGAAACCGTCCCAGTGTTTGGCAAGGCTTTCGAACAGCGCTTCGATGTCGGAATCGCGCGAAACGTCGCACGGCAGCACGATACTGGAACCGAACGTGGTTGCCGCTTCATCCACGCGGCTCTTCAGCTTCTCGTCCACATAGGTGAAAGCCAGTTGCGCGCCTTCGCGGTGCATCGCATTGGCAATGCCCCAGGCGATCGAACGATTGCTCAGAATGCCCGTGATCAGTGCGCGCTTGCCGTGCAGGAAACCCATGTCCGTACTCCATGCGAAGGGCCCCATGCGGGGCAACAAGTGCGCCATTGTAAGGGAACCCTCGCGACGCTTCTTCAGGGGTTCCTAAGGAACTTGGGATTGGGGAATCTTGAGCGCCGCCGCCTGGCGTCATTTGATTGAGTCGGCTCAAGCGCAGCAGCTTCGCCGGATGGCTAATCCGGCGCCGTGAGACGCAGCGTCATTCCCGGATGCACGTCATCGCTGGCGGCCAGCCCGTTCCAGGCGCGCAGCTTGCGGGCGTCAAGGTGATAGCGCGTGGCGATGCTCAGCAGCGACTCGCCCTGCCGCACCTTGTACCGCGCGATCCTCCGATGATGCGACGACTTTGCCGTCGGCGAGCCAGTCGAAGCCAGCGCGTCGGCGCCTTCCGCCGCCACCGCGGCGAGCAGGTCGTCGGCATTCGCCTGCGGCAGCAGCAGGTGGTGCGGCGCATCCGCCGGCATGCGCTTGCCGCGGTAGCCGGGATTCAATTCGCGCAGCCTCGCCAGAGGCAGGTGCGCGAGCCTGGCCGCGCTGGCGAGATCGGCGGCGGCCGGCAATGACACCGGCGACAATTGCGTTACTTCGCCTGCTTGCGGGAGTTGCACATCGAAGCGCGAGGGCTCGCGGATGATGCAGGCCATCGCCAGCAGCCTCGCCAGATGGGCGCGCGTGATGCCGCTGACCGGCAGGTGCAGCGGCTGGTCGGGCGCAGGCGGATCGCGGCCGTCCAGCAAACCGAGCACCCTGTATTCGCCGGTGTTGAAGGCCATGTCCACCAGCCGCCAGTCGTGCAGGTCGTCGTGGAATGCCAGCAGCATTTTCATGACGGCCTGCGTGGAGGCGATCGGATCCAGCCGGCCGTCGTAGGCGCGGTTGATGGTCAACCCGAACGCATGCGCGGTTTGCGGCATGATCTGCCACATGCCGGCTGGATCGCCATGGCGACCGGGTTCCCCCGGTTCGTAACGGCTCTCGATCATCGGCAGCAGCACGAATTCCCCCGGTATGCCTGCGCGCTCGGCGGCATCCTGCACATACAGCAGCAACGGCAGCGCGTCCTTGAGTTGCGCCTGGAAGCGCGAAGGATCGCGCGTGAAGCGGCGCGCCCAGGTTTCGGCCCGCGGATCGAGCGTGCAGTCGTCCAGTGCGAAACTCGCGCGCAGGCGCGACCAGGAATCCGGCGGCGGCGCGGGTGCGGGCGCAGGAGGCGTGATTTCCGGTGCGGGCGCGGGTTGCGGTGCAACCGCGATGGGAGCGGGCGGAGGTACCTGCCGTACCGGCTGCTCGGCGCATGCCGCGAGCAGGCACGTGGCGCAGGCGACGAGCGCGAGCTTGGTTGAAAGTGCAGCCAAAGCCGCCGTCCGGGGCCAAGAGCTCCGTGGCTGCTTTTTGATCTTGGCGATCAGGGACGACCGAAAAAACAAAGTCCTCATGCGCGGAACCCGTCTTTCGCGGCGCGCAGCGCAGCGAAACGCGCGACGCGATCGGCCTGCCACGCTGACCCCGGGAGCAGATCGGATGGCGCCCGCATGACGTCGACCCGCAGGAACGGATTGGCGGCACGCTCATCCACAAGCAACGAGGGCACGGTGGGTTCGCCTGCTTCGCGCAGCGTGCGCGCTTGCTGCTGGCGCAAGCGCAAGGCATCGTTGTGCGGCTCGATCCGCTGCGCGAACGCGGCGTTCGCCAGCGTGTATTCGTGGCCGCAACAGATCCGCGTATCGGCCGGCAGTGCGGCCAGGCGATCCAGCGATGCGAGCATTTGCGCCGGCGTGCCCTCGAACAAGCGGCCGCAGCCGAGGCTGAAGAGCGTGTCGCCGCAGAACAGGAGGCCTTCGCCGTAGTAGGCGATGTGTGTGCGGGTATGGCCGGGTACCGCGATGACTTCGAAGCGCGCCGCGGGCGATTCGATCACTACATGATCGCCGTCCTCGACCCGATGATGCGCGTGCGGGATGCGCTCGTCCGCCGGCGCATACACGACTGCATCCGGATGGCGCGCCAGCAATTCTCCGACGCCGCCGATATGATCGGGGTGATGATGGGTCAGAAGGATCGCAGTGAGCCGCAAGCCTTCCGCCGCCAGGGCATGGAACACCGGAGCCGCTTCCCCGGGATCGACCGCCAGTGCCGTGCCGCGTGCGGGGTCGGCAAGCATCCAGACGTAGTTGTCGGCCAATGCAGGCAGGGGGCTCAGGCTCAACATGCAATTCCTTCGCGGGCCCGCTGGGCGATGGCCCCGAATGTAACAGCGGTTTTTTCAGGGGAAGTTAGCGGCCTGTTAACGTTCACCGCTCAATCGGCGAGAATGCGGGAGGGGCGTTGTCACCGGCGTTCGCCGGATCTCGAACGGACTGGATCATTCGGCTGCAAGTCTTGATGCAGAAATCGGTTTCCACACTGCATGCGCATCCCGCTTTCGCCCGACTGGTGGCCGAGACGGCGGCTGAATGTGCGCCTCTGCTGAAGGGAGTGACCGGCACCCATGCCTTGCTGCTGGATGCCACCTGTGGCCCGATCCCGCAGCTCCCCGGCATCGGCCGCTGGACCGTGCTGAAGCTGTCCCCGAACGGTCAGCAGCTGGAAGGACCCGTGCACGCCGAGGTGGATGCGCTTCCTTTTTCGGACGGCAGTTTCAGCCTGGTACTGATCCGTCACGCGGTCGGTGCGGGCGCTCCGATCAACGCGCTGGTGGCCGAAGCGGCGAGGGTACTGGCCTCGCACGGACTGCTGCTCACGCTGGAGTTTCATTCGCTCTCGTTGTGGCGGCCCTGGCTCACGGGCAGAAAACGTCGCGGCGAAGGTGCGTTAAGCGTGGTGTCGCCCAATCGCCTGCAAGGCGTGTTGCGTGCGAACGGGCTGGTGGTGCGCGCGCAATGGCGTGGCGGGGCGCCGTGGCCTCGTTCGAAAGGCATGCAAGGCCTGCCGCGCTGGAGCGCCGAAGCCGCCGGCGCGGTGTATCTGCTGAAGGCACGCAAGCGCGACAGCGGTGGTGTGGTCCGGCGGCTTTCGTCCAGGCGCACGCGCAGCGCGCGTGAGCAGGTGCCGTGGGCGCCGGGCGCGCAGAGATCGTCCGGATGAGCGTGGTCGAGGTGTTCACCGATGGCGCCTGCCTCGGCAACCCCGGCCCGGGCGGCTGGGCGGCGCTGCTGCGTTTCGGCGCGCATGAAAAGCTGCTCGCGGGCGGCGAGGGCGCGACCACCAACAACCGCATGGAATTGTTCGCCGCGATCGCAGCGCTGGAAGCGCTGACCCGTACCTGTGAGGTGGAGCTCAGCACCGATTCGCAATACTTGCGCCAGGGCATCGAGGAATGGCTGCCGCGCTGGCGCGCGAACGGCTGGCGCACCGCCGACAGGAAGCCCGTCAAGAACCAGGATCTGTGGGAACGGTTGGCAGCGGCTGCGGCCCGGCATCGGATAAAGTGGCGCTGGGTGCGCGGGCACGCGGGCCATGTCGAGAACGAGATCGTGGATCGCGCCGCTCGCCAGCAAGCCGAGAAATTTCGATGAGTGATGCTTTCTTCGAGAAGTGCGACCACGGACGGCCGCTGTTACCTGCGCGTGGACGCGCATCAGGAAACTGAGTCCCATGCGCCATATCGTGCTGGATACGGAGACGACGGGTCTGGAAGCGGGCCGCGGCCATCGCATCATCGAGATCGGTTGCGTGGAATTGGTCGAGCGACGCCCGACCGGGCGTACCTTCCATCGCTACGTGAATCCCGAGCGGCCGATCGATCCGGGTGCGATCGCGGTGCACGGCATCCGCGACGAGTTCCTGCTGGACAAGCCGCGCTTCGGCGAGATCGTGCACGAGTGGCTGGAATTCATCCATGGTGCCGAACTGCTGATCCACAATGCGGCATTCGATGTCGGCTTCCTGGATGCGGAACTGGCGCTGGCCGGCCCGCAGCACGGCCGCGTTTCCGACCACGCCGCGGTGGTGGATACGCTGGCGATGGCGCGAGAGAAATATCCGGGCCAGAAGAATACGCTGGACGCGCTGTGCAAACGGCTGGGCGTGGACAACACCCATCGCGAGCTGCACGGCGCCTTGCTGGATGCGCGCTTGCTGGCGGAAGTATGGCTGGCGATGACCGCGGGCCAGAGCGCATTGGGCTTCGGGCAGGAAGTGCCGGCCGCTTCGGTCGCGCTGGTCCGGCCTGCGGCGGTGCCGGTGGCATTGCGCGTACTGCGCGCGGATGCTGCCGCTGAAGCGGCGCATGCCGCGCGCCTGGCGGCACTCGACAAGGCATGCAAGGCGGGGAACCTGTGGAAGCGGCTGGACGCCGAGCCCGAGCGCGAAGCGGTAGTGGAAGAACT
Source organism: Rhodanobacteraceae bacterium (assembly GCA_051954935.1). Lineage (GTDB taxonomy): Bacteria > Pseudomonadota > Gammaproteobacteria > Xanthomonadales > Rhodanobacteraceae > 66-474. The sequence goes on from JBQCHG010000061.1 coordinate 7,522, forward strand.
CGCCTAGCGAACCCTCACCAGCAACACGGTGATGTTGTCGCTGCCGCCCGAATCCAGCGCGGCGAGCACCAGGTGCTCCACACATTCCTGTGCGGCCAGCTCACGCCGGGCAAGCACGGTCGCGATCGCATGGTCGTCCACTTCCTCGGTCAGGCCGTCGCTGCAGACCAGGAATTGCATGCCCCGCTCGAGCTTGCCGGAGCGGGTTTCCACATGCAGTTCCTGCGGGTCGGTGATGCCCAGCGCCTGGGTCACCATGTTGCGATGCGGATGGTTACGCGCCTGCTCGGCGCTGATCGCGCCCTGGGCCACCAATTCCTGGACGTAGGAATGATCCTGCGACAACTGCTGCAGCGTGCCGTCTTGCCACAGATACACGCGGCTGTCGCCGACCCATGCCACCTCGTAATCGTCGCGTTGCACGCGAAGGGCGGCGATGGTGGTGCCCATCGGCAGCGCTTCCTTGCGGCGCTGCGACAGCGCGATGATCGCCTCGTCCGCACCGCGGATCGCATCCACAAGGCCGAGGCCCTGGCCGACTCCGCGCACCAGCGTGTCGCGTGCCACGGCGCTCGCAACCTCGCCGTATTCGTGGCCACCCATGCCATCGGCAACCAGCCACAGGCCCAATGAGGCATCCGCCCAGTAGGTGTCCTCGTTGTGAGCGCGGCGCAGGCCCACGTGCGTGGCGTGTCCGAATTCGATCATCGCGGCTCCCTGTGGCGTTCCGCCCTGCGGAAGTTATCACGGCAGGCGATCCGGATGCGGCTGCCATTCGCACCGCAAGTTGATCCGCACCGCAGAAACGCAAAACGCCCGCAAGGGGCGTTTTCGTTTCTGGCGGAGAGGGTGGGATTGTTCGGCTCATCCTTGAGCCTCACCCCTCGCTGCGCTCGGGGCCAGCCTTCGGCTGTCCAAATTCGTTCCAGACGAATTTGTCGAACCGAGTGGGTTCGTCCACACCACCCATTCGCCAGAAACAAAAAACGCCCGCAAGGGGCGTTTTCGTTTCTGGCGGAGAGGGTGGGATTCGAACCCACGTTACGGCAAAACCGTAAACCGGATTTCGAATCCGATAAGACAGCCATGTGCCACAATGGATACATAGGCGTGATAGAGTTTTTGTCACCCTGCTGTCACCCAAGGTTTGAGATGGCGACGATCCGGAGGCGCGGCCCTTTTCAGTTCCAGGCGATTGTCAAACGCAAGGGCTACGCGAACCAAGTTCGCACGTTCAACAGTCGACGTGATGCTGAACGCTGGGCGCGGGACATCGAGGTCGAAATCGATCGCGGTGTTTTTGTACCACGCCGTGAGTCCGAAGAAACTCCGCTCGGGGAAGCTATCGAACGCTACCGAAGCGAAATCACCCCAACCAAGAAGGGAAAGCAACAGGAGCATTACAGATTTAATGTGCTCTCAAAATCGGCCTTGGCAAAACGCAGTCTTGCAAGCATCCGATCGGCGGATATTGCCAAGTATCGGGACATCCGCCTTAAGGTCCGTTCGGCGAACACAGTGAGACTGGAGCTTTCCGCGCTCTCTTCGGTCTTTGAAGCCGCACGACTCGAATGGGGCATGGAAGGTCTCCGCAATCCTGTGCGAGATGTACGAAAGCCTCGACCGGGTCCAGCTAGGGAGCGCAGGTTTGCTTCTCCGGAAGAGGAAAAGCGGCTCATGGCTGCTTTAGAAAGCTATGGGGACGGCTGGGCGCGCCCGCTGGTCGCCTTGACGATCGAGACGGGGATGCGTCGGGGGGAATGGTCGAATCTTGCATGGAAGGACGTGGATCTGAAGCGTCAGATCATGCATCTTCATGAAGGCGAGACCAAGAATCACGAAGGCCGGGTCGTGCCGCTTTCAAAGAAGGCAGTCAGTATTTTGCGCGGGCTTCCGCGCTCGGATGGTGGCAGCGTGTTTGCGGTCCGGCCAGAAACGCTGACTGCGGCTTTCGCGCGCTCGTGCCGCCGGGCGCGCGAGAAGTATGTTGAGGATTGCGCAAAAACTCGACGCAAGCCCGATCCGGCGTTCCTGGTAAATCTGCATCTTCATGACATGCGCCATGAGGCCACATCGCGCCTGTTTGAAAAGGGGCTGGATGTGATGGAGGCCGCGAGCGTGACTGGCCACAAGACCTTGGCCATGTTGAAGCGTTACACACATCTCAAGGCCGAGAAACTTGCCAAGAAACTCGGTTGAGCAGCCCGGAAACCAGCCCATCCGCCGATCGCGAACGGGTCTTAGATGAAGAGGTTGCCGATTACTACTGGCAACTGGCAACAGGGACAAGAGATGTCGGCTACCGATCCGAAGCCGCTTCTTTTTCACAAGCGATGCAATCGCCGGGTGGTGTCTCTCAGCCACGGCCATCAACAAGGCCAATTGCCAATGCCCAGCGAGACGACGGCTTGACCTGTGCTAGATCACGTGGGAACGTTTGTTCGTCCCCGCATAAGCTGATCTTGTGAGCACTGGCCGCATTTCGTCCTCCTCTTCAATGCTCGAACTGGTACGGGCATTGTCGTCCTCGCAAGGGGCCTCCGCCCCCAAACGTGCGGCGACGGGCGAAATAATGGCCCAGGAGGCGGGCGGGCGGACACGCGATCTGCTTGCTTTGCGTCAGAAGCTGGCTGCCATGGCTGCCGCATTGAATGTCGATGACGAGCAGGAGCTAGCCAAGGCGCGCCGACCTGTGCTGCAGGAGATCGTGCTTTGGGAGTTTGGCGCCGATTTTCGCCAGCACCCTGAATTCGCGCCCATGCTGGACACCATCGAGCGGGCATTCAATGCCGATCCGAAAGCGCCGGAGCGCTTTGCCGCTCTCATTC
>JBQCHG010000062.1:0-4796 GCA_051954935.1 Rhodanobacteraceae bacterium
GCCAGCTGTTCCGGCGTGGCTTCTTTCTGGTATTTCGCCTTCCATTCGGCGAACGGCATGCCGTAGATCACCTCGCGCGCCTGGTCCCTGCTGATCTCGATGCCGCGTTCGGCCGCCGCTTCGCGGTACCAGTCGGCAAGGCAGTTGCGGCAGAAGCCGGCCAGGATCATCAGGTCGATGTTCTGGACGTCGTTGCGGTCCTGATTGAGATGCTTCAGGAGCCGGCGGAACGCGGCGGCTTCGAGTTCGGTGCGATCGCTTTGCATGTGAGGCATTCCAGGTCCGTTCGCGCTGAGCGCTTCGACAGGCCCAGCATAAACCACGCTCGCGAAGCGCGCGGAGTCGAAGCGCGTCCTTCGACTCCGGCCTGCGGCCTACGCTCAGGACGAACGGAAATTCGGTGGGCTTTCGGCGATAATGCGCGCCTTCGACTTCAATGGGAGCCCCGCTTGAGCGCACGCATCCTCGATGGCCGCCGCATCGCCGATGACGTGCTGGCGCGCGTGCGTGCGGGCGTGCAGGCGCGGATCAGGCAGGGCAGGCGCGCGCCGGGGCTCGCCGTGGTGCTGGTCGGCGCCGATCCGGCTTCCAGCGTGTACGTGAGGAACAAGCGCAAAGCCTGCAAGCAGGTCGGCTTCAAGTCCTTCGATTACGACCTGCCGGAAAGTACTTCGGAAGCCGATCTGTACGCGCTGATAGACAAGCTCAACGCCGATCCGGCGGTGCACGGGATCCTGGTGCAGTTGCCGTTGCCCGATCACGTCAACAGCAGCGCGCTGATCGACCGCATCGATGCGCGCAAGGACGTGGACGGCTTCAGCGCGGTGAACCTCGGCCATCTCGCGTTGCGCCGCTTCGGCCTGCGCCCGTGCACGCCGAAAGGCGTGATGACGCTGCTCGGCAACACCGACCGGCCGGTGCGCGGTCGTCACGCGGTGGTCGTCGGCGTTTCCAATCACGTCGGTCGGCCGCTGGCGCTGGAACTGCTGATCGCCGGCTGCACCACCACCTGCTGCCACAAGTTCACGCAAGGGCTGGAGCAGTACGTGCGCTGGGGCGATATCGTGATCGCCGCGGTGGGCAAGCCCGGCATCATCAAGGGCGAGTGGATCAAGCCCGGCGCAGTGGTGATCGATGTCGGCATCAATCGCATGGATGATGGCCGGCTGGTAGGCGACGTGGAATTCGACGAAGCGGCAAAGCGTGCGTCCTGGATCACGCCGGTGCCCGGCGGCGTCGGCCCGATGACCGTGGCGACGCTGATGGAAAACACCCTGGAGGCGGCGAACGCTTCCGACGATTGATCGCTTCAATCCTCGATTTTCACCCGTTTCACGCGTCCGCCCGCGCCGGACTTGATCGAGACGGCGGATTTCGGACAGCCGAACCGCTCGGCCACCAGCGCAATCAGTTCCATATTGGCCTTGCCGTCCACCGGCGGCGATTTCAGTTGCGCGCGCCAGCTTCCGTCATCGGCTTGTTCCAGCGTGCTTGTCCGTGCATTGGGCTTGACGCGCACTTCGATGATTGTCGCCATCCCGCCATTCTCCACGACCGCTGCAAGCCGGTGCAGCTCGGCGTATAATCGCGCATTGCATTGACGAGCTGCCCCCATGCGCATCCTCGCCGAGGCCCTGACCTACGACGACGTTTACCTGGTTCCCGCCCATTCGAGTGTCCTGCCGCGCGACGTTGACACCAGCACGCGCCTCACTCGCAATATCCGCCTGAACATCCCCGTGGTGTCCTCCGCGATGGACACCGTCACCGAAGCGCGCCTCGCCATCACCATGGCGCAGACCGGCGGCATCGGCATCATCCACAAGAACATGCCGATCGAACGCCAGGCCGCGGAAGTGCGGCTGGTGAAGAAGTTCGAGGCCGGCGTGATCCGCGATCCGCTCACCGTCGGCCCTCTGACTTCCATCGGCCAGGTCATGCAGATCACGCGGGCCAACAACATCTCCGGCGTACCGGTGGTGGAAGACGGCAAGCTGGTCGGCATCGTCACCAGCCGCGACCTGCGCTTCGAAAAGAAGCCGGACGATCCGGTCAAGAACATCATGACCCGCAGGGACAAGCTGGTCACGGTGAAGGAAGGCGCGGGCGAGGACGAAGTCATCGCGCTGCTGCACAAGCACCGCATCGAGAAGGTGCTGGTGGTCAACGACGCGTTCGAGCTGCGCGGGCTGATCACCGTCAAGGACATCCAGAAGGCGCGCGACAACCCGCATTCGGCGAAAGACGACCACGAGCGCCTGCGCGTCGGTGCGGCGGTGGGCACCGGCGGCGACACCGAAGCGCGCGTAATCGCGCTGACCGAAGCCGGCGTGGACGTGATCGTGGTGGATACCGCGCATGGCCATTCGCAGGGCGTGCTCGACCGCGTGCGTTGGGTGAAACAGAATTTCCCGCACGTGCAGGTGATCGCGGGCAACATCGTCACCGGCGATGCCGCGCGCGCGCTGCGCGACATGGGCGCCGATGCGGTGAAAGTCGGCGTGGGTCCGGGCTCGATCTGCACCACCCGCATCGTCGCCGGCGTAGGCGTGCCGCAGATCACCGCGATCGCGATGGTGGCCGATGCGTTGCAGAACGAAATCCCGCTGATCGCCGATGGCGGCATCCGTTATTCAGGAGACATCGCCAAAGCCATCGCTGCGGGCGCATCGTCCGTCATGCTCGGCTCGATGTTCGCCGGCACCGAAGAAGCGCCGGGCGAAGTGGAGCTGTACCAGGGCCGCTCGTACAAGAGCTACCGCGGCATGGGCTCGCTCGGCGCGATGCAGAAGGGGTCGTCCGATCGCTATTTCCAGGACGAGGCTGATGTCGACAAGCTGGTGCCGGAAGGCATCGAAGGTCGCGTGCCGTATCGCGGCCCCCTGCGCAGCATCGTGCACCAGTTGATCGGCGGCTTGCGTTCCTCGATGGGTTATTGCGGCTGCGCCAACATCGACGAGATGCGCAGCAAGCCGCAGTTCGTGCGCGTCACCGGCGCGGGCATCCGCGAGGCACACGTGCACGATGTACAGATTACGAAGGAGGCGCCGAATTACCGGCTCGACTGACGAGCGGGCGCAAACCTACTGCGCTCGGCATCTTGCGCGCCGGCGGTGCTCGGAATGCTCATGTACTGACGTGTACACTCCGCTTCCTGCGCTCCGGCGTCACGCAATCTGCCTTCGCTCGTGACGGTTTGCATCCCGCTCGTACTAGCCCAGGCAGACGCCACGCATGCAAAACATCCACACCGACAAAATCCTCATCCTCGATTTCGGTTCGCAGTACACGCAACTGATCGCGCGGCGGGTGCGCGAGATCGGCGTCTACTGCGAGATCTGGGCCTGGGACCACAAGCCTGACGAGATCGCGAAGTTCGCACCCAAGGGCGTGATCCTTTCCGGCAGTCCGGAATCGGCGATCGAAACGAACGCACCGCGCATCGCCGACCAGGTGTTCGCGCTGGGCGTGCCGCTGCTCGGCATCTGTTACGGCCTTCAGGCGATGGCGCTGCAACTGGGCGGCAAGGTGGAAGGGGGGCACGCGCGCGAATTCGGCCACGCCAGGATCAAGCCGACGCGTCCGTCGAGATTGCTGAGCGGTCTGGAAGCGAACGACGCACTGCAGGACGTGTGGATGTCGCATGGCGACCGCGTCACCACGCTGCCGCCGGGTTTCGAACTGATCGCGTCCACCGAAAGCGTTCCGATCGCCGCGGCGGCCGACGAAGCGAACTGCCGCTACGGCATCCAGTTCCATCCCGAAGTGACGCACACGAAACACGGCGCGGAAATCCTGCGCCGGTTCGTGGTGGACATCTGCGACTGCGCCACGCTGTGGACCTCGGCGAATATCATCGAGGACGCCGTCGCGCGCGTGCGCCCGCAGGTTGGCAGCGACAAGGTGCTGCTGGGCCTGTCGGGCGGCGTGGATTCTTCCGTGGTTGCCGCGTTGCTCGAAAAGGCCATCGGCGATCAGCTCACCTGCGTATTCGTGGATACCGGCCTGCTGCGCGCGGGCGAGGGCGATCAGGTGATGGACACGATGGCGCGCCACATGGGCGTGCGCGTGATCCGCGTGGATGCCGCCGAGCGTTTCTATGCCGCGCTTGCGGGCGTGGCCGATCCGGAAGCCAAGCGCAAGATCATCGGCAAGCTCTTCATCGAGGTGTTCGACGAGCAGGCGCACAAGCTGCAGGGCGTGAAGTGGCTGGCGCAGGGCACGATCTATCCGGACGTGATCGAGTCGGCCGGTAGCAGCACCGGCAAGGCGCACGTGATCAAGTCGCACCACAACGTCGGCGGCCTGCCCGAGCGCATGAACCTGAAGCTCGTCGAGCCATTGCGCGAGCTGTTCAAGGACGAGGTGCGCCGCATCGGCGTGGAACTCGGCCTGCCGCGCGAGATGGTCTATCGCCATCCGTTCCCAGGCCCGGGTCTGGGCGTGCGCATCCTCGGCGAGGTGAAGGCCGAATACGCGCACCTGTTGGCGCAGGCCGACAAGATCTTCATTGACGAACTGCGCAGCGCCAATCTCTACGACGAAGTCAGCCAGGCCTTCGCCGTGTTCCTGCCAGTGAAGTCGGTGGGCGTGGTCGGCGACGGCCGCGCCTACGAATGGGTGATCGCGCTGCGCGCGGTGCAGACGATCGACTTCATGACCGCGCGCTGGGCGCACCTGCCATACGAATTCCTGGAACGCGTGTCGTTGCGCATCATCAACGAACTGCGCGGCATCTCGCGGGTGGTCTACGACATTTCGGGGAAGCCGCCGGCTACCATTGAATGGGAGTGATC
>JBQCHG010000063.1:0-68914 GCA_051954935.1 Rhodanobacteraceae bacterium
CGAGCCGGTCGCCGACCATATGCGCACCATCCTGGACGGTCACGTGGTGTTGTCCCGCGAGTTGGGTGATCGCGGCCAATTGCCGGCCGTGGATGTCCTGAAAAGCGTAAGCCGCTTGATGGATCGGCTTACGACGCGTGAAGAAGGCGGGATTGCCCGCGAAGCTCGCACGTTACTTGCCGCGCACGAACGTTCGCGCGACCTGATCAGCATGGGTGCTTACCAGCCCGGGCATGACGCGACGCTGGATGCGGCGGTACGAGTCTTGCCGGGACTCGAAACTCTAGTCCGCCAAAGTCCCGGCGAACATGTGCCACGCGCGCAAGCCATTTCCGATCTCACGCGGATCGTGCGGCGAGTCGCCGAGGAAAAGGCATGAAGAGGAAATCTCTTGCGGTGCTAAGGCTGGCCGAGCGCGTCGCCCGTGTCCGGGAGATACAGGCGCAACAAGCTCTCTCGGGAGCGATCAATCAGGAGAGCGCACAGCGCGAGCGCGTCGAGGCCACATCGGCGCGCTTGTGCGATGCCGACGCGGCCCTTCGGACCCTGCAGTTGCAACGCCGCCTGGATTTGGCGCGTCTTGGCTTGTATCGGGATCTTGCAACGTCCATCGACGAGACGCTTGTCCACGAGGAGGACGTCTTGCTTGGAAAGTGCAAGGAACGCTCGGCACGTTCGAGTGAACTGATGCGCGTGACCCACTATCGGAAGCAGGTGAGCGAACGCGCGACAAAGACGGGTCAGGCCATGCGCCAAGAGGCCGAGCGCCGAGCGTCCGAGGTGCGGCTCGAGGCGTGGCTGCTGCGCGACATGGCGGGGGATGGCCAATGAGCAAGGTGCTCTCCTTTCCGGAAAGCTTGTTCGGGCTGCCGCCAAACGCGCATGGCGGAGGGCAACCGGCACGTAGCGCTGATTTCTCCGAGGTTCTTTCACGATCCGGCAAGGTGCTCGTTTCACCCATTCCGGTGTCTCCCGATCGGGCGCCTACAGCACGATCAAATACACCTTCGCCAGTTTCACCACGGGCCCGAGCTCTTTCCACTTCGACCCAAGGTTCGTCGGCTGCGGATCAGACATCCTCCTCGCTGGCATCAACGTCCTTATTCCGAGACGGATCGCCGAGCTCTCGCGCACTGCCAGGAGGGACCCAGTCGGCCAGCATGGAATTGGCATCTCCAAAGGAGATTCCAACCACACGCACGAACCAGGATGGCGCTCCGGTCGCGCAGTTTGTTGCGCCAAGAGCGGAGGGGGTTTTCAACCTCCCTTTGTTCTCTTCGGAATTGCCCGTCTGGGCAAGGATCTTCCCCGAGCACTTGTGTGCCGGCGGTTATTTGTCCGAGATCGACACACAAGTCCAACGATCCGGAGAGATGAGCCAATGTCTCCTTGGGGTTGCAGACATCGGAGCCAAGTCGAAAGAGCTCCTGTCTCCGGCAGTTCAACAGGAGCCGACCGGTGTCGAGCTTTCGTTGCCCGGTGATGCTGTCGCCCCACCGTTAGTGGAAAAGGCGATGGACGGCATCTCAGTGCATGAACAGGGGACTGAATACCTGCCGAGCAGCCCGGCTGCGCCACTGTTGGCGGCCGACCACGCATGGACACGGCGCCTGGTGCGCATGTCCCAAGGTGAAGGGGGGCTCAGGACGCTTTGGTTGCGTGATTACACGTTGGACCAGAACGAGATCGCTTCGCTCATCGAAATGCTAAGGCGCCATGCAGAGAGTAAAGGTGCGAAGGCGGATCGAATTGTGATCAATGGCCGAGAGGTCTGGCGAGCGGTGATTGCCAAAAAGGGGAATGCAGATGGCAGTTGATGCAATCGGGAGCGTCTTGCAAACACAAGATCCTTCGCTTCCGGCCAATTCCAACATCAACGAACAGGACTTCATCAAGCTGTTCGTAAGCGAGTTGCAGTTCCAGGATCCCATGCAGCCGGTTGACAACGGCCAGTTCCTGACCGAGCTGGCGCAGTTCGTGGGTATCGAAGAGCAACAGCAGACGGTGCAGGGGATCAACAACCTGCTTTCCCTCGATGCCACCGCAGGGTCGCTCGGGATCCTAGGCCATACGGTGGAGTTCGTGGGTGCAGCCGGGTCTGCGCCTACGACCGGCAGGGTTAGCGCGATTCAATTCGATGCAAACGGGGCCTCGCTTTCGGTCACCACGTCTGGAAACAACGTGGTAACCGGCATCCGCATGTCGCAGGTCAAACAAATCACGCCCTAAGGAGGGTTTATGTTGCAAGCGCTCTTCAACAGCTTGTCCGGCCTGTTTGCGTTCTCCAAAAGCCTCGACACGATCAGCAACAACGTCGCGAACATGAATACCCCGGGTTTCCGGGGCAGCGATTCCTACTTTGAGAACGTAATGGATGGCCTTGGCACACGTCTTGAGGGTTCCGGCATCGAGACCACCGAGGGGCAAATCGAGCAGACCGGCAATGCCACCGATCTCGCGATCAATGGCGAAGGCCTGTTCATCCTGAAAGACCCGGTTAGCGGGAATCTCTACTATTCGCGCGCCGGTCAGTTCATCTTCGATGGCAACGGCTATCTCGTGGACAGCGTCAACTCATACCGGGTTGAAGGTTTGGACGGGAGCGGAAACCTCACGGACATCAATATCAGCGCCCTTCGAACACTACCCGCGCAGGCGACCACCACGGTGAACGTGACCGGGAATATTTCGCCGCAAGATAGTTCGACCTCGATATCCAGTATTACGGTCTACGATGCACAGGGCGTGTCGCACACCTATAGCGCATCGCTCACCAACAACACGGCAACCACACCTGGAAGTTGGTTGGTCACGCTCACCGATTCGACGGGCCAGTCGGTTGGCAGCGGCGAGATCCGGTTCAACACCGACGGTTCCATCCAATCGGGTTACAACACCATCACGGCGAACCTGCCGATGGGAAGTGGAACCCAGGCGGTCACCTTCAATTTTGGGGCGGCCGGAACGACCAGTGGCGTCAGCGACTTCTCGGGAGTTCCTTCGAACCTCACGGCCTCCCCGAAGGACGGTCACGCGGTGATCGGCGTGGCTTCCTACAGCTTTGACGAGCGCGGCGTGTTGACGGTCAAGTACAGCGACCAGGAAACCAAGCAGGGACCGCGGGTCGCTTTGGCGGCATTCCCGGATGAAACGTCCTTGCAGATGTTGAACGGGCGACTGTACGAGGCGCCGACCAATCAAGTGCGGCAGATCGGTGGGGCAGGAGAGGGACTGTTCGGCCAAATTGCCGGGGGCAGCCTCGAGATGTCCAACGTGGACCTGACCCAGGAATTGGCTGACATGATCGTCATCCAACGCGGATACCAGGCCAACTCTCGAGTCATGACGGTCACCAACAGCATGTTGCAGGACCTCTACGACAGCACGCGGAGCGGTTGATGCACCCTCGTTACGGTTGGCTGGGCGCTACGCGCAAAGCGGTAGTGCGGGAGGCTCTCGCCGCCTGCGTTGATGCTTGGCTGCGCGACTGGTCTCTTCAATGCGAAGTGGTAACCGCACGCATTACCGAGATCGAACTTGCGGGTCTGGCGATATCGGCAGGCAGTGCACGGATGCTGGAGTCCGAGCAAGGCTCCCTGTTGTTGAGCATGGAGCCGGACCAGGAAGTAGCGCTCGGCTTGCATCTGGCGGCCATTCCATCAGCTGCCGGTGACGCGATGGCGCAAGAGGTGGCAAATGCAGCTCTGGCGGACCTCATGTCACGCATAGGCGCACGGACGGGGTTCCGAAGCACCGAATCAGAAACTGTCGAGGCTCCGTGGCCGGAAGCCCTGACGCGCTCCGAATGGGGCGCGATGGCGCTACGGCTTGCCTTCGGGGAGGTTGAACTGGTGATCGCGATGGATCGCACCTTCGCGGGTGCCATTGCACCCGAGAGGGCCACTGCTTCAGCCCCGGAGAGCCGCGTCCAGACACTTCAAACGACCCAGGTGCCGATCACTGCGGTGTTGGACTTTGGCGAGATCAGCGCCCGCGATTTGGCAGGACTGCATGCAGGCGAGGTGCTCGTCAGCGAGCGCAAGATCGGGCAGCTCGCCGAGCTGCGGATCGGAAATTCCCGCGTTGCGAGTGCGGCGATCGGCGCGATCGGCAATCACTTGGCGGTCGTCGTGACCGCCGCATCAGATTCCAAGGAGACCTTATGAATGCGACATTGGTAGAGCCTCTCGAATATGCGGAGGTCGCAGCCGTCAAACCACGCGGTGAGGTCGCGCCCATCATCAAGCGCGATATGGCCGTACTCGGACATGTTCCCGTTCACCTGGAAGTGGTACTCGGGCAGGCAACGACGACGGTGGAAGAGTTGTTCCGCCTTCAGGAGGGGAACACGCTGGAACTCGACGCCCTTCTGGATGCCCCCGTTTCACTACAGCTCAATGGCAAGGCGGTGGCGCGCGGACATCTCGTGGCGGTCGGTGATCACTTTGGTCTCAAGATTACGGAGATCGCGTGATCGATTCAGTTCCGGTCGCGGTCTCAGGCTCGACGACGAGCGCGGCCGCCATGTCATCGGCGAAACCGATTCCTTTCGCGGAAGCACCGGCGGTATCGGCAAGTACGGCGGCCTTTGCAATCGTGGTTACGCTGGCGCTGCTAGCCGCAATTGCACTCGCGCTTTGGCTCGCGCGACGGAAGGGGTGGATGCGGCCGTGGTTGGGCGTTTCCCAAGCGTTGCCCGCTCAGCCCGAACAGCTCAAGGTGGTGACGCGCGTGCGCCTGAGTCCTACGGCTCGTGCCATGGTGCTTGAGCACGAAGGACACCAGTTCCTAGTCGTCGAGTCCTCGCAGACCTTGGTGATGCACCCGTACCCGCCTGCAAAAGAGGAAGGGTCACACGATGCGTCATAGCCGCTTGCTATGGGTGGGGCTTCTGGCGGCCTTGCTCCTTCTTTTGCCGGCCCTCGTTTGTGCAGATCCCCTGCAGGACGCATTGACCAAGGCGGCATCCGAGGATTATTCACCGATCCTGCGTTCATTCTTGCTGCTCACGCTGCTTTCGGTGATCCCCCTGCTGTTGATCAGCCTGACTTCCTTTACGCGCATCGTCGTCGTTTTGTCGCTGATCCGTAGCGCATTGGGCCTGCAACAGACGCCACCAAACAGCGTGTTGATCACGTTGGCGCTGTTCCTGACGCTATTTACGATGACGCCGGTGTTCCAAGCTGCCAAGTCCTCGGCCATTGATCCGTATTTGCATAAGGAGATTCCGGCTGAAGTTGCGGTCACGAAAGGATTTCATCCCTTTAAGATGTTCATGGTTCGACAGACCCGCGAGGACGATCTTCGAGCCGTGGTGAGAATGTCAGGCAACGCGATGCCCAAGACGGTGGATGACATCGGCGCCTTGGAACTGATCCCCGCCTTCATGCTGAGCGAGTTGCGCACCGCCTTCCAGATTGGGTTTGTGATCTTCCTGCCATTCCTGCTGATAGACCTCGTAGTTGCGGCCATTCTGATGGCCCTGGGCATGATCATGGTGCCGCCCTCCACGATCAGCCTGCCATTGAAGATCCTGCTGTTCCTGCTGATCAACGGCTGGACGCTGATAGCCCAAGCGCTCCTTGCCAGCTATCACGGACCTTGAAATCCCGTGTTGGGGGCAGGGACAAACGAGGCACAGTTGTGGTCACGCTGGGTCGGCGAGCGTGACAAGGCGGCTCGTGATGCATTGATCCTGCTGCACGCCCCATGGGCGCGGCTCGTCGCTCGAGATATTTATTTGCGAGTCAAGCCACGCGATATCGAATGGGGGGAATTTGCTCAGAACGCGACCTTGGGGCTGATCGAAGCTACTGACCGCTACGATCCCGCGCGTGGGGTCGAGTTTCGGGTATTTGCGCGCCACCGCGTGCGGGGTGCTGTGTTCAACGGGCTTCGCCAGCTCTGGGAGCACTCACGCCCTCCTGTACGCATTTCAGATGTGGACAGGGCGGAATCCTTAAATGAAGAGGGTGATCCGCTCGATTCGTTTGCCTCTTGGGCCGTGGGACTCGGAATAGGCCACCTACTGGATGTGGCGGCACTTTCGGAACCCGCTCCGCACCCGTCGAGCCCCTATGCGGAGCTTGAACGGGATCAGATGTGCGTCCTGCTTCGACGAGCGATTGAGTTGCTCCCCGAGCGCGAGCGAACGATTCTCACGTGGCATTATTTCCAGCACGTCCCGTTTATCGAGATTGCAAATCACCTCGAGGTTACGAAAGGTCGGGTCTCCCAATTGCACAAGCAAGCCATAGAACGATTACGGGTGTGTCTGCGGGAGTTTGCCGAGAGCTATTCGTATTGACGAGGAACCATTTACGGCCAACAGAATCTGGAAAAGAACGTGCGCTCGACGTCCGTCGGGATTGGAGTTCGCGGTTCCACATGGGCTCCTCAGGCCCTAGTGCATCGCACTGAGCCGAAAGTCCGCGACGGACTGTTTCCAGTGCTTTCCAGCAAAACGTTCAGTGGGTATCTGGTTACGTTGTCTCCACCGGTTCGGGCGCTTAGTTCATCGGGTATCACAGCGGCGAGGCGCTCGGCGCCGCATAGCGCCTGAAGTCAGACCAGCAGGGTAGAGCGTACCGGGAACCAGCGCAGAGGTGCCGCGCAGCGGGGAGCGAGCGCAGCGAGTTCCCGGCGCGGATACGTCGAGCCGCAGGCGAGACCCGCGCCGCAAGGGGGAGCCGCGCGACCGAGCGCGTCGATGAGTGAGTGGCGGATCGGCGCGACAGCGCCGGCCCGACGCGAACGACATCGACCGCAGCGCGCCCCAGCGCGCGTTCGGTGCGCGGGGGACGAAGTCCCCCGTCGCCGCCCGGCAGGGGCGGCTCCCACCACCGGAGCGCAGCGGAGCGCGGACCAGCGAAGCGTCCGCGGGAGTGGTGGGAGCCGCCCATGTATGGGCGGCGACGGCGGCAAAGACGAAGTCTGCGCAGCGAACGGAGTGAGCGGAGGTGCAACGGGAGTCGGCCAGCCGACAGGCTGGCGCGGTCGAGCGGCTTCGCCGCGTCATGGCGCGCTTTCCAGCGCCATGCGACTGCGGAACCGAACTCCAAAGTTGCACGAACAAGCAGGCGCGAGGACACGCGACACCCGGACGGGAGTGCGACCATTCATCGATCGCGCTAGTCGCAACCACGTCCGGGCGACGGCGACAAACTTTGAAGCGCGCAGGACGTCAAGAGTATGTGGTACGTGGTACGTACTACATACTACAAAAATCCGCTCTCCCATCATCCCTGGTCAGCCACCAGTGGAGTAAAGCAAAGCCCCAACGCCAGGGGGCCTTGCTCACGTAAAAGCATTCTTCGGTCGGTATCCATGTAGCTCCCGCGGCACCGACGCCCGGAAAACCGAACGCCCGGCAAACCAGGGTTCAGCGAACCGACGCCCGACGCCCGGCGAACCGGGGGTCCGGGGGAACCGGAGTCCGGAGAACCGGAGTCCGGAGAACCGGAGTTCGGAGAACCGGAGTCCGGAAACCCGACTTCGGTGGATTCCGGAGGCTGCGGTGACTCGTAGACGAAAGTTTCGGTGACTCGGCGTCCGTTGAGGATCGGACATCTTGTCGGCCAGGGCCCATCGTGTGCAGGTTGTTAACCACCAACCGCACTTTGACCTACCCGCGGTTGATCAAGATCCGTGGATGTCAGGAGCTGGGAGAAGCGATTCGAACCGCACATGGGTGCTGTTATGCTCACCGCACGCGCTGTGTTCGTCCTACATGATCACCAATCGAGAATCGCCGTGTTCGAAGTAGCGGTACTTGCGGGAATAGCACTGCTTTTGATCGCCGGATACCTTGCCTGGCGTGAACACGGAAGGAAGAAGAGCGATCGGGTCTTATTCATCAGCGAACTGGTCAAAATCGTCGAAGACATGATCCCGGAAGGGAAAGGCGACGATTTCGATGCCGGCCGATGGGTTGGGCGCTGGCTTGACACTCCGCAACCCGCGCTGGGCGGGGTCCCACCGAAAGAATTTCTCGGCACCGCTGATGGGCGGGCGACCGTGCGAAGGCTACTTGGCTCGATTGAAAGCGGCGCCTACGCCTGAAGCTCCAAGGGCCAACCCTCCCGTCGGAAATTACCCGTATCTAGCGGGCTGCTGAGCCGAGGCCATCCGGCCCCAAACCCATCGGAGTCGGACACCGAACTTCGGTTCTCGGACCTCGGCGGGAGCCAGGCAGCCCGAAGCCATCAAACCGGCCCCCGAATCCACCGGTGGATGCCATTCTTCTTGGTAGTGGCGTCTGTTCGACTGGATGTGTTGCGGCGAACAGGCTTTCCGGTGACTGCTGAGCGCTCTATCGGTTGCGCCAAGACGTAAGAAAGTAGCGTGTTCCGCGGGGAACTTGCTGGAGAACGCCTTTTTTTTATAAGTTTCGTCAGAGACAACTCCAATGAACCCAATGAAGGCGGCATGGTGCCGGCCTAGGTTTCAGAGGAGCAAAGATGAAAGGTCCAGTTGAGCACCAGAGATGGCGCTCCCTACTAAGGTCCCCGGCAGTACAAAGAATGGCCGCGGAAGCGCTGCGAAACATTTCGACCGCCAGCCTCATCGCCAGCGGCTACCTGCTTCTGTTCGCCCATGACAGTCCGCATGCCCACCGGTGGGTGTGGGTAGCTGTACTGGCCGTAGATGCCGTGGTCGCATTCATATGCAGCGTTGACCTGCAACAAGGAGACGGGAAATGATGCCAGATATCCTGCTAATCGCATTCAGCGCGACCGCTATTTCAGGGCTATATCTTCTAGGTTGCCATGCACGAAACGCGCGGCGCGAAGAGAAGAGGGTCAATACACACAAGTGACACGCATGAAGTTCAAAGCCGCCCAGCATCTGCTTGGGCGGCTTTTCTTCGTTTACGAACAGTCGATGGACGATCGGCACACTTCGAATTTGCTACTCATTCAAGTCTTGTAATCAATTCTGCAGATTCGAAACGGCGAGCCAGTCCGAGAACGGCCAGAGGCGGACATCGCCGTGCTCATGATTCTGGGCTTTTGCTCAGGTGAGGCCAATTCGCGGTATGAAGGATTGCCGGGGGTACGCTGTCCGAATGTTGCCGCCGATCGACCCTCTTACCGTCGCGGCCCGGGATCTCGTCCCGTTCTACAACGACCGTCCATAGGACTCGCTATGCCCAAAGCCGCCAAGCCTGCCGCGAACACTCCCAAATCCGCCTCGGCGACAACGCGCAAACCTGCAAACGCTACGACCAAGGCGGCCGCGATGGCTGCGAAGCCACCTAAGTCCGTGAAACCGGCAAAGGCTGCCAAGCACGCGACAGCGAGCAAGCCGAGTAACTCGATTGCGTCGACGGTGGACAAGGTCATGAAAGCCGTCGTGTCGGGGACGCTGCCCAAGCGCAAGGTGTCACCGCCGCCGCGCAATCCTGCGTTTGGGGATGCCATCATTTTCTACGCCGACATGCTCGGCTTCAGCCACCAAGTAAAGGGCGTCAAGGCGATCGCCGGCGCCGATGCCTTGATCAAGGTGCTCAAGCGCTTCGCCGAGCAATTCACCGAGCCGGCCGATACCCATGCCTTCTTTGGGCGCAAGTATTGGGTGATCTCGGATTCGATGGTGGCCGTGTGGGACATGAAGTCGGCCGCCGTCGGCGTCATGACCGAGTTCGATGCGATCTTGAGCCAGCTGTCGGGACTGGCCTCGGCGCAAGGCCTGATGATGGTCGACGACAAGCAACTGGTGCGTGGGGGCGTGGCCCGCGGTTGGTTCAAGGAAATCGACAACACGATCATTAGCCCGGCGCTGGTGGAGGCCGCACGCATCGAAGAGCGCATCCAAAGCCCTTTCATCGGCGTGGCGCAGAACATCTACGACTACTTCCTCCAGCACCCGGGACGGCGCATGTATGCCAGCTCGATAGATCCGATGAACAACCTCTTTATTCCGCCATGCGCATATACGAATAACTTGCCCGCCTTGGACTACCTCATGGTCATGATAGGCGAGATCGACTTGACCAGTGCCCAGATCGCTCACTCGCGCACTCTGCCGTCCGGAACCGACCGGCAGGACTACATGAACAAGGCCTACGCCGCCAACGTGCGCATGTACATCGAGCAGCATCGCCAATTCATCGTCAATGGCCTGGAGACGCAAACGGGCAAGGTTCTAGAGAAGTACCACGCCTTGCGCGAACACCATAACTTCCGGATCGAGGGCCGCTTCACAGACAAGACCCTGCTGATTCCCTAATCACTCGGGGTGGCCTCACGCCTCGGCGCGCATTCGCTCTGCCGCCCTTTGGAGGGTGCGCGGAGCGCGCAAATTCACTTGCTGCGCCATCACGTGCTGCTCGACGAGGGCTTTACGCTGGCCTCGAATGCCATTGGCCGTGGTGATCTCACGCAGGATCTGGCCCAAGGGCACGCCGCGCGCTACCGCCAAGGACACCAACTGCTCCAGTTCGAAGATGCTTACGAACACCATGTGCCCCAGCGGCAGGCGCGCCGAGTCCCACCGCGCATGGCCGGCGCCATCGGCGGTGCCGGCGACCAGCTCGCGCAAGGCCACTCCGTCGGTGACCAGCAACTGCTTGAAGGTCACGCACACGAAGTAAGTCTCATTCCGAACCAGGTCTTCTGGAAGTCGCGAGGCGCTGTTCACCGCCTGGTCGGCGGCGCGCAGCAGTGATAATTTCATCCGCTCGGCCAGCACGGCCGGCAGGTTGTGATAGAGCTCTTCGTAGTGGCCTTCGATCCCCTTGGCGTCGAGCAACACCAATGCGTCGTCCGCGGGCAAAGCAAAATCCACCACGTTGCCTTCGCCTTGCAGGCGTTCTTTGAGCTCCGTCTCGCGGATCACGGGTGCCGCCAGGTCCTCGAGCACTTCGGCGATGTAGTTCTCAAACGCCGGCCCGAACTCATTCATGAAGGCACGCGCTCCAGGAGCGCGTGCCAGATCGAACACCGCGGTGCCCAATGTCTGGAACAGCAGCTTGTGGTGGATGCACACCGGCCCTTGCTGGGCGAGCAGGAAGGGCGTGGCGATGAAGGGCGACTGTTCGCACACCTCCACCTCCGGTGGGGTGTCTCGTTGTTCGGCCTCGAGCGCGATGCGGTGCAGGTCGGGCACCGGACGGCTGAAGTGCCGCCGGATCACGCCCCAGTGTTCCATGTCGCGAGGGCCTGCCGGCCGCTGCTGCGATAGACCCGGAATTTGCAGAGCATCGCCAGTGTCGGCGGCGAGGTAGGCGAGTTGCCGCACGAACTGCGCCGGCGTTAGCTGGTGGCGTTCGACAACTCGCGCCGCGGTCGCCGAGCTGGCCAGCATCTCGCCCAAAATGCGATGTTGGCGGGCGAGGGACGCCGGATCGAAGCGACGCTGGAACCAAATCTGCTGTAGGAACAATCGCCTCGCAAAGATCGCCTCGCCCGCACCGGGCATGTTGAGCGCGGCCATGGCATCCCAAATTGACTGGCCGACGAAGTTGATGTCGTCGTCGCTCGGCACGGCACGATCATCGTTCGGCCGCCAGTTGGCCAGGCCCCACTTGGCGATGAGAAACCATAAGTGCGGTTTGCGCAGGTACCACTCTTCGCCATCGTCAGGTGGGCGCCGCAACGTTTCGAAGGCCTCGTTGAAAAAGGCCAGCCCATGGCAGGCGCGAAGGCGTGCCTTGGCCTGCGCGAGCAACTCACGCCCGCGTTCGATAGTCATCGCATCGTTCGGGGCATTCATCGGCGGACGTGACCTTTGTCTGTGACTCGGTGCAGATGATGATCGAGTTGGTAGCTAGTGCCGGTAGATGTGGACCTGCCTGCTGTTGACGGTCGTCCGTTATCGGCTAAGAGCGGACATCGCCACGCACGATGGCGTTGCCCCACAGCGGCCGTTGGGAAGCTTGCTCGCGTTTTCGGTGTTGGCGACAGAGCCGCTAGCGACATTAACTGCGTCCGTATATACCTCGCATGATTAGCCGCACCGAGCCAGGAGGAAGCTCCTTCAACATCATGGGGTTGTGATACCTTCACCAAAGTCCGCCGCGAGTGGCATGGCTGGACTGCAAATCCGTGTATCCAACAGTTAGTCGCATCATATGATCGCACTGAATAAGCAAGAAGCCGCGGCATCGACCTTCAAGGGGCTCGTGGATGAGCTAAACAAGGAGAGCGTTCG
The DNA here is from genome assembly GCA_051954935.1 of Rhodanobacteraceae bacterium. Taxonomy (GTDB): domain Bacteria; phylum Pseudomonadota; class Gammaproteobacteria; order Xanthomonadales; family Rhodanobacteraceae; genus 66-474. Next base: position 12,154 of record JBQCHG010000063.1, read on the forward strand.
CGGCGCAATGCTGCTTGGCACGGCTTGGATCGACGACCAGCTTACGGAGCTCCTGAAAGCGACACTTCTAGTCCCGGTAAAGCCGAATCGAGACAGGCTTTTTGATCGTTCCGAACCATTGAGTGATCTTGGACCTAAAATCGAACTCGCCTATAGACTCGGCCTGATCCGCCGCGAGTCCTATGATAGCCTCAAGATAATTCGCACTCTGCGTAATGACTTCGCACATTTGAAAGATCCAATATCTCTTGAGACGCAAAGCGTCAAAGATCGCGTCAATAGGCTCTATAGCCTTAACAGAGAGCTCCTAGAAAGTGTTGACGAAGTCATACAGAGGGTTGTGCACATCAATAGACTCCTGATCATTGATCCGGACTCGTATTCTCTTCCAGACAGTTTTCGCCTGAACTTTCTCATCGCGCTTGTCACAATGGGGCTCGAATGTGCAACGTCAGAGGCATCGCGCGTGGAGGCGCTGTAGTGCGGTGCGCCTAACATCTTGGTCAATCAGACGCTCATCCGCTGCGCAGGTTCGCGCCGGTTACCTCAAGCGCTAGCCATCACATGTACACTGCGAAGCACGTGAACTATCTGAGTATCAGCCAACGTGGGAAAAGCATCCCTTACGGGGGCACTGGCGTCCTTAGAGAGGACGGCGATACAAATTACGGATTTAAGTACCTAAAGGGCAACGAGCGAGGCCTTCGGCAAGTGCCCGAGCTCATCAAAGACCCTGCCTTATTAAAGCTGGCGCTCGCAATCAATCACCCTGAGTCGGGATTGTTCACGGTCGGGTGCGTAAGTGGCCAGCCCCAAGATCCAAACGGGTTCCAAGATTGCGGATACATGGAGTTTGCAATCAACTCACGTTCCGCCATCGCAGACGCAACGAGCTACTTTCCAATTTTTTTCCACTTTGATCGCTTCCTTCATCAATCAAGGTTTTCAATACCCACCAGATTCGAGTGGGAGCTTCAGGGTGCAACATTCACGGAATGCGACTCTTCCTCAGGTTTTACCTGCAGTGTGTTTGTGAACACTCCTTATTCTCCCAGCAGAGAAGAAGCCGATCACGTGTGGAGTCACTCTCTTGAAGGTCTTGGCTACTACCTTAAGAGCGTGCCACCCGAACGAAGCGATTTCCTTTATCCGCAGTAATGGCTAACTACTCATTCCAGCGGACGGCGGTAAATCGCTCGCGTCCTTCCGAGCTTTGCGGCCGGTGCCATTAAACTCAGGCGTTAGACCTAGGAGGTATTGTGTCGCAGCTCACACCACCCTCCGAGTCCGAGATCGTCGAGCGCCTTCGTCAGGAGTTGGCGAAGGCGGAGCCATCGCGCCGCAAGAGGATAGTCGACAAGTTCGTCTTGGCTGCCTTGGGAAGCATCCCGTGGGTCGGTGGGTTCATTAGCGCCGCAGCAGCGTACAGGTCAGAGGAGGCCCAGCTTCATAGGGATTCATTGCAAGGACAGTGGCTTGAGGAACACCAGGCCAAGCTGCGAACACTTCACGAACTGATCGCTGAGATCACGAGTCGGTTTGATGGGCTCGGCGAGCAGATTCAAGAGCGAATCGAGAATCCAGACTACTTGGCGCTCGTGCGGCAGGCGTTCCGGGTTTGGGATGAGGCGGAGACGGATGAGAAGCGGAGATATGTTGGGAACGTAGTCATCAATGCTGCGGGAACCCGAGCCTGTTCAGATGATGTAGTTCGTCTCTTCATAGGCTGGCTTTCTCTGTATCACGAAGCTCACTTTGCGGTTATCCGCGAGATTTACCAGTTCCCCGGCGCGACGCGGTACGAGATATGGACGCAGTTGTACGGCGAACTTGTGCGCGAGGATTCCGCCGAAGCGGATCTTTATCGGCTACTCATTCGAGATCTCAGCACTGGCGGCGTCATTCGTCAGGCGCGGGACGTCGATCAGCTGGGAAGGTTCATGCGAAAGCGCCCCGAACGTCGCGTCAAGGGAAACGCACCAACCACAATGGAGTCCGCTTTCGAGGGCACGAAGCAGTACGTGCTCACAGAACTCGGGAAGCAGTTCGTGCACTACACCATGAATGAGGTTGTAGGTCGCCTCGCGAATGAGGAGACGTAGGTTGTCGCGCCTGAATCTAGCTATTCGTTCAAGCGGACCACGGGGCAGACTATCTACCGGGCCGCGGCCGCTTATCGCGGCATTTAGATGTGCCGTCATGCGGGGTGCCAAGAGCGGAAGGGCGATCGGAGCCGGCCACCGTGCGCGCCAGGATCCTGGAAAGAGGACAATCGCCAGCGGCGGCAATGGGTCGCACTGCCACCGTTGGAGTCGCGAGCGCCGAACTTTTCCGACGATGGGGCGGTGACCGGCCAAGAGGGACAGTGACGGCGCGAATCGTGCTGCAACATTGCGTCCGCTCGAACGTCGGAAGTTCTATTTTTGATGTGTCTTCCCGAGGTGGCGGAGGTTTGCGGTAACTGCAGGTTTCGGTCGACGTCACTGCCTCAGCTGCGCTCGAGCGGAGATGAGGCCGAACATGGATTTATCCGATCAAACCGTGAGAACGTACTGCTATGACGGCGAACTCACCAAGGGGCTCGGAGTGGAGAAAATGGGACCTCCACCTGCACGCGCCTGGAACCAAGTTGAACGACCAGTTCCGCGCGCCGGTCGGTGGCGAGCTGTGGGATGAGTATTGCCGAAGGCTGCATGAGTCCGATGTGCAGGCTTTCGGCATAACAGATTACTTTTCCGCCGATTGTTACTTCGCTGTCGTCGCCGAATACCGGCAGCGTTATCGCGATTGTCCGAAAATCTTCTTCCCCAATGTCGAGTTGCGGACCAGCTACGTCGTCAACAGGGCAGAGGAGGAAGTAAATGTCCACTTGATTTTCAACCCGTTCCGGCCAGACCACGGGAGCCGCATCACCTCCTTTCTTGGTGCTCTCAAGCTTACGAGAACCGATTCGTCAGACCGCGATGTCAAGGCCAGCGAACTTACGCGGACGATCGACTTCGAATCGGCGACGACGACGCGTGAGTACATCCGAACCGCTCTCCTTGAGACCTACGGGCGCGATGCTGAACTTCTTGATCACGTCCTGATCGTCACCGCGGCGAATAATGACGGCATCCGGGCGAAACCAGGCGTCAAGCGAAAGGCGGAAATATCGGACGAGCTGGCGAAGTTCAGCGATGCGTTCTTCGGCAATGCAGGGAATGTCGACTGGTTTCTCGGCACTTCGCGCGCCGAGAACAAGTCGGAGTACACGGCACCAAAGCCAGTGCTTTCGGGCAGTGACGCGCATTGTCTTGGCGATCTCGATGCGAAACTTGGGAAGGTTGTCACCACGCGCACGGACGGTGTGGTATTGGAGCCAACCTGGATCAAGGCCGATCTTACCTATGAGGGTCTCAAGCAGATCGTCTTCGAGCCTGCAAATCGTGTGCATGTTGGAGCTGAGCCGGACGTCGAACGCCGGGTCCGGCAGAATGGAACCCGCTATATCGAATCGCTGCATATCGACTGCGTCGCCGGGTATCGGACGGAGCAGCACGGAGCCTGGTTCTGCGACGAGACAATAGTGTTTGGTAAGGAACTGGTGGCGATCATTGGCAACAAGGGGAGCGGCAAGAGCGCGCTCACGGACGTGATCGGACTGCTCGGCAACAGTCATAACCAGTTATCTAAGGGGCTTCCGGGCGGAAAGCCTGAAGAGCTGTTCTCGTTTTTGACCAAGGAAAAGTTCCTCAAGGCCGGATGCGCGAAACATTTCGAGGCCACGCTGAACTGGTACGAAGGCGAGCCGGACAGGAAGGTGCTGGACGCGCAGACCGCGACGCACTTGCCGGAGAGAGTCGAATACCTCCCGCAAAAGTACCTGGAGCGGATTTGCGCAAACATCGCGGATGACGAATTCCGGACGACGCTCAACGAAGTGATCTTTCGGTATATCAAGCCGCAGGACCAGTATGGCAAGACCAGTCTCGACGATCTCATCAAGTACCGCACCCAGCAGGTCGAAGAGGACATTGCCGGGAAGAAGCTTGAGCTTCATCAAATCAACGCGAAGATCGTTGCCGTCGAGATGAAGCTCACCGAGGACTACCGCAAGGAACTCGAAGAGAAGATCAGGCTGAAGAATGAGGATGTCGAGGCGCATGGCAAGGCCCGCCCCGAAGAAAAACCGAACCCGGAGGCGGGATCGGCGGGGCAGTCACCGGAAACCCAGCAGGTTGACGACCTTGCGCGGGAGATCGCCGAGTTATCTGAGCAGATTAAGCGGCATGAGACCGAGCAGGTTGAAGTCAGCGCCGCCGCCGAACAGATCCGGCAGCTCCGGGCTGCCATCGCCCGCGAGGCGGCGAGCCTGATCGCGCTGGAAACTGAGCACGACGCCACGCTCCGGGCTGCGAATTTGACATTCGGGGACCTTGTCAAACTGACGCTCAACTACGGCCCTCTCGATACGCTCATCGCGCAGAAGGAAGGACGGCTGGACGAAATAGCCGCATTGCTACGCTCTGCCGACGAGATCGCAGCGATGGATGGCGATCGTGACCTAGTGATGGCAGGAAGCCTTGTGTGCCGGAAACGTGGACTTGAGCGTAAACAGGCCGATCTCGTCGAACGCCTCGGAAAGCCAGCACGCGACTATCAGCAATATCTCCGTGAACTCAAGCTCTGGAGCGATCGTGAACTGGAGCTGCGCGGCGACAACCAGAATCCCGGGGCGGGAACGCTTGAAGGACTAAAGCGCGAACTCAAAAATGTGGATGCCATTTACCCGGAGAGCTTGCGCGCTGCCCACGCTGCGCGAAAGCGCATTGCCAAGGAGGTCTTCGACAGGAAGCGAGGGCTGACGCAGTTCTATAACGCCGTGAAGCAATCCATCGACACGGAGATTGCCAAATGCCGCGAAGACCTCGGCGAATACAACATTTCTATTGAGGCCGGGTTACGCTTTGACCCGTCCTTCCCGGACGAATTTCTGCGGTACATCAACCAATCGGCGGTCGGTAGCTTCCGCGGTCAAGAAGAAGGGCGCGCCATGCTGCGCGGCTTCACGGACCAAGTGAGTGACTGGGAGGATGAGGTACAGGTCTTTGCCGCGCTCGATGCAATCGTCGAGGCGCTCCACGCCGATAAGCGCGATGAATCCTCGCCGCCCCGCGACGTGTTCAAGCAGATGAAAGGGCAGAAAACCGTCCAAGATGTCTATGATTATCTCTTCGGCTTCGACTATCTCGGCACGAAGTATGATCTCAGGGTTGATGGCAAAGATTTGAGCGAGCTCTCACCCGGAGAACGCGGAGGACTTCTTCTTATTTTCTATCTCATGCTAGACCGGCAGGAAATTCCGCTCGTGATCGACCAACCGGAAGACAATCTCGATAACAAGAGCGTCTACGAAATCCTGGTCAGGTTTATCAAACAGGCAAAAAGGCGTCGCCAAATCATCCTCGTGACGCACAATCCCAATCTCGCCGTCGTTGCGGATGCCGAGCAAATCATCCATGTCTCCATCGACAAAAAGGACGGTCGGCACGACTTCGATTTCTTCTCTGGATCAATCGAAGACCCGCGCATCAATGAAGCCGTCGTGGACATTCTCGAAGGCACGCTGCCGGCATTTGACAACCGCCGACTGAAGTACAGAAGACCTCATCGGAGTGGGAGGTAGGCTTCAGTGCTCTCTTTGGCGCCTTCTGCTGATGGTGTCATCGCTCGTGTCAAACGAAGTGGTCTCGGAGCCGAGCGTCAACTGCAAAAGTTGCTTATCGAAAGCGGACCGTCGCCAGTGGCCGTAAAGGGTCGCCAGACGACCTTGAATGGCCTTGTCACCTGCGCGGCAAAGCGAGCCCGCCGGTCGGCGCGAACCGGTCACCTGCGTTGGCGCCGATAAGTCAACTTTCGGGTGGTCCGCACTAATTCACGCACGTGCAATGTCGAGCTACCGGGCGTAAAATACCGTCTCGGCACCTGTCTCGCCACGACCCTTCAGTAGGCCCTCGCAATGAGGGCTCAGCAGCTATGTCTGAAGGAATCCAGTATGAACAGCCATCCAAGCGATTCTCGTGTCTCGCGCAAGCCGCCAATCACCGTGGAGACGGAGTTCGGCGAACTTCCGATTGGCGTCTTTGACTTGGCAGACCTCACCAAAGAACACCTGCAAACCATTGCTAGGTGGTTTGCTCACCTTGAGCAGAAAGAGGAGCGAGTCGGCCCCACCGTTAATCCATAACAAGAATCTCGTGTCGACTTTTGCAGCGGAGCCAGGGCGAACGTCGTCGAAGTTGCTAGATGACCCGTCCCGCAATTCACAACCTGACCAGTGAATGTTTGAGTCCTATCCGACACAGTTCCGGCGGATAGGCCCAATAACTTCGCCTGCCGAGAGTTCACAGTAAAGCCAAGTTGTTTTTTCGGGCGCGTCAGGGTCGCCGATTAACCCGGATTTTGCCCTACTCAGATGCACCTCGATTATCTTCGTTTGGATAGAGTCGAGGTACCGTCGCTGGGCTACCAGAAGTGATCCTGTGGTCGTGCCAAGAGCAGTCTGTTGACCTCCGCCGGGCCAGTTGTGACTTACTCGAAAGACTCGTTCGGCAAGCTTGGCCCACCCGCCTTGGGATCCATCGGGCCGCCAAAGCGCACCGGTCTTCCTACTGGTTTCAACCTCGAGCTCGAAAAGCTGGTCGCGTCCTGAGGATCCATTATGGAACCGAAGGACGCCGTCGGGAACGCGGTTTGCCCAGGTCCCAGCGGTGCGAATCTCGTGTTCGGTTAATAGGCCCGATGGCGGCGCAAGCGAGAACAGCACCCGCAAGGCCAACTGATCGTGATGGAAGGTGGGCCCGGGAACCCATCTATCAGCCGCACGACTGAGCTTGTAGACGGCGGGCTTTTCCTTTGGAGCGAATGTGCGTACCAACGAGCGCTCTGACAACCAGACGTGGGCACCCCCGGGAATGTGAATTTTCCGCAGCATGTTGGCCTTAACCAGCCAATCCAGGGTTCTTGATGTCGCCTGCTTGGTTTCGCGGAGCATGGCCATCGCGGTCGGGAAGCTGGCGACACCGCCTGCGCGGAGGATCGCGATTGCCAAGCGTGTGACTCTCTCCTCGCTGAGTGTCGATGTCATCACGCGTCCCCTTGCCGGCTTTTGGAGGGAGTGCGGCTGACCCGCGCGCGCCAAACTTGCTCAACCTTTTTGGGGCGGCCACGGCGACGAGAGGTAGCGGGTGCTCCTGAAGAATCAGGGTGCGCGCGCAGCCATTGCAGAACCTCATCAAGAAGCCAAAGTGGCTCTTTGGTGCCGGGCGGCTTGTGTGCGGGAGGGACCCGATCAGGGGCGCGGCATCGATCGGCTTTGATTGTTGCGCGGTCGCGATGCAGCAGTTGCGCGAGCCCGTCGAGATTAAGTACGGGCCCGATGGTGGGCGCGGAAGGATTCCGGTCCGGAGTTTCGGTCAAAGGATGCATTAGGCACGGTCCATCACGTGCGGCCCCGGGCTGGCCGCAGGATGGAATCGCCTAGATGCGATTGGGCTTACCTCGCCCTTTGTGGCCCGGTTCGTGCCCCGTTGCGGGGCTGATCAAGATTCCGGGACAGAATAGCCGACATCAGTCGGCCGCAACAGGTGACAAATGAAAACTTCTGCAAAGCGCACTCGAGCAGGCTTTGTCACCCTCTTGTCACCCTGGTGGGTGACAACGTGTGAAATTGCCTGCAATCAGAAGTAACCGAACGTATAGCTAACTTCTTGATTTGGCGGAGAGGGTGGGATTCGAACCCACGTTACGGCAAAACCGTAAACCGGATTTCGAATCCGGCGCATTCGACCACTCTGCCACCTCTCCGCAACTGAAACATCGGTGCTGCGATCCGTCCCTGGAGCGAACTCCAGTCGGCGTCCATGCCTCCTCCTCGGCCCTGGCGCGCGATTCCCCCGGCATCGCGCAGGCGCTCGGGCCTCGACCACTCTGCCACCTCTCCGGGCAGCCGCCAATGATAAGAGGCCGGCGCCGGATTTCCAAGCCGAGCACGTCCGCTCAATTCCCCTTTGTCCCGATCCGCTCGGCCTCGTCCTTCAGATAGGTCGCGCTGAGCGTGCCGCGCTGTTTGGCGATCGGAAGCAGGGTCGGATAGAACTGCACGAAGGTGGTGTCCACCGCACCGTGCGCGCTGTGGCAGGCATAGCAAGCAGCGGTGGTCGGGATCTGTTTTGCCGGCGCGGGGCTGTCGTCGAAGCTGAAGAACGCCCAGCCGCCGTTGAAGCGCGCGGTGTCCTTCACGTGCACCTCGATGCCCTGCACGCCGCCGCTCTGGTAGTGCCCGCGCTGGTTGATCGAACCCTTGCCCGCGGAGCCGCGCACCTCCAGCACGATTACCGTCTTGTCCGGCCAGGTGCCGGTCTCCTGGAATGCACGCCAGGCTTCCGGGCTGGCGAAGGTGTTGTCGAACATCGGATCGGGCGAGGCCAACGCCTTCGGGTTGTAGCTCATGTCGAGGCCGGAACTGAGGTAAATCCACTCGCGATAGTTCGCCGGCGGGATCAGCCTGCCGTCGGCGGTGTAGGCGGGCGCATCGGCATTCGTGGGGGCGGGCTGGCTGGCCGATGCCGAAACCGTTATGCAAAGAGTGAGCTTGAACAGCGCGGCACAAAGCTGCTTCGACAACACGTGCTTTCTCCGGCAAAGGGTCCCGGAGAATTCTGTTGCTTCGCCGGGGACCGCGCCGGACAGGATTCCGACGAATCCGGCCAACGAATTTGAATCCGGCTATTGCGCGAAGCGTTCCCGATATTCGTTCGGCGTGGTGCCGTAGCGCGCGCGGAATGCGCGGCGGAACGCATCGGCACTGTTGAAACCCACGCCCGCGGCGACGCGTTCGATGGAGGCCTTGCCTTGCGTCAGCCGCAGGCAGGCCTGCTCCAGTCGCAGCTTCTCGACGAAACGCGCGGGCGTCATGCCGAACGTCTCCGCAAAAACGCGACGGAAGTTACGCGCACTCATCGCGGCCTGCCCAGCCATGCGCTCGATGGTGAGATCGCTGTCCAGATGCGCCAGCAGCCATTCCACCAGCACGCCCATGCGGTTGTTGCCCTGCGCCTGCGCGGCCAGCGGCGCGGAAAACTGCGCCTGGTTGCCGGGCCGCTTCACGTACATCACCAGATACCGCGCGGCCGCGAGCGCGACAGCCGCGCCGAGGTCCTCCTCGACCAGCGCAAGGGCGAGATCCATGCCTGCGGTGAGGCCGCCCGACGTGGCGAAGCAGCCGTCGCGCAGGAACAGCCGGTCCGATTCGACGCGCAGCGCGGGATGGCACCGCGCGAGGTCATCCGCGTAATGCCAATGCGTGGTGACGCGGCGACCATCGAGCAGGCCCGCCGCAGCCAGCACGAACACGCCGGTGCAGACCGAAACCATGCGCCGCGTGTGCTTCGCGCGCTCACGCAGCCAGGCGAGCAGATGTGCATCGCGGTTGATGCCGTTGCGCGCGCCTACGCCGCCGGGGATCAGCAGCGTGTCCAGCGGCGGCGCATCCTCCAGCGCGTGCGCGGGCAGGATGGACAAGCCATTCTCCGCGCGCACGACGTTCATGGTCAGGCCGATGATGCAAAGGCGGTAAGGCTGCGTGCCGCCGGCAAGCGCATTGGCGGCACCGAACACGTCCAGCGGACCGGCCAGATCGAGCGCCTGCATCTCGTCGTAGGCGAGCAGGCCGATGGTCTTGATGGAAGATTGCGCGTTCATCGCGCGCGAATGCTAGCAGTCGCTCAGACGGCCAGCGCGTCGCGCACGCGTTGCAGAAGGGCAGGGAAATCCGGCGGCGTGCCGGTATCGACTTCGATCACAGTGCCGATCCCGACCGGCCGGCCGTGTTGCGCCAGCATTCCCGGTGTGAGCCGCTTCAGCGCGTGCGCGGGATGGCGTGTCTCCGCGCGTCGCTCGAAACGGAGCGCGGCCTCTTCAGGCGGGCAGCGGCAATACACCTCCACGATGGTGCCGCCGCTTGCAGCGACGCGGTCGCGCTGGCGTGGCTCGCATGGCTTGAAGTTCGCATCCAGCACCACGCGCGGACAGTTCGCGGCGAGCGCCAACAGCACCTCCATGGCGGCATCGCTCAGGCGCTTCGAATGCACCGCATCGCCTGCGGAGCCGTCGAGTGCGTCGAACAACGCCTCCTTGATCGCATCTTTGGAAAGCAGCGCAAACCCCAGCGCCTCGGCCAATGGTTCGGCCAGCGTGCTCTTGCCGGAGCCGGGCGGTCCGGAGACCAGGATCGTCTGACGGGAAACGAAGGGCTTTTCGCTCACGTGAATCCGACAGCTCCGCGGAGATCGCCGGAGTGTAGCGTCACCGGTTCGCCGGGCCGCGCACCAGCCACCATGCGGATCGCCACATCCACAGCAGCACCAGCGCGATGACGGCCTTTTCGCCGAGCCCGCGCGGGATCGGTTCCACCAAGGCGTAAATCCAGAAATAAATCGCGGTGACTGCCGCCAGCATGAACGCCGACAGGAAGCGCTTGCGCCAGCGCGGATCGAGTCGCAGCCGCCAGGATTGCACCAGCATCGCTGTGGTCGCGCAGACGAACGTTCCGAACGCCGCCCACTCGTGGATCTTTCCGTGCAGTGTCGTCGGTGGCTCCTTTGGATCGGTGAAATAGGCAGCGGTGAAGCACAGCGCGATTGCGGAGACGATGAACAGCGCGAGTGGCGCCACGTTGTGTGCGTGTCCGTCGAGTTCGCGATACCAGCCGATGCCGAGCGCGGCCAGGCCGGGCGCCGGCGCGAAGAAGCCCGCCTGCACCCATGCGCCGTAAGGACCCTTGGCATAAAAGCTCAGCTGCACGGCCAGCCAGTTCAAGTCCGTGCGCAGGAACTGTGCCGCCAGGGAGATGATGGTGAGGATGGCGACGCCGGCAAGCGTGACGATGCCGCAGGCGCGTGCAACGGGGTCGGTCGTGCCACGGAGGCCGCCGTGTGGCGGGCTACGCGGACCATGATGCGGGATATCGGATCGCGCCATGCATTTCAGACGGCGCGACCGGACCGCCGCATCCACAGTAATGGGCCGCCCCCCGTATGCAATCACGTCGCGCGTGAATGTCGCGCGTGAATCCGGGCCTCCGATTCCATTTCTTCCGAAGTATCAGCTCGTCGCGACGAGCATTTCCTCGGAATTGGCGGGCGGGCGAAGGCCGTCCGTCCGGTTCGCGAAGTAGCGTTCGGCCAGCATCGCCGCCGACACGTGCCGCGCTTCCCTGAAGCCCGCCTCGCGGGCCAGGGCCAGCATTTCGTTCGGCGTGAAGAAGCTGAGGAACGGCGTGCCACTTGCGCGTGCGCCTTCGGCCGCGCGCTCGACCGCAAAGCGGATGTCGGGTTCCAGCATTTCGATGGGCAGCATGAACGACATCGCGAGCGTGGAGCCCGGCGCGAGCGTCGCTACGCGGCGCAGCGTCGCCATGATCGCGTCACGGGTCAGATACATGCTGACGCCGGCGGAGGCCACGATCGCAGGTCGCGCGGACTCGAATCCCGCGCCCGCCAGCCGCTGCCACCAGTCGTCGCCCGCCTCGAAGTCGACGGGGACGAATCGCAGGAACGGCGGGATGCCGAGGCCCAGATCCAGGAGGCGCCGGCGTTTCCACTCCTGCGGGCCGGGCTGGTCGATCTCGAACACGCGCATGCGGGAAGCGAGCTCGGGCCGGCGCTGCGCGAACGTGTCCAGGCCCGCGCCGAGGATGACGTATTGCCCGACGCCATGCGCGGCCTGTTCCGTCACGAGGTCTTCGATGAAGCGGGCGCGCGCCAGGATGGACGCGCGGAACGGCCGCGTGAACGGACTCATGTCCGGACGGTCACGCCATCCGTCATCAGGCGCGGCCAGCTTCAGGCCGACTTCGTCCTCGAACACATGCGGCAGCGGGTCGGCCTGCACGTGCAGCGCCCGCCACAAGGCAGTGCGCACCGCGGTGTTGTCGGGGGCGATCAATTGCCTGGTGGGCATGCGTGTTCCCTCGTCATGAATTCGCACTGATCATGACGTAATACCCGTCGGGATCGCGCAAAGCAAATTCCTTGGTGCCGGTGTTGGGGCTCAGGTGCGGCTCTTCTTTGAGGTCTGCGACGAGCGTGCGTGCGCGTTGCAGCGCGCCGTCGAAATCATCCACGCGGAAGAACAGCAGCAGGCCGTTGCCGGGCGTCGCGGTGCCGGGGCTGGCGAGGGAAGGGTGCTCGTGCTCGCCCCACGCGTGCAGGCACAGCAGCACCGCGCCATCCGCATCGAGGATCTGCCCGAAGTAGTCGTGCGCCGGCGTCGTGACCGGCTGCCCGAGCAGCCGCTGGTACCAGGCGAAGCTGCGCGCCACGTCGCGAACACCGATGATGGTCCAGAGGCGGGTCATAAGCGGTGCGGGTTGGGGTGAGCGCGGTTGGCGAATCCCAACATTGTACGCAGCGCGGGAAAGCTGTTGGGGTTCGCAGAAAGCGCCACCCCACTTACGCGGGGCATTTAGGGCGGAACCGGCGAAGCCGTTTTCGCCGCATGTTCATTCGGCGGAAGCCGCTGCGCGGATTCCGCCCTACGCGGGGTCAATCCTGTGTGCGAACACAGCCAGATACCGTTGGAATTACCGCCGCCCTGGAAACATTGCTTGTACGTGAGCAATGGACTGATCGAACGTCAATGGATGGTACTCATATCTAGCCAAAGATCCAGGTCCAAGAAGACGTTGGAAGCGACTATCGATCTCACCAGATTTGTCTGGATTAAAGACTGCGATTTTACGAAGAGGCGACTTACCAACGCTTCCAAGCGCGTACAAATGTCGGAAGAATGAATCGGTGTCTGGCAATGAGTAGCCCGCACTCTACAAAGCTAGGCTTCGCAAGGAATCGCCTGCTTCGAAAACGTGGCGAGGTCTATATTCGTCCCGCACACGATCACGCCGACGCGCTGGCCTTGCAGTTTTTCGCGCAGCGGGCCGCAGAGCGCGGCGGTAGCGGAGGCGCCGGCCGGTTCCACGGCGAGTTTCATGTCGGCGAACAGCAGGCCCATCGCGCGCTGCATCGCCTCGTCATTGATCAGCACCAGTTCGTCCACGAAGCAGCGGGCGAGGCCGAAGCTGTAGGGCAGGGCGTAGGGCGCGCCGAGGCTGTCGGCGATGGTGTTGACCCTCTCGATGGATTGCGGCGAGCCCGCTTCGAAGCTGCGGCGCATGCTGTCGGCGCCTTCCGGTTCCACGCCGTACACCTTGCACATGGGTTGCATCTGCTTCATCGCGCAACTGATGCCGGCGATCAGGCCGCCGCCGCCGATCGGCACGATCACCGCGTCGAGGTCGGGCACCTGCCGGCACAGTTCGTAGCCGACCGTGGCGGTGCCGAGCGCGGTGAGTTCGCCTTCGAAGGGATGGATGAAGGTGCGGCCTTCTTCCGCTTCGATGCGCTTGACCGTGTCGAAGGCGTGGTGCACGTCGTCCACCAGCACGACTTCGGCGCCGTAGGCGCGGCACAGTGCCATGCGCGCGGGGTTGGCGGTTTTCGGCATCACCACTTTCGCGGTCGTGCCGACGCTGCGCGCGGCGAAGGCGACCGCGATGGCGTGGTTGCCGGCACTGACCGCGGTGACGCCGCGCTGCTTCTGCTCGGCGGAGAGCGCCATGGCATTGAGCAGCGCGCCGCGCGCCTTGAAGGTGCCGGTGTACTGGAACAGCTCCAGCTTCAGGAAGACCTGGGTATCCGCGCCGGCGGCACGTGCGATCGCATCGCCGCGCCAGTTCCACACCGGTGTTTCGCGCACGCGCTCGCTTAAGCGCTCGCGCGCGGCGCGGATGTCGTCGAGGGAAGGGAAGTCCGCCACCGCGCCAATGTAATGCGCAGGTGGCGGATGCGGAAGGCTCAAAGCATCCAGGAACAGCCCCTCTCCCTCCGGGGGAGGGGTAGGGGTGAGGGTTCGGAATCGATGAAGTGGGACGGCATTGCCGAACCCTCACCCGCCCTTCGGGCCTCTCCCGGAGGGAGAGGGAAAATGGCTAGTGCGGCGTGGACACCCGGTTGGCGACTTCTTCCTTCAGCGAGCGCGCGTCGGTGGCTTGCAGGTCCGCCTGCGCGACGATGCCGCGCAGATTGCCGCTGCCGTCCACGACCGGCATGCGGCGGATGCGGTGCGAGGCCATCATGCGCGCGCATTCCTCGACCGATGCGTTCTCGCCGCAGGATATCGCCGGCGAGGTCATGCAATCCTCTGCGGTGATCCGCGACGGGTTCTCGCCTTCGGCGACCGCGCGCACCACGATGTCGCGATCGGTGACCACGCCGACCAGCTTCCGGCTCTGGCCGTCGGTCTCCACGACCGGCACTTCGCCGATGTCCTCGTCGCGCATCAGTTGCGCGATCTGCGACAACGATGCGTTGCGCGGACAGGCCTTGGGGTTGGGGGTCATGATGTCCTGGATGTCCATGGGGTGCTCCTGCGATGTTGCTGGCCTGGATGCGCCGCTCCCCTTCGGGCGCGCGGCCATGGAAACACGCCACGCGTGCGCGCGGGATGAAGTGTGCGTTAGGTAAGTGGCTTGCAGGCAGGACCGAATGGCGCCCGCTTCCGCCGTCCGGATCAGAAGCGCAGGAAATACGGCACCGCCATCAACGCGACGCCGATCAGGAGCAGCAGCAGGGTGCCGGCGATGAAGTACGGATAAACCATCAGGGCCAGCCCGCACACAAGCGGCACGACCATCCGCTGGCGCTTGCCGTAGATGAAGAAGCCGACTCCGATCGAGCCGAACAGCAATCCCCAGAGCAGCGAGGCAGTGCTCATGGCCGCGAGTATATCGGCTACGCGCGGTTGCGCCGGGGCGCGAGCCCCTCCGGGTATGAAGATCCAGGTGATCCACGCACCAGCCACCACGCGGCGCGCCACAGCCACAGCAGGATCAGGGCGATCACGATCTTCTCGCCGAGTCCGCGCGGGATCGGCTTGAACAGCGCGCTGGTCCACAGCGCGACGAAGGCGATGCACGCGAGCGGGAAAGCGGAGCGGAAGCGCGCGCGCCATCGCGCGTCCCCGCGCAAGCGCCAGGATTGCAGCAGCATCGCGACCGTGACGCACAGGAAGGTCGTGGCCGCCGCGACCACATGCAGGAGTCCATGCAGGGTATGCGACCCGCCCGGCACGTCGGTGGTCTTGACCGCGGTCACGCCCAGCGCCACTCCAGACACGACAAACAGCAGCAAGGGCGCGCTGCTGCGGGCCTGGCGTTCGAGCGCGACATACCAGCCGGCACCGAGCGCGGCGAGCCCGGGTACGAGCGCGAAGTAGCTGGCCTGCACCATGCCGCCGTAGGGGCCGATCACGTAGAAGCTGAGCGGCATCCCGATCCAGTTGTAATCGCTGCGCAGGAATTGCACGGCCGTGCAGACCACCGCGAACGTGGCGACACCGAGCAGGGCGATCGCGCCCAGCACGCGCGCGGTCCGGGCCCGGGCGCGTGCATCGTTCATGCAGCCTTTTTCTTCGCCAGCCGCAGCCAGGTGTCCACCACGGTATCGGGATTGAGCGACACCGATTCGATGCCCTGGTCCATCAGCCATTCGGCGAGGTCCGGATGGTCGCTCGGGCCCTGGCCGCAGATACCGACGTACTTGCCCTTCGAGCGCGCGGTCTTGATCGCCATCGCGAGCAGCTTCTTCACCGCCGCGTTGCGCTCGTCGAACAGGTGCGCGATCACGCCCGAGTCGCGGTCCAGGCCCAGCGTCAACTGGGTGAGATCGTTGGAGCCGATCGAGAAGCCGTCGAAGATCTCCAGGAACTCGTCGGCCAGCAGCGCATTGGAAGGCAGCTCGCACATCATGATGATCTTCAGCGGATGCTCGCCATTTGCGCTGGCGCCCTGCACCAGGCCGTTGGCGCGCAGCACCTCGACCACCTTGCGGCCTTCCTCCAGCGTGCGCACGAACGGGATCATCACCCAGACGTTGTCCAGGCCCATCACCTCGCGCACTTTCTTCACCGCCTTGCATTCGAGGCCGAACGCGGCGGAGAAGCTTTCATCCACGTAGCGCGACGCGCCACGGAACCCGAGCATCGGGTTCTCTTCGTGCGGTTCGTACTTGTTGCCGCCGAGCAGGTTGGCGTATTCATTGGACTTGAAGTCCGAGAGGCGCACGATCACCGGCTTGGGATTGACCGACGCCGCGATCGTGGCGATGCCCTCGGCGAGGCGATCCACGTAGAAGGACACCGGATCGGCGTAACCGGCGATGCGCTCGTCGATCTTCTTCTTCGTCTCCGCATCCTGCTTGTCGTATTCCAGCAGCGCGTTCGGATGCACGCCGATATGGCTGGCGATGATCATCTCCAGTCGTGCCAGGCCGATGCCGGCGTTCGGCAGCTGGCCGAAGTCGAATGCGCGCTCGGGATTGGCGACGTTCATCATGATCTTCAGCGGGGCGGGCGGCATGTCGCCGAGGTCCGCGCTGGTCTTCTCGAACTTCAGCTTGCCTTCGTAGATGAAGCCGGTGTCGCCTTCGGCGCAGGACACGGTCACTTCGTGGCCGTCCGGGATGTCGGTGAGTGCGCAACCGGTGCCGACAACCGCCGGCACGCCCAGCTCGCGCGCGATGATCGCGGCATGGCAGGTGCGGCCGCCGCGGTTGGTGACGATCGCCGCGGCGCGCTTCATGATCGGCTCCCAGTCGGGGTCGGTCATGTCCGCGACCAGCACGTCGCCTTCCTTGAAGGTGTTCATCTGGTCGAGCGAGCGGATCACGCGCGCGCGGCCGGCGCCGATCTTCTGGCCGATCGCACGCCCCTCGCACAGCACCTCGCCGCGCTCCTGCAGCGCGTAACGCTCGAGCGTGGTGGCCTTGGCGCGCGACTTCACGGTTTCCGGGCGCGCCTGCACGATGTAGAGCTTGCCAGTGTCGCCGTCCTTGGCCCATTCGATGTCCATCGGGCGCTTGTAATGTTCCTCGATGGTCAGCGCCTGCTTCGCCAGCGATTGCACGTCCTCGTCGCTGATGCAGAAACGGTTGCGCAGTTCCGCCGGGGTTTCCTCGATGCGCACGCGCTCGCCGGGCTTGTCGGAATACACCATGCGCTGCTGCTTGGAGCCCAGCGCGCGGCGCAGGATCGCGGGCTTGCCCGCGCGCAGCGTCGGCTTGTAGACGTAGAACTCGTCCGGATTCACCGCGCCCTGCACGACCATTTCGCCGAGGCCGTAGGAGCCCGTGATGAACACCACGTCGCGGAAACCGGATTCGGTATCCAGCGTGAACAGCACGCCGGAAGCACCAACGTTCGATCGCACCATCAACTGCACGCCGGCGGAGAGGAACACGTCCTCGTGTGCGAAGCCGTGGTGCACGCGGTAGGCGATCGCGCGGTCGTTGTAGAGCGAGGCGAAGACTTCCTTCACCTTGTGCAGCACGTCTTCGATGCCGCAGACGTTCAGGAAGGTTTCCTGCTGGCCGGCGAAGCTGGCGTCGGGCAAATCTTCGGCGGTGGCGGAAGAACGGACCGCCACGGCGATGTCGTCGGAGCCGGCATCCTTGCAGAGCTTCCTGTAGGCGTCCCGGATCGCCTGCTCCAGGTCCTTCGGCAAGGCCTCGTCCTCGATCCAGCCGCGGATCTGTTTGCCCGCGGCGGCGAGCGCATCCACGTTCTCGACATCGAGGTCCTTCATGCGCGCGGCGATGCGCTTGTCGAGGCCGGTGTCGTGCAGGTGCTGCTTGTAGGCATCCGCGGTCGTGGCGAAGCCGCCGGGCACCGACACCCCGAGTTCGGCCAGGTTGCCGATCATCTCGCCCAGGGACGCGTTCTTGCCGCCGACCTTGGCAAGGTCTTTCATGCCCAGGTTGTCCAGCCAAAGGACGAGTTCGCTCACGGCCATCTCCATCGCCAGCGGATTTCAGAGTTCCCTATTGTCGCGGGGCGGGTGTGCATGAGACAAGCACGTGCCCGGCTCGGCTACACTGATCGTTCACCTTTGGACACCAGGGCGATGAGCGAACGCAAGACGGTCTTCTTCGTCTCCGACTCCACCGGCATCACGGCCGAGACCATCGGCAACTCGATCCTGGCGCAGTTCGAGGGCGTCAAGTTCGAGGGGCACCGCATCGCCTTCGTGGACAACAAGGAGAAGGCCGAGGCCGCCGCGCTGCGCATCAAGACCGTCTATGCCCAGAACGGCGAGCGGCCGATCGTCGTCAATACGGTGGTGGATACGGCGCTCTGCGAGATCATCGCCGAGTCCGGTGCGCTGATGATCGACGTGCTGGCGCCGTTCATCGGCACGCTGGAGCTGGAGCTGGGCACGCGGCGTTCGGGCGCGGTCAATCGCGCGCACGGCATGGTGGATTTCGCCCAGTACGAAGCCCGCATCAACGCGACCAATTACGCGTTGGCGCACGATGACGGCGTTGATCCCAATTATCAGGAAGCCGACGTGGTGCTGGTGGGTGTGTCGCGGGTGGGCAAGACGCCGACGTGCCTGTACATGGCGCTGCATTACGGCATCAAGGCGGCGAATTACCCGCTCACCGAGGAAGACCTCGAACGCGACATGTTGCCGGCGCGACTGAAGTCATGCCGAAACCGGCTGTTCGGCCTGACCATCGACGCGAACCGGCTGGCGCAGGTGCGCGAGGCGCGCCGGCCGGGCAGCGGCTACGCGAAACTCGAGCAGTGCAAGCGAGAACTGGTGCTGGCCGATCAGTTGTTCCGCCGCGAACACTTGCCTTCGCTCAACACGACCTCCACATCCATCGAGGAGATCGCCAGCAAGATCCTTGCGCATCTGGGCATCGAGCGGCACATGTTTTGATTTTCCCCTCTCCCGCAAGCGGGAGAGGGGAGTATTTGCCGACCGCTCTCACGTGGCGTCGTCCCTGCCACGGAGCTCTGGGCCATGGATGGCGGCTGTTTGCCGGGCCCAGTGAGTTTGTTGTTCGACATCCATGTCTTTTCCGCGCCGTCCCACGGCGCGGGTCACTTTCCTTTCGAGGAAAGTAACCAAAGCCAATGGCGCCGGACGTGACGGCCTCGCCAACATCCGGTTGGCTCGACTTCCCTGCGCTTCTCGACGGGCGCGCGCCGGCACCGGAAGCTCACTTCGACGCGGCCATCCATGGCCTGCGTCGCGCGTGACTGAGACTTCACGCACAAAAAAACGCGCGGGAAAGATCCCGCGCGTGAGACCCATACCGTGAACTTTTTTTGCGAAAAATACAAGACGTGCGCGGGTGAATTCCTGCGCTAAGATCGGATCATGTCAACGATGTATGTCAGCACGAAATTTCAGCATCACGCCTCGCGTGCGAGCGCGCTGTTGCCGGGCCGCTTCGCCTGGCTGATGGGCTTGTACACCGAAAATCATCAGCGCCTCACCCGCATGTTCGCGCCACAGCGCTTGCGGATCGGCGAATACATTTCCAGCGTCGGCGACGGTCTGGATCTGCAGCTCGCGATCCAGGAGCGCCATCCGTACACGATCGAGATCGGCCTGAGCTACGCGGTGCTGGACGACGCCACCGGGCAACCGGCACCATCCGCGCAGCTGCGCATGTATCTGGATGCGCACACTACCGAGGCGCTGCACTGCCAGCCCGGCCGCGAGCTGTGGCAGGTGTTGGGTCCGTTCGCGCCGGCGCGCAACGTGCTGCAGCATCGGTTGCGCATGAATTCCTTCCTCAACCGCTGGCTGGAATACCTGGCCGAACAGGGCCATTCGATCGGCACGCTGGAGCGGCTGGAGGCGACGGTAAATTCCTGAAGCGCAGCCTTGAGGACTTTAACGTTCGCGGTTGCATCGCGAACGGAACCCCGGAGTTCTTTCCATGCATGGCGCTCTTCGCCTGCAGACAAGAGCAGATTGCAAAGTCCTTCCATCCATGGACTTTGCCCTTCGGGCCAACCTTCGCTTGTTTCGAATTCCTTCCGGACGAATTTGTCCGGATCGCGGCTGCGCCGCGTCTGGAATGACGAAAGCTTGATCCCGGGCCGGAAAGTCCCGCCGCTCAAACCTGCAGGCGATCGTTCGGCCGCGCCACCAGCGCATACAGCGCCGGCATCACGAAGATGCCGATCACCAGCCGCGAAAGCATGCCGCACACGATCACCAGCGCGAACGGGCGTTGCGAGTCCGTTCCCACGCCGGTGGCGATCGCTGCCGGAAGCAGGCCCAGGGCGGCGACCAGCGCGGTCATCATGATCGGGCGCAGGCGCAGGATCGCGCCCTCGCGGATCGCGGCGTCCGTGCTCATGCCGTCGCGGCGCAGTTCGTTCACGTAGGACACATACACCACGCCGGTCAGTACCGACACGCCGAACAGCACGATGAAACCGATGCCCGAAGACACGGAGAACGGGGTGCCGGTCAGCCACAGCGCAAGCAGCCCGCCGAACGGCGCGGACAGCACCACGCCCAGCACGGTGATGAACGGGAACTTGAAATTGCCGTAGAGCACGAACAGCAGCCCGAAGATCAGCAGCACCGTCAGCGGCAGGATCACGTTCATCTGCGCGCGCGAAGCGGTGTATTCCTTGTACTCGCCGCCCCAGTCGAGGCGATAACCCTGCGGCAGCTTCACCGACCTCGCGACCTGCTGCATTGCGTCCTGTACGGCGCCGGCAAGGTCGCGGCCCTCCACCGAGAACTGCACGCCGATGTAGCGCGAGTCGTTTTCGCGGTAGATGAAGGACGCGCCGTTGGTTTCCTCGATGTCGGCCAGTTCCTTCAGCGGGATCTGCGCGCCCGACGGCGTGGCGACCGGGATGTTGCCGATCTCCTGCGGGTTGTCGCGGTAGCGCTGCGCAAGGCGCACGACCAGGTCGAATTCGCGCTCGCCCTGCACGACCTGCGTAGCCACGTTGCCGCCGATCGCGGTTTCGATCAGGCCGTTCACGTCGGAAACGTTGAGGCCGTAGCGCGCGATCTTGGCGCGATCGATCTTGATGGTCAGGCTGGGCTGGCCAAGCTCGTGCACCAGCGTCACATCGGTGATGCCGCGAACGTGCGCCAGCACTTCCTTTATCGCCTTGCCCTTGTCCTGCAGCGTTTGCAGGTCGGGACCGAACACCTTCACCGCCAGCGCGCTCTTCAAACCGGTTTCGGCTTCGTCCACCGCGTCCTCAGCCGGCTGCGTGTAGTTGAACTGGATGCCGGGGAAGGCCTGCAGCTTCTTGTCCATCGCGGCGATCAGCGCCGCCTTGTCGTGGTACCGGCCTTTCCACTGGGAATACGGCTTCAACCCGACGAAGAATTCCACGTTGAAGAAGCCCGTCGCATCGGTGCCGTCGTCGGGACGCCCCAGTTCCGACGTGACCGTGGTGACGACCGGGAACGAACGCAGGATGGTGCGGATCTGCGGTGTGATCTTCGCCGCCTCGTCGAAGGAAATCGTGTACGGCATCGTCGCACGCACCCACAGCGAGCCTTCGTCCAGGTGCGGCATGAATTCCGCGCCGATGCTCGGCACCAGCAGCAACGACAGCCCGAGCAGGATGGTCGGGATGATGGACGTGCGCCAGGGCCGGGCGAGACTGGCATCCAGCCAGCGCGTGTAACCGGACTTGATCCTTTCGAAAATCGCGTTTCGCCGTTCGCGCACGCCGCGGCGCATCAGCAGCGCGCACAGCACCGGCAGCAAGGTGAGCGTCACCACCAGCGAGCCGACCAGCGCGTAGATCATGGTGTCGGCCATCGGCTTGAACAGCGTGCCGGACGGGCCTGTCAGCACGTAGATCGGCAGGAAGCTCGCCACGATCACCGCCACGGCGTATACCAGCGGGCGATCCACTTCGGATGCCGCGTCGATCACGATGTCGCGGATGTGGAGCGGCATGTCGCTGTCGTGCCGCAACGCGATCTGCCGGTAGATGTTCTCCACCATGAAGATCGCGCCGTCCACGAGTATTCCGAAATCCACCGCGCCGATCGAGAGCAGGTTGGCCGAGGCGTTCTGCAGGTCCAGGCACAGGAACGCGAACAGCAGCGCGAGCGGAATCGTGACCGCGACGATCAGGCCCGCACGGATGTCGTAGAGGAAGAACACCAGCACCGCGATCACCAGCAGCACGCCGATGAAAAGGTTGTGCACCACCACCTGCGTGGTTTCCGCGATCAGGTTGCTGAGGTCGTAGAACGGATGGATCCGGATATCCTTCGGCAGGACTTGCGAATTGAGTTCCTGCGTCCTGGCTTCGATGCGCTTCAGCACCTCCTGCGTCTTCTCGCCGGTGCGCATCAGGATCACGCCTTCGACGGCGTCGTCCTGGTTCATGTATCCGAACTCGCCGAGGCGTGGCGCGATGCCGAGCGTGACCTTGCCGACGTCCTTCACCAGGATCGGCGTCCCGTTGTGCACCGCCAGCACCACATTGCCGATGTCTTGCACCGTCTGCAGGCGCCCGAGCCCGCGCACGTAATAGAACTGTCCCCCCTGCGAATAAAAGCCGCCGCCGGCATTGCCGTTGTTGGCGGCAAGCGAGGCCTCGACCTGCGGCACCGTCAGCCCGACCGCGGCGATCTTCGCCGGGTCCAGCAGTACCTGGTATTGCATGTCGCCGCCGCCGAACGCGGAGTCGTCCGCTACCCCGGCGACCGCGCGGTATTGCGGCGCGATCACCCAGTCTTCCCAGGTCTTCAATTCGGTCGGCGAACGATCCGAACTTTGCAGCACGTAACGGTAGATCAGGCCGGAAGGCGAGGACAGCGGCGAGATCGAAGGCGCCACGCCATCCGGCAGGCCGATGCCGGAGAGGCGGTTGAACACGCGCTGGCGCGCGAAGTAATTGTCGGTGCCATCGCGGAAGGTCAGGGTGACGTCCGACAAACCGTAGAGTGATACCGAACGTTTCATCACCACGTCGGGGACATCGCTCATGGCGCGCTCGACCGGCACGCTGATCAGTCGTTCGATTTCTTCCGCCGAATGCCCCGGCCACTGCGTTACGATGTCCACCATCGGCGGCGAGAGGTCGGGATAGGCATCCATCGGCAGTCGCTTGAGCGCCCACCAGCCCGCCCCGACCAGCGCCAGCGCCAGCAGGATGATCAGCAGCCGCTGCGCCAGCGCGAAGCCGACGATGCGATTGATCAGCGACGCGCGCTCGCGCGCCGCGTTGTCCTGCGGAAGCGCGCTCATTGGCTTTGCATGAAACGCAGGAACAGGCCGCCGTCGCTGACGATGCGTTCGCCCGCACGCAGGCCGGAGAGGATCTGCTCGCGATCACCGGAGCGGATACCGAGCGTCACGTGCCGCCGCGCGAAACTGCCGTCCGATTCGGCGACATAGACGAAGGGCAGGTTGTCGTCATCGCGCAGGATTGCCGCGACCGGCACGAGGATGCCTTGCGTTGCTCCACGCGATGCGATCCGGACGCGCACGTACATCTGCTTCTTCAGCGCGCCTTGCGGATTGGGCACGTTGACCCGGGCGGTCACCGCGCGAGTATCCGGGTCCACTTCCGCGCCGACGTTCGTCACCGTGCCGTCGATCGGCTTGCCGTCGTCGCCCGTGAAGACCTGCGCGGGATCGCCGGCGCGCACGGATTGCTCGTCGTTGCCGAACAACTGTGCCATCACCCAGACCTTCGAGAGATTGGCGATGGTGAAGCAGGGCGTGCTGCCGGCCTGCAGCAATTGCCCCGGCGTGATGTTTTTCTCGACCACCGTGCCGGCGATCGGCGCGCGGATCGTGCCTTCGATCCTGCCCGTCGGCTTGCCGGCTTGCACATCCTTGATGGCTTGCGGATCCACGTCCAGTGCGATAAGCGCCTGCAGTGCCGCTTCGCGATCGGCTTCCGCGTTCACCGCGTCGGTCTGCGCCTGCTCGGCTTCGCGCGGGGCGATCGCGTGGTGCTTGAGCATGTCGGCGTCCAGGTCGGCCAGGCGGCGATCGGTGTCGGCGGTCGCGATCGCTTTCCGGTATGTGGCGACGGCGGCGGCGAAATCCGGCGAAGCCACCGTCGCCAGCGGCTGGCCTTTCTTCACCAGGTCGCCCGGTGCGACCAGCAGTCGCGAAACCGGGCCGGAGAACGGCGCCAGCACCGCGGTCGCCTGATCCTGGTCGAAATCCACCACGCCGGTGGTGTCCACCGTCTTGTGGAAGCTCGAAGGCGCGACGGTGTAGAGCGTTATGCGCTGGCGCTGCGCTTGTGTCAGCGTGACGTTGCTGGCATTTGCGGACGAGACATCCGCATTGCCTTTGTGGGACGAGCAGCCGGCTACGCCAGCCAGCAGCGCGAGCACGGCAATCCCGAACGCGCGCGAGCGCAAATCATTTTTCATTGTTATCCCCGGACAAATCCGTACGGTGCCACCAGCCCCCGCCCAGCGCCTGGAACAGCGCGGCCGTGTCGGCGTAGCGTTCGGCCTGGGCCTGCACCAGCGCGATGCGCGCCTGCTGGTAATTCGCCTCAGCGGTGAGCAGCGCAAGGTCGCTGGTGTAACCGTCGCGCGCCTGCTGTTGCGCGAGGTCGAGCGTAGTCTTGGCGGCGTGTTCCGCGGCAGCGGTGGCGTTGAGCGCATCGGCATCCTGCTGCAACGCCGTGAGCGTGTCGGCGACGTTCTGGAAGGCGGTCAGCACCGTGCTCTTGTATTGCTCCGATGCTTCCGTGTAAGCCGCCTTGGCCGCGCGTTCCTGATGCTTCAAGGTACCGCCCTGGAAGATCGGCGCGGTGAGGTCGGCAGCCAGTCCCCAGAAACCGGTGCCGGCCTTGAACAGCCCCCCGATCGCAAGCGCGGCGCTGCCTGCATTGGCGCTCAAGGCGATGTTGGGAAAGCGATTGGCGATGGCCACGCCCACCTGCGCGCTCGCGGCATGCAGGTTTGCCTGTGCCTGCCGCACGTCGGGCCGTTGCTGGACCAGCGTCGAGGGCAGGCTGACCGGCAACTCCTGCGGCAATTGCAGGTCGGCCAGATCGAAACGTTGCGGCGGCATCCCGCTCGGAAAATGCCCGGTCAGTACCGCGAGCTGGTGCTGCAACTGTGCCTCCTGTTTGACAAGCGGCGGCAGCGTGGCTTGCGCCTGCGCGAGTTGCGATTGCTGGCCGGCCAGGTCCAGCCCGCTCGCATAACCCTTGTCGGACTGGTACTGCAGCAACTGCAGCATCTTCGTGTCGTCGGCGATCAGCTCACGGGTGGCTTCGATCTGCGCGCGGGTCGCAGCGTCCTGGATCGCGGCCACCACGACATTCGAGGTGAGCGTGGTGTACGTCGCCAGCATCTGGAACCGTGTGGCGTTTTCCTGCGCGCGCAGCGATTCCACCGTGCGGCGGTTCAGGCCGAACACGTCGGGCGTGTAGGAAATGCTGAGCTGCGGGGTGTAGAGGTTGTACAGGAATTCTTCGGGCACTGCCGGAAAGTTCGGCGCCGGCGCAAGCGAAGTGGACTGCTTGTTCCGGCTCGCCGAAAACGTCGCGGCCACGCTGGGGAAGAAGGCGCCACGTTGCGCCAGGGTGTTCTCGTGCGCGACCTTCAGTGCGGCCTGCGCAGCCTTGAGGTCGTGATTGTTGGCGAGCGCCTGTTCGATGAGCGCATTCAATTGTTTCGAATGGAACAGCGCCCACCAGTCGCCGGAAAGATCGGCGCCGACATCGAAGCGCTGCGCCTCGCCTCCCGTGACGTTCGGTGTCGCGGTGGTTGCGGCGAGCGGCTGCGTGATGTAACCGCCCACCTTGGGAGCGGCAGGTTTTTCGAAATTGGGCCCGACCGCGCAACCGGCCAGCAGGCCCAGCATCGCGCAGGGCAGGGCGCGCAGGGGGATTCGAAATGCAGCGGCCCGGAGGATGTTCATGCGAGCCGTGATCGTGAGCGGCCTGTGAAGGCCGAAACGATATAACGTATCAATTCGATTTGGAAGGGCTGCCGGAAGTCACGGCGAGAATGGAGGCGCGACCTGTCCGGAAGCTTTCGATGCGATCGCGTCGGCGGATCGCGCGCGCAAAAAAAAGCCCGCGCGGGGCGGGCTCCTTGTGATTCGTCTCGATGAGTGGCGGAGCGGACGGGACTCGAACCCGCGACCTCCGGCGTGACAGGCCAGCATTCTAACCAGCTGAACTACCGCTCCGTTGTCATCGAAAACGATTTTCGTGAAACGCAATTGTGCAACATTCCAGCGTGCTTCAAAAGATGCGCAACCACCAACATCACGGCTGCACGCCCTTGGCGTCCCCACGGGGATTCGAACCCCGGTCGCCACCGTGAAAGGGTGGTGTCCTAGGCCTCTAGACGATGGGGACAGCGGGGAGTGGTGGAGCCAGCCGGGATCGAACCGGCGACCTCTACAATGCCATTGTAGCGCTCTCCCAGCTGAGCTATGGCCCCACGCTGGAACCGGAAAGAATATTGGCGGAGGCGAAAAGCGTCAAGAGATTTCGGCGCGGTTTCGGTTCCAGCAAGCCTCTTCCGTTCGCCCGGCGCAGTCCGCCTTCGCGTGGAAATGGCACCGGGGTCGAAGTGTGTGCTTCGACCCCGGTCGCCGGTTCATCAGGTTCGGTGTGGCCGTGTCGGCCCACCGCGCACGTCATCTCGACGGCGCCTCGTGTATTCCCAGGTTCCATGCCATGAATGCCCACACGTCGGCAGTCTGCGCGATGCGCTTGTCGGTGGGCATGTAGCCGTGGCTGGTCTTGGTTTCCACGCGCAGCAGGATCGGGTTGTTGCAAGCCTGCGCATGTTGCAGGCGTGCGACGAATTTGTACGAATGACTCGGCACCACGCGATCGTCGTGATCGGCGGTGGTGATGATCGTCGGCGGATAGCAGGTGCCGTCCTTGACGTTCTGCACAGGCGAGAACTTGATCAGCCACTGGAACGCTTGTCTGTCATCCGAGGTGCCGTATTCCGGCGCCCACAACGCTCCGCCTGAGAACTTCTGGTAGCGCAGCATGTCCATCACGCCCGCGCCGCCATAAGCGGCACCGAACAGTTCCGGATGTTCGGTGATGCTGGCGCCGACCAGCAATCCCCCGTTCGAATAGCCCTGGATGCCGAGGTGCGGCGTCGAGGTGTATTTCCGCGCGATAAGGTATTTCGCCGCATACGCGAAATCGTCGAACACGTTCTGCTTGTTGGAGAGCATGCCGGCGTGGTGCCATGACTCGCCGTATTCGCCGCCGCCGCGCAGGTTGGCGACCGCATACACGCCGCCCATTTCCAGCCACACCGGCAGCATCGGCGAGAAGCCCGGCGTGATGTTGATGTCGAAGCCGCCGTAGGCATAGAGGATCGTCGGGTTCGAACCGTCCAGCTTCACGCCCTTGCGCGCGGTGATGAACATCGGCACGCGCGTTCCATCCTTCGACTTGTAGAACACCTGCTTCGTCTCGTACTGCGACGGATCAAAATCCACCTTCGGTTTGGCGAAGGTGTCGGTTTTCCCGCTGGCGATGTCGTAGCGATAGACAGTGGTTGGATAGAGATACGAAGTGAAGCCGTAGAACATCTCCTTCGAGTCGTTGCGGCCGCTCAGGCCCACCACCGAGCCGATGCCTGGCAGGGTGAGCGTGGTCTTCGGCCTTCCGTCCGGTCCGAACAATTTCACTTCGCTTTTGGCGTCCACCAGGTATTGCACCGCGACATCGCCGCCAGCGAGCAGCGAGTTTTCGATCACGTTGCGCGTGCCCGGTACGACCATTCTCCAGTGCGCGGGATCGGAGAGCTTGAAGGACACGATCTTGCGGTTGGGTGCGTTCCTCGTGGTCTGCACGAACAGCCTGTCGCCGATATTGCCCAGCGGTGCGTATTCGGCATCATTGGCCGTGAACAGCGGCTGGATTTTCGCCCCGATGTCCGGATGCGCCGGATCGCCCAGGTCCGCGTAGAGCAATTCGTTATTGGTCGAGGTGCCGTTGACCAGCGAGATGAAGAGATAGCGCCCGTCTTCGGAAACCTGCCCGCCGATGATCCACTCCGGCAGATCGGAGCGCGCGTAGATCTTCGTGTCCTCGCTCTGGGGCGTGCCCAGCTTGTGGTAGTACAGCGCCTGGTTCTCCACGCGGTTCTGGATCGCCTCGCCCTTGGGCGGTTCCGGATAACGCGAATAGAAGAAGCCCTTGTTGTCGTTGGTCCAGCTCAGCCCCGAGAACTTCACCCACTTCACCTGGTCCGGCAGGTCCTTGCCGGTGCGCAGATCGCGCACGTGGATGGTTTCCCAGTCCGAACCGCCCTCCGAAAGCGCGTAGGCCAGATTGTTGCCGTCGTGCGAAGGCGCGTAGTCCTGCAGCGCGAGCGAACCGTCCGGCGAGAGCTTGTTGGGATCGATCAGTTCGCGCGGTTGCGCGTTGAGTGAAGCCTGTTCATAGACCACCGATTGGTTCTGCAAGCCGGAGTTCTTGCTGAAGAAAAGCTTGCCGGCATCCATGTGCGGAACGCCGACCTTCTCGTAATTCCATAACTTGGTGAGCCGCTGCTTCATCCAGTCGCGTTCGGGAATCTGGTCCAGGTACGCGAAGGTGAGCCTGTTTTCCTCTTCCACCCACTTCGCGAGCTCCGGGCTGTTCAAGTCTTCCATCCATTGGTATGGCGCCGGGACTTTCATTCCGAAGTAGTTGTCTGCCACCTTGTCGCGCCGGGGTTGCGGGTAGCTGAGCTTGGAAGGCGGCTCGGCCTGTGCGGCGAGGGTGGCGACCAGCAATGCGGCGAACGAAAGCGCGACACGTTTCATCCTGCTCTCCCATGGAAGAAGACGCCGAGCGGACAAACCTACGCTCCGGACGTGCTGCCCGCAACGTGACGACCGGCACGATGGGCACGGGGCGACGCCGCGGCCCCGGCTTGTTAGGCTTGCCCCATGCACGGCCTCGGCTTCATCCGCGATCTCGCTTTCGTCATGCTCGGTGCGGGCGTGATCACGGTGCTGTTCCATCGATTGCGCCTGCCCGTGCTGCTTGGCTACATCATCGCGGGCGTGCTGATCGGTCCGCATACGCCGTGGGCGCTGGTGACCGACGAACGCACGATGCGCGACATCTCCGACCTCGGCGTGCTGCTGCTGATGTTCACGCTCGGTCTGGAATTCTCGTTGCGCAAGCTGCGCGCGCTGGGTGCGCGCGTGTTGCTGGCGGGCATGACCGAAGTGGGCCTGATGCTGTGGCTCGGCATCGAGGCCGGGCGCCTGGCCGGCTGGTCGCCGCGCGCGGCGCTGTTCCTCGGAGGCGTCGTCTGCTTTTCCTCCACGATGGTGGTGGTGCGCAACATCGAGGCGCGCGGCATGAAGCGCGAGCCGTTCGTGCCGTTGCTGGTCGGGCTGCTGATTTCCGAGGAAGTGCTGACCGTATTGCTGCTGACGATCCTGAGCGTGGTCGCCGCGGGTGGCGAGGTGGCGCCCGACGCGGCGCTCGGCGTGATCGGGCGCATGGCGATCTTCATCGTGGCCGCGCTGATCGCGGGGTTGCTGTTGCTGCCGAAGCTGCTGGATGCGATCGCGGCTTTCGGTCGCGAGGAAATGCTGCTGGTCGCGGCGCTGGGCATCTGCTTCGGCGCCAGCCTGCTTGCCGAATTCTCGGGGTTCAGCATCGCGCTCGGCGCATTCCTCGCCGGCGTGGTCGTCGCGGAAGCGCATTGCGCGCCTCGCATCGTCCGCATGGTCGCGCCGGTGCGCGACATGTTCGCCGCGATCTTCTTCGTCGCGATCGGTCTGCTGCTCGACCCTCACCTGCTGTGGAGCGTGGCGTTGCCGGCGCTCGGGCTGGCGGCGTTGGTGATCTTCGGCAAGGTCTTCGCGAGCGGCGCGGGTGTGTTCCTGTTCGGCGGCGCCGGCGCGGGCAGGGCATTGCGCGTCGGCCTGAACATGGCACAGATCGGCGAGTTCTCGTTCGTGATCGCGAGCCTCGGCATCGCCGGCGGCGCGGTCGGCCAGGAGCTGTATCCGCTGGCGGTAGGCGCGGCGGTAATTTGCATGGCGATCTCGCCGTTGCTGACCGTCAACGCGCCGGCGATCCAGCGCGGCCTGTTGAAAGTCACGCCACGCGCGCTGCTGACGCTGACTTCCGGCTACGGCGAATGGCTCGCGCAACTGCAGCCCAGCGGCGACAACCTCGTGATCGCGCGCATGCTGCGGCGGCTGCTGTGGCACATCGGCGTGAACGTGCTGCTGGTGTGTGCGGTGTTCATCGGCGGCGCATGGCTGGAGCGCGCGATCCCGCGCCACTGGCCGCAATGGGCGATGGATGATGCGCTGCGTCGTTCCCTGATCTGGGCGGCGGCGTTGTTCGTCTCCTTGCCGATGCTGATCGCGACTTATCGCAAGGCCGACGCCTTGGGCATGTTGCTCGCGGAACTGGGTATTCGCGAGAGCCTGCACGGCGCGCGCACCGAAGCGTTGCGGCGCGTTTTCGCCAAGCTGGTTCCCATGTCCGCGCTGTTCGGGCTGGCGGTGTTGGTGGCGGTGCTGGGCGCGGCGATCCTGCCGCCGCGCGGCGTGCTGATCGCCTTGCTGGCGATCGGAGCGGCTACGGCCGGGGTTTTATGGAAGGCCCTGGTGCGCGTGCACGCTCGCATGCAGGCAAGCCTGCGTGATCTGGTGGAAAAGCCGGACGAGGGCAAAACTGGATGAGCAAAGCCGCTGGGGGGGCGGCTTCCAAGTCCCCACCTCGCCACAAATGAAAAAGGGCCGGCATTGAGCAGGCCCTTTCCGTTTGATGGTGGAGGCGGGGGGAATCGAACCCCCGTCCGAAGGCGCTCCGCGCCCGGCGCTACATGCTTAGCCCAACGTTCGATCTTGTCCCGCGGCAACACGATGGGCAAAGCACACCGCGGGACCAGCACGTTCTGGTTTGACCGCGGCCGACGTGCGGCAACTGCGGCGATCCCGTGATGATGACCCTACATCCGCGAGCACGGGCACAAGCGGGTTCGGGGCTAGGCCTTAAGCGGCCAGAGCGTAGACGTCGTCGTTCGCGTCTAGTTTTTTGCCACCGGATTAACGAGGAAGATGACGCCCTCGGCATGCTCCAAGCTACTTTGCTGCCCCCGTCGAAGCCAGGTCGCCCCCGGGGACAGCTAATGTGCGGGTGCACGGCGGAGAAATCAACCATGGCTGGTAGGATTCGGCATTCACATTCACCGCAGCTTTCTTCGCCAGTGCGGTCATGGATGGCCGCTTTTTGACCTTGGCGATCGGGACGATCGCTGCTCATCCTGGGCTTCTATGGGAAATATCGTCTGGCTCGCCTCCTACCCCAAATCCGGCAATACCTGGTTGCGCGCGTTCCTGGCCAATCTGATCGCCAATCGCGCCGACCCGCTGAAGCCGAGTGAAATCCGGAACTACACCGAGGAGGAGGCGAAGGCCGACCGTTTCTCCGAGTTGGCAGGTCGCCCGAATACGCAACTCGATGCCGATGAACTTGCTGCACTGCGTACCCAGGTGCACGCGTTGATCGCGCAGCGCGCGCAGGGCACACGGCTGGTCAAGACTCACAACCTGTGCGGAAGCTTCAACGGCCATGCCCTCTTCAACTGGCAGGTTTCGGCCGGCGCGATTTACGTCGTGCGCAATCCGCTGGACGTGGCCGTAAGCATGACGCACCACTTTGGACTTTCGGCGGATGAGGCCATCGACCGGCTGGGCGACGACAGGGTGGCCTCGGCGAATGATGAATTGTTTGTCAGCCACATCATGGGTTCCTGGTCCACCCATGTTTCAGGTTGGGCAGACATGGCGCAGCGTGCGCCCGGGAAGGTGCTGCTGTTGCGTTACGAGGATCTGCTCGAAAAGCCTGCGAAGAATTTCGGCAAGGCCGCGAAGCTGATTGGAGTGCAGGACAAGGCAAGGATCGAACGGGCGGTGAAACACGCCTCTTTCGGGACGCTGTCCACGCTGGAGAAGCGTGAGGGCTTCGTGGAAGCGGTGGACGAGAAGACCTGGTTCTTCCACAAAGGGCGCGCGAACCAGTGGCGCGACGTTCTGAGCCGCGATCAGATCGCGCGCGTGGTGCACGACCACCGCGAGCAGATGGCAAGATTCAAGTACCTGCCTGCGGGATTTTGACGGGCGGAGGGCATTGGCTTTCCCCTCGGGTCGGGAGAGGAAGTCCAGGAGATCTCGGCAGGTCACCCCACCCGGTTCTTCGCCCGCATCGTGCGCTGTTTTTCGCGCTGCCAGTCGCGTTCCTTCTCGGTCGCGCGCTTGTCGTGCTGCTGCTTGCCGTGCGCGACGCCGATCTCCAGTTTCACGCGATTGTTCTTCCAGTACATGGCGGTTGGGATCAGGGTCATGCCCTTGCGTTCGACCGCGCCGATCAGCTTGTCGATCTCGGCGCGATGCAGCAGCAGCTTGCGGGTACGCCGGTCTTCCGCGATCACGTGCGTGGAAGCGGAAATCAGCGGCGGGATCGAAGCGCCGAAGAGATAGATCTCGCCGCCCTTCACCAGCGCGTAGGCTTCGCTCAGATTGATCCTGCCCTCGCGAAGGCTCTTCACCTCCCAACCCTGCAGCGCAACGCCCGCTTCGAAGCGCTCGTCTATGTGGTACTCGTGGCGCGCGCGCTTGTTGAGCGCGATCGTCGAGCCGCCTTTGCCGTCCTTGTCTTTCTTCTTTGCCATATCGGTTGTTTAGAATGGGATGATGACCCACGTCCACCGCCAGGCGCTGGTGCGCCACACGCCCGAGCAGATGTTCGATCTGGTCAACGACGTGGAAGCATACCCGCGGCGCTTCACCTGGTGCGCGGACGCGCGCGTGCGCGAACGCGGCAAAGGCTTCCTGGTGGCGCGGCTGGATTTGCGTTTCGCCGGCCTTACCCAGCACTTCGTGACCCGCAACGAGATCGAACGCCCGCACCGCATCGGCATGCGATTCGTCGAGGGTCCGTTCCGCACCTTGAGCGGCGAGTGGGTGTTCGCGCCGCTCGGCGACGAAGGCTGCAAGACTTGCCTGACGCTGGATTTCGAAATCGCCAATCCGCTGACCGGGTTGGCGTTGCGCATGGGCTTCCAGAAACTCGCCGATCGCATGGTGGACGACTTCGTGGCCGAGTCCAACCGCGCCTATGCCTGAGCGCGCGACCATCCACGTGAGCGTGGTTTGCGCCGCGCCGGACCGGGTGTTCCTGCGCGAGCTGGACCTCGCCCCGGGCGCGAACGTGCAGGATGCGATCGAAGCTTCCGGCTTCCGCCAGTCCTGGCCGGAAGTGCCGATAAGTGACGAGCGCCTTGGCATCTTTGCGCGCAAGGCGGGTTTCACCACGCCGCTGCGTGACGGCGATCGCGTGGAAATCTATCGTGCGTTGAAGGTCGATCCGAAGGAAGCGCGGCGGAAGAGGGCGCAACGCTGATCGGCGGTATCAGCCGCCGCCGCTGCCCTGTTCGGCTTTCTTCTCCAGCGCCTGCTGCTCTTCCTTGGTCAGGTTCGAGGGATACAGCGGGCCATATTTCTTCGCTTCCAGCAGGAGTGCCTGCGGCGTTTCCTTGAGGAAGTTGCCTTCGGTGCGCACCAGCGTGTCGTTGTTGAAATAAAGCGTCAGGTCGCGTTCCTGCACCTTGCCGCCGCGCTTCTGCATGGTCGCCACGTAATCCCATCTGTTCTGGTCGAACGGGCTGGTGACCGAAGGCGTGCCGAGCAGCGCGACTACCTGCCGCTTGCTCATGCCCGGCTTGAGCGCCTGCACGGCCTGGGGATCGAGCAGGTTGCCCTGCTGCACGTCCGGTTTGTAGATGACGCTGCAACCGCCGAGCGCAAGGCCCAGCGCGACAGAGAAAAGGACGACAATCGGTTTGCGCATCGCAAAGATATTCGGGCGGGAGAGGGGCGGATGATACACTAGGCATCGTTCCGCAACTTGGATATCTCGCTTCGCGGACCGGTGTTGCTCCCTCGACCCCCGCCGTGCCCTGCGCAGGACAGCCGCCTCGACGCGAGAGTTGGAACCATGGCAACGGGAAACGACCCGGAAAACGTGATGGAGTCGCAGGAGCTGCGCAAGGCGGGCCTGAAGGTCACGCATCCGCGCATGCGTGTGCTGGAAATCCTGGAGACCTCGCGCAGCCATCTCACCGCCGAGGACATCTACAAGCGCCTGCTCGGCGATGCCCAGGACATCGGCCTTGCCACCGTCTACCGGGTGCTCACGCAATTCGAGGCGGCGGGCCTGGTCACGAAGCACAACTTCGAAGGCGGCCAGGCGGTCTACGAGCTCGATCGCGGCAAACACCACGATCACATGATCGACGTGGAAACCGGCAAGGTGATCGAGTTCGTCAACGAGGAGATCGAACGCCTGCAGCGCGAGATCGCCGCCAGGCACGGCTACGAACTGGCCGACCACTCGCTGGTGCTGTACGTGAGGCCCCGGAAAAAATCGTGACGGCGCCGTGCGGCCGTCGGCTCCGGGGCTTGGGGATCACCTGATCCGCGCCAGCAACGCCTGGAAGCGCGGATCCTCGTGCAGGGATTCAAGTTCGCTGTCGTGTTCCATCCAGGCGCGATCGCCCCAGCCCAATCGCAGCGCCTCCTCCAGCAGGCCGATCGCCCGGTCGGAATCGCCCTGCACGGCATAGAAGCACGCACCGTTGTAGAGCACCACCGGCTCGCTGCGCCCCTGGGCGAGCGCGCGCTCGGCCATGGCGACGCCTCTCTGCCGCTCGCCGACCTGGATGAGGTTGTTGGCGGCGATCTGCAGCGCGCGGGTATCGTGCGGATTGAGCTTGAGGTGCTTCTCTACCGTGCCCAGCGCACCGAGGCGTACTTTCATTTCGTCCTGCTTCCGGCCCAGCGACGCGTAAACCTGCGCGAGAAACACCGGGGTCTGGTAATCGGCCGGATTGACTTCCATGGCTTTGAGGTAAAGCTCGATCGCCTTGTCGAAGTTGCCTTCCGAGGAACATGCCAGACCGTAGTAGTAGTACGCCTCGAAAAGATTGGCGTTGAGCGCGATCGCCGCGTCGAACTCCCGTTGCGCGTCCGCATAATTTTCGCTGATGAAGAAGGCCAGCCCGCGAGCCGCGTGCGCTTCCGCCGAATCGGAGTCCAGCGCCAGAGCCTGCTCGCTGGCCCGATTGGCACGGGCGACATTCTCCGCACTGGCTTCGGCATAGCGATACAGCATCGAGTAGGCGTCCGCCATGCCGGCGTAGGCGAGCGCGTACTTGGAATCCACCGCGATCGCCTGTTCGTACATGTTGATGGCGTGCTCGTAATCCCGGCGCGCCATCGAATACATGTAACTGCGGCCCCGCAGGTAGTAGTCGTAGGCTTCCGGTTCCGATGTCGCGACGTACTGGAGGGCGCGGCGTTCCCGCGGCGTGAGCGTGACCTGCATAGCCTTGACGATGCTGTGCGCAATGTCGTCTTGTATCGCGAAAACGTCCTTCATCTCGCGATCGTAGGTTTCCGACCACAGGTGCGAATCCGAGTGGGCATCTATGAGCTGTGCGGTGATGCGCACCCGGTCGCCGGCGCGGCGCACGCTGCCTTCCAGCACGGTGCCGACGTTGAGTTCCTGCGCGACAGCCCGGATGCCGGCTTCCTTTCCCTTGAACGCGAACGAGGACGTGCGCGAGGCCACTTTCAACTGCGGCAGCTTGCAAAGCAGGTTGAGGATTTCCTCGGAGATCCCGTCGCTGAAGTATTCGTTGTCAGGATTGCCGCTCATGTTCACGAACGGCAACACCGCAATGGTGCGGCGATCGCTTTGCACCGGCGTGGCCGCCGGGTGCCCCGTCGAAGCCGCCGATCCCGGCCGTTCGGGCAAGCTTGCAACCGCCGCGGTCGGCGTGGCTCCGGGGTTGGCCGGCGCCGCGGACCCGGTGCCGGCGATCGCCGGAGAAGGCTGCAGTTCCAGGCGTCCGGTCCGCTCCACGCCATCCGGGCCGAGATCGAACATCCACGCCATCACGGCCGCGATGGGGAAGCCCAGCGCGACCAGCACGATCACCAGCTTGACCGTCCAGCCGGGCAAATCCATGGGCGGGAGCACGGTGGAAGCAACCTCGATGACCACCCAGCCGACCACGATATAGACCACCGCGACGCGGATCACGCGCCGGCGCAACAGCTCCGACCAGAGCTTCTCGATGGGATGGCGCCGCGGCTTGTCCGGCATTGCCTACCCCTGTCTGGGAATGAGGCGAGGATACTCCAACGCCAAGGGGGCGTCAGTGCGGACGGCTCGTCAGGAGGCCTGCGCTTTCTCCAGCATCTTCTTCGCGTGTGCGCGCGCTTCGCGATCTATCTCCACGCCGCCGAGCATGCGCGCGAGTTCCTCGTTGCGGCCCTTTGCATTCAGCGCGGTGATGTGCGTCCGCGTGGATTTGCCTTCCACGGACTTTGCGACATGCAGATGCGCGTGCCCCTGCGCGGCTACCTGGGGAAGATGGGTTACGCACAGGACCTGCCGTTGCGTGCCCAGTGCGCGCAATTTCGCGCCGACCACTTCCGCGACCGCGCCGCCGATGCCGGCATCCACTTCGTCGAACACCATCGTGCCGGTTGCGTCCGCGCCCAGCGCGGCCACCTCGATCGCGAGGCCGATGCGCGACAGCTCGCCTCCTGAGGCCACGCGCCGCAGCGGGCGCGGCGGCATGCCGGGATTGGCGGAGACCAGGAATTCGCAGCGCTCGCGGCCCTGCGCGTCGGGCTCGCTGCCGGGTTCCGGCTCCAATTCCGCCGCGAACGTGCCGCCGGCCATGCCGAGTTCGCCCATCAGCCGGCTTACGGAGGTGCCCAGTTTCTTCGCGGCACTCGCGCGGCCCTGGGATAGCGCCTTCGCTGCAGTTTCGTAATCGCGCGCGAGCCGTTCGCGTTGCGCGGCGAGCTTCGCCAGTGCATCGCCGGCACCTTCCAGCGATTGCAATTCTTCGTTCAATCGCTCCATGCGCGCGTGCAGTTCCGTGGCCGGCACGCGATGTCGGCGCGCGAGATCGTGCAATGCGGCCAGATGCGCATCCACTTCCGCATAGCGTTGCGGGTCGAGATCCATGTCCTGCGCATAGCGCGACAGCGCGTCGGCCGCTTCGCCGAGCTGGATGCCCGCGCTGTCGAGCAATTCCAGCGGACCGCGCAGCGCGGGATCAAGTTCGGCGAGGCGTTCCAGTTCGCCCTTCGCCCGCGCGATGCTGCGCGCCGCGGCGTATTCGGAATCGCCCTCCAGCAATTCGGCGAGGGCCGACGCGCCCTCGGCCAGCTTGCCGGCGTTCGCCAATCGCTGGTGCTGCACTTCCAGTTCGACGAGGGCTTCCGGCGGCAGGGCCCAGCGATGCAGTTCGGAGAGTTCGTGCCGCAGCAACTCGATCCGCGCCTGGCGATCCTCGCCGCCCGACAGCGCACGTTCCCGTGCGACGACCTCACGCCACTCGCCGGCCAGCATGCGCACGCGCGCGGCTTGGTCCTGCAAACCGCCGAACGCATCCAGCAATTGCAGTTGCTGTGCGCGATCCAGCAGCGCCTGGTATTCGTGTTGTCCGTGGATTTCCACCAGTGATGCGGCGAGTTCGCCCAATTGCGAAAGACTCGCCGCGCGGCCGTTGATCCATGCGCGGGAGCCGCCCTCGGCGGCGATGACGCGGCGCAGGCGACAGCCGCCGTCTTCGTCATCCAGTGCCTGCTCGGCCAGCCAGTCGCGCGCCGTGGGCAGGGTGGCGAGATCGAACTCGGCGGCTAGTTCCGCGCGTTCGCAGCCCTGGCGCACCATGCCGCTGTCGGCACGCGCACCCGAGAGCAGCAGCAATGCGTCCACCAGCAGCGATTTGCCCGCGCCGGTCTCGCCGGTGACCACGGTGAGCCCCGCGCCGAATTCGATCTCGGCGGCTTCGACCACGGCGAAGTTGCGGACGGAGAGGTGGGTGAGCATGGGATTGCGCAAGCGAGAGCGGTGAGCGCGAAGAGCTTACAGGCGCGTCATCCCGGCGCAAGCCGGAATCCATTTTGCTTTCCTTCAAGAGGAACAGGAGCAACATGGACTGCAAAGTCCGTTCATGGGCTTTGCCCTTCGGGCCCGCCTCCGGCTGCTCAGTCGTCCCGGACGAATTTGTCCGGGCTCCGCTGCGGTGGTGCCGCGGCGGCCCCGGAATGACGCCGCTGAGTGTTAACCCGTTTCCGAGTCCCTCTATTGCATTCTGCGGCCGTGCGCCGTATTGATGGTGCGATGCCGAGTTCCACTACTTCCCGTCTCGACGCCCGCTCCCGCCAGCTTTTGCGCGTGTTGATCGCGCAATACCTGGAAGAGGGCCAGCCGGTCGGTTCGCGCACACTGTCGCGTTCCTCCGGGCTGGATGTCAGCCCGGCCACGATCCGCAACATCATGTCGGACCTGGAGGAGCTGGGCCTGATTGCTTCGCCGCACACCTCGGCCGGCCGCGTGCCGACCGCGCAAGGCTTGCGGCTGTTCGTGGACAGCCTGCTGGAAGTCAAGCCGCTGCCGCGCGAAGCCGTCGCACAGATGCAGCGCGGCTTGCCGAGGGAGCCGGCGACCACCCGCGATCTTCTGGGCAATGCGTCAACGCTGCTGTCGGCAATGACCCACTTCGTCGGCGTGGTGACGGTGCCCGGTGGTTCGGAGGTGCCGCTGAAGCAGATCGAATTCGTGATGCTGGATGCCGGGCGTGTACTGGCGATCCTGGTGTTCGCCGATGGCCAGGTGCAGAACCGTGTGCTCGCCCTTCGCCAGCCGCTGGATGCGCGCGCGCTGGAACAGGCGTCCAATTTCCTCAACGAGCATTACGCCGGACTGCGCCTGGACGAAATCCGCCTGCGCGTGCTGGCGGAACTGCGTGCCGCCGGTTCCGAATTGAACCGCACGCTGGACGCGGCCGTGGAGGTCGCGGCCCAGACCTTTGCGCCCGAGCCCGAAAGCGACATGCTGGTCAGCGGGCAGACCAACCTGATGGGCGGCGAGGAAGGCGCGCAGATGGATCGCCTGCGCGAGCTGTTCGAGGCGTTTCAGCGCAAGCGCGACTTGCTGAGCCTGCTGGAAAGCTGCGCGCGCGCGCCAGGCGTGCGGCTTTTCATCGGCGAGGAATCCGGCTTTGCGCCGCTGGAAGGTTTCAGCCTGATCAGCGCGCCCTACGGTGCGGGCGGCCGGGTGCTGGGCGCGCTGGGAGTGATCGGCCCCACCCGCATGGCTTATGATCGCGTGATCCCGGTGGTACAGGCGACCGCGCACATGCTGTCGAGCGTTCTCGGCGGCACTTGAATCGCGGCCTGCCGGCCGCATAACCCCTTGTTGTGAGAACCCGGGCCATGGCGCGGACGCCGTGGCTTGCGTCATGAAGAGGAAGGATGATGACGGAAAAGGACAAGCTGGAAGAGGCTGGCAAGGCTGCCGCCGCGGCCGAGCAGGCCGCCAATGGTCCAGACAACGAGCACGAGGCGCTGACCCGGCAGCTTGCGGAGGCCGAGACCACCATTGCCGGCCTGCGCGAGGCGTTGCTGCGCGATCGCGCCGAGATCGAAAACCAGCGCCGGCGCATGCAGCGTGACCTGGAGCAGGCGTTGAAATTCGCCAACGAAAAGCTCCTGCGCGAACTGCTGCCGGTCTATGACGGCATGGAGCATGGTCTCGCAGCCGAAACCAGCGACGTGGGCGCGTTGCGCGAGGGCATGCAGTTGACGTTGAAGGCGCTGCACAAGCTCGGCGAGGCCAACGGCCTGATCGAAGTCAATCCGCTGGGCGAGCCGTTCAATTCCGAAACCCAGCAGGCGATGAGCATGGTGGATGGCACGGGGCACGCGCCCGGCACCGTGGTCACCGTGATGCAGAAAGGCTATGTACTGAACGGAAGGTTGCTGAGGCCGGCACTGGTGATGGTGGCCAGGGAGCCGGAGTGATGAACGGCAGGAGCCGGTCGAACGCTCGCTCCTACTTGAAGATGGGCAGTCAAGCCCCAGATAAACAAGCATATTGCGGCCCAAGCCGCCTACCTGACAAAGACATTTAGGGAGCAAACCGACATGGGCAAGATCATCGGCATCGACCTCGGCACCACCAACTCCTGCGTGGCGGTGATGGAAGGCACCAACGCGCGCGTGATCGAGAACGCCGAAGGCGATCGCACCACGCCTTCCATCGTTGCCTTCAGCAAGGACGGCGAAGTGCTGGTCGGCGCGCCGGCCAAGCGCCAGGCGGTGACCAATCCCAAGAACACCTTTTATGCGGTGAAGCGCCTGATCGGCCGCAAGTTCACCGACGCCGAGGTCAAGAAGGACCTGGATCTCGTGCCGTACAAGATCGTCGCGCACGACAACGGCGACGCGTGGCTGGAGACTTCCGACGGCCGCAAGATGGCGCCGCAGGAAATCTCCGCCAAGGTGCTGATGAAGATGAAGAAGACCGCCGAGGATTTCCTCGGCGAGACGGTCACGGAGGCCGTGATCACGGTACCGGCCTACTTCAACGACTCGCAGCGCCAGGCGACCAAGGATGCCGGCAAGATCGCGGGCCTTGAGGTCAAGCGCATCATCAACGAACCGACCGCGGCCGCGCTCGCCTATGGCCTCGACAAATCCGGCGGCGACCGCAAGATCGCCGTGTACGACCTCGGCGGCGGCACGTTCGACATCTCGATCATCGAGATCGCCAACGTGGACGGCGAGAAGCAGTTCGAGGTGCTGGCCACCAACGGCGATACCTTCCTCGGCGGCGAGGACTTCGACAAGCGCGTCATCGACTACCTGGTCGAGGAATTCAAGAAGGACCAGGGCATCGACCTGCGCAACGATCCGCTCGCGCTGCAGCGCCTGAAGGACGCCGCCGAGCGCGCCAAGATCGAGCTGTCCTCCGCGCACCAGACCGAAGTGAACCTGCCGTACGTGACCGCGGATGCTTCCGGTCCGAAGCACCTCAACATCAAGCTGACGCGCGCCAAGCTGGAAGCGCTGGTCGAAGACCTGATCAAGCGCACCATCGAACCGTGCCGCACCGCGTTGAACGACGCCGGCCTGCGCGTGTCCGACATCGGCGAAGTGATCCTCGTTGGCGGCCAGACCCGCATGCCGAAGGTGCAGGACGCGGTGAAGGATTTCTTCGGCAAGGAACCGCGCAAGGACGTGAACCCGGATGAGGCCGTCGCCGTGGGTGCGGCGATCCAGGGCGGCGTCCTGGGCGGCACCGTCAAGGACGTGCTGCTGCTCGACGTCACCCCGCTTTCGCTGGGCATCGAGACGCTGGGCGGCGTGATGACCAAGCTGATCGAGAAGAACACCACGATCCCGACCAAGGCCGCACAGGTGTTCTCCACCGCCGACGACAACCAGACCGCGGTCACCGTGCACGTGCTGCAGGGCGAACGCGACCAGGCGCGCTTCAACAAGTCGCTGGCGCGTTTCGATCTGGCCGGCATCGAACCCGCGCCGCGCGGCATGCCGCAGATCGAAGTCACCTTCGACATCGACGCCAACGGCATCCTGCACGTCAGCGCCAAGGACAAGAAGACCGGCAAGGAGCAGCGCATCGAGATCAAGGCTGGTTCCGGCCTGTCGGACGACGAGATCAAGCGCATGGTCGCGGACGCGGAAGCGCACCGCGAGGAAGACAAGAAGTTCCAGGAACTGATCGCCACCCGCAACAAGGCCGACCAGTTGGTGCACGCCACCCGCAGCGCGATCAAGGATCACGGCGGCAAGGTCGGCGGCGACGTGATCGGCCGCGTGGAGGAAGCGCTGGCCGATCTCGAGAAGGTCATGAAGGGCGACGACAAGGAAGCGATCGAATCGCGCATCGCCAAGCTGGAGGAAGCCGCCCAGTCGTTGTACGCCGCGGCATCGGCGGGGCAGCAACCCGGTGCGGAAGCCGGTGGCGGTGCCCAGTCTTCCGCGCAGGGTGCGCAGAACGAAGACGTGGTCGATGCCGAATTTACCGAAGTGAAAGACGACAAGAAATGAGGTTGTCGCGGCAAAGCCGCGATAACCGCCCGCGTTGAGCTGCGCTGGGAAGGGCGCAGTTCAACGCGGGCAAGCGTTTGGGCACGAGTGGGGGGCGTTGCATGCACAAGGGCCGGATGGAGGCGTTCACGGATGGTGTGATCGCCGTGATCATCACCATCATGGTGCTGGAACTGAAGCTGCCGCGCGAGGCGAGTTGGGCGTCCCTCCTCGCCGATGTTCCCGTTTTCCTGAGTTACGTATTGAGCTTCACGTATGTCGGCATCTACTGGAACAACCACCACCACATGCTGCAGGCCGTGCAGCACGTGAACGGCAAGGTGCTGTGGGCCAACCTGTTCTTCCTGTTCTGGCTGTCGCTGTTCCCCTTCACGACCAGTTGGCTGAATGAAACGCGGCCGATGCCCGCGCCGGTGCCGACCGCGCTCTACGGCGTCGTCCTGCTGCTGGCGGCGCTGTCGTGGATTCCCCTGCTGCGCACGCTGATTGCCGCGAACGGCGGCGAGAAAAGCAAATTGGGCGCAGCCTTGAAGGGCGACTGGAAGACGGTCGTTTCTCCGATCGGTTATGTACTCGGCATTGTGTTGGCGTTTTTCGCGCCAATATTGTCGTGTGTGATCTACGGCGCGATCGCGGCCATCTGGTTCATCCCCGATCGTCGCCTTGAGGCAAGACTGCAGGCATGAAACGTTGCTATTACGAAGTCCTCGGCGTCGAACGCACGGCGAACACGGAGGAGATCAAGAAGTCCTTCCGCAAGGTGGCGATGAAGTGCCATCCCGACCGCTGTCCGGACGATCCTGCTGCGCAGGAACGGTTCAAGGAAGCCAAGGAGGCATGGGACGTGCTGGGCGATCCGCAGCGGCGCGCCCAGTACGACCGCTTCGGCCACGCCGCGTTCGAGAACGGCATGGGAGGTCGCGGCGGTGCCGGCGGCTTCGGCGATGTCGGTGACATCTTCGGCGACATCTTCTCGGATATTTTTGGCGGCGGTCGCCGCGCCGCGCGTGGCGCCGATCTGCGTTACGTGATGGAACTCGACCTGGAGGAAGCCGTCGCCGGCGTCGAGAAGAAGATCGAGATCCCCACGCTGGTCAATTGCCACCATTGCAACGGCTCGGGTTCCGCCGACGGCAAGACGGTGGCGTGTTCAACCTGCCGCGGCCACGGTCGCGTGCGCATGCAGAACGGCATCTTTTCGATCCAGCAGACCTGCCCGCATTGCGGTGGCGCCGGGCGCATGATCGAGACGCCGTGCAAGGCCTGCCATGGCGAAGGCCGACTGCAGGAGGAGCGCACGCTGTCGGTGCGCATTCCCGCCGGCGTGGACAGTGGCGATCGCAT
Organism: Rhodanobacteraceae bacterium; assembly: GCA_051954935.1. GTDB lineage: Bacteria > Pseudomonadota > Gammaproteobacteria > Xanthomonadales > Rhodanobacteraceae > 66-474. The sequence continues at coordinate 55,314 of JBQCHG010000063.1, forward strand.
CCGCCTTTCCGGACAGGGCGAAGCGGGGCCCGCCGGCAGCGCGCCGGGCGATCTCTACGTGGAAGTGCACGTGCGCCAGCACGAGATCTTCCAGCGCGACGGCGACGACCTGCATTGCGAGGTGCCGATCCGCCTGGCGCAGGCCGCACTCGGAGCGCAGATCGAAGTGCCCACGCTCAACGGTGGCACCACGATAAGCGTGCCGCCGGAAACCCAGAGCGGTCACGTGTTCCGCCTGCGCGGGCAGGGCGTCAAATCCGTGCGCAGCGGGCGCACCGGTGATCTGCTGTGCCGTGTCGTCGTCGAAACACCGGTGCGCTTGACCAGGGAGCAGCGCGAATTGCTGGAACAGTTCGACGCCACCTTCGCCGATGCGGAAGAAGCGGCGAAGCACTCTCCGCGTTCAAGCTCCTTCGTGGATGGCGTCAAACAGTTCTGGGCGAAGATGACGTCCTGATTCGGGGTCCGGAATCGGAAGCCTGTCTTTTTCGGGAGCGGTCCCGGCTTGCGCCGGGGTGGCGAGCTTGTAAGCTTCGGCTCACCTTTTTCCCGTCGCCTGCAGGCGCGCTCCTACCTTCGACCATGCCCGACCCCATTCGCCTAGCCATCACCGGCGCCAACGGCCGCATGGGTCGCGCATTGCAGGCGCTCCTGAAGGGCGACCCGCGATTCACCCTGGCCGCTTGCGTTCAATCTGCCGAGGAATGGGACCACGTTCCGGAACTGGATGTCGTGGTTGACTTCAGTACGCCTGCGGGGACCGACGCAGCGCTCGCGCATTGCCGAGTTCACAAAGTTGCGTTCGTCTGCGGCACCACCGGGCTGGATGCGGCGCAGCGCGGCAGGCTGCAGGACGCCGCGCGCGAAGTTCCTGTCCTGTATGCCGCCAATTTCAGTTTGGGCGTTGCCGTCTTGACCAAACTTCTTCGGGAAGCGGCGAGCACCTTGCGGGACTGGGATCTCGAAATCATCGAGGCGCACCACGCGCGCAAGGTAGATGCGCCTTCAGGTACCGCGCTGGCGCTGGGCCGCGCGGCGGCATCGGCGCGCGGCCAGGAATTCGACCAGGTGGCGCATTTCGCGCGCCACGGCCATACCGGTGCGCGCAAGCCTGGCGCGATCGGATTCGCCTCGATCCGCGCCGGCGAAATCGTCGGTGAACACACCGCGCTGCTGGCCGCGCAAGACGAGCGCATCGAGCTCACCCACCGCGCCTACGACAACACCATCTTCGCGCGCGGCGCTCTGCAGGCGGCGGCGTGGCTGGCGGGCAAACCGGCGGGAATGTATTCGATTGATGATCTGATCGGTACGCAGTAGGTGCCTGCGTGCAGGCGATCGCGGAGCTTTTGGCGAGCAGCCGTCCATGGTGCTCCTTCCGGCCCGGCCATAAAGCTGCCTTCCATGGCCAGAAGCTCCGTGGCCGGTCGCCTCGCGGAGCACGCGATGCGATTCAACGCATCGCGTAAATGCTCGGGTCAGCCCTTGTGCGCGGCATTGCGATCGCGCTGCGCTCCCAGTTTTTTGTCCAGGCCGCCCGCGAGCTTCTTGAAGAACCGCGAGAGTTTGCCGCGCTGGGTTTTCCGCGACTTCTCTTCTTCGCTGGTCAGCCAGGCTACCTGGATCACGCGTCGCTCGCCTTCGTAGGGCAGATGCCCGTGGAAGGAGTTGTCTTCGCGCTTGAAGATCGCGAATTCGCCGTACAGTGGCTTCACTTCCGGCGCGGCGAGGTCGTCGATGTTGTCGACGCGATTGAGGAAACGCAGGCAACCGTCACTGGTATCGGGCCACTGCCTGTTGAGATAGAGCAGGGCGGTGGCGACCTTCGACTTGCTGTCGGTATGGATGGTGCCGTGGCGCTTGTTGAGCGAGCGGCACAACGTCACCAGCGTCGGGTACTGGCCGAGATTTTCGATTCCGAGCTTGGCACCGACTGCGCTGGCGAACGCCGGCTCGGTCAGCGCCTGCACCAGTTCGTTGATCGCCGGGCCGCAATCCTTCTCGTCCCACGGGAAAAAACCCGCGCCAGAGTATTTCGGAAAATCCCGATCCAGCGGTTCGCGTGCCTCCTCCGGAAGCTGCCCGTGCGCAAGGAGGTACGGAAACGGTTCGCGGCGGACCAGCGTGTCGGGACGTTGCAGGCGTGCGGGATCGAGCAGGGTGGCGGGCATTTTTGGACGCGCAAGTAGTGGCGTGCGCAATTGTAGGGCGCGTCTTGAGTCGCCGCATCTTTGTCGAATGCGGTGACTGGAACCCACGCGGTATGCGGTGAATCGAGCACGCGGTTCTGCTATCATTCCCGCTCGCCCGATCACCACATCCTCAAGCCGCCGCGCGTGGCTTGCGGGTGTCCCTGCACCCGCTACGGACGATATGAAAACACCAGCCTTGCTCGCCCTCGCCGACGGAAACGTATTCCACGGCGAGTCCGTTGGCGCACCCGGAGCTGCCACGGGCGAGGTGGTGTTCAACACCGCGATGACCGGCTATCAGGAGATCCTGACCGACCCGTCCTACGCGCGTCAGATCGTCACGCTCACCCATCCGCACATCGGCAACACCGGCTGCAATGCCGCCGATGACGAATCGGTGCGCGTACAGGCGGCAGGACTGGTCGTGCGCGATGTCCCCCGGCGCGCGTCGAACTGGCGCAGCGGGGAATCGTTGCCGGAATACCTGCGCCGCCAGAACATCGTCGCGATTGCCGGCATCGATACGCGCAAGCTCACGCGCATCCTGCGCAGCTCCGGCGCGCAGAACGGTTGCCTGCTCGCCGGCGAGAATATTTCCGCAGACGATGCGCTGGCGCAGGCACGCGCGTTTCCCGGTCTGAACGGCATGGACCTGGCCAAGGAAGTGTCGGTGCGCGCGCCGTACCCATGGCAGAACGGAACTTACGATCTCGACGCGCGCGCATTCCGCAAGCCGGCGACGCGCTTCAAGGTCATCGCCTACGACTACGGCGTGAAGCTCAACATCCTGCGCCTGCTGGTGGAGAGCGGCTGCGATCTCACCGTGGTGCCCGCACGCACGCCTGCGCGCGAGGTGCTGGCGTTGAAACCCGATGGCGTGTTCCTCGCGAACGGCCCTGGCGATCCCGCAGCCTGCGATTATGCGATCGCGGCAACGCGCGAATTCCTCGATGCGCGGATTCCGCTGTTCGGCATCTGCCTCGGCCATCAGTTGATGGGCCTCGCGCTGGGCGCCAGGACCGTCAAGATGAAATTCGGCCACCACGGTGCCAACCATCCGGTGATGGACCTGGACACCGGCCGCGTGCTGATCACCTCGCAGAACCACGGTTTTGCGGTGGATCCCGCCACGCTACCGGCGAACACACGGGTCACGCACACCTCGCTGTTCGACGGCTCGCTGCAGGGCTTCGCGCTCACCGATCGTCCGGCATTCTGTTTCCAGGGCCACCCCGAGGCGAGTCCGGGACCGCATGACGTAGGTTACCTGTTCGAGCGCTTCGCAACATTGATGGAGGCCCGCTGATGCCGCGCCGTTCGGATATCCACACCATCCTGATCATCGGCGCGGGGCCGATCGTGATCGGCCAGGCCTGCGAGTTCGACTACTCCGGCGCGCAGGCGTGCAAGGCACTGCGCGAGGAAGGTTATCGCGTGGTGCTGGTGAATTCGAACCCGGCCACGATCATGACCGACCCGGAGATGGCCGATCGCGTCTACATCGAACCGATCAACTGGCAGACGCTCGAGAAGATCATCGCCAAGGAAAAGCCGGACGCGCTGCTGCCTACGATGGGCGGGCAGACCGCGCTGAATTGCGCGCTGGATCTTGCCGACAATGGTGTGCTCGAAAAATACGGGGTGGAGCTCATCGGCGCCTCGCGCGACGCGATCCGCATGGCGGAAGACCGCGAACTGTTCCGCAAGGCGATGGACGAGATCGGACTGGCTTCGCCGAAATCCGAAGTCGCGCGCTCGCTGGAGCAGGCGCGCGCATCGCAGGCCAAGGTCGGCTTCCCGACCATCATCCGCCCGAGTTTCACGCTCGGCGGCTCGGGTGGCGGCATCGCCTACAACATCGAGGAATTCGAGGAGATCGTCGCGCGCGGGCTGGAGCTTTCGCCGACGCATGAAGTGCTGATCGAGGAGTCAGTGCTGGGGTGGAAGGAATTCGAGATGGAGGTGGTCCGCGACAAGGCGGACAACTGCATCATCGTCTGCTCCATCGAGAACCTCGATCCGATGGGCGTGCACACAGGCGATTCGATCACCGTCGCCCCCGCGCAGACGCTCACCGACAAGGAATACCAGCGGCTGCGCGATTTCAGCATCGCGGTGCTGCGGAAGATCGGCGTGGACACCGGCGGTTCCAACGTGCAGTTCGGGGTCAATCCGGACGACGGTCGCGTGGTGGTGATCGAGATGAACCCGCGCGTGTCACGCTCGTCCGCACTCGCGTCGAAGGCGACCGGCTTCCCGATTGCGAAAGTAGCCGCCAAGCTCGCGGTCGGCTACACGCTGGACGAATTGAAGAACGAGATCACCGGCGGCAAGACGCCGGCTTCGTTCGAACCCAGCATTGATTACATCGTCACCAAGATCCCGCGCTTCGCCTTCGAGAAATTCCCGGCTGCCGACCCGCGCCTGACCACGCAGATGAAATCGGTGGGCGAGGTGATGGCGATCGGCCGCACTTTCCACGAGTCGCTGCAGAAGGCGCTGCGTGGCCTGGAAACGGGCAAGACCGGCTTCAATCCGGGCGGCATTGATCATTCCAATGACGAGGGAATGGAGGCGCTGAAGCGCGAGCTGCGCCAGCCGGGGCCGGACCGGTTGTTCCATGTCGGGGACGCGTTCCGCGCCGGCTTGTCGCTGGAAGACGTTTACGCGCTGACGAAAATTGATCCCTGGTTCCTGGCCGCGATCGAAGACATCATCGCCACCGAAAGTGAAGTGCGCGAGGCCGGCATCGCTGCGCTGGATGCGTCGCGCGTGCGCGAGCTGAAGCGCATGGGCTTCTCGGATGCGCGCTTGGCGCAATTGTTGTCCTCCGACGAAAAGGCCGTGCGTCATCTGCGCCATACGCTGGGCGTGCGCCCTGTGTACAAGCGCGTGGATTCCTGCGCCGCCGAGTTCGCGACCACCACGGCGTACATGTACTCGACCTACGAGGACGAGTGCGAAGCCGCGCCCTCGAATCGCAAGAAGATCATCGTGCTGGGCGGCGGCCCCAACCGCATCGGCCAGGGTATCGAGTTCGACTACTGCTGCGTGCACGCGGCGCTGGCGCTGCGCGAGGATGGTTTCGAAACCATCATGATCAACTGCAATCCGGAAACCGTGTCTACCGATTACGACACCTCGGATCGCCTGTACTTCGAGCCGCTGACGCTCGAAGACGTACTCGAGATCGTGGAGCTGGAAAAGCCGAGAGGCGTGATCGTGCAATACGGCGGGCAGACGCCGCTGAAGCTGGCGCGCGCACTGGAAGCGGCGGGTGTGCCGATCATCGGAACCTCGCCGGATTCGATCGACCTGGCCGAGGACCGCGAGCGCTTCCAGCAACTGATCGAGCGGCTGCAACTGAAGCAGCCGCCCAACCGCATCGCGCGCAATCCGGACGAAGCGCTGGCGCTGGCGCGCCAGATCGGCTACCCGCTGGTGGTCCGGCCGAGCTACGTGCTGGGCGGCCGCGCGATGGAGGTGGTGCATGCCGATGCGGACCTGTCGCGCTATATCCGCGATGCCGTGCGCGTATCGGAGTCCTCGCCGGTGCTGCTGGACCGCTTCCTCGACCACGCGGTGGAAGTGGACGTGGACATCATCGCCGACGCGCGCGGCAATGTGCTGATCGGCGGCATCATGGAGCACATCGAGGAAGCCGGCGTGCATTCGGGGGATTCCTCCTGCTCGCTGCCGCCATATTCGCTGTCGAAGGAAACCCAGGACGAATTGCGCAGGCAGGTCACGCTTCTCGCGCGCGAGCTGCGCGTCATCGGCCTGATGAACACGCAGTTCGCGATCCAGAGCGATGATGCCGGCAATGACGAGGTGTTCATCCTCGAAGTGAACCCGCGCGCCTCGCGCACGGTGCCGTTCGTGTCCAAGGCGATCGGCCGTCCGCTGGCAAAGATCGCCGCGCGTTGCATGTCCGGCAAGACGCTCGCCGAGCAGGGCGCGACCGAGGAACTGATTCCGGATTACTTCTCGGTGAAGGAAGCGATCTTCCCGTTCCTGAAGTTCCAGAACGTGGATCCGATCCTCGGCCCCGAGATGCGCTCGACCGGCGAAGTGATGGGCGTGGGCCGCAGCTTCGGCGAAGCCTTCGCGCGCGGCCACGAGGCCGCGCACATCGCGCCGCCCGCCCGGGGCAAGGCGTTCCTGTCGGTGCGCGACGCCGACAAGCAGCGCCTGCTGCCGGTCGCGCGCGAACTGCTGCGGCGCGGCTTCTCGCTGATCGCCACCGGTGGCACGGCGGCATTCCTGCGCGAGCACGGCGTGGAATGCGAGCGCATCAACAAGGTGCTGGAAGGCCGTCCGCACATCGTGGATGCGATCAAGAACAGCGAGATCTCTTATATCGTCAATACCACCGAAGGCCGCCGCGCGATCGCCGACTCATTCTCGATCCGGCGCGAGGCGCTGCAGCAGCACGTCACTTATTCGACCACGGTCGCGGGTGCGCGTGCGTTGCTGCATTCGCTGGACTTCCGCAGCGGCGGCGAGGTGCTGAGCCTGCAGGAGCTGCACGAGCTGGTGCCGCAGCGGCTTTCGGCATGATCGCAGTCTGTAGTGAAGTTCGTGGTGCCAGCCACGAACGCGGAACTTTGTTGTTGGGCGAAAAGCGAGGGAGTCAGGCGAGATGAAGCGAGCCCCCATGACCAAGGCCGGTGCCGATCGTCTGCGCGCCGAACTGGAACGCCTGAAATCGGTGGAGCGGCCCAAGGTGATCGCCGCCATCGCCGAGGCGCGCGCGCACGGCGATCTCAAGGAAAACGCCGAGTATCACGCCGCGCGTGAGCAGCAGGGCTTCATCGAAGGTCGCATCAAGGAACTGGAAGCGGGCCTCTCGACGGCGGAAATCATCGACGTGTCGCGCCTGAATCCCGGCGCACGCGTGGTGTTCGGCGCGACCGTGGAGCTGGAAGACGAGAACGGTGGCGACGCGATCGTCTACCAGATCGTCGGTGACCTCGAAGCCGACATCAAGCAGGGGCGCATCGCGGTTTCCTCGCCGATCGCGCGCGCGCTGATCGGCAAGAACGAGGGCGATTCGTTCGAGTTCCAGGCACCGAACGGCACGCGCAGTTACGACATCGTGAGCGTGAGATACGAGGCCTGACGTCAGCGAACCCCGACATGTGAGTCGGGGAAATGTGACTTGCCGCCGTACACCCGCTCCCGCATCCTCGCCGCATGTCCTCCCTGCATTTCCTGCTGCCGCCGCTGGCGCGTTTCGACGATGCGCTGCCACTGAAGCGCCGGTTGGCGCGTGGCGACCGCTTGCCTGATGCGCCACGCGGGCGCGAACCGGCCGTTCGCGAAATGTTCCAGCTGCCAGGCGCTTCATTGCCGATTGCGGCGTTGCTGCGCGAGCACCTTGCACATGATGCCGGCGAGAACATCTGGCTCTGCGCCGATCCGGCGTACGTGCGTGTCGAAGCCAATGGCGCGCGGTTGCTCGCCTGTGGTGGCGAACTGCAATTGACGAGCGAAGAAGCGGAGAGCCTTGCGCGACCATTGCGGCCGCTTTTCGGCGATGCCGGTGCGCCGCTGGAGATCACCTCGCCGGTGAATTGGGCCTTGCGTTTGCCGCCCGGCGCGCAGCTCCCCGTATTCGTGTCGCCCCACGAAGCGCTGGGCACCCACTTGCTGGAGCATCTGCCGCAGGGCGATGGCGGGCGACGCTGGCGTGCGCTGTTCAACGAAGCGCAAATCCTGCTGCATTCGCATCCCGTCAACGCCGCACGCCGCGAGCGGGGGCTGATGCCGGTGAATGCGCTGTGGTTCTGGGGTGCGGGCGCATCGCCGATGTGGGTGAAATCGCCCCTGAAGCTGGCGATCAGCGGCGATCTGCTCGTGCAGGCGTTGGCGAGCCGCGCGGGCGTGACCTCCACGGCTCCGGCACCGGACATTTTGGATTCGATCGAAAGCGGAACCGATGCGTTGCTCGACCTTGATCAGGTTGAAGACGGACTGTTCGAGCGTTTCCTGAAACGTTTCGCCCTTGTCCATCTCGCTTTCGCCAGTGGCGAGCGCTTCCGCATCAAGCCCTGGCACCGTTGGCGCGTCTGGCGGAAGGCGTGAACGTTCCGACCATAACCCGCCGCCGACTTGCCGGCGTGCCCGGCGACTGGCCCGAACGCGTGCATCCGGTGCTGCGGCGCGTTTACGCCGCGCGTGGCGTGCTGTGTGCCAGCGATGCCGAGCATCGACTCGCCGCGTTGCTGCCGCCGCATGGACTTTCCGGCGTTGCGCGCGCGGCCGAATTGCTGGCCGATGCCATCGGGAATCAACAGCGGATTGTCGTCGCCGCGGATTTCGATTGCGACGGAGCATGCGGCGCGGCGATCGCCGTGCGCGGATTGCGTGCGCTTGGCGCACGGCAAGTCGACTACGTGGTGCCCCACCGCATGCGTCACGGCTATGGCCTCACGCCCGCGCTGGTGGACACCCTGAAACCCGCGCCGGACCTGATCGTCACCGTGGACAACGGCGTCGCCAGCCATGCCGGCGTGGCAGCTGCAAAAGCGCGCGGATGCGCGGTGATCGTCACCGACCATCACCTGCCCGGTGCGACGTTGCCGGGTGCGGATGCGATCGTGGACCCGAATCTTGCCGGAGACGGCTTCGGCAGCAAAAACCTTTGCGGCGCAGGCGTGATGTTCTACCTGCTGCTTTTTCTGCGCGCGCTTCTGCGCGGTCGCGGTGCGTTCGCGAATCGCGAAGAGCCGGACCTGTCCAGCTTGCTCGATCTGGTGGCGCTCGCCACCGTGGCCGACCTGGTGCCGCTGGACCGGAACAACCGCATCCTGGTCGAGGCGGGTCTTCGCCGGATGCGCGGTGGCCGAGCTTGCGCGGGGATCGAAGCGCTCATCGAGGTCGCCGGTTGCGACATGACGCGGCTGACCGCGAGCGATCTCGGTTTTTCGCTGGCGCCGCGCGTCAATGCGGCAGGACGGCTGGAGGACATGACGCTCGGCATCGAATGCCTTCTGGGTGACGATGCCTCGCGTGCGCGCGAACTCGCAGCGATCCTCCACGGCATCAACGGCGAGCGCCGTGGCCTGCAGGACATGATGACCGCCGATGCCGAGGCGATGCTGGCTGGTCTCGATGGCGATGGCGCGATCGGCGTTGTGTTGTTCAATCCTGACTGGCACGCCGGCGTGGTCGGCCTGGTCGCCTCGAAGATGAAAGAGCGCCTGCATCGGCCGGTCATCGCGTTCGCGCCAGTGCACGAAGAGGAACATGGAGCAGTTGAAAAGTGCGCGAAAGTTGAAAAGTGCGGCGATGGATCGCCGCTTTTTGACTGTTGCGATCAGGAAGATCGCAAAAAACTCGCCCCGCTGTTTGATTGTCGCGCACAGGAAGTGCGCAAGGGCTTTCTCCGAGGGTCCGCGCGCTCGATTTCAGGCTTCCACATCCGTGATGCACTGGCCGAGCTGGATGCGCGCGAGCCGGGGCTGATCCAGCGCTTCGGCGGACACGCGATGGCGGCAGGGTTGAGTTTGCGTGCGAACGACTTCGACCGTTTCGCCGAATGCTTCGACGCGATCGCGCGCGAGCGCATCGCACCGGAATCGTTGCAGGCGCAGGTCTTCAGCGATGGCGAGCTGGCATCCGCCGATTTCGACCTGGAACTGGCGCGGCAGTTGCGGGGTGCCGGGCCATGGGGGCAGGGCTTTCCGCCGCCGCTGTTCGACAACGTGTTCGAGTGCGTCGGCTCGCGGCGTGTTGGCGCCGGGCAGAGGCACCTGCGCGCCAACCTGCGCGATCCGCGCGACGGACGCGTGCACATGGCTACATGGTTCAATGCCACCGATGGCTGGCCGGCCGGAGCTTCGGTACGGATTGCTTACGAACTGACGCTCGACGACTGGCAAGGCTTGGAATCGTTGCGGCTGCTGGTGCGCCATGTTGAATCCGCTTCCGTACGGGCACCCGAGCCGGCGTGACTTCCGCCGCTGACGTGCCGGTTCGTTCTGTCGTACGCTCGGCGCGCTCTGATCGGGGAACCGCCATGTCCGTCCGCAAACCGCTGCTCCTTTGCACCGTCGCCTTGCTCGGCTGCGTGTCATTCGGCATCGCCGATGCCGGGAACGGCAAGGCGCCGGAACCACTGCGCGCTTCCTGTGCGCAACAGTCGAAAAGCGCGCAATCCTGCGCGTACTTCTCGCTGGAAGACCTCCGCAAGATCATCTCCCTGAGCGATCCGCAGATTTCCCCCGACGGCACGAAGATCGCGCTGATCGTTTCGACGCCGGACTGGAAAGCCGACAAGCGCCGGCAGGAAATCGAACTGGTGGACGTCGCGACCGACGCGAAGCGCGCGCTCACCTGGAAGCGCAGCGGGCTGGGTTCGCTGCACTGGTCACCGGACGGCACGCGGCTGGCGTTCCTCGCCGATGACAACGGCGCGCAGGACGGCTCCGACGCCAAGGACGACGATTCCAGCACGGGCGACGACGGCAAGAAGGCGCAGATTTTCGTGATGCCGATGGATGGTGGCGATCCGGTGCGGATCACGCATACCAGGCAGGGCGTGGACTCGTTTTCGTGGAGCCCGGACGGCAGCCGCATCGCGTTCCTCACCGCCGATGAGGCGAAGAACGCCAAGGCGATCAAGGAGCACGACGACGCCTTCCAGGTGACCGACAACAATTTCCTCGCGCGCGCCGCGTTGACGCCCGATCACTTGTGGGTGGTATCGAGCGCGGGCGGCGAGCCGAAGCGCCTGACCGAAGGCGAGTTCAGCCTGCAGACCGACCAGCAGGATTCCGCGCCCGAGCCTGCGTGGACGCACGACGGCCGCGGCATCGCCTTCACGCGTTTCCCTGGGCCGTGGTGGGGGCCGTCGTTCCAGTCCGTGATCGACGAGGTGGATGCGAACGGCGGCAAGCCGCGTGCGCTGGTGGTCGCCCAAGGTTCGGGGGACCTGAAGTTCGCGCCGGAAGGCAAGGCGTACGCGTTCATGCGCCCGCGCAATGGTGACCAGAACAACGGCAACGCCGTGTACGTGAGCAACGGACAGGGCGATCCGGATGACATCACCGCTGCGCTCGCGCGCAACATCGATACTTACGAATGGTTGCCCGGCGGAAAGGCGCTGCTGCTGGCCGGCAGCAAGGACACGCACGCGACCCTGTGGGTGCAGCCGCTGGACGGCGTGGCGCGCGAGCTCGATCTCGGTGATGTGCAGGTCAATCCGGAATTGAGCGTCGCGAACAACGGGCGCGCCGCGTTCATCGCCACCACTGCGGACCATCCGGACGAGTTGTACGTGCTCGATTCGTCCAGCGGAAAGCCGCGGCGGCTCACCGACTTCAATGCCTTCGTGGACCAGTTGAAGCTGGGCCGCAGCGAGACCGTCGAATGGAAGAGCACGGATGGCTTCGACGAAGACGGCGTGCTGACGTATCCCGTGGATTACAAGGCGGGCAAAAAATATCCGCTGGTGCTGGTGATCCATGGCGGGCCGGAAGGCTCGTCCGACCTTCGCTTCTCGCCCCTGATCCAGTTGTTCGCGGCGAATGGGTTCCTGGTGTTCCAGCCGAACTATCGCGGCAGCACCAATCTCGGCGACAAGTACCAGCACGCGATTTTCCGCGACACGGGCGAAGGCCCCGGCAAGGACGTGATGGCCGGCCTTGCCGCGGTCGAGAAGCTCGGCATCGTGGACACGAACCGCATCGGCGTGTCCGGCTGGTCCTATGGCGGCTACATGACGACCTGGCTCACCGGCCATTACGACAACTGGAAGGCGGCGGTCGCGGGCGCGGCACTGACCGACTGGGTCATGGACTATACGGTGTCGTACTACCAGACGGGCGACGTGTATTTCTTCGGCGGCTCGCCGTGGACGGCCAGGTATCACGACATCTGGCGCGAGCAGTCGCCGATCGCGTATGCCGGCAACGTCAAGGCGCCGACGCTGATCGTGGGCGACGTGGGTGATCCCAACGTGCCGCTGATCAATTCCTACGAGTGGTTCCACGCGTTGCGCGATGTCGGAGTACCGGTGGAGTTCTACGCATATCCGGCCGATTCGCATTTCCCGCACGACATTGTGCGCACCACGGACGTGTACCGGCGCTGGGTCAACTGGATGAAGAAGTATCTGGACTAGTCGCGAGCGACTTCACCCGGCATTGAGCCGTTCGCCTGAGCGTAGGTCCCATCTGGAAGATGGGACCGGAGCCGAAGGGCGGCGGGCGCTTCGACTCCGCTCCCGTTGCTCGCTACGCTCGGCGCGAACGGGATGGAGGCGGCATTTTGGACAGGAAGTCCGCATGATCGAAGTAATCCAAGGTCTGCCCGACGGCGTACTCGGTTTCATCGCGGGCGAGCGGGTGACTGCAGCCGAATACCGCGCCGTCAAGACGCCGCGCATCGAGACCGCGTTCGCGCATCGTCGCAAGCTGCGCGTGCTCTGGCTGATGGGCAGCGATTTTCGCGGTTTTGAATTCGGCGCCGCGTTGCAAGACCTCATGCTCGGCATGCGCCACTGGCGCGGCTGGGAACGGATCGCGCTGGTGACCGACACCGGATGGCTTCGCGCCCTGGCGCGCATGACCGGCGTAGTGCTGCCCTGCGAATTCCGCCTGTTCCATCTGTCCGCGCTGGAAGAGGGAAGGCGCTGGATTTCCGAAGGGCTTTAGCGCGTGCTGCGCGTATGGGCGGTCACGTCGCATAATTCCGGTTTGGTCCAGGAAGCAGCGCCATGTCCGAAGCCCTTCGCCTCGATCCGCAACGCACGGCGGTGCTGTGCATGGATTTCCAGGTCGGCATCGTGCAGAACTTCGCGGGTGCGGGAGCCGACGGTTTGCTGGCGCGTACCGCCGCGCTGCTGGATACCGCGCGCACGGCAAAGGCGAGGGTCGGTTACGTCAAGGTGGGTTTTCGGCCGGGTTATCCGGAAGTGAGTCCGAACAACCTGGCCTTCGGCACGATCCGCACCTCCGGCCGCTTCGAGGGCGATGCGCCAGGTGCGGAAATCCATCCGCGCGTGGCGCCGCACGAGGGCGATTTCATCGTCACCAAGCATCGCTACGGCGCCTTCCCCGGCACCGATCTCGACATGATCCTGCGCGCCAATGGCATTGACACCCTGGTGCTCGCGGGAATCTCGACCAGCGGCGTCGTGCTCTCCACGGTTCGCCATGCAGCGGATGCGGATTACCGTATCGTGGTCGTGGCCGACTGTTGCACCGATCCGGATGCGGAAGTCCACCGCGTGCTCATCGAGAAAGTGTTTCCGCGGCAGGCGAAGGTGGCGAACAGTGCGGAGGCGATCGCCGCGTTGCCGGAGTAGGCGTAACCTAAGTGTCCCCACGTCGGGAGGACTCGCTCATGTTGCAGCGGACTTGCTTGAAGGTGGTTGTCGTTTTCGCATTCGTCGGCGCACTG
>JBQCHG010000064.1:0-26643 GCA_051954935.1 Rhodanobacteraceae bacterium
GGTGATGCTGATCGTCAACGTGGCCAGCAAGTGCGGGTTCACGCCGCAGTACACCGGGCTGGAAGCGTTGTATCGCGCGCACAAGGATCAGGGATTCACGATCCTCGGTTTCCCTTGCGACCAGTTCGGGCACCAGGAACCGGGCGATGCCGAAACCATCCGCACCTTCTGCTCGACCGATTACGAGGTTAGCTTTCCACTGTTTGCCAAGGTCGAAGTCAACGGCGCGCACGCGCATCCGCTCTACAAATACCTGAAGCACGAAGCGCCCGGCCTGCTCGGCTCGGAGGCGATCAAATGGAACTTCACCAAGTTCCTGATTGACCGAGAAGGGAACGTGGTGCGGCGCTACGCGCCGGCCGACACGCCGGAGAAGATCGGGAAGGATCTCATCGCGCTGTTGTAGGAGCCTGCGTGCAGGCGGCCGGCTTTTCACCTCTGCCCTTCGTGGAAGAGGCCCGCGCGCGGCGCGGCGGGAGAGGGCTCAAGCGCCGATTTGGACCTTCCTCGCCAGCAACTCCCTCAATTCGTTTTTCTCTGCTGTATTCAGCGCGCTTTCGGTTTGCTTGCGGATCAGCGCGTCGAGCCGTTGCTGCACGGTCTGTTCGGAAAGTTTGCGCAAGGCGTCGGCGAATTCCTCGCGCAGCGTTTCCGGTTCGCCGGGAAACTCCGTCATCGCCAGCTTCTGCAGGGCATTAGATTCCGGCCGGCTCGCGAAGTGTTCGAGGATGGCCGCCGTATTGATCTCCGGCCGCGCGCGTGCCAGATCGAGCAACTCGAGGAGAAGCGGAACGCCGGGTTTGTCGAGCATGGCGAACGCATAGGGGGCCTGCGCTTCGCTCGCCAGCGAAGGTTCGGCGAGCAGCATCGCGATCGCGCTGCGCACCAGCGTACGTCGTGGCGTGTTGTCGGCACCTGCCGCGCTGCGCGCGGGGGCGCGCGTGGGTGCAGCGGGTGCCGCCGTGCCGGAATTCAGGCCGGTGCGCTTTTCCAGCTCCGCATACATCAGGTCGCGGAAGGCGCCGTCCGGAAGCTTCGCGAGCAGCGGCTTGGCGTGTTCGGCCAGCCGTGCGCGGCCATCCAGCGTGGCCACGTTCACGTCGCGCGACAGTTCCGAATAGAAGTATTCCGACAGCGGCATCGCCTGCTTGATGCGGGCTTCGAAACCGGCGCGCCCTTCCTTGCGAACGAGCGTGTCCGGATCCTCGCCCTCCGGCAGGAACAGGAAGAACGCCTGGCGGCCATCGCGCATGCGCGGCAGCACCGATTCCAGGGCGCGCCATGCGGCAGAACGCCCGGCGCGATCACCGTCGAAGCAGAACACCACGTCCGGCGCGGCGCGGAACAGCAGCTCCGCGTGTTCGTTGGTGGTGGAAGTACCGAGCGTGGCGACGGCTTGCGTGATGCCGGCCTGATGCAGCGCGATCACGTCCATGTAGCCTTCCACCACCAGCAACCTTTCCAGCTTGCTGTTGGCCTGCCGCACCTGCCACAGCGCGAACAGTTCGCGGCCCTTGTGGAACAGCGGGGTTTCCGGGGAGTTCAGATATTTTGGCGACTGCTCGGAACTCAGCACCCGGCCTCCGAACGCGATCACCCTTCCGCGCCGGTCCAGGATCGGGAACATCAGCCGCTCGCGGAAGCGATCGTATTTGGTGCCGCGTTCGCCGCTCGACAACATGCCGGCCTGGTCCAGCAATTTCAGCCGATGCTCGTTGGTGCCGAGCGCGCGTTTCACGCCATCCCAGCCGCCCGGTGCCCAGCCGATCCGGAACCGCGCGACGGTTTCCGCATCCAGCCCGCGCCTGTCGCAATACGCGCGCGCGGGTTCGCTCTTGCCGAGTTCCTTCTGGTAGAAACTCGCAGCGGCATCCAGCAGCGCGTAAAGATCGGTCTTGTCCTCGCGCGGGCGATCGTCGCCGCCTTCGTGCGGCACTTTCAGTCCGACCGATTGCGCCAGTTCCTCGATCGCGTCCGGGAATTCCAGCCGCTCGTAATCCATCAGGAATTTGATCGCGCTGCCGTGCGCGCCGCAGCCGAAGCAGTGGAAGAACTGCTTGGTCGGGCTGACGTAGAACGAGGGTGAACGTTCGTCGTGGAAGGGGCAGCGCGCGGTCCATTCGCGCCCGGCCTTCTTCAGCGGCACGCGCCGCTCGACCACCTCGACGATGTCGACGCGGGCCAGCAGTTCGTCAATGAAGCGTTCGGGGATGCGGCCTGGCATGGCCGGTTAGTTTAGCCGGCCATGCCAGGGCAGGGTTCGCGCCCGCTACGTGGCCCAGTGGAACACGCCCACTATCGCGAGGATCACGAGGATGAACAGGATCAGGAAGATCACGAAGAGGATCTTCGCGAGGGTTGCGGCCACGCCTTCAATGCGGGTGAAACCCAGACCGCCCGCAATCAGCGCAATGATGGCGCAGATGACGGCCCACCACAGCAGATGACCCATGACACGCTCCTTGTCGGGGCGTCCCGTTGGACGCACGCAAATTGTGAACTGTCGATGTGTAAAGCGGGTGTGTGTGCGTCAGCCCGCGCGCTGGGGTTCAGGAGGGCGCGTATAAGCCGGTGGCGCGCGGTCCAGGAAGCCGAGGCCGTGGCAATACGGCATCACGTGTACGCCCTTGACGCGCTGCTCTTCGCGGATCGAATCGCGCAACTCGACCATCTTCGTCCAGTGCACCTTGGGCCGGTAGTGGTGCTCGGCGTGGAAGCCGTTGTAGAGCCAGGTCCAGTTGTAGAACTTGTTGTAGGTGCTGACCCCCCAGGCGATCGGCTGGTCCGGGTTGCCCTTGTAGTGTTCGTAATAGCCGTTCAGCGACGACAGCGAATGGCCAAGGTAGTAGAACGGCACCATGATCAGGAATGCGCGCCAGTCGTAGACCAGGCAGGCGAGGTAGATTACGACGACCGTCGCGATCTCGATGCGGATCCAGCGCGCCAGGCGCGGCCATTTGCCCTTCACCCGCGTGTAGCACTCGCCGATGTCATCGCGGAAGTACGAGTAGAACGTGTACGTCCACGGGCTCTCTGGCTTGCCGTCCTTGCCGTGCCGGTAGATCGAGAGCGGATCGATCGTGGTGCCGTTGGCGCCGATGCGGTCCATGTTGCCGACGTGATGGCGCAGATGGACGTGCTTGTAGAACTCCTGGCTGAAACCGATCGAGAGCGAGAACAGGAAGCTGAAGAACCGGTTCAGCGGCTCCCACACGAAGAACGGGTTGTGGATGAAATTGTGGCTGGTCGAATTGATCGCCCAGGAGATCGAAATGGAATACAGCAGCGCGCAGGGAATCCACACCGCCCACGGCGTATGGTGGAAGCCAAAAAACAGCCACGCGACGAACGCGGCATGGCCGAGCACCATCAGCATCGGGATCGCGTCCCATCCGGTGTAGGCGAAAAATCGGTGTTGCGGTCTGGATGTAGCTGTGTTCATCGGAAAGGGGGCAATGACGCAAATGGCTGCGTCATTTTAGGAGGTTTGGCGAGCGGCTGCGCAAAGCGTGCGCAAAGCCGATGGCGCTAGGTTGCCGGCGCGGGCTTTCCGCGGGCTTTCGCCGGCGTTGCCATGCCCGCACTGTTCAGCCGTTACACTGCCGCGGATATGAGCCGGTTTCGTCTCCAGCATCATCGAATCGTGCGCCTGCTGCTCGCGATGGCATGCAGCGGTGCGCTGGCTGCCTGCGCCACGGTGAAAGTGCCGCCCTTGCCGCGCGGCGATCTGCCTTCCGCCTGGCGCAATGCCCCGCCGGGCGTGGCCGCGCCCGCACCGGACCTGCGCGGCTGGTGGAAAACGTTCGACGATCCGCAGCTGAACGCGCTGGTGGATCGGGCCCTGAACGACAATCTCGACGTGCAGCAGGCGGCCCTGCGTCTGCGCGCGGCACGCGCGCTGGAGCGCAAGTCGGGCACCGAGTTCCTGCCCAGGCTCTCGTTCCAGACCATCGAGGAGCCGAACCCGCAGAACACCGCGAGCTATTTCCAGGCCGGCTTTGATTCCACCTGGGAATTCGGGCTGTTCGGCCGCGCCGAGGCCACGCGGCACATCGCGGCGGCGGAGGTCGGCGCCGCGGCCGAAGAGCTGCAATCGGCGCGCGTGTCGCTGGTCGCCGAAGTGGTCCGTGCGTACCTGCAACTGCGCGGGGCGCAGCGCAGCGAGGCGCTGCTCGAATTCGCGGCGCAATCCACGCAGGAGAAACTGCGCCTGCTGCGCGTGCGCGAACGTCTCCGGCTGGCATCCGCGCTCGAAGTGGATCATGCGATCGCCGACGATGCCGCCGCGCAGGAGCAACTCGTCAAGCCGCGCTTCGCGATCACCCAGAATGCGCAGACATTGGCGCTGCTGTTGGGTCGCAGCGAGCCCGATCCGGCCTGGCTGCGGCCCGCACCGCTGCCGCGGCTGGCCGCAACGGGATTCGATTCGGTGCCCGCCAACCTGCTGCGCACGCGTCCGGAAATCCGCACCGCCGAAGCAAATGTGCTGAAGGCCGCCGGCCAACTCGGGATCGCGCAAGCCGACCTGTATCCACACATCGCGCTGGGCAGTTCGCTCACCTTTGCGGCCCTGGTCAAGGGGCAGACGCGCCTCGGCGATGTCAACGACACGTTTGCGATCGGACCGATCATTGACATTCCGTTGTTCGACTGGGGCGAGCGCCGTGCAGTGCGCGACGCTCGCGATGCACAGCTGCAGGCCGCGCTGCTGGCGTACCGCCAGGCCGTGTTGCAGGGCGCTGCCGACGTCGAAAACGCGCTGGCCGCGCTGCATGCGCAGGACCAGCGGGTCACCCAGACGCGGAAGGCGGCGGAAGCGCTGCAAAGCGGCGCGCGGATGACCCGCAAGCTGCGCCAGCTCGGGCAGGCCGACGGCCTGGATCTCGCGGACGCGCAGGCCGCGCTTTCCAAGGCACAGCTGGATGCGGAACAGGCCCGCGAGGAACAGGACATCGCCTTCGTTGCGCTCTACAAGGCACTCGGTGGCGCGCCGCTGCCGGCGGACAACGAGGCGCCAGGCGCGACCCCGGCCGCAGGTACGCATTGATGGTGCCACTCGCCCGCAAGACGCTGATCCACGAATGGCGACGGTTCCTGCCATCCGGACTGGCGGTGGCGTTCTCCGGCCTGCTGCTGCTGATGCAGGCGGCACTGGTATTCGGCATCTTCGGTTCGGCGGCGGTGTACATCAACACCTCGGATGCGGACCTGTGGGCCGGTTATCCGGGCACGCAGAGCATCGAACTGGGGCGGCCGATCGCGCCGCGCACCGAAGCGGAGCTGCTGAGCGATCCGGCGGTGCAGCGCGTGGAGCCGTTCGCCTGGATCGATGGCGACTGGCGCGGTCCGGCGAACAAGGGAGGTGTGTCGGTGTTCGTTTCCGGCATCGATCCGCGCCCGGACGGGATGATGTTCGCGAAGGTGCTCACGCCGCAGCAGCGCGCGCTGTTGAACGAGCCGGGTGGCGTGATCGTGGATGCGGCCGACCTTTCCAAGCTCGGGGTGCAGATCGGCGCACAGGCGCTGATCAACGGACAACTGGTACGCATCGTCGGGGTGGGCCACGGCCTGCGCGCGCGGGGCGGCGTCAACGTGATTGCTTCGCTCAACACCGCGCGCGCGCTCGACAACGACACCGGGGGCAGCGAGGTGGCTTACTACGTCGCCAAGTTGAAAGCGGATGCCGATGCGAACGCAGTGGCCGCGCGATTGAACGCCGATGCGCCACGCCACAGCTACGCGGTGTGGACGGCCGCCGATTTCGCGCGCCGCGCAGTGCTCTACTGGATGTTCGAAACCGGCGCGGGACTGGGGGTGATGTTCCTCGCCGCGGTGGTGTTCGCAGTCGGTGCGGTGATCACCAGCCAGACGTTGATGGCCGCGGTCGCGGGTTCGGTACGCGAATACGCGACACTGCATGCGCTCGGCGTGGGCTTCGGTGCGCTGCGTGCGGTGGTGCTGGAACAGGCCGCCTGGATCGGCCTGTTCGGACTGCTCGTCGGCGGCGCGTTCAGCGCGATCCTGATCTTCCTGGCGCGCGGGCAGGACGTGCCGGTGAATCTTGGCATCAGCACGGCGCTGGTCTGTGCGGCGCTGGTGATGGCGATCGCGCTGGTGTCGGGCATCGCGTCGCTGCGCGTATTGCGCCACGCCGATCCCGCGTTGCTGCTGCGGTGAGCGCATGCATGCACTGACCGCCACCGATCTGCGCATGGGCTTCACCAGCGGCAAGCTCCGCACGGAAATCCTGCGCGGGCTGTCGCTGGAGATCGATGCCGGGCAACTGACCCTGATCTCCGGCCCTTCCGGCTGCGGCAAGAGCACGTTGCTGTCCATCCTGTCGGGCTTGCAGCGGCCGGATGCCGGGCGCGTGATCGCGTTGGGCGAGGATCTGTGGCGCGGCGACACGCGCACGCTGGATCGCTTTCGCCTGCAGCATACCGGCTTCGTGTTCCAGGGCTTCAACCTGTTCCCTGCATTGACCGCGCTGGAGCAGGTGATGCTGCCGCTCGGGTATCTGGGCATCAGCGATACCCAGGCCGCCGAGCGCGGACACGCCGCGCTGGAAGAAGTGGGGCTTGGGCCGCGCGTGCATCTGCGTCCGACCGAATTGTCCGGTGGCGAGAAGCAGCGCGTGGCGATCGCGCGCGCCCTGGTGAAGCAGCCGCAACTGCTGTTCGCCGATGAACCCACCAGTGCGCTGGATGCCGCCAATGGCCAGATCGTGATAGACACGCTCCGGCGGATCGCGCACACGCACGGCACCACCGTGCTGTGCGTCAGCCATGATCCGCGGCTGGTGACGCACGCGGACCGTGTGCTGGAAATGGAAGATGGCGCGATACTGAGCGATCGGCGCCTGCCTTCCGGACCTTCGAATAGCTTGGAGATGCGATCGTGAGCCGATTCCGCAACGCCTGCCTGGGCCTCCTCGTCGGCGCAAGCGTGGCGCTGGCCGCGTGCTCCCATGGCCAGCAGCAGGACTCTTCCGCAGGAGCGGCAGCGCCGGCCGCGCAATCCCGGTACGTGGCGATCGCGCGCGGCCGCGTGGACGTGGAAGGCGGGCTGGCACGCGTGGTCGCGCAGCGTGACGGGGTGATCAGTGCCGTCGACGCGCAGCAAGGCGACGAGGTGAAAGCCGGACAGGTGCTGGCGCAACTGGATCCGCGCGCCGCGCGGGTGGAGCTGGACGGCGCCAAGGCACAGGTCGAACAGGCGCGCGCGCAGCTTGCCCAGTTGCAGGTGAAGTTGAACGAAGCAAGGCAACGGGCGCCGCGCATCGCCGAGGCGGCCAAAGCCGGCGCGGCCAGTGGCGATGCTGCCGACGAAGCGCGCAACGAGGTCGCTTCGCTGCAGGCGCAAGCCGATGCGGCCAAGGCGGCGCTGGATGCCGCCAACCAGCACGTTGCGGCCGCACAACTGGACGTGGACGCACGCTCGCTGCGCGCGCCGGTGGCGGGACACGTCGTGCAGCGCGATGCGCAGATCGGTCAGGCGGTTTCGGCGCAGGCGGGAACGGCGCTGTTCGTGATCCTGCCGGACCGGCCCCGCATCGTGCGCGCGGAAGTGGACGCGGACGATGCCGACAAGGTCAAACCGGGCATGCGCGCGCAAGTGGTGCGCGATACCGGCGAAGGCCCGGTCTATGCCGCCAGGGTGCTGCGGGTGGGCGAGATACTGGGGCCGTCCACGCTGGCTGACGATCCACTCGCTCGCGCGACTTCGCGCGAGGTGGAATGCGTGCTGCAGCTCGAACCTGCGGGCTCGGCGCCGCCACTGAGGATCGGGCAAAGGGTGCTGGTGCGATTTCCGAGAGGTTCGGAGTGACGGCGCGTGTTGCTTGTGAGAAGTGCAGCACGAATGGCGCTTTTCGCGCCCGGGAAGCGCACACTGTAAGCATCCCGAAAGCCTTTCGGGTCTAGACTGCGCGGATATTCAGGCGGAATCCGCAATGGGCAAGTGGAACATTCTCTGCGACTTCGACGGCACCATCGCCATCGAGGACGCTACCGACGCGTTGCTGGAGCGCTTCGCGCATCCGGACTGGCTGACGCTGGAGCGCGAATGGCGCGAAGGCAAGATCGGTTCGGCCGCGTGCATGGCGGGCCAGGTCGCCTTGCTGGAAGCCTCGCGCGAGGAGATCGACGAGCATCTTTCGACGCTACGGATCGATCCCGCGTTTCCGTCCTTCGTCGAGGCCGCGATCGCCGCCGGGCTGACCCTGTCGGTGATCAGCGATGGCCTGGACTACGCGATCAAGTCCATCCTGCGCCGCTACGGCCTGCACTGGCTGCCCGTCCAGGCCAATCATCTGGTGCAGACCGGCGAGCGTTCCTGGAAACTCGAAACCCCGTTCGCCGATGCGCATTGCCGGATCGCCAGCGGCCACTGCAAATGCGTCAGCGCGGTGCGCGCGCACAACAAGCATCGGCGCGTGCTGCTGATCGGCGATGGCGCTTCGGATTTCTGCGCCGCGGGCGAGGCGGATTTCGTGTTCGCCAAGCATCGCCTGATCGAACATTGCCGGCACGCCGACATACCGCACGTCTCCATTGTCGGCTTCGCCGATGCGGTCGGCTTGCTGCCGGCACTGCTGGCGGGCAAGCTGCACACGCCACAACGTGTGCTGGTCCCCGAAACCGCCGCCTCCTGATCCCAGTCCGGATTCAAACCATGAATGCCCTGACCCGACCGGCCGCGGCCGACGCCCAACTCGTTTCCGGACTCGACACTGGAAGCAGCGCCAGGCTGTTCGAAACCGCGTGCCGGACCATTCCGGGCGGCGTCAACAGCACCGCGCGCGCGACATGGTCGGGCTGGACGCCGTATCCGCTGTTCGTGCAGAGCGGGCAAGGTTCGCGCCTGCGCGACGTGGACGGCAACGAATACATCGATTACCTGCTGGGCCTGGGGCCCATGCTGCTCGGCCATCGGCCGACGCGTGTCACCCAAGCGGTGGTGGATTTCATCCAGCAGCGCGGCACCGTGTTCGCGCTGCCGACCGCGGACGAGGCGCGCCTCGCCGAAAAGATCATCGCGGCGGTGCCCAGCGTGGATCAGGTGCGTTTGTGCAATACCGGTACCGAGGCGGTGCTGTATGCCACGCGCCTGGCGCGTGCATTCACCGGCCGCCCGAAGATCATCCGCTTCGAGGGCATGTACCACGGCTTTTCGGATCAGGTGTACTGGAGCAAGCACCCCGACATCGCCAAGGCCGGTCCCGATGATCATCCAGTGCCGGTGCCACATGGTCCGGGCCTGCCGCGTGGCGTGGAAGAGAACCTCATCATCCTGCCGTGGAACGATGCGGACGTGCTGGCCGACACGATCAGGCGCCAAGGCGATTCAATCGCGGCCGTGATCACCGAACCCGTGATGTGCAACACGGGCTGCATCCTGCCGAAACCCGGTTACCTCGAAGCCATGCGCGAACTGACCACGCGCCACGGCATCGTGCTGCTGTTCGACGAGGTCATCACCGGATTCCGGCTCGGCCTTGGCGGTGCGCAGGCAAGGCTCGGTGTCACGCCTGACCTCTCGGTGTTCGCCAAGGGCCTGGGGGGTGGCTTCCCGGTCGCGGCCTGCGGCGGGCGCGCCGACATCATGGCGCTGGTCGCCAACGGCAACGTTTCGATGGCGGGCACCTACGCCGCCAACGGCATCGCCATCGCGGCAGCGAATGCGGCGCTGGACGAACTGGCGACGCCGGGCCTGTTCGCAAAACTCGATGCGGTTTCCGACGAGCTGCGCTTGGGGCTGGCCAGGATCCTGCGCGATGCAGGCCTGCCGGCGTACGTCGTGGGCATGGGGCCGCTGATGCAGGTGTGGTTTGCGCGCGAGGAAATCCACAATTACCGCGATGCCGAGCGCCATGCCGACCAGGACCTGTTCCGCAAGTGGTGGGAAGGCATGCTCTCGCGGGGCGTGCTCTTCCATCCCGGCGCCTACGAAAACCTGTTCGTCTCGACCGCGCACACGCACGCCGATGTCGCGCAGACGCTCGAGGCGGCCAGGCAGGTGGCTGCGGATCTCGCGCGCACGCTCTGAGCACTGCAGGAGCCGCTCAGGCCGGCGCTGCGGAGCCTCGGCGTCATGTTGCTGGATGCGCTGCCGAAGGTGCACCCAGCCCGATCGCGTTTATCGCGCTTATTGCCCGCAGACTGCCGGCGCGTGGTCGACCGGGGATGCCGTTACGCTGTGCCGATGATCGGCCCTCAAAGCGCGGATGTGACCGGCTTCGGCCAACACCCGCCGCGCATGCCCGAGCACCTGTGCGCCGGCAGTGGTCAGCGCTTCCAGGCTGCGGCCACGCCGCTGGAATATCAGGAACCCCAGCTCGTCCTCGAGCCGCTTGATCTGCTTGGAAAGTCCGGGTTGCGTGGCGTACACGCGGCCGGCGGCCTGGGTGATGTTGAGGCCTGAATCAGCGATGGCAACGAGATAGCGAAGCTGGGTGAGAGTCATCTTGGTCGTCCGGGGTGCGGGGGCGGCAAACGGCATGACACGCGGATTTCACGCGTTTCATCATGGGTTTGCGCCAGCGCATCGGACGACACTGCAACGACATCGAGAGGTTCGCTCAAGTGGGTCGGGGCAGATTATCAGAGAGCCATTTGGACATCCATTTGGTCTTGATGATCTTTCGGCATGAGTGCCGCGAAGGCGCGGTTCCACGATAGCGTGTATGGCCGCCATGCGGATTGCCATGCCCGATGCCTGCAGGAGTACGCTAGTCGGGCGTGGCGCGTGCGCAAGCGCACCGCCGGATCGCGCACCCCGAAAAGGAATCGGCCATGTCCCTGCATGAAAGCATCACCGACACGATCGGCGGCACGCCGATCGTCAAGCTGCACCGCCTCGCGCCCGCGCACGTCATGCTGTACGCCAAGGTTGAATCGTTCAATCCCGGCGGTTCGGTCAAGGATCGCCTGGCGATCGCGATCATCCTGGACGCCGAACAGCGCGGCACGTTGAAGCCTGGCCAGACCGTGGTCGAGGCGACGTCCGGTAACACCGGCGTGGCACTGGCGATGGTGTGCGCCGCGCGCGGTTACCCGTTCGTGGCGGTGATGTCCGATTCGTTCTCGATCGAGCGGCGCAAGCTTATGCGCGCCTACGGCGCGAAAGTCATTCTCACGCCAGCAGCCGAGCGCGGCACCGGCATGGTCCGCAAGGCCGAGGAGCTCGCGCGGCAATACGGCTGGTTCCTGGCGCGGCAGTTCGAAAACGAAGCCAACCCGGCGTACCACCGCAACACCACGGGGCCGGAAATCCTGCGCGATTTCGCGGGCCGGCGACTGGATTACTTCGTCAGCGGCTGGGGCACCGGCGGCACGCTCACCGGCGCGGGCGAAGTGCTGAAACTCGCACGACCGGGCATCAAGGTGATCGCGACCGAACCGACGAACGCATCGCTGCTCGCCGGCGGCGAATGGCATCCTCACAAGATCCAGGGCTGGACGCCGGATTTCCTGCCGAAGGTGCTCAGCCGCACCGTCGCTGACGAGATCGTGACTGTGGACGAAGTGCTCGCGCGCGACACCGCGCGGCGGCTCGCACAGGAAGAAGGCATCTTCTGCGGCATTTCGTCCGGCGCCACCGTCGCCGCCGCCCTCGAAGTCGCGAAGAAGGCGCCGCAAGGCTCGGTGCTGCTGGCCATGCTGCCCGACACCGGCGAGCGCTATCTCTCGACGTTCCTGTTCGAGGGCGTGAACGAGGGATCGGACGACGAGTGGCTGGCGCAGCAGGGATGATGCACGGCGCGCATCGAGCAGTTGCTCTCTTCCCTTCATCACCCGGCTTGCGGCAGGGAGCGATGCACTGCGTGGAGCGTCAGGGCGCGCGCTGGAGCGCCACCACTGCATTCAACCCGCCGAACGCGAACGCATTCGACAATGCGGCGCGGACTTCGCGCTCGCGCGGCGTGTTCGGCACGTAATCCAGGTCGCATTCCGGATCGGCGTCTAGGAAGTTGGCGGTGGGGGGGATCACGTTGTCGCGCAATGCGCCGATCGCTGCGACCAGCTCGATCGCCCCGGCAGCGCCGAGTGCGTGGCCGTGCACGGATTTCGTAGAGGAGACGGCGAGCTTGCGCGCCTGTTCTCCAAAGACTTTCTTGATCGCGCGCGTTTCGGTCGGATCGTTGGCCGGCGTGCCCGTGCCGTGCGCGTTGATGTAGTCCACGTCGCCGGCGTTCAACCGCGCATCGTTCAACGCGGACTGGATGGCGCTCGCCGCGCCCGTGTCGGACGGCAGCACGATATCGCCGGCATCCGCGCTCATGCCGACGCCCGCGAACTCCGCAAGGATTTCCGCGCCGCGTGCGCGCGCGTGGTCGAAGTCCTCCAGCACGAACATGCCGGCGCCTTCGGCCAGCACCAGGCCGCGGCGCTGCTTGCAGAACGGCCGGCAGGTGTCGTCGGCCAGCACGCGCATCGCCTCCCACGCGCGCAATACGCCGAGCACGATGCAGGCTTCGGTGCCGCCGGCCAGCGCGACGTCGCACACGCCCGAGCGCACCAGGGCGAAGGCCTGCGCCAGCGCGTGGTTGGCCGAGGCACAGGCGCTGGAAGTCACGAAGGTCGGGCCGGTGATGCCGAATTCGATCGAAACCTGCGAGGCCGGGGCGCTCATCATCCGCCGCACGATCGAGAGCGGATGCAGGCGCGGATTGCCTTCCTTGTACAGCCTGCGCGAACCCTCGTCGTTGGTTTCCTCGCCGCCGGTACCAGTGCCGATGACGCAGGCGGTGCGCGTGCCCAGGCCGCTGTCGCGGAATTCCAGTCCGGCCTGGTTGATCGCCTCGCGCGCGGCGATCAGCGGGAACTGCGAAACACGATCCAGCAGGATCAGTTTCTTCGGATCGAAGTGTTGCGCCGGATCGTAGCCTTGCACCTGCGCGGCCACGCGCACGCGCAAGTCGGTCTGGTCCTCGAAGCCGCGCAGCGGCGCGATCGCACTGCGGCCTTCGCGCATGCCGGACCAGACTTCGCGCGCATTGTTGCCGAGAGCGCAGATCGCGCCCATGCCCGTGATGACGACGCGGCGGGTCATCGCACCCTCTGCTTACGCGGCAGGCGGTGCCGGCGGTTTCGCGGCCTGCTCGGCGAGCAGCTTGCGCACCGTATCCACCAGTCCGCCCACCGATTCGGTGTCGAAATTCGGATCGCGGTCCGGCATCTGGATCTTGTAGTGATCCTCGATCTCGAAAATGATCTGGATCGCATCCAGCGAAGGGATCTCCAGATCCTTCAAGGTGGACTGCGGCGTGATCTTCGCCACGTCGATGTTGGCTTCCTTGGCGATGATGCCGAATACGGTCTGTTGCACGTCGTCGCTCATTTCATTCTCCCGTCGGCGCGCTGGCCGTCCTCGAGTGGGGCTTCCATGGTGTGCTTCCGGGCGGTCCCGTGTTCCGTGCGCTCGCCGCCCAGCAACAGGATACCCGCAACGATGATTCCTGACCCCAGTGCCTTGTCCCAGCCCACCGGCTCGCCGAACACCAGCCACGAGGCGATCATCACGCTGACGAACACGATCGCGCTGGTCGGATAAGCCGAGGACAGCGAGGACTTGCTGAGGATCGTCATCCAGGCCAGGAACGCACCAACATAGCAGCCGATCGCCACCCATAGCCAAGGCGTCGAAACCGCGGCGAGCACCGAGGCGCGATTCAGGTTGAACGCGCCGATCGAGCTGCCGGCGAACTTCAGCGAAACCTGACACAAGGTTTCCAGCGCCAGCAGGACCACCCAGGCGACCAGCACCGGCCAGAATTTGCGTACGGCGTTCATCCGTAGCGCACCTGCTCGCCGTGGTCCATGCGCGCCAGCCGGTCCACGCGCGCGAAGACCCCGTCCACGAAGCGGTTGCGGTGGCGATACCACAGGTTGTTACCGAGCATCCGGCTGCCGAGTCGCGCCTTTTCCTGGTGCAGGCCCTGGCCGCTTTCGTACACGGGAATGCGCTGCGCGATGCAGTGGCGAACGTTCTCCAGCCAGCTCACGTGGTAGAGGTTGTAACGCGGGCGCGCCTGCGGGTCGGCACCGAAGAACTTGTCCAGCAGCCGCGTGGAATCCTGCAACACCAGGTTGAACGCGAGCAGGGTTTCGCCTTCCAGGTAGGTTGCGCAGAACGCGCGGCCAGGCATTTCGTGCAGCACGTTCTCGAAGTAGGCGGCATTCAATTCCTCGAACTGGAACTCGGCATTCGCCAGGGTCGCGCGATACAGCCGCAGCACTTCGTCGCGAACGCCTTCCAGGTCGGTGCGCCATTCGATCTTCAGCCCGGAAGCCGCACGCCATTTGCGCCGCAAATCCTTGCGCGTGGCCGGACCCAGCGAGGCGAGATAGCCATCGAGATCGGTGTAAGGCACTTCGAGCATGGCACCCGGCAGGCCCGGCATGGGCCGCAGGCCGTGACGCGGCAGCACGCGAGTCCAGAGCACTTCCGAATCGGCCGCGTCCTTGACCGCCAGCATCTGCGCGTGTTCGCGCCCGGCCAGCGCTTCCATTTCGGCGAGGATCGCCCCCAGCCATTGCGCGCGTTCGTGTTCACCACCCGATGTGTCGAAGCCCACGCTGCAGCGTTCGGTCACGGGCGAACCAAGCGCCAGCATCGGGATGCGCAGCAGCCGCGGGAGCAGTTTTGCGGCGGCTTCGGTGATGCGCTTCAGCGCGCCGGAAACGGTGGTATCCAGCCGGTAGTCGGTGAGGAACGCAGGAACCGCCGCGAGGAGGCGCCCGTTTTCGCGCACCACGAAATAGACAAAGCGAAAGCCCGGCAGTCGTGCGCGCTCGATCGCGCGCAGGTAGAACCAGTCTTCCAGCTCACCCGGAAAGAGGCGGTTCCACTGCGAGGGTTCCACCGCCTCGATGGAGTCGAGCGCGAGCGTTTCGATCATGCGATCGGCGCGACCACCGCCGACGCGAGCGGTTGGTCGGTGCGCTCGCGCAGCGCACGCTCGAAGAATTCGGCCGAACGCGCGATCACCTTGTCGCGTTCGCCATCCACCGTGATCATGTGATAGCTGTCGGTGAGCAGCACGGTTTCGCTCGGCGCCGATACGCGGCGCTCGATCAGTTGCGCATTGCGGACGCTGGCGATGTCATCGTCGGCCGAGTGCATGATCAGGCACGGCGCACGCACCTTGTGCAGCCGCGGGCGCACGTTCCAGACCAGCTTGTGGAACTCGGCGAGCGACGGCCACGGATTGCCGGGCAGGCCGGCCATGTCGCTCTGGCCCTCGAACATCGCGCCGGCGATCCGCGCGCGCACGCGTTCGTCCTTGATGCCGTAGGGGAAGCTCTCCATGAATCGGCGATTCTTGAACAGGCCCATGCCGCACGCCAGCGGCAGCATGAACGACAACCGCGCCATCTTCGGAATGGTCCAACCGTCGTAGAAGAAGGTGCTGCCGTACAGGCCCAGGCCCGCGACGTGCTGCGGGCGGTCTATCGCCAATTGCAGCGCCAGCACCGCGCCCATCGAAAGGCCGGCCACGAACAGGTGATCCACGTCACGCAACAGTTTGTCAGCGGCCGCATGCACGCTTTCGCGCCAGTCGCGCCAGCCGGTCTTCAGCAGGTCGGCTTCGCTGCCGCAGTGGCCGGCGAGCTGCATGCCATAGACGGTGTACCCGGCGCGATGCAGGCCTTTGCCCACGAAACGCATCTCGGCGGGCGTGCCGGTGAGGCCGTGGATGAGCAGCACGCCGCTGCTGCCGCCGGGCAGCAGGAAGTCCGCCTGCTTGATCATGGACTGGGTCATCAGCGCATCATCCCAATTGTTGCCCGCACACCAGCGCTACGCCGATCACGATCGCGGCGGTGCCCAGCCAGCGCCGCAGCGACACCTGCTCGCGCAGGATCCAGCGGCTGGCCAGCACCACGCCCACGTAGGAGAGCGCGGCGACGGGAAAGGCGAAGCTCAGCGGCGCGCGCGACAGCGCGGCGAACCACAACACGAACTCCACCGCATAGACAAGGACGCCCACCGCGATCCACCGCGAGCCGATCACCCGCTGCAGCAACCCGGTAATGCCGCGCGGCTGGGGGGCGTCGTGGTGGCCCACGCCGAGCTTGAAGCACACCTGCCCGATCACGTCGCAGGTGACGGAGCCGAGCAGCAGGAGAAGGGTGAGGGACATCGTGGCGATTATGGCAAAACACTGGTGTTGCAGGCTGCGAAAAGGGTTGCGGCGAGTACGCGATCCACTTGCGAATTGCGCGCCAGCTCGGATCGCTGCACCTGCGCGCGCCGGGGTTGATCCATGCGTGACTCGACCCGCTTGAAAACGTTCCGGTGCGCGGGCGGCGAGTATTCGCCGCAGACATCCGCGCCAAGCACGCGCTTGCGTGTGCCGACCGCTTCGATCACCGCCGACACCGCGTTCAGCGGCATGCGGCCCTGATCCCAGTTGGTCAATGCTTCGTGCTCGGGCAGCACGTCCTTGTCCAGCGTGATCCACACTGCTTCAGTAGGCAGTGCGGCCGTGACCGCAGCGCAAGCATCGGCGAGCTGCCTTTCGGCGAGGTTTCGCCAATGCAGGGCGCCCTCGCGCCATTCATGACCGGGGCCGTCCGCGATGCGGCGGGTGCGCGAGGGCGCGTGCTGCCAGGGGAATAGCGCGAGCCGGCCGGAATCCAGCGCGGCCAGATTGCCGCCCTTGCGGCCCGGATTGACCAGGTCGTCGCTGCAAGGGCCGACCGTCACCACCCGCTGCACGTTCGGCAGTTCCAGGACGCGGTTGACCCAGGAACCGCAATGCCAACGGGGCGCGAGGCGCACCCAGTCCGGGTGGTTGTCCAGATGCAGGATGCTGACCGGCTCTGCGATGCGACCGATCAGCAGCGCGGCAAGATGGTGGTAATCCCCCGAGCCCATGAACGTGATCGAGGGCCGGGGATCGCCCGCCTGCACGATGCGTTCGCGCGCGGCCTGGATCGTCTTGCCGCGACTCCACAGCCGCAGCGCGGGCCCGAGATCGCGCAGGTCCAAGACCGATACGGAATCCCACGGCGCCGCTTCGCGCAGCGCCCCCACGTCCACGCTGCCGTCGGTGTCGAGGATGCGGAGGTGGGCGGGCATTCGCGATTCTAGGCGCGAAACGCTTGGCTTTCGCTTTGCGGAACCCGCGCGTCAGCCTGCGAGCTTCGCCTTCACCCGTTGCGACAGCGCGCCGAAATCGGCGCGGCCGGCGGCGCGCTCCTTCAGCAGGGCCATCACCTTGCCCATGTCGCGCGCGGAGGTTGCGCCGGAATCGGCGACGGCGGAGGCGATCAGTGCATCGATTTCCGCATCCGACAGTTGCGCCGGCAGGTAGGACTCGATCACGCCGATCTCGTAGCGCTCCTGCGCGGCCAGGTCCTCGCGGCCGGCGCTTTCGTATTGCGACACCGAATCGCGGCGCTGCTTCAGCATTTTCTCCAGCACGTGCAGCACCTGGGCGTCGTCCAGCTGGATGCGCTCGTCCACCTCGCGCTGCTTGATCGCGGCCTGTACCAGCCGGATCGTGCCCAGGCGCGGCTTGTCGCCGGACTTCATCGCGGCTTTCATCTCGTCGCCGAGGCGGGTCTTCAGGGCGCTCATCGGATCATTCCTCTACAAGGGAATCGCGGAGCCAGAAACGCAAAAGGCCGGCGCGCGCGAGCGGGCCGGCCGGATGCATGCAAATCGCGCGAATCTTAGTAGAGCCGTTCGCGACGCGTCACTTCGCGCGACAGACGGCGCAGATGGCGCTTCACTGCCGCAGCGCGCTTGCGCTTGCGTTCCTGGGTCGGCTTTTCGTAGAACTCGCGCTTGCGGGTTTCGGCGAGCACGCCGGCCTTCTCGCAGGTGCGCTTGAAGCGGCGCAGGGCGATTTCGAAGGGTTCGTTCTCGCGAACCTTGACGCTGGGCATATCGGCTCCACTTGCTAAACTGCCCGGCCTGTTCCGGGCGAGCCGCGAAGTATAGCGTGTCCACGAGCCAGTTTTCAAAGCCCGTGCTGGGCATCGAATCCTCCTGCGACGAAACCGGGGTGGCGGTCTACCAGCCCGGCCGCGGGCTGCTGGCCCATGCCCTGTATTCGCAGGTGGCCCTGCACGCCGAATATGGCGGCGTGGTGCCGGAGCTGGCCAGCCGGGATCACGTCCGCAAGCTGCTGCCGTTGCTGCACCAGACCCTGGACGAGGCCGGGCTTTCCGCGAATGATCTGGGCGGGGTGGCCTACACCTCCGGCCCCGGCCTGATCGGCGCGTTGCTGGTCGGTGCCTCGCTGGCGCGGGCACTGGCCTGGGCCCTCGAGGTGCCGGCGATCGGGGTCCACCACATGGAGGGGCATCTGCTGGCGCCGCTGCTGGAAGAACTGCCCCCCGAGGTCGAACCACTGAAGCCGCCGTTCGTGGCCTTGCTGGTGTCCGGCGGGCATTCGATGCTGGTCGGCGTGGAGGCGATCGGCCGCTATCAAATCCTGGGCGATACCCTGGACGATGCCGCCGGCGAGGCTTTCGACAAGACCGCCAAGCTGATGGGCCTGCCTTATCCGGGCGGCCCGCACCTGGCGAAGCTCGCCGAAAGCGGCCGGCCGGATGCGTTCAGGTTTTCGCGGCCGATGACCGACCGGCCCGGGCTGGATTTCAGCTTCTCCGGGCTGAAGACGCAGGTGCTGCTGGCCTGGCGCGATTCGGATCGCTCGGAGCAGACTCGTGCCGACATCGCGCGCGGCTTCGAGGACGCGATCGTCGAGACGCTGGCGATCAAGTGCCGCCGCGCCTTGGCGCAAACCGGCTACGACAGGCTGGTGGTTGCGGGCGGCGTGGGCGCGAACAGGAAGCTGCGCGCGCAACTGGCGCAAGCGGGCGAGCGCGAAGGCTTTCGCACCTATTTCCCGCGCCTCGCTTTCTGCACCGACAACGGTGCGATGATCGCGCTGGCCGGCGCGCTGCGCCTCGCCGCAGGCCAGGTGCAGGGGCCGGAGATCGTGGTAAAGCCGCGGTGGGATCTGGAGAGTCTGGCGGCCATATAGCGCTGCATACAAAGCCACCCGGTAATTGCTCGTCATTCCGGCGCAGCCGGAATCCAGTAGCGATTACGCTCATAGGCGCCAAACCCCCACCAAGCCCGACCTACGCCGGGACGACGGCTCTCTTAACCTTCTCGCAATCCGGATTTCTACGACTCCCATGGACATCGTCTTCATCGAAGCGCTCACCATCCACACGGTGATCGGCATCTACGACTGGGAGCGGCGGGTGCGCCAGCCGGTCACGCTGGATATCGAAATGGGTTTCGACAACACGAAGCCCTCCGCGAGCGAACGCATCGAAGACACGCTGGACTACAAGCGCGTTTCCAAGCGGCTGATCGCCTTCGTCGAGGCTTCCGAATTCCAGCTGGTCGAGACCCTGGCCGAGCGCTGTGCCCAGATCCTGCGCGAGGAATTCGGCGTGGCGTGGCTGCGCCTGAAACTGTCCAAGCCCGGCGCGGTGCGTGGTGCGAAGGCGGTGGGTGTGTTGATCGAGCGCGGGGAGCGGTCGGCCTGAGATGACGCGCGCCTGGCTCAGCCTCGGTTCCAATCTCGAGCCGGAGAGGCATCTGCGCGCCGCGTTGCGTGAGTTGCGTGAGCGCTTCGGCGCGTTGCGCGTCTCCCGGGTGTACGAATCCGAAGCGGTGGGCTTCGACGGGCCGCCGTTCTGGAACCTCGCCGTGGGGTTGGAAAGCGACATCGATCCGGATGCCTTGAGCGCGTGGTTGCATGAACTTGAAGATCGCCTGGGGCGTCGCCGCGACCAGCCGCGCTACGCCGACCGTACGCTGGACATCGATGTCGTCGCGTTCGGTTCGCAAACGCTGGACCGCCCGGAATGGAAGCAGGCGTTCCTGCTCGCGCCGCTGACGGAAATCGAACCCCGGTTGCCGGTGCCTGAAGGCAACGAAACGGTCGGCGACCGCTGGTGTCGCATGCAGGACTCCGAAGACACAGCATCGCTGCGCCAGCTGGATGTTGACCTGCTGCGCTGATTTACAGCCCGGCCTCGCGCGCCAACTGATCCATCCTTCGCGCCGGAACTTCGGTGCTGCGTGCGCTTTCGAACGCGATTTCGTGCGAGAACATCGCGATCGCGGTGCGTGCGACCTGGCGCGTGTCCAGCCACGCGTAGGCGCCCACGCCGGCCGCTCCGATCGCCGGCAACAGTCGCGACAATCCATTGCGCAGCGCGCGCTGCGAAAGGTGCACGCCGATGCGCTCGGTGACCGTGCGCAGCGCGTGCGCGGTGGCGTGGCGCACCACGAAGCGTTCGCCCGCGCGCACCACGAGATCGCGCACCGCCTGCGCCGCCGTGTGGCGGAACAGGCAATACAACATCTGCTCGCGCGTGAGCGCGGATTTCTGTCCGAACGCACCTGCGATATCGGCCACCATCTTCGCCTGGATCCTCCAGATGGTCACGAGCTCGGGCAGCACCGTCAGCCAGCCCAACGGACCGGGAGGCAGCGACAGCGACGCCGAAGTCAGGAATGCGCGGCGCCGCGCATGGGCGGCGATGATCTCGGCACGCATGCGAGGCGACACCGAGGGCGGCTCGACGCTGCGCGGAATATCGCCGAGGAAATCAAGAATGATGCGGGCGATGCGGGAGGCCTGGGGCGCGGAAACGGGTGCAGTCGTGGTAATGGCGTTCATCGGATGCGGCAACGGGTGCGACACCCCTCAGCGTGACAGATTGCAGTTCAAGAACACATGAACGCGTGCTCAGATCGCCAGCGTGCGCCCGCCGTCCACGCGGATGATCTCGCCCGTCACGAACGGCGCGTCGCGCAGAAGCCACAACACCGCGCCGGCGATATCTCCCGGAGAACCGGCGCGGCCGAGCGGCGTGCGTGCGAGGATTGTCTGCCGGTCCGCGTATTCCTTGCCGGATTCCGGCCACAGCACCGCGCCCGGCGCCACGCCGTTGACGCGCACCTCCGGCGCCAGCTCCTGCGCGAGCGACAGCGTCGCCATCGCCAACGCGGCCTTGCTCATGCAGTATGTGGCGTGTTGCGGCAGCGGACGTTCCGCGTAGATGTCCACGATGTTGACGATCGCGCCGCGCGCGCTCCTCAGATGCGGCGCCGCGGCTTGCGCCAGCAGCAGCGGAGCGCGTGCGTTTGCCGCGAACAGTTCGTCGCATTGTCGTGCTTCGATGCCACCCAGCGGCGTGGGATAGAACGTCGATGCGTTGTTGACCAGCGCATCGAGCCGGCCGAAGCGGGAGACGATTTCCGCGACGAGTTCGGGAAAGCGATCGCTCTCGCCGAGATCGGCCTGCAGGCCGAGCGTGGAACCGGCGCGCAGCGACTCCAGTTCCGCGATCAGCGCATCGCGTTCATCGACCGAGCGCCGGCAATGCAGCACCACGTCGTAGCCGGCCGCGTGCAGCGTGCGTGCGATCGCCGCGCCGACGCGCCTGGCGGCGCCGGTGACCAGCGCGACCGGCTGTCCCGATGGTTTCATCATGGCCGCGCTATCCTGCGGCATTCGTGCAGTGGCCGCAAATGGAATGCTCGTGAGCAACGAAATGCCCGAACCGGGTGCCGAGGAGCGCGCGCATTCGCAGCGGCTCGTCGCCCTGATCCGCAACGAGATCGGCAGCAGGGGCCCGATGCCGTTCGCGCGTTTCATGGAGCGCTGCCTGTACGCGCCGGGGCTCGGTTATTACAGCGCCGGACGGCTGAAATTCGGCGCGCAGGGAGATTTCGTCACCGCGCCGGAACTGGGCCCGCTGTTCGCGCGATGCGTCGCGCGCGCGCTGGCGCCCGCATTGCGCGACTGCGGCGAGGACGCGGTGTGGTTCGAACTGGGCGGCGGCAGCGGCGCGTTTGCACGCGATTGCCTGCTCGCGCTGCAGGCTCTGGGCGCGCCGCCCTTGCAGTACTGGCTTCTGGAACCCAGCGCCGACCTGCGCGAGCGGCAACGCGATCTCCTGCAGCGATCTTTGCCGCCGCAGTTGTTCGCGCGCGTGCAATGGCTGGAGCGCCCGCCACAGGCGCAGTGGCAAGGCGTGCTGTTCGCCAACGAAGTGCTCGACGCGTTGCCTGTCACGCGCTTCCGCGTGGGCGATGGAGAAGTGTTCGAGGAACACGTCGCTTTGAATCAGGTCGCGCTGGATGTGGGGAATGCCTTCATCCGCGTGGACCAGCCCGCGGATGCACTGGTCGCCGGCGCGGTGCGCCATCTGCAGCGCAAGCTCGGCGCGCCGTTCGCCGAAGGCTATCGTTCGGAAGTGTTGCCGCAACTGCCGTGGTGGATCGAGGCGATCGCCGGCACCTTGCAGAAAGGCGCGGCGCTGTTCGTGGATTACGGTTATCCACGCCGCGAGTTCTATCTTCCCGAGCGCCGGGACGGGACGCTCGTGTGCCATTACCGTCATCGCGCGCAGGGTGACGCGCTGTGGCATCCGGGCCTGCAGGACATCACCGCATTCGTGGACTTCACCGCGTTGATCGAAGCGGGCATCGCGGCAGGGTTCGATTTCGTCAGCTATGCGAGCCAGGCACAGTTCCTGATGGCGAGCGGGCTGGATGGTGTGTTCGCGGAAGCCCATGCACAGGCCCCGGACGAGGTCGCGCGCTATGCGCTCGCACAGCAGGTCAAGAAGCTCACCTTGCCCGGCGAAATGGGCGAGCGCTTCCAGGCGATGCTGTTCGCGCGCGATCTGGAGTCCGGACAATTGTTCGCGCCGCTGATCGCGGTGGATCGCAGCGAGCGATTGTAATTACTTCGTGCCTTGCGCGGCCTTGTTCCGCGCCACCCAATACGGATCGGGCTCGCCCGGATCCGGCCGATCCGACCAGCGCTTGTACGTCCACTGGTACTGCGCGAAGGCAAGTTCCACGCACTCCTGCACGCCGCGATTGAGCGCGCTGCACGCTATGCGCAGGTCGGGATCGGCGATGCCCTGCGGCGCGGGGCGAAAATGGAGGCGGAATCCCGCGCCTTGCGCCAAGCGTTCGGCGAAGGCGAACAGCACGTCCGCGCCGGTGCGCTGCGCGATCCGCGGCAGCAGCACCATGGTGTCGGCCTCCACGCCGAAGAACGGCGCGAACTGGCCTTCGCCGCGCTTGGGCTGCTGGTCGGGCAGGATTCCGACCACGCCGCCAGCCGCGAGCCGCTTGTACAGCGCGCGAACGCCGGCGCCATCGGCGCGCACCTGTTCGGGCGCGAGCTTGCCGCGTGCGCGCCGCAGCAATGCTTCAAAGGCGATGTCGCGTGGCGGCGCATACAGGATCGCCAGTTGCGTGCGACTGCTGAGCCAGTAATTCAGCAGCTCCCAGCAACCCAGGTGTGGCGCGGCGATGATCAGCCCGCGCTTCGTTTGCAGCGCCGCGTCGAACAATTCCTGTCCGCGCACTTCGCGCACCAGTTGCAGCGCGCGCTCCGCGTCGCGGCCCCACACCGCGGCGAGTTCGGCGGCCGCGCGCCCGGTTTCGATCAGGCACGCGTGGGTGAGCCTGGCGCGCGCGGCATCGTCCAGGTTGGGGCAGGCGAAGCGCATGTTCACTTCCGTGTGCACGCGTTCGCGCGCGCGCCTGCGCCACCACAGACCCTGCCCCAGCGCGGCGCCAAGCGCGTGCAGCGCGCGCAACGGCAGCAGGCCGAGCACGCGCAGGGCCGCCCAGGTCAGCGCGACGTACCAGCGCATCAGCCCGCTGCTCCGGGCGAGCGGGTGGAAAGATAGATGTCCGGCAATCCGCTGCCCGGCCGCGGCTTGAAGCGCTTGTAGTTCCACTGGTATTGCGCGAAGGCTGTTTCCACGCAGTCGGCCACGGCGGCGTTCAAGGCGGTGCATGCGATGGACAAGTCGGGATCGCGAAGCGTTTCCGGCAGTCGGCGGAAATGGACCACGAAGCCGGCCGCCTTCGGCAGTCGTTCGACGAACAGCATCAGCACGTTCGCGCCGGTGCGCGCCGCCAGCCGCGGCAGCAGGCTCATTGTCAGCGCGGGTACGCCGAAGAACGGCGCGACCACGCCGCCGCTGCGCGGCACGTGGTCGGGCATGATCGAAACCACGCCGCCGCCGCTGAGATGCCGGAATACGCGGCGCACGCCGGAGTCGTCGATCGGAAACTGGACGCTGGCGCCCTTGCCGCGCAGCCGGCGCAGCAGCGCCTCGGCCTGTGCGTAGCGCGGCTGCGTGTAGAAGGTGGCGAATTCGGTGCGCGCGCCGATCCAGTAATTGGCGACTTCCCAACTGCCGAGGTGAGGTGCGCACAGGATCAGTCCCTTGCCCGAGGCCAGCGCCGCGTCGAACAGTTCTCCGCCGCGCACTTCGCGAACGCTCCCGAGCGTGCGCGAGACACGGCCCCAGATGCCGAACACCTCGGCCAGCGACTTGCCGGTTTCGACCAGGCACGCGCGCGCCAGTTGCGCGCGCGCGCGGCTGCCCGCCTGCGGTCGCACCCGCGAGAGATTGGCTTCCACAATCTGCCGCTTGCGCGAATGCGTGATCCAGAACAGCCAGCCCAGCGTCGCGCCCAGCGCTTGCCAGAAACGCAGGGGCAGTTTCGATGCCGCGTGCAGGATCGCGTAAAGGATGAGGGTGTACCAACGCATCGCGCGAGTGTAGCCAAGAATGTTGCTACGCTCTCCCCGGCATGATTTCCCTTCTCCAGCGCGTCACCGAAGCCCGCGTCGTCGTGGCTGGCGAGACCGTCGGCGCGATCGGCGCCGGCCTGCTGGTGCTGGTGGCGGTGGAGCCGCAGGACGGCGAGGCGCAGGCCCGGCGCATGTGCGAGCGCCTGCTGGGCTACCGGGTGTTCGCGGACGAGGCGGGTCGCATGAACCGTTCCCTCGCCGATGTCCGGGGCGGCCTGTTGCTGGTGCCGCAGTTCACGCTCGCCGCGGATACCGCCAAGGGCATGCGGCCGAGCTTCACGTCGGCCGCTTCACCCGAGCACGGGCGCAGGTGGTTCGACCGGCTTGTCGAACTGGCCCGCGCGTCGCACGGGAAGGTTGAAACCGGCCGCTTCGGCGCGCATATGCAGGTACATCTGGTGAACGACGGTCCCATTACGTTTGTCTTGCGATCTTCCATGATCGCTGCCCGAAGTATGCCCGGTTAGCCCGCCACTCTTTCGAGAGTGGAACCCAGAAGCGGCCACGGAGCTCTTGGCCACGGATGGCGGCTTTGGCCGCACGATTCACAAAAAGCAGGATCATTAGCGCGCGCTTGGCCGGCCCGCCGACAGGGAATGGCGGCTGGAGCCCGCGCAGCCCGCAATGCCAACCAGCTACTCGGCTTGCGCGTTTCTTGCATGGAAATTTTGCCCCGCCGCGACCCTCCGGCGCGGGCACCAATGCATTGAAATCTGGTCAAAAGATCGCCAAATCCGTTAAAATAGCCGGTTCACGTTCTCGCGGTGCCCCATGGAAAACCTCCCCCAGCAGCAATCCGAAATCAAGCAGTTGATCACCAAAGGCCGTGAGCAGGGCTACCTGACTTACGCCGAAGTCAACGATCACCTGCCGGACGACATCGTTGATCCGGAGCAGATCGAAGACATCATCGGCATGATCAACGGCATGGGCATCGAGGTGCACGAAGTCGCACCCGATACCGAGCTGCTGTTGCCCGATGCGCCAGCGACTGGCGAAGACGACGAAACCGCGACGGAGGAAGCCGTCGCGATGCTCTCGGCCGTGGATGCGGAAGTGGGCCGTACCACCGATCCGGTGCGCATGTACATGCGCGAGATGGGCACGGTGGAACTGCTGACCCGCGAGGGCGAGATCGCCATCGCCAAGCGCATCGAGGAAGGCCTGAACCAGGTCCAGACCGCGCTGGCCAGCTTCCCGTGGGCGATCGGCCTGCTGCTCGAAGAGTACGACCAGCACCTCGATGGCAAGCGCCGCATGAGCGAGATCATCGCCGGCTTCGCCGACCAGGAAATCCCCGCCGAGGAATTCGGCGTGGCAGCGCCCGCCGCGGAAGTGGACGGCGATGCCGAGGTCGAGGACGAGGACGAGGAAGAAACGCCCACCGACGAGGATGCCGGCCCGAGCGGCCCGGATCCGGTGGAAGTTGCGCGTCGCATGGACGTCCTGCGCGAGCAGTACGGCAAGTTCCAGAAGACCGCCGAGAAGTACGGCATCACCGACAAGAAGTCGCAGAAGTTGCGCGACAAGATGGCGGAAGAGTTCCTGAAACTGAAACTCCCGTCCGCGCTGATCGACGGTTTCGTCCGCAAGCTGCGCGAAGTGGTGGCTTCGATCCGCCATCACGAGCGCGCGGTGATGGACATCTGCACGCGCGTGTGCCGCATGCCGCGCAAGGATTTCATCGACCTGTTCCCGTCCAACGAGACCAACCTTGAGTGGGTCAACGAGCTGTCGCGCAAGCGCCAGAAGTGGACACCGGCGGTGCGCAACCACCGCGACGACATCCTGGCCGAGCAGCAGAAGCTCGCCGAGATCGAGCGCGCGCTGTACCTGCCGCTGACCGACATCAAGGAAATCAACCGCGCGATGTCCATCGGCGAGGCCAAGGCCCGCCGCGCGAAAAAGGAGATGGTCGAGGCCAACCTGCGCCTGGTCATCTCCATCGCGAAGAAGTACACCAACCGCGGCCTGCAATTCCTCGACCTGATCCAGGAAGGCAACATCGGCCTGATGAAGGCGGT